>NZ_JAHWCJ010000008.1:0-1651 GCF_019550855.1 Mumia sp. zg.B21 | reverse complement strand
ACGTCGGCACCGTTGGCCAACGTGAGCGACGCCCCCTCCAACGTCCCTCCGGCCCCTTCACAGCTCCAGTCCCCTGCGTCATAGCCACCCGGACCGGCCTCGGTGAGCTCGTAGGTTCCGGCGTTCACCGCCGCGCCGCTCACCGCGGGTGACCCGGACGCACCAGAGATCGGCGTCGGCCCGTCGGCGGTCAGCGTCCAGTCCGCAGGCACGTCGGTGGCGCCAGTTGCCCCGGTCTCCACCTGCTTGCGCAACGTCAATGTGCCCGGCTGGTCGTCGTTGGTGATCGTGCAGGTCACGTCTGCGCCGTTGGGGACGGCCACGGTGGCACCGGTCACCGTCGCGCCGGTGCAGGTCCAGTCCGAAGCGGCGTAACCGGCCGGCCCGTCAACCTCCGACAGGTCGTACTCACCCGCCTCCACCGTCGCACCGGTCACCGCGTCACTGCCGGTAGCACCACTGATCGGCGTCGGCCCGTCAGCAGACAGAGTCCACTCCGTCGCCTCCGCCGACCCACCGTCATCGTTGACGACCTCCTTCACCAACGTCAACGTGCCCGGCTGATCGTCATTGGTGATCGTGCACGTCACGTCCCCACCGTTCGGAACCGTGACGGTGATTCCCTCAAGCTCTCCACCCGTACAGGTCCAGTCACCGGGAACGTAACCACCCGGGCCTCCGGCCTCCGAGAGCTCGTAGCCTCCGGCGTCCACCGTCGCGCCAGTCACCGCCTCAGAGCCGGTCGCACCAGTGATGAGCGTCGGCCCCTCGGCAGACAGCGTCCAGTCACCCGGCTCGGCCGTGCCACCGTTGTCGTTGACCACGTCCTTGACCAGCGTCAACGTGCCCGGCTGATCGTCGTTGGTGATCGTGCAGGTCACGTCCCCACCGTTGGCGACCGAGACGGTCGCACCCTCGATCGTCGCGCCGGTGCAGACCCAGTCCGACGCGGCGTAACCGGTCGGGCCGGACTCGGACAGGTCGTAGTCACCGGCGTTCACCGTCACCCCGGTCACCGCGCCAGTGCCAGTCGCACCGCTGATCGGCGTCGGCCCGTCAGCAGACAGCGTCCAGTCGGTCGCCTCCGCCGACCCACCGTCATCGTTGACGACCGCCTTCACCAACGTCAACGTGCCCGGCTGGTCGTCGTTGACGATCGTGCAGGTCACGTCCCCACCGTTCGGGACCGTGACGGTGATGCCCTCAAGCTCTCCACCCGTACAGGTCCAATCACCGGGAACGTAACCACCCGGGCCTCCGGACTCCGAGAGCTCGTAGCCTCCGGCGTCCACCGTCGCGCCAGTCACCGCCTCAGAGCCGGTCGCACCAGAGATGAGCGTCGGCCCCTCGGCAGACAGCGTCCAGTCACCCGGCTCGGCCGTGCCACCGTTGTCGTTGACCACGTCCTTGACCAGCGTCAACGTGCCCGGCTGATCGTCGTTGGTGATCGTGCAGGTCACGTCCCCACCGTTGGCGACCGAGACGGTCGCACCCTCGATCGTCGCGCCGGTGCAGGTCCAGTCCGACGCGGTGTAACCGGCCGGCCCGTCAACCTCCGACAGGTCGTACTCACCCGCCTCCACCGTCGCACCAGTCACCGCGTCACTGCCGGTAACACCGCTGATCGGCGTCGGCCCATCAGCAGACAGAG
>NZ_JAHWCJ010000007.1:0-3264 GCF_019550855.1 Mumia sp. zg.B21 | reverse complement strand
TGCAGGTGACGTCGGCACCGTTGGCCAACGTGAGCGACGCCCCCTCCAACGTCCCTCCGGCCCCTTCACAGCTCCAGTCCCCTGCGTCATAGCCACCCGGACCGGCCTCGGTGAGCTCGTAGGTTCCCGAGATCACGTTCTCGTCGGTCACCCCGTCCTCACCGTTGCCGCTGACCGGGTCCTGCTCTGCGATCCCGTCCGGCGTCGCGGTCAGCGTCCAGTCCGCAGGCACGTCGGTGGCACCGGTCGCCCCGCTCTCCACCTGCTTGCGCAACGTCAGCTGCGCGGGATCGTCGTCGTTCACGAAGGTGCAGGTCACCGCCTCCCCCGGGCCGACCGTCACCGTGCGGAGATCGCGGGTCACGCCACCGGCCTCGCAGTTCACCGCGACCAACGAGTATCCGGGGACCCCGGTCTCCGCCAGCTCGTACGGGTGGCCGGGCCGCACCTCGTACGTCGTGCCGGTGGCAGTCCCGGGCCCCGAGTAGGTCTCGAGACCTTCCACCGGTGGGTCGTCGCCGGGAGTCGCGCTCAGGGTGAAGTCGCCGGGCTCCGCTGTCCCACTACCGTCGTTCACGACGTCCTTGACGAGCGTGAGGCGACCGGTCTGGTTCGTCGCCGTGCACTGCACCCGTACGCCGAACTGCACCGTCACGGCACCGTTGAGGCCGTCGGCGAACCCGGGGATCTGGGCACCTTCGGCGTCGATGCGGATACACGCCCACGACCCCGTCGACGACGGATACGCGTCGCTGGACCGGACGTCGTTCTGGACATAGGTCGGAGGGCCGCCGGACTCGGCCAGCTGGTACGGAACCCGCGCCGTGACGACCTGGTCCGTGACCGCCGCACTCCCCGCCGTACCGTTCGGACCGGGCAGCTGACCCGCGGGCTGTCCCGGAGCAGGAAGCGCCGCGAGGTTCCACGACGTCGGGAGGGCAGACCCGACCACATTCTTGGCGAGCGTCAGCCGGGACTCGCAGTCGACGCTGTTGCGGATGGTCAGCGTGTTGGCACCGGCCGTCAGTGTCTGGTCGTACCCGTCCGGGATCGGGATCGGCGTGACGTCGACGCCGTTGACCTCGACGATCGTCGGCTCCCCGACGGTGCACAGGTCCGGGTCCACGGCCGGCGCAGTGATGTCGACGTCCTCGTCCACGGTCACGGTGTCGCCGGCGCTGTAGCCGGGACGTGGCGCACCCCAGTCCTGGTTGGAGGCAGGAGCCCCGTCGGGGCCGGTCAACGTCAGCTGAGCGGTGAGCCCGCCCGGCTGACTGCCGTTCGGGACGGGCGCAGCACCGTTGATGACCCATTCCTTGTCGACGGTGACGGTGGCCGGTGCGACAGCCTGGTTGTAGACCGTGCAGCTCACGGGGGCGTCGCTCGGCACATCGACGGTGAAACCGGTCGCGCCCGAGTTCGTGACCGGGACGGCTTCCTCGGTGGCGAGATTGCGACAGACGGCGTTGAATCCGTCGACGGGGAACAATGACTCGCCCTCCTGCTCCGTCTCGGTCACCGTGATCGCACCCGTGGACACGCCGCCGCCGAAGGTGATCGGGAAGTTGACGCCACTGGTGGCATCGGTCGTCGCACTGGTGGTCGGCAGGCTCACGCCGGGCGTGGTGGTCGCCGCGTCGAACGTCCACCCGGCTCCGCCCGGCGTCGCATTCGTGATGTCGCCGTCCGGACCGACGATCTGCTTGATCACCGACAGCGACTCGTCACAGTCGCCGAGGGCTAGGTCCCGTAGTGCAGTACCGACGGACGCGTAGTTCGCGACCTGGAAGTAGTCGGCCGTGTCGGTGTTGCTGCCGTCGTACGCCGTCGGACCTGAGATCGCTCGGAGATTCTGTGCGGTTGCGGGGTCGCTCACGCCGGAGCCGACGCCGACCGCCAGGACGCGCGTGCCTCGTGCCTTCAGCGCGTTGGCGGAGAAGACACCGTTCTCCATCTCGCGCACCCGCTCGAAGTATCCCGGCCCTTGTTCGGGCTGCGAGTAGAGGGTTGGGTTTCCGTCGGTGATCACGACGGCGAGGTCATAGGTGGGGGTGGCCTGCGCCGGCGCCGCGAGCCCTCGGTCCCAGTTCGTTCCGCCACCGGCGGTCCAGGACTGGTAGCGCGCCTTGAACGTGTCCGCGCCCTGCTGCGTGGCGACCGAGGTGAGTCCGGGGAAATTCTGCGTCGCCCCGTCGGCCGGGGAGACGGTGGAGAACGAGAACAACGCCAGCCGCGACGGCGTGCCGACGAGAGCGTCGGCGAAGGTGTCCGTCGCCGCCTTGAGCTCCACCAGCTGTGACGGTGTCACTGAGCCCGACAGGTCCTGGATGATGGCCACGTCGAGGCCGCAACTCTGGGCCGGTGGCGGATTGGTCCGCGACTGCTGCCAGATTCCGCCGGAAGCGACACGGTTGGTGTCGCCCGTGCCGATCATGAAGTCCGACGTCGAGCTGTAGGTGTTGCCGGCTCGGAGCCTCAGCCCGGTCCGGAACTGGTACGCCGTGCTCTCCGAGAGCGTGCCGTCGCCCTCGCCCGTCCGGAACGACGGGTTGATGGTGAACCCCTCCGGCGCACCTTCCTGCACCACCCAGAAGCGGCGGTCGCAGTTGTCTCCGGCCGTGATGCCGAGGCAGGTGCCGAGAATGCTCGTCTGCGTGTCCGGCACGACGAAGCTGCAGTCCCCGTCCGCGTCCGACACGCAGGTCGCCCATGCGTCGGCCACGGGGGTCGTCGGGGCCGACGTTCCGTTGTAGAGCCGGAGGGTCACGCCGGCCAGGTTGGACACACCGTTCGTCCCCACCCGGTCGGCGCCGACCTTGACGGTGATGACGGCGTTGGTGCCTGTCGCCGGCGGGACGTCCGCAGGCGCAACGGCCGGCACCGCACCCGTAGGCGGCGCGCCGAGGAGACCCATCAGCAGCAGCACCGCGGCCGACGCCACGAAGCGACCCGACCGCTTGTTCCAGAATTCCTTGCCGCCCATGGATCCCCCAACCCGGCCCATGCGTGACGCACTCACGCACGCATAATGGGCATCCTGCCCCAGATGGGACAAACCGGCACACGGGGTCGGAGGTCAGAGGGCTCGAGGGTCAGAGAGGCGCTTTCGACGACCTCGGCCAGCTCGAGGCCGGCACGGAGACCTACGACAAGGCGACCCTCGCCGAGAAGTCCGCACGACTCTTCCGACAGAAGGGCCGCCCGCGTCTCCTCCTCATCACCTGCGAGGACTGGGACGGCACGGGCTACCGCTCCAACACCGTC
>NZ_JAHWCJ010000006.1:0-3967 GCF_019550855.1 Mumia sp. zg.B21 | reverse complement strand
GAGCCGGCAGCGACCAGCAGGAGCGCCACCGCCCCGATCCAACCGGCAGGACCACCCGTGCCGGGGAGATCCGGGAACCCCGGACCGGCAGGTGTGCTCGGACCACCAGGACCACCAGGCCCATCGGGACCACCGGGACCCGGTGGCGACGGCTCGGTCGGCGTCTCGTGGGTCGTCGTCCGACAGTCGTCCTCGTCCGCCGGCGCCGCCGCACGGGCGGCAGGCAGGTCCGGACCCTCAGGCGGACACGGCTCAGCCCCGTCGCCGGACACGACGTTGACGAGGGTCACCCCCGACGCGTCGTCGTCGACCCGGACCTTGTACGTCAGGGTCTGCGTACCCGTGAGCTCTCCGATCTCCCAGCGCAGCGTCGTCCCCGTGACCTCTGCCGTACCGGACGTCGCCTCGACGCTCCCCGGGACCAGCGACGCCCGTGAGAGCACCCGCGACAGGTTGTCGGTCACGACCACCCCATCGACGCTCGACCCGGTCACCACCCCCGCACGGACCGTGTACGTGATCACATCACCAGGATCGACCGTGGAACCCGACGGCGGATCACTCGTCTTCAGCACCGTCCACGTGCTCGCCGGCGGCACAGCATTGTCGTCGTTGGTGATCGTGCACGTCACGTCACCGCCGTTCGGGATCGACACGGTCGCACCCGTCACCGTCGCACCGGTACAGACCCAGTCCGACGCGGAGTAACCGGCCGGGCCGGATTCCGACAGGTCGTAGTCACCGGCGGTCACGGTCACGTCGACGAAGTCGTCGCCCCGGCCGGAGATCCCCTCCCTCGGCCCGTCGGCGAAGAGCGTCCAGTCGCCGGGCTCCGCCGTGCCACCGTCGTCGTTGACGACCTCCTTGACCAGGGTCAGCCTGGCTGGCTGGTCGTCGTTCTCGATCGTGCACGTGATGTCCGCACCATTGGGCACAATCACCGTCGCACCCTCGAGCGCCGCGTCACCGCAGTCCCAGTCCGAGGCCGTGTAGCCGGCAGGACCGGCTTCTGAGAGCACGTACTCGCCGGACTCAACGGCAACGTCGGTGACCGCAGCCGAGCCGGTCGTGCCGGTGATCCCGGCGGTCGGCCCGTCAGCAGACAGCGTCCAGTCGGTCGCCACGGCCGTGCCGCCGTTGTCGTTGACCACGTCCTTGACCAGCGTCAACGTGCCCGGCTGATCGTCGTTGGTGATCGTGCACGTCACGTCGCCACCGTTGGCGACCGAGACGGTCGCACCCTCGAGCGTCGCGCCGGTACAGGTCCAGTCCGACGCGGAGTATCCGGTCGGGCCGGACTCGGACAGGTCGTAGTCACCGGCGTTCACCGTCACCCCGGTCACCGCCTCGGTGCCGGTCACGCCGGACAGAGCAGTCGGCCCGTCAGCAGACAGCGTCCAGTCGGTCGCCACCGCCGACCCGCCGTCATCGTTGACGACCTCCTTCACCAGCGTCAACGTCGCCGGCTGGTCGTCGTTGACGATCGTGCACGTCACGTCCCCACCGTTCGGAACCGTGACGGTGATTCCCTCAAGCTCTCCACCCGTGCAGGTCCAGTCACCGGGAACGTAACCACCCGGGCCTCCGGCCTCCGACAGGTCGTAGCCTCCGGCGTCCACCGTCGCGCCAGTCACCGCCTCAGAACCGGTCGCACCGGTGATGAGCGTCGGCCCCTCAGCAGACAGCGTCCAGTCGGTCGCCACGGCCGTGCCGCCGTTGTCGTTGACCACGTCCTTGACCAGCGTCAACGTGCCCGGCTGATCGTCGTTGGTGATCGTGCACGTCACGTCGCCACCGTTGGCGACCGAGACGGTCGCACCCTCGAGCGTCGCGCCGGTGCAGGTCCAGTCCGACGCTGCGTAACCGGCCGGCCCGTCAACCTCCGACAGGTCGTACTCACCCGCCTCCACCGTCGCGCCAGTCACCGCGTCACTGCCGGTAGCACCACTGATCGGCGTCGGCCCGTCAGCAGACAGAGTCCACTCCGTCGCCTCCGCCGACCCACCGTTGTCGTTGACGACCTCCTTCACCAACGTCAACGTGCCCGGCTGATCGTCGTTGACGATCGTGCACGTCACGTCCCCACCGTTCGGAACCGTGACGGTGATTCCCTCAAGCTCTCCACCCGTACAGGTCCAATCGCCGGGAACGTAACCACCCGGGCCTCCGGCCTCCGAGAGCTCGTAGCCTCCGGCGTCCACCGTCGCGCCAGTCACCGCCTCAGAGCCGGTCGCACCAGAGATGAGCGTCGGCCCCTCGGCAGACAGCGTCCAGTCGGTCGCCACCGCCGTGCCCCCGTTGTCGTTGACCACGTCCTTGACCAGCGTCAACGTGCCCGGCTGATCGTCGTTGGTGATCGTGCACGTCACGTCCCCACCGTTGGCGACCGAGACGGTCGCACCCTCGATCGTCGCGCCGGTGCAGGTCCAGTCCGACGCGGCGTAACCGGCCGGCCCGTCAACCTCCGACAAGTCGTACTCACCCGCCTCCACCGTCGCACCAGTCACCGCGTCACTGCCGGTAACACCGCTGATCGGCGTCGGCCCATCAGCAGACAGAGTCCACTCCGTCGCCTCCGCCGACCCACCGTTGTCGTTCACCACGTCCTTCACCAACGTCAACGTGCCCGGCGCATCGTCATTCGTGATCGTGCACGTCACGTCAGCACCGAGGCCGACGGACACGGATCCTGCGACCACGGGTAGCGAAGTCCCGTCCGTGACGCACACCCACTGCGAGGCCCCGTAACCGGCAGGCCCGTCCGACTCGGCCAGCGCGTACGACCCCACCACGACAGCACGGTCGGTCACCGGCACCGAACCGGTCACCCCCGACACACCCGCCGTCGGACCCGTCGCCGACAACGTCCAGTCCGTCGCCTCAGCCGTCCCACCAGCGTCGTTCACCACGTCTTTCACCAAGGTCAAGGTGGGCTGCTGCGCAGTGTTCACAATCGTGCAGGTGACGTCGGCACCGTTGGCCAACGTGAGCGACGCCCCCTCCAACGTCCCTCCGGCCCCTTCACAGCTCCAGTCCCCTGCGTCATAGCCACCCGGACCGGCCTCGGTGAGCTCGTAGGTTCCGGCGTTCACCGCCGCGCCGCTCACCGCGGGTGACCCGGACGCACCAGAGATCGGCGTCGGCCCGTCGGCGGTCAGCGTCCAGTCCGCAGGCACGTCGGTGGCGCCAGTTGCCCCGGTCTCCACCTGCTTGCGCAACGTCAATGTGCCCGGCTGGTCGTCGTTGGTGATCGTGCAGGTCACGTCTGCGCCGTTGGGGACGGCCACGGTGGCACCGGTCACCGTCGCGCCGGTGCAGGTCCAGTCCGAAGCGGCGTAACCGGCCGGCCCGTCAACCTCCGACAGGTCGTACTCACCCGCCTCCACCGTCGCACCGGTCACCGCGTCACTGCCGGTAGCACCACTGATCGGCGTCGGCCCGTCAGCAGACAGAGTCCACTCCGTCGCCTCCGCCGACCCACCGTCATCGTTGACGACCTCCTTCACCAACGTCAACGTGCCCGGCTGATCGTCATTGGTGATCGTGCACGTCACGTCCCCACCGTTCGGAACCGTGACGGTGATTCCCTCAAGCTCTCCACCCGTACAGGTCCAGTCACCGGGAACGTAACCACCCGGGCCTCCGGCCTCCGAGAGCTCGTAGCCTCCGGCGTCCACCGTCGCGCCAGTCACCGCCTCAGAGCCGGTCGCACCAGTGATGAGCGTCGGCCCCTCGGCAGACAGCGTCCAGTCACCCGGCTCGGCCGTGCCACCGTTGTCGTTGACCACGTCCTTGACCAGCGTCAACGTGCCCGGCTGATCGTCGTTGGTGATCGTGCAGGTCACGTCCCCACCGTTGGCGACCGAGACGGTCGCACCCTCGATCGTCGCGCCGGTGCAGACCCAGTCCGACGCGGCGTAACCGGTCGGGCCGGACTCGGACAGGTCGTAGTCACCGGCGTTCACCG
>NZ_JAHWCJ010000005.1:0-36323 GCF_019550855.1 Mumia sp. zg.B21 | reverse complement strand
CAGCCCTGGCAAGCCGTAGCCAGCCCTGGCAAGCCGTAGCCAGCCCTGGCAAGCGCAGCAGGCCGCACCAAGTCGTGGCCACCTCCGGACATCTCGCGCTCGCCAACGGCTCCGCCCGGCGATGCGACGTGGCGCGTGCCGGTTGCGCTCCAGGAAGTGCGGGGTGCCCTGGACCGGTGTCCCGCCCCTCCGCCGCTGGTCCAACTCCGGCTCCATGCGACCCGGCGCCCAGCGCGGCGGTAGGCACCGAGACGCCACCTGCAGCATGCGGTGAGCAATCTCGTTGACGCAACCATTGGCTAGGAGTAGGCCGGAATCTAGGTCGCCCGAGTCGTGCCGCTGCGCGGCGGGATCGCGGCAATCCAGCCAGGAGGCTCAGATGACTGACTCGCGAGACGGTGAGACAGAACCGGAAGCCGGTCATTTGGCGGGCGACGATCACCCTGAGGGCCGAGGCGCGTCGAAGCCGGACGCTGACGGCCTAGATGACGACTCGTCTGACATGTTCGCCGTGGATGGCCACCTCATCCAAATCAGCAACTCCACCGGGCATAAGTCCCTCAGAATTGACGGTCGGAATGAGTCATACGAGATCACCGGCGCCGGATACTCACTTCGGTCCGACATCTACGCACACCCGTCGTCAACGCTGCTCGAAGCTGCTGCCAACTTCGTCGGAGCTGCCAATGCGAAAGCCACGCTGATCTCGAGGCGGTTCGACCAGGCCGTCACAGGCGAGATCCCCACCGAACTCGAGCTCGCGCCTGCCATCCGCTGCGGGCGCCGGGACTTCATGCAGTTGAGCCCCCAAGCTCAAGCCGATTTCGGAGCAGCGCTGAACTGGCTCTATGAAGACAACATCATCCAGAGGTTCGCCAAAGAGCACGAGGAGAGCTGGCATGACGTGCACTTCGGTCCAGCGTTCTTCCCATGGCACCGTCACTTCTTACTGCGGTTCGAAACCCTGCTTCGTCGCGTCAACCCCAGCGTGTCCTTGCCCTACTGGGACTGGACCCGGGAAAGCGACTCGCAAGATATCGACACCGGACCGTGGAAGACGGTCTTCGGAGGCGCCGCCGGGCGCGGCGGGATCGTCTCCTGGTCGGTTGACCGGAGCCCAGGACATCATCCCGGCGGCTACCTTCCAACGCTCAAGGACATCCGGTCGTCCATCCTCAGTTTGGACTACTCCAGTTTCCGGAGTATCGAGGGCGAGCACCATTCAGGTCCTCACATGTGGGTCGGTCCGACGATGGCGGGTCGGACCTCACCGCTCGACCCGCTGTTCTACCTGCACCACTGCAACCTTGATCGGCTCTGGTCGATCTGGCAGAAGAACCACCCGGACGCTAACCAATACAACTTGGTACGCAGCTCTTGGGATGAAACCCCCCAGTACTCATCCGACGTTGCTATTGATGCGCGCATGGCCGGCGGCGCCACACCCAGATCCATGCTCGACCACCATCGGTTGGGGACGATCTACTTCAGGGACCAGAGGCTCGAAGCGCCGACGGAGGTATCGCCCGATGTCGTGGTCACTGGTGACGACGCGACGGTGCTCAGGGTCGTCCCACGCCTCATTACCTTTTGGACCGAGGTCGGGGCGGTGGAAGCCAGGACCCTAGTGATCCGTAACATCGGCACCCGCTCACTCGAAGTCAGCGTCCCTGAGCAAGATGAGGGTCCGTTGGGGTGGGTGGGGTTCGAAGGATGGATTCGCCCCTGCCGCGAAGTGCGGCTGCCAGTCTGGTTCCTTCCGACGGCGGTCGGCGAGGTGCGCGCGCTCCTCACCGTAACGAGCAACACCGGAACTAACCCTCAGGAACGCAGAGTTACGAACGTCAGGGTCGTCGGCACCGGAGCGGATCGTCCACTTCACGAATAGGGAGCTGAGTACCAAACCCTCGTGTGCTGCAAGCGGACACTTCGGAGGTGGAGAAGTCTGTGAGTGCGGGAGTTCGGGAGTCTGGCACTTCGTGCCCGCCTGGCACCCCGCTGCGCGCGGTGACAAGCCACGACAACATCAGAGCCGCTGCGCGGCACTGATCTCTTAAGGGGTTTCCCCTCCCGGCCCGATCCATTCTGAGCCGCCCGGGCTCCACGCAACCCCGGCGCTACGCGCCGGCCTCCACCAAAACCGGCGACTCGGCGCTCGCAAGCTCGCTTCATTCCTCCCCGCCGGCCCCGGCTCCAGCCGGTCCCCGAGGTTGCCCTCCGCCCTCCACAGCGGCTCGACATTTCTCTTGCCCGGGAGGGGCGAACAACAGTCGCCGACCCAGACGGCGCACCCACGCCCGGGCAGGAAGGAGCCACCCATGGCTCACACCCCCACGCCCCGCGCGGTCGACCCCAGAACGCTGCTGGTCGACCTCAACGTGCGTACCGACCTCCGTCTCGACGCCGACTTCGTCGCCTCGATCAAGACCTACGGCGTACTGCAGCCCATCGTCGCCGCTGAGACCGACCAGGGCCTGCGGGTCCGCTACGGCCACCGCCGCACGGCCGCTGCCGTCGAAGCAGCCCTCGACACCGTGCCAGTCGTCGTCATCCCCCTCACGGCAGGCGACGGTGACGCCGCTGAGATCGAGCGGATCCTCACCCAGCACGCCGAGAACCACCACCGCGCAGGACTGACCGTCGCCGACGAGGCGAAGACCGCCAAGCAGCTGGCCGCCTTCGGCCTCAGCGCCGCGCAGATCGCCAAGAAGACCCACACCCGCCGCGAGCACGTCGAGGTCGTTCTCCAGATCGGAAAGAGCGACCTGGCGGCGGCCGCCGCCGACCGCTACGACCTGACCCTCGACCAAGCCGCCGCCCTGGCCGAGTTCGACGGCGACGTCGAGACCGTCAAGGCACTGGTCGCCGCCGCCAAGACCGGCCAGTTCGCCCACGTCGCACAGCAGGCACGCGACGAGCGACGCCGTGCTGAGCAGCAGGCGCCCGTCCTCGCACGGCTCACCGAGGAGGGCGTCATCCTCCTCGAGCAGCGCCCCGCGTACAGCAGCATCGATCGGGCGTTGGGAGACCTCCGCACACCCGACGGCGCCAGGATCGCCGCCGAAGACCACGCCGCCTGCCCAGGTCACGCCGCCTACCTGTGCGAGACAACCACCTACACCGACCCCGACGGGACACCGATCCCCACCGACCGGTGGGGACGCCCAGACTTCGGTGACGACGTCGACGAGGACGAGGCCGAGGCCCGCTGGGAGGCGGCGATCGCCGTGGAGACCTGGGAGCCGGTCTACGCCTGCTCCGGGTACGCCGAGCACGGCCACATCACCGACCAGCAGTGGTGGAGTCGCCCGCAGGGTAGCGGCAAGCCACGCGCGGACGAGATGAGCCCCGAAGCCCGCGAGGAAGCACGACTGGCACGCAGACTCGTGATCGACAACAACAAGGCATGGAAGTCAGCCAGGGCGGTCCGCCGCAGCTGGGTCACGACCTACCTCATGCGGAAGACCCTCCCCGAGGGAGCAGGCACATTCATCGCCTACGCCCTCGCCAAAGACGCCGACCTGCTCACCGACTCCTCAGCCAACGACATCGCCGCCGACTGGTTCGGCGTAGAGAAGGCCGCGTCCTACGGCCGCAGCGCCTCTCTTGTCGCAACCGTCGAGAATGTCAGCGACAAGCGGGCACAGGTCCTGGCGCTCGGTCAGGTGCTCGCAGGCTACGAGGCGCGCAGCAGCGACAGCGCCTGGCGCGAAGACGGCGACCACTCCCCCACCGGCCGCTACCTCCGCTTCCTCGCCACCCTTGGCTACACCCTCAGCGAGGTCGAGGAGTACGCCACCGGCGACCGAACCGTCTAGACGCTCCACTGGTGGGGCGGCACCCAGCCGCCCCACCACCCAACTCGTACGGACGCGACGACACGCCCCGCCCCTCATGGGCGTTCCGGACCCTCCGCAGCGTGCTCGGTCGAGCCTGTCGCAGCGGCTCCAACCCCGTCACGCCGCACGCCCCCACGAAGAGCCGACGCGCCGAACACGCTCCCCCACCCCAGCGCCCCGACCGCCTAAAGTCCGTTACTGCCGAACTAACAGAGTTCCGAACTAACGAACTAACAGAGTCCCGGACTAACAGAGTTCCGAACTGACAGAGAGCCGGAGTCAATCATGAGGATCATCGCCGTTGCCGGCCAGAAGGGCGGGGTCGGCAAGACCACCACCGCCATGAACCTGGCCGCGGTCGCCGCCGAAGGAGCTCGCGTGCTCCTGGTCGACGTCGACCCCCAGCAGTCCGCGACCTGGTGGGCCGACCAATCCGACGACAACCTGCCCTTCGACGTCGCCGACGACACCGACCCCAACAACCTGGCCCGCCTCCGCGCACTCCCCTACGACTTCGTCTTCGTCGACACCCCCGGCAGCCTCGAGGGACAGGCAGTCATCGACGCCGTGCTCCGCAACGCCGACTTCGCCGTGCTCCCCACCGACCCCGCCGCTCTCGCCATCGGACCGCTGATGCGCACCATCAAGCAGGTCGTGGTTCCGCGAGGCGTCGATTACAAGGTCCTCATCAACAAGGTCGACCCGCGGATCCCCAGCAAGCTCGAGGAAGCCCGCGACCTCCTCGACGCCGCCGGCGTCTCCCGCTTCGCCAACCACGTCCGCATGTACAGCGTTCACGAACGCGCACCGATCGAGGGAAAGGTCGTCACCCAGTACGACAACGACCTCCGAAGCGCCCGAGCCGCAGACGACTACCGCCGGATCGCGGTTGAGATGTTCGCTGGCTGGACGATGACCACCGAGTCGGCCGCACTGACGGAGGTCAACTGACATGGCACGCAAGAAGCTCGGAAGCCTCCTCGAGAGCGCAGACTTCGGCACTCCGGAAGTTACAGACTCACGGACTCCGGAAGTTACAGACTCACGGACTCCGGAAGTTACAGACTCACGGACTCCGGAAGTTACGAAGTCACAGACTCCGGGAGTCCGGAGGTCGCGACCGCCGCTCGCCGCCGTCGAGCGCGACGCCGGCGGCACGGGCCCGCGCTACCTGACGATGCTGCGCAAAGAGGTCCGGTTCCGGCCCGAGCAGGCCGACGAGCTGGCCGACGTCGCCCGCCAGCTCACCCGCGCACGTAACGGACAGGGGGAGCGGATCACCGACAACACCCTGATCCGTGTCGCGGTCGACCTTCTGCTCGCACGCCGCGCCGAGCTGCACGGCACCGACGAGGCCGAGCTCCGCGCCTCGCTCGGACTGTAGCCCCACAGACTGGCGGCTCCCAGCCGCCACTGAGGGCCCGACCTTCTGGGTAGGTCGGGCCCTCCTTCATGCGCCCTGCGACAAGGCGACTGGCGCCCGCGGCAGCCGCGGGTCGGTGCGGCACGGCCTCACGATTCGAGACGCTCTTCGAAAGCCCTTGCGGGTGGTGCGCGCCGCCGACCATGGTGTCAAGCATTTCAATGCAGACAGCAATTTAGGGGATCCATGAAGAAGCGTATGAAGGCTGTTCTCGCGACGGTAGGGCTGGTGGCGTCGGCCGGGGCGATCAACGCCTCACCTGCTTCCGCTGCCGCCTGCGGCCCGAACCCAATCAACGTGTACATCACGGGCGGCGAGTCGCACTACACGATCAGGTGCGCCAATGACGGCGGTGTCATCTATGTCACCGTCGAGGGCTGGCTGAAGGACACCAAGTCCGACGGCAAGTGCATCCAGGTGAAGGCCTGGATGGACAGCCTGTATAGGTACAGCAACAAGGCATGCCCGAAGGGTGAAGTCGAGACCTTCAGTTGGAGGGCGCGGGGCAGCAGCGCCAACGTCTACACCTACGCGATCGGCTAGCGACGCGGAGACGGATCGGGCGGCGGCGCGACACACGGTCACACCGCCGTCCGTCTGTGAGTCCGGAAGTAACAGAGTCTGGTAGTCCCTGACCGCTCGCCTGGTGAGAGGCGAGAATCGAGGCGTGCCCTCGCGTCGCCTCAGCCCAGAAACCGCACTCTCGGTGCGGCTCGATGCGCTCCTGAGCCGAAACGCCTTCACTACCGATCCCGGCCCCGTCGTCGAGGCGCTCCACCAGCTTGCCGGCGACCGGCCGCACCTCGCGGAGGAAGCCGCGGGGCGTTGGGTCGGCTGGCACGGGGCAGACCTGCCGCCGTACCAGCCGCTGGTCGAGGCGCTCCGGCCTCTCGCAGACAGCACCGCGGCGGCCGCTGCGCGCCAGAGGCGGCGTAGCCCGCACGGTGGGGATATCGGCCCACCAACTCCGTGAGTCTGTAAGTCTGTGAGTTCCAGAGTCTGGCACTTCGTGCCCGCCTGGCACCCCGCTGCGCGCGGTGACAAGCCACGACAACATCAGAGCCGCTGCGCGGCACTGATCTCTTAAGGGGTTTCCCCTCCCGGCCCGATCCATTCTGAGCCGCCCGGGCTCCACGCAACCCCGGCGCTACGCGCCGGCCTCCACCAAAACCGGCGACTCGGCGCTCGCAAGCTCGCTTCATTCCTCCCCGCCGGCCCCGGCTCCAGCCGGTCCCCGAGGTTGCCCTCCGCCCTCCACAGCGGCTCGACATTTCTCTTGCCCGGGAGGGGCGAACAACAGTCGCCGACCCAGACGGCGCACCCACGCCCGGGCAGGAAGGAGCCACCCATGGCTCACGTCATCGCTTCGTGGGACTTCGACCCCTGCACCGAGCACGCCGACCTCGACACCACACGCAGCAGCGTCGAGGAGTTCTTCGACGCCTACGTCATCGCCGAGGGCTGCGCGAACTGCACCACGACCGTGGCTGGGGGAGTGATCGCGCCGGAGCCGACCGTGCTCCGCAAGCGGGTCAACCACTGACCTGGTGGGGGCGCGAGCAGAACCTGCCGCGCCCCCACCAGCACCAACAGACCACCGGGCTCTGTCACTCCGTCAGTACCGCAGTCACAGAGTCCCGTACTTCCGAACTCCCCACGCCAAAGGAAGGAGTCACTCATGGCTCACAGAATCGTCGCCAGCACCCTGGCCGAGCAGGTCGCGGCCGCCGTCGTCAACATCGGCATGGTCCCCGAGCAGGGCTGGACGGTCGCCAACGTTGTCGACGCCGCCAACCCTGACGCACCCAACGGACTCATCCTGGAGACCGCCGACCTGATCGCTGAGCCGAGCTGCCTCACCGACGTGATGCAGTACCTGGCCGCATCCTCGCTGATCGTGATCGTGTTCGGCACCTACGACGACGGGGTCGCCGTCGACCAGGCGCTGCGTGAGAGGACTGGCCTCACGGTGATGTCCGTGATCGCCACCGACCTGATCGAGGCACGCTGCACCTGCGGCTGCGGGTCGAGCGAGCCCGTCGATCTGGAGAGCAACCGGATCATCGCCGAGGCCGTCGCCGCCGGGATGGAGATCCCCAGGCCACGCCACGACATCGACCAGGCGCTGACCCCAGGCCGCTTCGACCAGCCGGTCACCCTCGAGTGCGCCCTGTCGATCGTCGAAGCCGTCGCAGATCGGCGCGCCTGGGCCGACGAGGCCATCGCCACCGTCGCCGGTGTCCTCAACGATGAGGCAGCCGTCGGTGACCGCGACGTCGTCGACCACCTGGTCGCGGCGAGTCTGCTCATCCCGGTCAGAGACCTCTACATGTTCCAGGTCACCGTCACGAACGCGCGGGCGGCGTGGCACCTGTTCACCGACCTCGCCGGTCACGCCGAAGGAGAGGCCGCACGCAACCTGCTCGGGCTCGCCGCCTTCGCCGCCTGGATGGACGGCAACGGCCACGCCGCACGGCTGGCCTGCGACGCCGCAGACAACGCCGGCGACGAGGCCCACACCCTGGCCGACCTGGTCCGGATGGCAGCCCGGCTCGGGATGAACCCCGCCCACTGGACGCCGCCGGCCTCCGACGTCCTCGAACGCGCGCTCGAGACCCTCTAGTCCGATCGGTTGGGGTGCCCGGACCAGCCGGGCACCCCAACCCGGGGGAGCGGAGCCGCTCCGCGGCGCTGACTCGTCGCCGGCCTCCGGCCGGAGAATCCCGGGCAGTCACAGACTCCCGTACTGCCGGACTCTGTGACTCCGGCACTGACAGAACTACGAACAGCGCACCGAGCCCCCCAGACGCCGCGCTCCGCGCGGTCTATCGAGACGACCTCACGAGCTCGGCCGACACACCACCACCCACGCCACAACGGTGGCAGCCGGGCCTACCAGCGGCTGTCTCAGCGTCAAGGGCGAGATGTACCGGCTACGCCGGCCCTTGACCCCGAGCCTCCACGCCACTGGACAGACGGCCATACCGGGCAGGCAGCAAGCAGCCGCCCGGCCCAACCGGCCACCACCACCGGGTGCAGCCTCACCCACCAGCGAAGGAGAGACCGATGCTCACCACCACGACGATCTTCGAAGGAAACCTCGCAGCCGACCCCGAGCTGCGCTTCACCCCCAGCGGCAAGCAGGTCGTGGAGTTCACCGTCCTGGTCAACGGCCGCCGGCAGAACGACGCGGGGGAGTGGGAAGACCGCGAGCCCAACCGGCACCAGGTCAAGGCCTTCGGCACCCTCGCGGAGAACACGGCCGGCTCGCTGCAGAAGGGCGACCGGGTCATCGTCGCCGGCAACGTCACCACCGACAGCTGGGACGACAAGGAGACCGGAGCCAAGCGCACCATGCAGAAGGTCCTCGCCGACGCCGTCGGGATCTCCCTGCGCTGGGCCACCGCCGAAGCCGTCCGCAACATCCGCACCGACGAGAAGATCTGACACCACCAGCTGGGGGAGGGCTGCCACTGGGGGCAGCCCTCCACCCATGCTCACTCTCACGGAAGGCCGACCACGGTGTCCAGGCCAACGGCCCCGTTGAGGTCGGCGTTGGTGAAGTCGGCGCCGGTGAGGTCGGCGTTGGTGAGGAAGGCGTTAGTGAGGTCGGCGCCGGTGAGCTTGGCGCGGGTGAGGGTGACGCCGCCGAGGTAGGCGCCGGTGAGGTTGGCGCCGGTGAGCTTGGCGCGGGTGAGGGTGACGCCGCCGAGGTAGGCGCCGGTGAGGTTGGCGCGGGTGAGGTTGGCGCCGCCGAGGTTGGCGCCGCCGAGGTTGGCGCGGGTGAGGTTGGCGCGGAAGAGGTTGGCGCCGGTGAGGTTGGCGCCGTTTATGTCAACTGTCGAGTTGATCCAGCTTTTCGGTCGTGTGAGGAGACTCAGTGCGGCCGCCACGTCGGTCTCAGGCGCGGTCGGTGCGTCTGTCTCCGGTGTGGCAGAAGGGCGTGCTCGGGTGCGGTCGCGGACGAAGGCGCATATGACTTCGAGGATCGTGTCGCGATCGCGTTCGGAATCGACCGCGATGCGGTCGAGGGAGTAGAGGCCTCCAAGACGAATCGCGATGCTGGTGTGGCCAAGCTGCTCGACGGCACGGGTGTAGCGCTCGGTGACGTTGCTGTCGCGGCCGAGCTGGGCGCTCTCGCGGTCGAGCTGGGCGCTCTCGAGGGCGAGCTTGTGGTTCTCGAGGGCGAGCGTGTGGTTCTCGCGGTCAAGATGGTGTCTCATCGCGGTGTAGAACAGGCCGATCGCGGCGGCGATGCCGGCGAGCGTAGCGAGGACTGTCCGGCGCTCGTTCGCGACCGCGTCGGCGAGGTCCTTGCCCTTCAGGCGGCCGCCGCCGCTGATGTCGACGAGCACGAGCGGGACGGACACCAAGATTGCAACGGCGGCCGTGGTGAGAGCGATCGCGGTCGCTATTGGATGTGCCTTCATGAATCCCCACACACGACTGCTAGTCATGGTCGGAGTCTTTCAGCGGCGCTCAGCGCGGCGGTGGCTTTCGAGGGACTCGGCTCAGTCAGATTTGCGAGGCCGGCCAGCGGGTCGCCGGCGTTCCTCGATTCCCTCGAGCGACGAAGCGCTCCACACCGGCGCACCGTTGAGGGTTCCGACCGGGTCGGGCAACCAGTCCACGCCCCGCCACCGTGCGCCGCGGAGGGTCGAATGCGCGATGCCAAGACGTCGAGCCAACCGCTCCACGTCGTACAGCCCTGCCGGCCCCGGGCCAGGATCCTCCGGCGGCTCCCGATCAACCATGAACCCACGATATCAGGACGCAAGTGTTGAGGTTTTCTGATAATATGAACGCAAGCGTTCGCTACTAGGGGGAGTCGCATCGATGACGACCGCACCGATGTCCGAGAACCTGCACCACCCGGGGTTCACCGTTCCACGGCGAATGACCATCTCGACCGAGTCCAGGATCCTGCTCTGGATAGCACTCGTCGGCGCGATCACCCTCAGCACTGTCACGTTCATGCTCAGCTTTGCGGGGCTGCATGACGTCGCCGCGTGGGCCAACATCCGCCCATCGCTGCGGTGGGCAGTCCCGGTCTTCATCGACGGCGCGATCATCGTCTACACCGTGGCCGTGCTCGTCGAGCGCGGGCGAGGGCAGACCCCTTGGTTCGCCTGGATCGCCCTCGTCGCCTTCACCGTCGTGTCGGTAGGTGCGAACGGCTCGCACGCCTGGGCAGTGCATGAATCCATCACCTGGCAGACCTGGGTGGGAACCCTCATCGCCGCGCTCCCTCCTCTCGGACAGCTCGCCGCGACGCACACCATCGCGCGACTGGTCGTTGATCCGGACTACGTTCCGCATCCGATCGCCGGCGAGGTCCCTTCGACGGCACCGAGCAAGGTGACCGCGCCGGTCCAGATCGAAGAGGCCCGGATCTCCGCGACTCCTTCCGTGACGTCCCCACAACCGGATGTGGCTGCTCAGCCATCTGCAGACCTCCTCGAGGAGCGCCGCCCCGTGACGGCGGCCCCTACTCGCGGACTCGAGATCGCGACGGCACGGGTCGCCAGGCCCGTGAACACGCTCGACATGCGGCCGAGTGACATCGCCGGCGATGAGAAGACCGCACGTGATCGACAGATCGTCGAGCTTCACCAAGAGGGACTTTCGCAGCGAGAGATCGCCGCCCGGATCGGGTGCGGCAAAAGCACCGTGGCTCGGGTGCTCGAGCGAGGCCCCAGCCGATGACGCGGAAGACGCGTCCCGATGCTTTCAGACCCACGCGAAGGAGTAATCATGACCACGAGTACCGAGACCTACAGCCTCGAGTTGGCCAGGGTTAAGAGGTCGGCGTCGCAGGTCGACCTCAGGGCCCTTGAGCGCGTGCTCGAATGGGGGCGCCTGCGTGACGCGCCTGCGCTCGTGCGCGGCAAGCGCAAGGAGCCACCCTCGCCCGCGCTCTTCTTCCTCAGTCTTCTCGCTCTTGCCCTTTGTGGCTCCCTGGTCGTCGCCGAACCGGGCTCGTGGGATGCGGAGATGCGGGACCAAGTCCAGGTGTGTCTCTGGCTATCAGCCGCCCTTACCCTCGGCGCGGGCGTTTACTGGCTGGAGGCGCGAGAGGAGAGGTACCACTGGTCTCCCGCGTCTGACTACATCGAGATCGTCGAACTCCCAGCCGAGTCAGCTGAGGGCCGCAACTGGCACCGCGCCATCGCCGCGGCCAACGGGATCATGACCGCGAAGGCTAGGCATTCAGGAGTTCTCAGGGTGCACCGTGTGCTGTTGGATGTCGACGCTGAGGTCGCCGAGATCCGTCGGCGGACACTGGCGATCCTCGCCCTGCGCGCAACCTCGGCCGATCTGCCCCCGGCCGCGAGGGAACGGTTTACCAGGTCCCTGGACTCAGCGAACCAGTCCACAGCCGCGCGAGTTGACGCGCTGGTCAGGTACCACCGTCACCTGCAGGACCTCGACCGCGAGACAGCTCGACTGGCCGCCCTCGAGAACTCCGAGCGCGCACAGGAGCGTCTCACCGAGCTCCTCGCCGGCACGGGAGCAGACGACCACGCCATCGACAACCTCGACACGATCGGCGCCGAAGTCGCCGCAAGTGCTGAGGCGATCCGCGAGAGCCTGCGGTTGATTGGAGAGGACGTCGTCATCCTCGAGGCGGCGACCCGCACCATCAACGCCGCAGAAAGCGGCGATCTCGACCCGTCGCCCGAGGAAGACCCATTGTCATCGGGCTTCCCTAGCATCACCAACGAAGGATGAGGAGACGGCCATGCTTGAACCCGAGGAGGGACGACCTATGAAGACAGAGCGTCAGGGGAAGGGGCCACTGGGCGCAGGGCTCTTCTTGATCGCCGTCAGCGTCGTCGGCATGACTGTTGCCGGCATCTCCGCTTGGGGGAGTGCCCAAGATAAGGAGTGGTTCGTCGTCGGCCTCTTCCTCGTCGTTGCGGTCATTTTTCTACTCGTCGGCGTGCTCGGGCTCATGAAGCTCGGCCGTCCTGACGGCGGCCCCGCCGGCACGGCCACCAACGAGAGGTTGTGAGATGACGAACCGCGCGACGTCTTCGCTACGAGTTGCGATCACGCGAGTTGTGGCTGCACCGGTGAACGCCTTACGAACACCCATGCCTACCGACGAGCAGATGGGTCTCATTCCACCGCCCGGAGACCGATGGCCGAGCGACGCCGCGGCACACCTGGCGAAACGACTCCGACTCGCGTGCGCAGAAGCAACCGTGCGGGTGGAGGACTTCCGTAGCCTCACTGGACCGAATAGTCATCTTGGGAAGCAGACCCTTGGCCGTGTCACGGCAGCTCGGGGCCAGGAGTGGGAGACCTACCAGGTCTGGCTGGTCTCGGCATTCGACCGCCTGGCCAGCGGCGTCCCCGCCGCGACCATCACGTCGGACTGGAACGCGCGGCTCGGCCGGCTGCGCAAGATCAAGCCCAGATACGCCGCCCAATAACGATCGTTTCTGGGCAAGAAGCGTTACCGCCTCGATGTCGCCGACACGCCGAGCACTTTCGTCCCGAAAGACTGGACCGAAACCATAACGGCCCGAAACTGCCCTTTGACCCTTTTCGGGAATATAGTGGATCGAGACCCACACGAGGGAGATGGTCATGGCCGAGAAGTTCGACGTTGAAGAGCGCTGGCCCGAGCTGTTCGAGCAACTCGACTCGACTCAGCGCCGGGCCGTACGGCAGTCGCTCGCGGCCGCCTGGCACGAGGGTTGGATCCCGAACCGAGAGGATGTCGAGAACCTGACCGACGAGGCTCGGGGCGCTATCGACGAAACCGAGTACCTGCGCCGTGTGCGAGAGGCTGCGTTGCGAGCAGCGCGAGCACCGGTCACAACGGCGCCATCCGTCTCGAACGAGTGACCACGTGGCGACGTTCGACACGTGGGAGTCGTATTTCTACCCACCGCCCGACGACGCGACGATGCGCAACGTCCAAAACATCCGCGATCCGCGAGTCCTTCAGGCGTTCGAGTATGGCGCGACTGCGTTGAGGCAGAAGCAGCTCGTGGCGGACCCATCCCTCGTCGGTGAGCACACCTACGGCGCAGACCACGTACGGGCGATCCACCGGCATCTGTTCCAGGACGTGTACGAGTGGGCGGGGGAGTACCGGACGCAGAACATGATGAAGCAGGGCGCGGTGCGAGGATTCGCCGACGTCCGCACTGGTGAGGTCGACCGCTATCTGGCCGACGTCCAACGCCTGGTGAACACCACGGAGTGGGGGAGGCTAGAACGCGACGAGTTCGCGTCTGCGGCGGCTAACGTGTTCGCGCACCTGAACCAGGCCCATCCCTTTCGTGAGGGCAACGGACGCAGCTCGAAGGTTTTCATGGAGCACGTGGCAATGCGCTCGAAGTTCGAGCTCGACTTTGCTCGCGTGGACCCGAACTGGTGGAACAAGGCCTCAGAGTTCAGCCGCCCCGACCTCGACAAGTACGAACCTGTGCCTGACTCTCTCGTACCGGTCTTCCAGCACATCGCGGAGGAGAGAGAGGGCGGGCCAGCCGTGACCGGCGGCGCCGGGGCGCGGCAGCGTTCGCCGCTGAGCGCGAGTTATCCGATGTCACCCACACAAGCAGCTGGCCGCCACGCGTCGACGAGGCCGCAGGAACCGCATCGGCCCGGACAGGGCTACGGCAGCAGTGGGCAGGGGATAGGACGATGAGCAACATCATCGGATACGCCCGGGTGAGCACCCGAGAGCAGAACCCGGACGCGCAAGCAGCCGAGCTCCGAGAAGCCGGCGCGAAGCGAGTCTTCGTCGACCACGGAGAGTCGAGCCGGATCACCGATCGGCCGCAGTGGCAGGCATGCCTCGCCTACCTGCGCCCTGGCGACATGCTCGTGATTCGTGCGCTCGACCGAGTCGCCGGCACGGAACAGATGGCGATCGAGATCATCCGCGACCTCGGCCGGCGCGGGGTCCGCCTCAAGAGCCTCACCGAACCGTTCCTCGACGTCGACACGTCGACCCCGATGGGGGAGGCCATCGTCGGGATCATGGCCGTTCTTGCACAACTCCGCGTCGCCACCATCCGCGAGAACACCCGCCGCGGCCTCGCCCACGCACGAGCCCAAGGTCGTGTCGGCGGACGGCCGTCGGTGATGACGCCAGAGCGCGTGACAGCGGCGGTAAGGATGCGCGCCGATAACAAGAGCATCCAGCACATCGCGTCGGTGCTGGGTGTTGGCAAGTCCTCTGTTGCACGGGCACTCGCCAAAGTCGACGAAGGCGCTGCTGTGCCGCAGACGGAACAACGAACTCAGCTTGAACTCGGAAGGGAGCGATGACGATGGCAAACGAGGACGAGGACTACGACCCGATGGTCTACGACGTGATGTGCGAGCTGGCAACCCACTTGGGTGGGATCTACATTTCACGAGCGCGAGCGGCGGCCACCCCTGAAGACGAGGCACGCTGGCGACAAGCCGACCGCGACCTGATGGAAGAAGTCGATGCAGTTCCGCCCATGGAACTCGATGCCG
This sequence comes from Mumia sp. zg.B21, assembly GCF_019550855.1. Classification (NCBI taxonomy): domain Bacteria; kingdom Bacillati; phylum Actinomycetota; class Actinomycetes; order Propionibacteriales; family Nocardioidaceae; genus Mumia; species Mumia sp. zg.B21. The sequence goes on along the minus strand of NZ_JAHWCJ010000005.1, from coordinate 21,575 downwards.
TGAACTCGATGACAACGACACTTCGTGAGCGCCTCAAGGCTGCAAACGAGTCCGCTCCATGAGCACAAGCGACCTCGGTCCTGAAGCGCTGCGGGAAATCTTCGAGCGGGAGATTCGTCCAACGCTCAGGGCTACTCAGCAAGTTGGGCGGTCGGCCACCATTCGGGTCGTCGGTGCCCAACCCGGGGCGGGAAAGTCGCGTGCGATTAGAGCGCTCAACTCGACCCATCCGCGCAACGACGTTGTCGACGACGACCGCCTCCGACGGTTCCACCCTCGCTATCCCGAGCTCATGCGTGACGATCCTCTTTCTATGCCCTCCATTACGGCGCAGGCAGCGGGAGCATGGGTGGGAATGACGTTGGAGTATCTGCGCGACATGCGGGCTGAGGTGTTGCTGGAGACGACGATGCGTCAGTCCGCCGTCGTGAACGCGACGCTTCGCGCCTTCATGACGGCGGGTTACCGGACCGAGCTGCATGTACTGGCCGTGCCACCGGAGGTATCCCGGCTGGGGACGCTGACGCGCTACGCAGATCAGGTCGTGAAACATGGCGCAGGGCGGTGGACACAGGGCAAGACGCACGACATCGCAGCGGAAGCGGTTTCCGGGACCCTCGGCGCTGTGCTCGAGGCGCAACTGCTTAGCCGAGTCGCGATTTGCGATCGCCAGGCGAACGTTCTGTTCGAAGCGGATCCGGAACCGAGTAACTGGCAACAGGTGAGCGTGTCCGCACAAGAAGCCCTGCGCGAGGGACAGGCAACCACGTCGCTCTCTGAGATCGCTCGGAGGGGGTGGACCACGCAGTTGGTCCATGATCTTGAGGTGTGCGCTCGGACCGGCCAAACGGACCCCGATCTCATTCGAACGATGCGTCGCCTCGTCGAGGTCGACGCTCCTGCGGTGACTCGTCATCTTTCACAAGCCGAGCAGAACAACCTGTTAGCGAACGTTCGGACCGCGGCAAACAACATGCCGGGGTTGGGTGCGGGCACCCGTAGTGCGTCCTTCCCGACGCCTCCCGAGACGCGGCAACATCCCGGGGAGGTTGTCCAACCGGCCTCGGTTATGGAGGACCGGCTGGCAGCGCAGATAAGGCAGGCACGTGAGGGACGAACTGGCTCGGAGGGGCAAGAGCGCTGAGCGGTAGGACCGGGCACATCCCGACGGACGCTACGAGACCACCCGCTCGGATCCACGGACCGATGAACACACCGACGTCATCGCGGTGGTCCACACGGCGAGACCATGCTCGAGCCGGTCCGGGCCGCTGCAGAGCAGACTGACCCGGTTGGGCCGCCGACCCAACCCACGTGGACCACGTCCTTCCTCGGCCGGCCACGGTCCAGTCAGCGGACCACAGTGGACCCCGGAGACCGCGGCTTGGACCGATGCTCGTTCCAAGCGAACCGGCGGCGATCCGAGCAGCGGCCGCCCAGCGCTCATGGCTGGACGGCCACTTCTTCGCGCCACGGGAGGTGCGCCTCAGACCCAGTTGCTGAGACGGATCTCGTCGTTGTAGCAGGCGTCGGTGAGCTTTCCCTTGTAGTTGCCGTAGAGCCCGGTGACCTTTCGCTCGATCAGGGTGCCCTGACCGCTGCCGGTGCCGCTGGCGATGGTCACTCCGGTGCCGGTGTCCCACACCTTCCACGGGCTTCCCTTGCAGGCGGTGACGCTGATGTAGATGTATCGCGCGCTGTTGGCGGGGATGCTGCCGGTGGTGCAGGTTCGGTTCCCGAGCCCGTGCCAGTAGGGCGCGGTGCAGCCCGCAGATGCCGCCTGTGCGGGTGCGGCGGCGAGCAGTGTGCCGGTTGCGAGAACGGAGGCGAGTGCCGCGGCGAGGCTACGGCCCTTGGTGAAGCGCAAGATGGTCTCCCTGGTCGTGTCGGTTTGCCAGGCGACAGCATCCCTCGGCACTCTCCCGCGTAGAACCCCTTTTGAGCACGATCGAATGGGGGCTGACTCCTCGGCCGCACTGGTCCAGGCCAGACCTGCCACCAGCTCCCGATAGATGCCGAGATTCGCCTCCGGCGGCTGGGGCAAGGGCTCGGCGGAGCCGAGTCCCGAAGGGACGCGAAGCGCCCTTGCGGCTGCTGGCGGAGGCGAGAGAATCACGGCGTCGGGAGCTGGTGGAGCCCGCGTGCGCTTCACGCACCCGCGCCTGCCCTAGCGGAGCAAGCTATACACTTAGCACGGCTAAGTGGCTTTTGGTCCTCGACGTGGCGTCGAGGATCCGGCACACTGACCGTGTGGTCCCCGCACGAGGCGGGGTCGCTGCGCTGGGCTGAAGGGCAGGTGATCCTCATGAGCGAGCAGGCTCCCGGAGGTCGCCTGTTCACGCGGCGTCGCCGCGCCAACGTCGAGGGCGGCCGCCAGCACCGGCACGAGGTGAAGGTGTCACCCGACGAGGAGGAGACGTTGCTGCGTCTCGCCGCCGAGCAGCGCGTCACCATCCCGCGGCTGCTCGTCGAGTCCGCGCTGGCGTCGGGGGAGACGCCGACCGAGCGGCGGGACGCGATGGCCGAGCTCTTCACGCTTCACCGACTGCTGGCCGCGGTGTCGAACAACGTCAACCAGATCGCGAAGGCGACCAACGCCACCGGCGAGGTCCATGAGGATCTGCGGGCCACGCTGAACGCAGTGAGGCGCGTGGCCCAGCGCATCGACCAGGCGATCGACGGGTTGGACCGCCCATGATGCCGAACGTGGTCCGGGGCACCCGGATGGCTGGGCTGATGACCTACCTCGTCGGGCCGGGTCGGGCGAACGAGCACCAGGATCCGCATCTCGTCGCGGGCGACGCGGCGATCATGGCCTGGCACGACGACGCCGAGCTGGGACACAACTCCGCGCTGGCCATTGCCCGTCACCTCGACCGTCCGTATGCCGCGTACGGAGTCGAGGTGAAGGGCGGTCACGTCTGGCACTGCTCGCTGTCGCTTCGCGCCGACGAGGGCCTGCTGACCGACGAGCGGTGGGCCGAGATCGCCGGCGACTTCATGAAGGCGATGGAGTTCGACGACAACGGGGGCACGAAGGCCCCGTGCCGGTGGGTCGCGGTCCGCCACGGCGTCTCCACCAACGGCAACGACCACATCCACATCGCCGTGAACCTCGTTCGTGAGGACGGTACGAAGGCGTCGGCCCACAACGACTTCCGACGGGCCCAGGCCGCGGCCCGCGCGCTCGAGGCCAAGTACGGCTTGGAGCGGCTGGAGTCGGTCAACGCTGAGCGCGCCACACGCGGCTACGACCCCGCCGAGCGCGAGGCCCAGGCACGCGCCCGGGCCCGAGCCAAGTACGAGCGCGCCAACCGGGGCCAGAAGGCACCCTCGTGGGAACACCTGGCAGGAGCCGATCGACAGGCACAGATCGCGTCGGAGATCCGTACCGATCAGCCCCGCTACATGCTTGCGTTGAAGGTCCGCGGCTGCGCGACCGCGAGCGAGAACGAGGCAGAGTTCGTGCGCCGGATGCGTCGTGCCGGTGTGCTGGTGCGGCCCCGCTACTCCGACGGGCGCACCGACATCATCACCGGTTACTCGGTTGCTGAACGGCCCGAAGCTGGCGAGCGGCCCATTTGGTACGGCGGCGGGCACCTGGGTCGAGACCTGACACTGCCTCGGCTACGGGAGAACTGGCCGGACACGCCGACGGGGGCGAGTGAGTCTGCGGCGGAATGGAACGCGGCCAAGCGCGGGCGACGGGTGGTCGCTCCGGGCCGTGAAATCCAGGAGCCGGACCCGGAGCTGTGGGACAAGCGCAACGCGGAGCTCCAGGCCCTCATCGAGCGGCTCCGCACGGTCGACGTCGACGACCGTGACACGTGGGCGACCGTCGCACGCCAGACCGCGGGCGCACTGGCTGCGTGGTCGAACGCCACCGAGGAGACGCCCGGCGACCTCGCCGCGGCAGCCGAGGCGCTGTCGCGATCGGCGCAGACGTACCGGGGCACGGTACGTCCCCACAAGGCGGGCACGGTCGCGATCTCAGGTGCGGCCATGCTGCTGGCCAGCGCGGCACGGGGCGGGCAGGGGACCGTCGCACAGGCGGTGATGGTCAGGCAGCTCCTGCGGCTGACACAGGCGGTCTACGAGGCCTCCTTGGCCGCCGGCCAGTCGAGGCAAGCCCGGCTGTTGGCCGACGACACCCGGGCTCGGCTGGTCAGGCTGCGCGCCGCCCTGCCCACACCACAGCAGGACGCGACCACGACGACTGCTCCGAGGACGAACACGGCGACGCTCGAGCCAGAGGCTCAGGCGATCCTCGAGCGGCTCAACGCCGGCCAGGCCGATGACGGCCCCGCGGTCTCGCCGCTTCCGAACACGATCGACCCAGCCAAGCCACGACAGGTGACACGACCGGGCGCAGATCGCGGCCCGGAGAGATAGAAAGGCGGCACGGGGGATGGCGGAAGAGAGCGACGGGATCGCAGAAGCGTTCGAGGGACAGCTTCGTGTCCTCATCACCGCGGCCAGCCAGGTCGGTGAACGCATCGCCCGATTGCGCGAAGCGGCTGCCCGGCGCGCTCAGGCCCAAAGCGAGCAGGAGGCGCGCGAACTGCGCTCACGGATCGAGGTCGAGCAGCGGGCAGCACACGCCGAGCTCGCGAACGTCTACCGTCCGGACTGGTGGGATCGCGCCGACCCCAAACAGATCGGGCACACCTACCAGGTGGCCCGCGCATGGGCGAAAGACGATCCCGAGGCAGCACGAACCGAGCAGCACATGAGGGACCAGCTGCGCGCCCGCTACGGCGTGGACGTCAACAACACCCAAGCCGACCCCGCCGCCGTAAGCGCGGCGGTCGAGCGCGCCCAGCGGGACCTCGCCGACGCCAGCGCCGAGCGGAACCGCTCCAGCGCCGAGATCGCCGAGGCACAGAGACTGATGGCGGAGGCGAACCGCGAGGAACGACGCAACGAGCACGAAGCGATGACCGACACTGACTCGGGCGACAGCGAGCGCGGAGCCGCAGAGATGAAGTACGACAGCGCCGAGCGCCGCGAGCGAACAGCCCGCGACCTCGAAGCCAAAGGCATCGACGGCGAGGCCGTCGCCACGAAGATGCGCGCAGACGTCAGCCAGGCTCAACCCGCCACCGCGGCAGTGAAGGACGCCGGCGGACCCAAGAAGAGCAAGGCCCGCGAGACCCGAGGCCGTGCGGCGCAGGTGCAGAGGAGCGGACTCGACCGGTGAGCACCATCTGGCGGTCGCTGGGCCACTGTGCGAACCGCGGGTGATGCGCGGTGACTCTCGCGATCGACGAAGACACAGTCGACGTCGCCGACGTTGTGGCGGGCTGGTCAACCCTCGGCGCACTCGTGGTCGCCAGCGTCGCGCTGGTTTTTGCCGTGCTTGCATGGCGACGAGAGCAGGCCCTGACGAGACGCCTGGTCGCATCTGAGGAGCGGGCACAGAAGGTGGAGGAGCGCGCCCAGGCTTCGCTTGTCTCAGCGTGGGTGCGCCGGGTTGGGACGTTCCAGTGGCACCTCTACATCCGCAATGCGTCCGATGCGCCGGTCTACGAGGTGTGGGCATGGTGCTGGTACGCCGGACAGTTCATCAAAATGAACCTGATTGTCGGGATGGTGATCCCCCCCTCCCAGGCCGGAGTTATGTACGAGGCCGAACAGCTCACTGACGACCTCGAGCGCATGGCTGGCGCCGATGGTATGAACCTCGCGACCATACGAATCCAGTTTCGCGACGCCGCCGGCCAGTTCTGGCAGCGAGATCACGACGGAACGCTTTCACCGATCGAGGACATAAGCACGGACGGTTTCATGAACGTGGGTTGCACCGAGGTTGTGGTCTGAACCGGAGTACCTGAGCGTCGCACGAGCTGTCGCCTGGCATGCGACACTCCCGCCATGGACGAGATCTGGTCATGGCTCGGTGCCGTCGGCACGATCCTGATCGGTGCTGGACTGGGGACGGTTGCCGGCAACATTGGTATCGAGTTCATCAAGGGGACGTACGCGCGTAACGCCCAGACCAGGGCGCTCGATCACGCGCGAACCATGCAAATGGAAGAGCGGGAGCACGCAGCTGCGCTGCGGCGTGAACAGAACCTCTTCGACGCCAGGCGCGAACTTCTGCCCAAGGTGGCCCAGGTGCGCGAATGGATCGACTTCGAATGGGGTCTCGATCATGCGCCCGAGGACGTCTACGTCTCGCAGGCCAGCCGACCTAGGTTCGAGGGAGTCGGTGAAGCGTTGCGTGCGCTTGACGAGGTCGCGACGCACCACCCGTCTAGACAGGTGCGTGCGAAGGCTCGTGATCTCTATGACCGAGTTGACGGCGTCTTCGCAGACATGTCGCAAAACCTCGCCCCGTACGAGGCTCATGTTGCGGAGCGTCATTACGGCCGATGGGTCGAAGAGTGTGACGAGCTCATCGAGGCCCTGAATGAGCCGGAGCACTCATTTCACCGCGCGCCCAGCGAGGCCGAACGGCCTTAGAGACTGACCCGGACGTCGGGGAACATGCCGTCAGGCGGCGCGACGTAGGGCAGCGGTTCACCTCTCTTGGAGAGGTTTTCTTCGCCCTCCGTCGCCGAGGCGAAAGGGCCCTCGGGATCCATCAGCACGGCCATGTGGTGGTCGGCGTGGTCGCGCCACCACACGCTCATGCCAGTCGCGGCGTCCAACCGAAGGTTCTCCCACGAACGCCACAACGCCTCTAGACGGATCACCGCCTCGTCGTACTCCCACCAGCGGCCGGCCCAGCAGCGGTGCCGGCCGTCGACGCGTCGCCGGTAGACGTTGCGGAGGTACTCGCGGACGAACTCGTCGACGGACCCGAAATACAGGTCGGGATCATCGGCGGTCTCCTGGGAGGCGGAGGGCTGCTCCAGGCCGCCGGATCGGTAGTCCTCGTCGCCCCAGTCGCTCACGAGTTCCCTCTCGCTTCGATGACCGCCTCGACGGCGTGCAGCTCTGACCGTGCCTCGAGGATCGTGCGCTCGGCCTGCGGATCATGCGCAGCGATCGAGGCCCTGACGGCGGCGGCCTGAGGGCCGACCATCCAAGGAACCGTGCGGATGAGTGCCGGTCGAGATCCCGACGCCAGAACGACAGCACGACCCTTCGGCAGCGCCGCGAGATCTGCGACGTCGAGGATGCGCTCACGGTGCAGCTGCTCAGAAACCGTCCGGTGCCCACGTCCGTACGACGTCGACCGGGAGAGGCGGTCGTAGTCGCCGATCATGCGGGACAGGTCCTCGAGGAACGACGCCTCGCTGACGCCGCCGCCGTAGACCTTCACGTTCGATGCCGACCAGAGCTTCTTCATCCCGGCCTCGCCCCACACCTCGACGCCCTGCGACCACGACTGCAAGATCGTCATCAGGACGATCCCGCGCGAACCGTAGTGGCTGTAGAGGTTCGGGAGCTCGCGCCAGCGGCACACGTTCGCGGCCTCGTCGAGGACACCCAGCAGCGGAGTTGACAGGCGCCCGCCGGCCGAGCGTGCGGCCTGTTCTTCGGCGGCCTCGACCACGGCGACGGTTAGCGCCGTCACCAGCGGTCCGGCCGTACCCCGCCCCTCCTTCGACAGCGAGTAGAGCGTGCCGCCGTCGGCCCGGACGAAGTCTTCCGGCCGGAACTGTGGCCGGGAATCTGCCGCACCCTGGGGTGTCACCCAGCGTGCAACCTGCCGGTTGGTCAGGCACGAGGCCATCTGCTGGGCGGTGCCGAAGACACCGCCGCGCTGCTTCTCCGGTGCGGACACGACGCCGGCGACCTGGTCGGAGGTGAGCGCGAACCCGTGCGCACGCAGAATGTCGACGGACGTCTCGTCGGTCGGCCTGGTCAGCCACGTGTAGACGTCGGTGATCGGCCGATGGTCCAGGGCTGCGGCGAGCAGTAGCCCAGCGAGGAGGTCCTGCCCGGCCGAGTCGAAGTAGGCGTCCGTCCGGGCTCCCGCTTCGCGAGAGCCCGAGGCGAAGTGCTCGGCAAGCTTGGCGGCGCGCACTTCGTCGGTGACGTAGCTGAGGGGGTTCCACCACCAGGTCGGCTCCTCGAGGGCGAGCGACTGGGGATCAAACACCCACACCGGGCCGACCAGTGCGCGCACCTCGCGCGTCGCGTCGACGACGTCGCGCTTGTTGGAGGTGACGAGGACAGAGCCGGGTGCTTCAAGGATCGCCGGCACCGCCCGGGAGGTGGTCTTTCCGGTCCGGGGCCCCCAGATGTCGATGTGCATGTCCTCCCAGGAGCCGTAGAGCATCTGGCCGGTGGCCACGGTGCGCCCGATCGAGACACCGGGTGCCGTGCTGACTCCGAGGCGCGCGGCCTTGGCCGATGCGCTCTTGCGTGTCAGGTCCTCGACGTCGCGGCCGCGGCCCATGAAGGACGCGGCCCGGTCGACGCGGGAGCGATTGCGTCGCAGCTTGCGCCGGAGAAGGCCGATCGCCACGGCCAGGAGGGCCACGGCGGTGAGGACGCCGGCGACGACCCACCAGCCGGACGAGCCCGGCCACGCGATCTCGCCGCTGAGTAGGCCGAACGTGGCGGCGAACGGGTCCCGCGGCACGTCGACGCCGGTCCCGGCGAGCCGGTGGCCGAGATGCAGCGCGGCGTAGACCGTGCCGACGCCGAGAACGACCACGATGATGCCCAGCCACAGCAAGATGACCTCGCCGGACAGAACCCCCGGATCGCGGCGCCGGTTCGTCGGCGTGCTCATGCGGGATCACCTGCCCCGGTGCGCAGTGCGCGGACACCGACGCGGGAGCGCTCGTGCCACAACTTGTTGGTGTCGTTGATCGACAGCTCGGTGCTCGTGAGCTGGACATCGACCGGGATACCGGGACGACCGCCCACCTTGACGAGGAACTTCCCGCGGCCTGGCGGCTCGGTCTCGCGGCCGGTACGGGGATCCCAGGCCGGTGGGTCCTGCCAGCCGATCAGGAGTTCCTGTTCGGCCCGCGAGAACGGGACTGCTGCGGTCAGCTGGGGCATCTCGGCTGACGGCAATCCACCGCAGATGACCATGCCGGCGCGCTCGACGAAGCCCCGTGCCTTCATACGGTCCTCTTCGTTGGACAACGCCAGGAGGTCGCTCATCGTGTGCGAGATCATCGCCATACCGACGCCACGCTGACGGTTCAGGCGGGTCAGCGCGTCTACGCGGTCGACCATCCCGCGCCCGGCGCGCAACACGCGCCACAGCTCGTCGAGGATCACGAAGTAGTGGCGACGGGGTTCGAGTCCGGCGTCGGCGAGCGCGTTCGCCACGTTGATCGTGCCGAATCCTGCCGACCAGCAGGCGAGCAGCGTAGCTGCCTGCAGGTCCATCTCGGAGTCGTCGATCGCGGAGACGTCGTAGACCACAGGTGCGTCCCGGCGCATCGGGTTGGTCGTGGGGCGGGCGAACGTCTCGCCCAGCCGGCCGCCGCCGACCAGACCGATCAGCGAGGCCTCCAGGTTTTCGGTGATCGCCTTGTAACGGGTGTCGTCACCTCGGTCGAGGGCCACAGCGCGCACCTCGAGCGGGCCTTCCTGGATGACACGGAGCAGGTCGCCGAGGACTGGTACACCCTCGTGGTGTGCGTCGAGGTGCTTCAGGGCCCGATCGAGGATCGTCTCCTCGCGATCGGTCGGCGGCGCTGAGCGCAGGATGGTCAGCAGCGCTGAGACCATCGTGTGGCGGCGGCCGTGGGCGTCGGCGAGAACCTGAGCGGCCTCTTTCTCGAACCCTGCTTCGCGCAGGTGGGCGGCGGCTTCCGTCGCCTCGCCGGGGTCCAGGATGTTCAGGTATCCGCGGCCGCGGCCGAGCGTGATGATCTGGCCGCCGAGGGCCTCGATGAGGTCGACGTAATCGGGCTTGAGATCACCGAGGACGAGCGGCATGACGCCGAATCCGGCCAGGCCCGTCGCCATCCGGCGGACGATCGTCGACTTGCCCAGTCCCGGTCGGCCGAGGACGAACGTCGACGGGTTGCTGATGAGCTTGGCTCGCTGAAACCAGGAGATCGGGTCACAGCACAACGTGGCCCCGGTGTGGATGTGTCGGCCGAGTGGGACGCCGACCATCGGTGTTCCTGTGCCGATGGCGAAGGGCCACATCCCGCAGACCTGGACGGTGGTGCCACGCCACTCACTAGCCTGCTGGACGTAGTTCGAGTAGCCCCGTCCGCGGCCCAGCCATCCACGCATGGGCGGGCGTTGGGGCCGTAGCTCGCGCGGCTTGTCGCCTTTCTGTGTCTGGCGCTCGCGTGACCGCTTGCGGCTCATAGCTTCTCCCTGAGCTCGGACGGGACCTTGATGTGCTTCGGGAGCACTAGGCCGAGTGGGAGGGCCGCGGCGAAGGCCGAGTCTTGTGACCCGTACACCGGCCGCAATCTCAGTCGGGCGGTTGCGCCCAGGTTGTCGATCGCTGCCCGGGCGTCGGCCTCTTTGTCCAGGTCGGTGACCGTCGCTGTGACGAGCATCCCGAACTGCACGAGCCCGGCGCCGGATGCTTCCTCCTGCGCGGTGGCAGCTGCCGCCCGCACCGCGAGGGTGTCGCGTGCGGCGGGCTTGCTCGTCGAGGTCATGCGGAACTCGGCGGCGCGAAGGTCTGCTTCGACGATTCCGGCTGCTCGAGCCGGGTCGATGGGACGGTACAGCAGCGTGACGCGCTTGCGGGCGATGTCACGATGCGGGGCCAGAAGGCGGGCCAGAACACCCGATTGCACGTGGCCGCGGGGTGCCTGGGTCATCGCCCAAGTGCACGAGTACGCGGAGTCATGTCGGTAGCCATCCCACGCGGTCTGAGCAGCGGATGGCCCAACCTCAGGCCACATCAACGTGGGTGTTTCTCCTGCGACGTGCGCTTCGTCGATGAGCACCGCGGCCGCGGGATCGTAGGCGATCCGGATGACCTCGCAGAGTTCCTGAGCCGACAGAGGATGTGCCGCACCTGCGCCGGTCGACTGCAGCCCTGCGGTCAACCCAGGCAGACGTGCGGCGAGCTCACGGCCCATCTCAGCCGGGCTGCGCTTCTTTCCGCCAGCACGTTGGGCAGCGTTGAACGTGACTGCGACATAGGCCTTCACCGTGGATGAGCCCACCGGATAACGGCCCACGACTTCGTGGAGCATCTCCTGTGCGAAAAGTGGCGCATCAAGGTCGATGTTCGACTCGACCTCCCGCCGCAAGCGGGTCCCGGAGTCTGGAGCGGTCTCGATCGTCACCGACGCCGCGGCGACCCCGGGCTCGTCACCCAGGTTCGCCAGCCAGTGGCCCCAGTCAGCAACCCACCCGTCGACCTGCTCCTGATCGACCAGGGCCGCACCGTCGGGTTCCGTCCCAACCACGACTGAGTAGGAGCCTGTCGCGGGGGTGTAGAGCAGGGCGAACGGCCGCCCGTACGAGTCGCGGTATTCGCTCAATCGTGTCGGTGACGCGAGACCAGGCAGCTGGTAGGTGCCCCACAGGGCACGACCGAGTGGACCGGAGCGATACAGGTTCGTTCCCCGTGAGCGGGACGACCACCAAGCGCCGCGCGCTCCTGCCCGGCTGATCACGTTCTTGCCATGTGAGTCCTTCGTAAGGACGGAGAGCATCACGGCCCCGAGGACAGCTGTCAGGATCACGGCCTCGAGGAGGCCGGCCACCATGACGGTGATGACCACTGCGATAAGACCGGCGAGCAGCAGAGTCGTGCCCAACGATCCCAGGCCAAGGATGCCTGGCGATGTTGGTCGCCGCCAGTTTCCGTACGTCCGTGGACCTCTTCTCGTATCAACGGCTGCCATCAGGACCGCCTCCCCCTTCACCAGTTGATTCTTCGCCAAGGCGCTGGGCTACCTCGGCGCCCTTCTTTCCCGCATCCGCTACGGCGCCGGCCACCACACCGATCGGGCCAGCGGCGGCCCCGGCAGCGGAGGCGCCACCTGCGGCTGCGCCTCCACCTGCGGCTGCGCCTCCACCTGCGCCTCCACCTGCGCCTCCACCACCTGGTGGTGCGCCACCCCCAGTGGGGCGGTTCCCGGGTCCGTTCGATCGAGATGTGGAGGACGGGACGCTCGACGACGGCGAGTGTCCATGGTTCTGCCCGCCAGACGGACCCTGTGAACCTGTCTGGCCATTAGAGCCGGACTGCCCCGGCGAGCCCGACCCGTTGTTGCCTGACATGAGCCGACCCAGCTCTGCCGCCCCGGTCGGCAGGCTCGCGAGTGCACTCACCGCGAGCGCGGCACCTGCGCCCCCGGCCGCTAGGGAACCGACCATCGGCGTCACGAAGCGCATCAGCGCCGGCATCGCGAATAGCGCGAGGACCATCAGCATCAAACCCGTGAGCACTGCCAGGAATCCTGAGCCGTCATCGGAGAACACGTCCGTGCCGACCAGCTGGAACGCGGCCGCATAGACGATCGCTGCGGCGGGTTTGTAGAGGATGAACGCGACCGTCCAGCCGATGCACTTCTTGAACCAGCTCTTGCCCATCTCCGTGTTCGTAAATGAAGCGGAAAGCGGGAGGATGCCGGCCAGGATGACGAGCATGCCCCCGCGCGCGACCATCAGAACGATCTGGAGCGCCGCCGCAAAGATCGCAACGAGCCCCAAGATGATGATGAGCAGCGACCCGAGGCCGCCGGCCGCCGGATGCTTGGTCAGGGCGAGCAGGATGAGCATGTTTTCCCCGAAGCACGCCGAATCCTCCGAGACGTTGCAGCTGAGTGATTCGTTGAGGATCCAGACGGCAAACGAGTCTGCGGCCGCAACGAGCAGACCGATGATCGTCACACCCGCACCTGCCACGACCACGAGTGTCAGCAGGCTCTTGACTGTCTCGCGGCCAGGTTCTGCCCGCTGCTCCCACGCCATTCGGGCGCCGCCGACGATGACTGAGACAACGGCGGCGGCGCCCATGTACCACCAGAGCCCAGACTGAAGGAATTGGACCGCGCCACCGGCGTTCTTGGGCCCTGACGGCATGAACCCCGAGACGATTGCGCTGGCCGCCGAGATGAACACCACGGCGGCCAGTACCAAGCCGACACGGCCGACGGCCGCGACGCCTTCCCCCGACCTGATGCGCGTGGCGATGAGCGCGCCCAGGATGAACAAGGACAGGATCGCCAGCGCCAGGCTGATCCATGTGACGTATCCAAGAACCGTTGTGATGCCGCTCGAGTTTCGGGCAGAGCTACCCGGTTCGATCGCCGAGCTACCACCTGAACCAGTGAGGTTCGGGGTTCCGATATGAACCCACACCGTCCCGAGCGACGCGATCGCCTTCCCGAACGCCTCGACGACCGCGTTCGCCATGTTTTCGATCGCATCACCGACCAAGGACTCGGCGCCTTGGCGCACGTGGCAGAGCGGGTTTGCCCTGTTCCATCCCTCGCACGCCATCTCAGGGCCCCCAGGGGATGTAACCGGCCAACTCTGGGACGACTGCGACGTTGACCGGCACGTCCGGATCGGTCACGTTCAGCTTCCAGTCCCCGTCCTCCCACACAAGCGCATAGACCATTGAGAGGTTGACGGTCTGACCCTCCGATGTCCCGCGAACACCGATGTCGACGCGGGCGGTGTCGCCGTCGTAGAAAAGCAGCCGGAAGCCAGCAATCTCCGCGCGGACGCCGTCACTCGTGGCTGAGCCATCTTCCTGGCTCAGCATCGAGTCGCGATGCGGGCCGGTAGCGATGAAGTAGTCGAACCAGTCGCGCACAGTCTCGAGGTCGGCGGTTGCAAGGACCACAGCGTTCGCTGCCGTGAAGACTGCGCCCTCGGGTGAGTGCTGATAGCACGCGCGCACCCCGCCGGCGGCGCGCTGAGGTCCGTACTCCATCGATGTCGGATACGCCGTCGTGCCCTGGTACTCCCATTTGGCTACAGGAGCCGTCGAAAGGGTCCCGGACAAGACTTCACCCGGGAGGTTGCACGTGTCCGTGCCGGCCTCGGGTGACGTGGGAGAGCTGGAGGGCGCACTGCTCGTTGCGTCGGCCGATGGGGATGTTGCCTCAGAGTCTTCCTTTGTTGCGTTCACTACTCCGATGACGATCCCGAGGACGACGATCAGCGCGACCACGACTCCCGCCGCGATAAAGCTCGGGCGGGTGAACGGGCTCTGTTCGTTGTCGTCAGTAGTCATGTTGAGCCTCCGAGTCAGGCAGTCGCAAGGAAGCCGACGAGGGCCGACGCGGCGGAGATGACGATGACGCCGCCGAGTGCCATACCGATCTTGCCGACGTGCTCACCGCCCTCGCCGCGGCGGGACTGGATCGCCATGAGCGCGCCGGCGGCGAAGAGGCCGAGGATGCAGATGGCGAGGGCGACCCACTTGCCCCAGCCCATGATTTCGGTGAAGCCGTCGGTGCCCGGCGGCTGCTGCGGGGACGGGTCGGGCACGTTCCCGGCGATGACCTCCGCCGGGGCGAGGGCGACAAGATCGCCCACCGCAGCGGCGGCCGTCAGAAGTGTGCTCATCGGTGTTCCTTTCGGTTGGTGGTGCCCACGGCACCGGAATGGGTGAGAGCCTCAAGGTCGTCGATGAGTCGGCGTACCTCGCGCGGTGCGTCGGAGAGAGCGAGCGGCTCGTCCACCCGCCACGACTCGATCCAAGGGATGGTCCACGTTCGAGGAAGGCCCCCGGAGATGACCTGGGCGAATTCGCGCAGCGGACGCGGAAGGCGCCCAGGGGCGTCCGCGACGATCACCAGGCCCAGCACCTTGACGTGCGGGACCATGCCGGCGGCCCACTGGGTGGCGGCAGATCGTGCTGATCGCAGTCCGTACATGCTCGACCTGGCAGTCAGCACCACGTTCGCGGGCGCCCCCCGAGGTGGGCGCGGCCATCCGTGGCTGGCCGCAGGCCAGCCCGGCACCAGAGCGGCCAGGCTGGACTCGCTTGCTCCACCGTGGACGCCGAGCCACCACAGCTCGGCCGACTGTGGCTGGTCATAAACCGCCAGCTGGTCGACGCGATCGGGGGCAGGGACTCCTCGCTGTGGAGTCATCGGTCCGGTAGGACGACGGTGCGCGGCCTCGACAGGCGGCGCAGCGGGCCGCTCGGGCTCGGGTGATCGCGAAAGCCACGGGTTGCTGGAATCGGTCATCGCGTCCCTGCCTGGCACTGAGACGTCGCCGGAGGTGACCCCTTGCTGGGAAAAGATGAGCGGAGCCACGCCAGCGAGGATCCCTCGTGGCTCCGCTCGTTCGATAGCACAGACATACGCAAACACCCCCTGGCTAGGACCATAACTAACGATAGAGAGCGCTGTCCATACTTATTTAGCATTACCTGGACAGATTGAGCTATACCTAGGTACAGTTGCGACCGTTCACGTTGTTTCGGGGGTAGGAGGGGGGGACAGGTGCGTCTCCGTGAAAAGATCACCTTCAATGACGATTGGAAGGTGGGAGATCATGTCGAGGCGAAGCGTCCCGGAGCCGGCTGACGGCAAGCTCCTTACGGTCGCCGAGCTCGCGGCATGGTTCGACGTCACGGAGCAGACCATTCGCGCCTGGACAAAGGATGAGGCGATGGCTCTCCCGCACGGCCGATTCGGCCGGCACATTCGGTTCGACCGCGAAGAGGTCCAGGAATGGGTCGACGCACGCTGGACGCATTGACCGTGGACACCGGGACGCGCTCACAGCGGTAGCCGGACTCGCCCTGACGGGTGTTCTGGCTCTGACCGGGTGCGGAGCACAGGACGAAGCAAGCCCCAGCCCGGCGCCGTCCTCATCCACACCAGGAGCGCCTGACCTCGAGCAGTTCACGCCCCCGCCCAGCGGGCTCGTCGACGAGGACACCGGCGAGTCCGTCGAGCCACGGCCAGTTCCCGAGTGGGACGACGCCTCGCGTGCCGCAGTGGTCAAGGCAGCAGAAACCGCACTCCGGGCGTTCGCTCGGCCGACTCTGGACCACCAGACCTGGTGGACACAGCTTGAACCGCTCCTCACCCCTCAGGCCGCCGCCGATTACTCCTACGTCGACCCCGCCAACATCCCCGCGCTGAAGGTCACCGGCCCCGGACTCATCGTCCTCGACACCAGCGCCTACGTCGCGACCGTCGAGATCCCAACCAGCGTGGCCCGGTACCAGCTCATCCTGACCCGCAAGGACGCCGGCTCGCCTTGGCTCACCAGCCGCATCACACCCGTGGGGAACTAGGGATGAGCGACGGCAAGTCAGGGGTTCTCGCTGCCGCCGTGCTCGTCCCTGCCCTGATCCTGACGCTGGTGCTCAGCATCATCTTGCTCGGCGGCCAGTCCGACGCTGCGTGTTCGCCTGGTGGGCAGCCGGGCAGTGCGATCGACCCTGGCTCGGTGCCCCAGACCCCCATCGCCGGCTACGGACACGAACAGCTCGTCAACGCGGCGTACATCATGCAGGCCGGCCATGCAGCAGGGCTGTCAGCCCGAGACCAGACCATCGGCGTCATGACGGCGATGGGTGAGTCGAGCCTGCGAGTGCTCGACAACGGCGACGCCGTGGGTCCCGACTCTCGTGGTCTGTTCCAGCAGCGCGCGAACGGGGCATGGGGCTCCTACGCAGACCGCATGGATCCGTTCATCTCGGCCACCAACTTCTTCAAGGTCCTGAAGACCATCAAGAACCGCGACACGCTCGAGCCCACCATCGTGGCCCACCGAGTCCAGCGCAACGCCGACCCTTACCACTACACGAAGTTCTGGCCCGCTGCGGTCGCTGTTGTCGAGGGCCTAAGCGGCGTCAAAGGCCTGGCCAACGGCGAGAAGCCAGTCACGTCGTCGCAGTACCCGCTCGGCAACGTCAAACCTCAGACCGCCATCGTCGCGAACAGCGTCGGCCCGATGTTCCGCATCAAGACCATCGGCGGCTACCGCGAGTCCGCACGCGATCCAGGCGGTCACCCATCCGGGCTCGCGCTCGACTTCATGACCAACGACATCCCCAACGGACGCGCTACCGGCGACCGGCTCGCGCGCTACCTGCAGGACAACGCCGCCCAGCTCGGCGTCGACTACATCATCTGGCAACAGCGGATCTGGACCGTCGACCGCGCGGGCGAAGGCTGGAGGCCGATGGCCGACCGCGGATCCGACACCGCCAACCACTACGACCACGTGCACCTCAACCTCAAGGCAGACGCCGCCGGCGTCAGCGTCCCCGGCTGCGAAGCAACGACCCCTGGCCAGGTCAGTCCCGATGGCTGGGCTGAGCCCGCCGACGGGCCCGTCACGTCGGGCTTCGGCATGCGCAAGGACCCGGTGACAGGGGCGTCGACACGGCTTCACTCCGGCACCGATCTCGCCGGCGGCGGCGACGGCGGTCCCATCTGGGCCGCCCAGGATGGCGTCGTGATCGACGCCTACACCGACAGCAACGGCGGCTGGACCATCGACGTCGACCACGGCGGCGGCATCAAGACCCGCTACAAGCACATGTGGGCCAATGGCGTCCTCGTCGACGCCGGTGACCGCGTCACCGCAGGCCAACAGATCGGCCGTGTCGGCTCCTCCGGCTGGTCCACCGGTCCCCACCTGCACTTCGAAGTGCACGTCAAAGACTCCCCCGTCGACCCGGAGAACTTCATGTCCGAGGTCGGCCTCACTCTCGGCTAGGTAAGGAGAACGGCATGAGCACCACCACAGAAGCGGCCACCTGGCCGCACGTCGAGGTCACCCTGAACCCCGACGGCACCGGCGAGGTGTCGATCGGCGGCAGCGTGCAGAAGCTCGCCGCCGCCGGCGTCGACCAGGCGCGGGAGCAGGTCGTCGCCCTGATCGCCCAACGCGCCGCACAGCTCGGCCGCCCGCTCCGTACCCTCTCGCGCGATCCCGATGGCGAGTGGAGCATCATCATCCACGCCGACGGCAACGTGACGCCCGATGAAGGCTTCGAGCTGAGGCGTCGCGTCAATGCGACGCCGCCTCCTCCGCGAACGGTGCCGCAGCCGGCAGCGCCACCCCTCCCCCCTGCAACACCTGACCCGCACGCTCAGGAGCGGGCCGGCGTCGTCGATCAGCCCTGGGCCGAGGACGTCGGCGCTGACAGCGGACCCTCCCCCAGCCGCCCGGAACTGCGACGGTCCTTCCTCACCGAAGAGCACACCGAGGAGCCCGCCACCCGGGGCTGGC
This sequence comes from Mumia sp. zg.B21, assembly GCF_019550855.1. Lineage (NCBI taxonomy): Bacteria > Bacillati > Actinomycetota > Actinomycetes > Propionibacteriales > Nocardioidaceae > Mumia > Mumia sp. zg.B21. The sequence continues at coordinate 3,509 of NZ_JAHWCJ010000005.1, read as the reverse complement.
GCGGCACTCTCACACGCGCCGGGATCCGCATGCGGCCCAGCGCGGACGAGCTCGCGGAACGACGCGCAGCAGCGGCTGTGTCCCAGCACTGGCCCGGACCGCGGACGATTGCCGTCGTCAACTCCAAGGGCGGAGCGGGCAAGACCCCCAGCACCGCACTGCTCGCCGCGGTCTTCGCTCGCTACGGCGGCGCCGGCGTGCTGACATGGGACAACAACCAGACCCGCGGCACGCTCGGCTGGCGCACCGAGCAGGGACCGCACGAGTCCACTCTCCTCGAGCTGCTCCCGCAGGTCGATCGACTGCTGAGCACAGCAGCACAGTCGGCCGATCTCGCCCGCTACGTGCACCACCAGACCCGCGACCGGTTCGACGTGCTGCGCAGCAAGCCGACCGCCCTCGCCCACGAGCAGCGCGTCGAGCCTGAGGACGTCGACGCCATCCATGCCGTCGCGAGCAAGTACTACAGGCTCGTCTTCATCGACTCGGGTAACGACGAGTCCGACCCGATGTGGCTGCGGATGATCGACCACACCGACCAGCTGGTCGTCGCCACCACCACCCGCGACGACCATGCCGAGGCCGGCGCACTGCTCCTCGAGGCGCTCGTCGAGCGTGATGAGCGCTCCGCACGGCTCGCTCAACAGGCGGTCGTCGTCGTGACGCAGGCCGACCCCAAGGCGACAGCAGCCGACGTCGCCCGGGTCGCCGACGGATACCGCGCGATCGCGGCCGACGCCGTCTCGATCCCCTTCGACCCGGCCATGGTCGACGGCCTGCTCCGATACGGCTCGCTGCGCCCATCGACCCAGCGGGCCTGGCTCGAGGCGGCCGCCGCGGTGGCGCGAGGACTTTAGAAACAGAAACGCCGCGTCGGTCGTTCCCTCTGGTTTCCGTTTCCGGTTAGATGCCGGACATGGCAAGACAACGAGGACGCGGCGGCCGCCCGAGTCTGGGCGAGCGGGACGCCATGATGATCCGGCCTTCGTCGGCACTGGGCGAACGTGTCCGGGACGCGGCCGACGAAGCAGGGATGACGATCACCGACTACGTGTCGACGATCCTTGCGCGCGAGCACGGTTGCCCCGAGCTCGCCCCGCAGACTCGGCCCACCGATCAGACGGAGCTGCCACTGGCGCAAGCCTCATAACCGAATAGAAAAGCGAAGGCCCGCACCTAGCGGTGCGGGCCCCAGTCCGAAGCTTCAGACCCCGTTTCTTGGCGGATCCGGGTCAGAAGCTCCAACAAGCACACCCTCGCGGCTGTGCTCTGTCGCTTGGAGAACACGATACACCCCCCAACAGACACCCATACGGAAACCGGCCGCCGACCGCTGCGGCGTGTCACCTGGGTGGTCGGCCTCCGTGAGTGCCCACCCGGGATGGGCCACGTAGTTGCCCGTCGCGCGGAGCGCGACCGGGCGGTCCTCCCCCGCCGCCACCCCGGCGTCCGCTCCGTGCGCGACCGCGGATCAGACGACGGCACCTACGCGAAGCTGCCGGTATGGCGGACCCGCTGGCACTGGCTCAACATCGTCATCCCCCTGGCGATCGCCGCCCGGCGAGACGTGCTCGAGCGACACCACGTCGCACCAGAAATGTTCCGCGACTGGGCGCGGATCGAGTCGCTCTACGCCGAGAAGGCCACCGGCCGGCGACTCATCGTCCGCCCCGACACCGTCGCCTCCGTCATGGAGGTCTCAACCAGGACCGTTCAACGCTGCCGCAGCGCGGCACGCGAGCTCGGTCTCCTCGCCGACGTCGTACACGGTCGCATGCTGTCAGCCGGAGAGTGCTTCCGCGCCCGCCAGCAGGGCTCCCCCCAGCGCGGGATGGCCAACGAATCAGCGTGCATTATCCCCAGCTGGCTGGGCCTGGACGCCTGGCAAAGTCAGTCCGCTGTGGACGATGTCACCCCTACCAGTGGTAGGGCACAGTCAGCCGAAAATCTGACCCTTAACCCTGGTTTCCCTCGCAGGGCGAACAGGAAGAACGAGCTCGCTCCGCTCGCCCGGCACCAACGAAAGCGATCTGCCACCCACGACCCCGTCCGGTGGGCCCGACAGCGTGCCCACCGCACCCGCGTCGACCAGCTGATCGGCGAGCTCCGAACCCGCGAGCCCTGGCTCGCCACGGAACAGCCCGGCCGGCTTCGCGGCCTCCTGTCCCGCTTCGTTCGCGGATCGGTCACCTGGACCGCCGGCGACCTGCAACACGTTCTCCGCGAACGGGAGCGCCGGCTCCAACTCCCACGGCCGACCGCCGACGTCGTACGACGTCCCTACGCGCTCCTCGCGCACTACCTGACCGACGTCGACCCACAGAACGACCACCCAGACACGGTCGAGCGCGCCGCCGGGCAGGACACCGTGCAGTTCCGTCAGAAGATCCAAGCCTGGTGTGGACGCTGTGACTCACCCACCTCGAGGCACATTGAGCACGCTGATGGGACAGCTCGCCGCTGCCCCACCTGCCATCCAGGGGCAACCAGCGGCAAGGGGCCAGACCGATCCGTCCCGGGTGCTTAGCACAGCGTCAGCGGGTGACGGAGCCTCCCCCGTCGTCTCGGATGGTTAGGGTTCTTCTGCAAGCGCGAGAGGTCCAGAACGGCGCGGCCAGATCACGTTGGCTGAGACCTGTATGACGCTTGTGGAGAGCGTGCGCGATCCTGCTTCGTTCCGGCAGGGTCGGACGTTCTCTCCCACGACTTAAAGAGACCGGAGGGCCCTGACGTGACGGTTCATGTCTTCGTCGACGAGTCGAAGGGGCGTGACTACCTGCTCATCGCGAGCGTGGTCCTGCCTGAAGACGTAACCCAGGCACGTAAGGACGTCCGCACGCTCGTGCTCCCCGGCCAGAAGCGCCTCCACATGAAGGGCGAACGCGACCCGCGCCGGAAGATGATCCTCAGCAGTTTCCAGCAGTGGGGCTTCTCCGCCACGATCTACCGAGCAGGGCCTGCCTACAAGACCGAGCTCCTGCGACGCGAGGCGTGCCTTGAAGCACTGGTCAAGGAGCACAGCGATCGTCACGAGGTTGCCGTTTGTCTGGAATCGGATGAGACGCTCGACGCCAGGGACCGCACGACTCTTGCGCAGCTCGTGAGGTCGCACGGATGCCGAGAGAGTCTCCGCTACCAGCACCAGCGGGCTGCACAGGAGCCGCTACTTGCAATCCCTGACGCGATCGGGTGGGCGTTCCAACGCGGCGGCCAGGACTGGAAGCGACGTGTCGAACCGCTCCTCAAGGACGTCAACGACGTCTAGAAAGCGCAAAACCCGAGCGCCACAACCGTCCGGAAGGGTCTCGGGTTCACTTTCCACAGCTACTGCCGTGGACGTATCGAGAATAGCTGCCAGATGGCAGCCCTGGCAAGCCGTAGCCAGCCCTGGCAAGCCGTAGCCAGCCCTGGCAAGCCGTAGCCAGCCCTGGCAAGCCGTAGCCAGCCCTGGCAAGCGCAGCAGGCCGCACCAAGTCGTGGCCACCTCCGGACATCTCGCGCTCGCCAAC
>NZ_JAHWCJ010000004.1:0-782810 GCF_019550855.1 Mumia sp. zg.B21 | reverse complement strand
CATCATCAAGGTCGCTGATTATCTCGTCGACTTTTGACACACTGTTGAGTTCTCAAACATCAGACACACAAAACCCTCAACCCCACACAGGAGCATCAGACCAAGGCGCGACCCCCAAACCTACCAGAGCTTTGCTCGGCAGCCAAGATGGCCAGCCGGTCGGTGGTCTCAGAGAGAGGGGGGTGGTCACCAGGGCCGCGTGCCCGGCCTCTCGGCCTTGCCCGCCGCCGTCCCCGGCAACAAGAAGAACATTACGCGGCGGAAAACGGCCGGTCAAATCGGGGTCGTGTGGGCTGGCTCACAAACACTGTCTTCGCAGGTCAGGGGCGGTTTTGGGTCGGAAAGCCCGAGGCCCGGCGCCGCGTTGGGGTGCCGAGCCTCGGGGATCTCTCGGACAAGCCTGGACAGACCGGTCAGGCGCTGCTCACCTCGGCGCCTGCGACCGCCTTCTTGCCGCGCCGCAGGACCACCAGGCCCCCGTGCAGGCCGGCGTCGTCGAGCGTCGCCTCGGGATCCTCGGCGCGGACGTTGTTGACGTACGCCCCACCCTCGGTCACTGCTCGACGTGCCGCAGACCGGCTGTCGACAAGACCGGCGCTCACCAATGCGTCGACGACGGTGGTTCCCCGTGGGACGGCGACCAGGCCGGCCTCGCTCAGGGCTGCTCGCAGCGTCGACTCGGGCAGATCACCGAGCTCGGCCCGGCCGAAGAGTGCGGCAGAGGCCTGCTCGGCCGCCTTGACCTCGTCTGCTCCGTGCACCAGAGCCGTCACCTCGGCGGCGAGCCTGCGCTGGGCAATCCTCAACCCGGGCTTCTCGGCCGACTCCGCCGCGATCGCGTCGATCTCCTCGAGATCGAGGAACGTGAACTGCCGGAGGTACTCGACGACCTTCGTGTCCTCCGCCTGGATCCAGGTCTGGTAGAAGGCGTACGGCGAGAGCATCTCGGGATCGAGCCAGAGCGCTCCCCCGGTCGACTTGCCGAACTTGGTGCCGTCGGCCTTGGTGATCAGGGGCGTGGACAGTGCGTGGACCTTGGCACCCTCGGCGCGCCGCACCAGCTCCACGCCGGCCGTGATGTTGCCCCACTGGTCGCTGCCGCCGGTCTGCAACGAGGTGCCGTACCGGCGGTAGAGCTCGAGGTAGTCCATCGACTGGAGCAGTACATAGCTGAACTCGGTGTAGCTGATCCCCGACTCCAGCCGGCTCGCGACGACCTGGCGGTCGAGCATCCGGTTGACCGGGAAGTGCTTGCCGATGTCGCGCAGGAAGTCGATGACGTTGACGTCTTTCGTCCAGTCGAGGTTGTTGACGACGCGCGCGGCGTTGTCACCCTCGAAGGACACGAACTGCTCGACCTGCGCCTGGATCCGCTCGACCCATTCCGCGACGGTGTCGCGGCTGTTCATCGTGCGCTCCCCCACGTCACGGGGATCGCCGATCAGACCTGTCGAGCCGCCGACGAGGATCAGCGGCCGGTGTCCTGCCAGCTGGAGGCGCCGCGCGGTGAGCAGCTGGAGGAGGTTGCCCATGTGCAGGCTGGGCGCCGTCGGGTCGAAACCGACGTAGTACGTGACCGGCCCCGCGGACAGATCGGCGCGCAGGGCGTCTCGGTCCGTCGAGTGCGCGACGAGTCCGCGCGCCTCGAGGTCGTCCAGGACATGGGTGGTCACGTGATGTCTCCTCTGTCGGTGATCGCGGCCAGGAACGAGGCCGATCTCCCTGCAAGTCTGCCGCACGGCGCACGCAGCGCGCCGTGACGGCGCCCGACTCCGTGCCCCCGGTCGGCGGTCGCGGTGGTGGGACGATCCCTCGGGATCGGCTCGGCGTACGGGAGATCGCCGGTCCCGGGACCGGCACGCGCTTATGCTCAGGGCCATGTGGCTCGCTGTTCTCGGCCCGGTCGAGATGCACCGCGAGCAGGCCTCGTCGCCGGTCGCGCTCGGGACGCGCAAGCACCGCGTCCTGCTCGCCACGCTCGCGCTCGGCGCCGGGAGCGTCCAGAGCGTCGACACCCTGATCGACTACCTCTGGAGCGGCCATCCCCCCGCCGGTGCGCACGGCACGCTCCAGGCCTACGTCTCCGGCCTCCGCAGGGCGTTGGCGACCGTGGTGCCCGACGACGCGGACCCGCCGCTGCGGACCTCGAGCGGTGGGTACGTCCTCGACACGTCGAGCCTCGCGATCGACGCCGCCACCGCGAGCGACCTCATGCAGGAGGCCCACCGGCGGCTCGGTCCGCTCGTCCGGCACGCCATCCCCCGACCCGGTGTCACGACAGCCGACGTGCTGGAGCAGGCTGCGCGTGACCTCGACGCCGCCATCGGTCTGTGGCGCGGGCGTCCGTACGACGAGCTCGGCGAGCACCCTCAGGCCGTCGCCGAGCGTGCCCGTCTCGACGAGCTGCGTCTGGTCGCGTGCGAGGACCGCGCCGCCGTGCGACTCGCGCAGGGCGAGCACGCGACGGTCGCGGCCGAGCTCGAGTCGCTGACGACGCAGCACCCCCTCCGTGAACGGCTCTGGACGCTGCGCGCGGTGGCCCTGGCGCGCAGCGGACGTCAGGCTGACGCGCTCCAGGCCGTCCGGGTGCTCACCTCGACGCTCGACGAGGATCTCGGTATCCAGCCCGGGACCCAGGTGCAGGAGGTACAGGCGGCGATCCTGCGGCAGGACCCGGCGATCACCTGGACCGAGACGACTCCGTCGTCACCCTCGACGGCGACGGCCGCGCCGCAGACGGCGCCCGCTCCCCCTCGAAGTCTTCCCCCTCGAGGGCCTCAGCCCCGACTGCCGCAGCTGCCTGCGTGGCCGATGGTCGGCCGCGACCGCGAGCTGGCCGTCCTCCTGGACCGGTACGAGGTGGCCGAGACCGGGCGCCCGCAGTTCGCCTGCCTCGTGGGTGAGCCGGGGATCGGCAAGTCGCGCCTCGTCGCCGAGGTGCTGGCGCGCGCCCGCGAGCGCGGAGCGCGCGTCCTCGTCGGACGCTGCTCCCAGGACAGCGGCGCGCCGCCGCTGTGGCCGTGGGAAGCCGTTCTCGAAGGGCTGGGTGGCGACGTCCCGACCGCCGTGGGCGGCGACCCGGACAGCGAGAGGTTCGCCGCGTGGGAGCAGATCTGCCGGCAGGTGCTCGACGCCGCGGACGAGCAGCCGCTGGTCGTCGCGCTCGACGACCTCCAGTGGGCCGACCCGTCCTCGTTGGGCGTTCTGCGCCACCTCTGCGCCGTCGCCGACGAGGGCCGGTTGCTCCTGATGGTGACGATGCGCACCCACGCCGAGCAGGACGGGGCCGTCGCGGAGACGCTCGAGGCGCTCGCGCGCAGGCACGCGGTGTCAGTGGCGCTGACGGGTCTCTCCGCGGCGGAGACCGGGGAAGTCTTGACGGCCCTCTCCTCGCACCCCGTCGCCCCTGCGACGGCCCGGGTGATGCAGGAGCGTACGGACGGCAACCCCTTCTTCGTGGTCGAGTACGCCCGGCTCCTCGACGAGGCGGGTGGCGACGTGGCGCTCGAGCCGCCGACCGCCGTCACCGACGTCGTACGGCGCCGACTGGCCGCGGTGCCCGACGGCACGCTCGACGTGCTCCGTCACGCCGCCGTCGTGGGACGACGTTTCGACCTGCCCACCGTCGTGAGCAGCACAGGGCTCGACGACCTCACGGTCCTCGACCGCCTCGAGCCCGCGACCTCCGCGGGGATGGTGCGCGACGAGGGGGACGACCGGTTCCGCTTCTCGCACGCGCTCGTGCGGGACGCGGTGTACGCGACGCTGTCGCCGTCGCGCCGCCAGCGCATGCACGCCCGGATCGCCGAGGCGCTCCGGCTCGACCAGCGCGCCTCCAGCCGGACCGCGGAGATCGCGCGGCACTGGGCCGATGCGGGTGAGGACCATGCCGCGCAGGCGTGGACGTCGGCGTACCGGGCCGCGCTCGCCGCGCAGCGCCGCCACGGCCACGAGGAGGCCGCCGAGCTCCTGGCCCTGGCCCTCAGCCGCATCGACCTCGACCCCGATGCCACCCTCTCCGACCGGTACGAGCTCCTGCTGGCGCGCGCCGACGCGACGCGTTGGGCGGCCCGCTGGGACGACCTGACCGACGCCGTCGAGGAGGCGATCACGGTGGCGGACAAGCTCGGCGACCCCGAGCTGCTCGCCCGGGCCGCGGTCGCGACGACGCGCGGCGCGCTGTGGCAGAGCCCGACCTTCGGCGAGACGAAGGAGACCATCGTCGGCGCCCAGCGGCGCGCTCTCGCCGCGCTGCCGGGCGGGGACTCGCCCCTGCGGTGCACGCTGCTGATCAGCCTGGCCAACGAGGTGTACTACAGCGCCACGGAGTCCGAGTGCCAGCTGCTCGTCGCCGAAGGACTCGAGATGGCGCGACGGCTCGGTGACGACGCGCTCCTGATGGAGATGTGCTCCGCGGCGTTCCTGGCGGTCTGGCGTCCGTGGACGGCCGTTCAACGGCTGGCACTCGCCGACGAGGCGGTCGCGATCGCCCGCCGGCTCAGCGATGCCCGGGGTGAGGCGATGGCGCTCGCGCAGCGGGCCGCGGTCCACGGCGAACTCGGTCATGTCGAGGACCTCGAGCGTGACCTGGCGGAGGCCGACGGTCTCGCGGACGATCTCCAGCTGACCTACGTCCGGTGGTTCCTGGACTGTATGCGCCTGCCGTGGCTCGCGATGCGCGGCGAGCTCGAGGAGGCCCGAGCGACCCTGGACGGCCTCATGACGCTCGTCGACACCATCGCCGTGCCCCACAAGTACGACGCCGTCGGCGGCCTGATGCTCGTGCTCGCGATCTGGGGTGGTCTCGACGACCGCGAGGACGGCGTCCTCGATGAGCTGGTGGCGGCAGCGCGGGTGCCGATCCACATGGCCGCGACCGGCTTCCTGCTGCGACTCGGTCGTACGGACGCGGCCCGGGAGCTCTTCGAGACCTCACGGCCGACGCTCGACGACGAGAGCTGGATCGCTCCGTTGATCTGGGGGTTCGGGGCCGAGGTCGGGCTTGCTCTCGGCGACCGCGACCTCGCGGTGGCCGCCTACGATCGGCTCGCCCCGATGCGAGGTGGCGTCCTGAGCGCCGGCTCGACGATCGCCATGGGACCGGTCGACGCGTTCCTCGCGCTCGCCGCCGCTGCCGACGACGACATCGGGCTCGCGACGCGGCACGCCGACGACGCCGTACGGCTGATGCAGACGTGGCAGATCCCGTTGGCGGAGCAGTGGTTCCTCCGTCAACGGGACCTGCACGGCTTCTGAGCCTCGGCGGCGCTCAGGGCGTCACGGTGCCGCTGCCCGCGAGCAGACAGTCGATCCGCCGCCCGGTCTGCACGAGCCTGACGAGAAGCGCCGCCCGGATGTCGCGGTCTCCGTTGCCGGCCATCCACGCGAGCCCATCCCCGCACACCGCCATGGTCTCTGCCAGATCGGTCTCCTGGCGCATCAAAGCCTCGGTCTGCGGCGCGACGCTGAGCCGGCCCCAGCGGCGGTGCAGGCGTGCCCACGCCAGCCGGTCGCCGAGCGGCGTCGTCCGTGCGGCCTCGACGACCGCCGCGACCTCGTGCTGGAGGGTGTGCTCGCGCGTCGTGCCGTTCATGTCGTTCGTGCCGTTCATGTCGTTCGTGCCCTTCATGCCGTTCATGCCGGAGCCTGCTCTCTCTCGTCGGTCGCACCAGGACCGGACGGCGCCGGTGCGGTGACTGCGCCGGCGTCCAGCTCGGCGCTTACGTGCGGGAGCCGCCGGTCGATCCAGGGCGGCAGCCACCAGTTCGCGCGACCGAGCAGCGTCATCGTGGCCGGGACGAGCACGAGGCGGACCAGGGTCGCGTCGAGTGCGACGGCCACCGCCATCCCGAGTCCCAGCATCTTGACGAGGACGGTGTCCTCGGTCGCGAACCCGAGGAAGACCGCCACCATGATCGCCGCCGCACTCGAGATCACCCGTGCGCTCGCGCTGAGGCCGGTGACCACCGATCCCCGCGCGTCCCCCGTCCGCAACCAGGCCTCGCGGATCCGTGACAGCAGGAACACCTCGTAGTCCATCGAGAGCCCGAACAGGATCGCGAACATCAGGATCGGTACCCAGCTCGAGACAGGGACAGCGCGGTCCATCCCGAGCAGGGACGAGCCCCACCCGTGCTGGAAGACGAGGGTCACGACCCCGTACGCGGCACCGATCGACAGCAGGTTCATCGTGGCGGCCTTGAGCGGGATGATGACCGACCGGAACATCATCGCGAGCAGGAGCATCGAGACGAGGACCACGAAGCCGACGACCACCCACATCCGCTCGGACAGCATGGTCGAGATGTCGGCGAGGATCACCGTCGTGCCCGTCAGCTCGACGCCGTCAGGGAGCCCATCGGTCCGTAGAGACGCGATGAGGTCGCTGGTGCGCTCGTCCTGCGGACCCGTCGCCGGTTGGGCGTCGAAGACGGTGATCGCCCCGTCTCGCGACGTGGTCGCGGGACCGACCGACGTGATGCGGGGGTCGTCGAGGAGGTCGGAGCGGAGGCGCTCGGTGTCGGTGGGGTCGACCGCACCGGTGTCGCTCACGAAGGTCAACGGCCCGTTGGCGCCGTGGCCGAACTCCGCGGCGACGAGGTCGTAGGCCTGGCGGGTCGTGAACGAGGCAGGGTCCGCGCTGGCGTCCTGCGGGAAGGTCCGCATGCCGAGCGCGGGTGCAGCCAGGGCGATCAGGACGACGAGTGCCGCGAGCGCCCACGGGAGCGGTCGTTCGCAGACCTGGCGCGCCCACCGTCCCGTGAGGGTCCGGCGCACGCTGCGCGGGCCACCGTTCTCGTAGGGACGCCCACGGTCTTTCCGCGCCACGAGGCGATGGCCGGCGAGACCGCAGAGCGCGGGCACCAGCGTCAGCGCGGTCGCCATGACCGAGGCGACCGCGATCGCGGTCGCCGCCCCGAACGCCGAGTACGTCGGCAGACCGGCAAGGCCCAGGCCCGTCAACGACACGAGCACCGTGAGGCCCGCGAACACCACGGAGCGGCCGGCGGTCGCCACCGCGGTCCCTGCGGCGTCGACCCTGGACCGGCCGCGGCGGAGCTCCTCGACGAAGCGAGTCACGAGCAGCAGCGCGTAGTCGATGCCGACGCCCAGCCCCACCATCGTCGCGACGGTCGGGGCGGTCGAGCTGACGTCGATCACCGCGGCAAGCAGCGTGACCCCTGCGCTCCCGACCGCGAGACCCACGAGGGCGACCGCGAGTGGCAGACCTGCTGCCACGACGGAGCCGAACGTGAGCACGAGGATGACCAGAGCGACGCTCACGCCGATCAGCTCGCCACGGCCGCTCATCTCCATCGCCGACCCGGGGACCTCTCCCCCGTACTCGACGTCGAGTCCGTCGACCCCCGCGGCCGAGACCGCGTCCTCCAATGGTTCGAGCGCGCCCATGACGTCGTGGTGGGTGACCGGCACGTCGTAGCGCAGGGTGAGCAGTGCCGTGTCGGAGTCGGCCGACAGCCGCGGGGGCGAGACCTGGGCGACGTGCGGGACGTCCTCCAGCGTGCCGGCGATCCGGGACAGGTCGGCTCGGACGAGCGCGCCTCCGTCAGGGTCGTGGACGGCGACCAGTGCGCTCGCGCCACCGGACTCCGGGAGGTGGGTGCGGAGGGCGTCGAGGCCGACCTGGCCCTCGGCGCCGGGCACGTCCCAGTCGTCTTGGGTCGTGCCTCCGGCGCTCGCGGCGAGCGCGAGCACCCCGACGACCACGACGAGCCATGCGCTGACCGTGCGCCACGGGTGCGCCGCGGTCGCTCGACCGAGGCGGTACAACATGCTGGACATCACCAGTGCTCCTTGTCATCCGGTCTGGATGACAACGAGCCTCACGCGAGCCGCTTGCGGATCCCTTGGGAAAGCCTTGGGGCGTCGCCGCAGCAGCGACGACGCCCCGTTGAGACTCCCGGACGAGGGCTAAGCGGTGCCGGAGCTCCGGCGCGCCCGTCTCGACAGGGAGTCGATCGTGACGGCGAGCAGCAGGACCGCGCCGGTGACGATGTAGCGAACCTCGGCCTCCACGCCGATGAGGTTCAGACCGCTGGTGATCGACTGGAGCACGAGCATCCCGAAGAGCGCCGCGTACGCCGAGCCGCGACCCCCGAACAGGCTGGTCCCGCCGATGACCGCGGCCGCGATCGCCATCAGGTTGGTGTCGGTGCCACCGCTGGACTGGGCGACCGACTGCAGCCGGCCGGCGGCGAGGATCCCGCCGAGGACGGCGAACGTCGAGGCTGCGGCGAACACGGTGATGTAGACCCTGTTCACCGGCACGCCGGCGCGCCGGGCTGCCTCCTCGTTGCCGCCGACCGCGTAGACCGACCGTCCGAAGCGCGTCTTGCGGAGGATCAGGTCGACCGCCACGATCATCGCCACCCAGAACAACGGCATGTAGCCGACGCCGCGGTCCTGGTTGAGGTACCAGGCGCCGAAGAGAATCGCGGCCACCATCAGCACCGTCCGGATCACCGCGCCCCGCAGGGACGGCGCCGACAGGTTCGCCGCACGGCGGCGACGGATCGTGCGCAGCCGCAGCGCGAGATAGACGGCACCGATCGCGACGGCCAGGGCGTACGACACCGGGTCGGGCAGATAGGAGAAGTTGGCGAACTCGATGATCCACGAGTCGATCGGGAGGTTGACCGTGCCGCGGCTCCCGAGCACCCACAGCTGGACCCCGAGGAACGCGAGGAGTCCGGCCAGGGTGATCACGAAGCTCGGCACACCGAACTGCGTGAAGAGCAGGCCGTAGAACGTGCCGATCGCGACACCCACGGCGAGCGCGAGGAGGATCGCCGTCAGCAGCGGCCACCCCTGATAGACCAGCAGCACGGCCATGATCGAGCCGCCGACGCCGCTCACCGAGCCGACCGAGAGGTCGATCTCGCCGAGGAGCAGGACGAGCACGATCCCCAGCGAGATCATGCCGATCGTCGCGGAGTCGAGGCTGAGGTTGACGAGGTTGCGCGAGGAGAGGAACCGGTCGTTCTGGAGGAAGAAGATCAGCCAGATCAGGACCAGGCCGATGATGACCGGGGCCATGCCGAGGTCGCCCGACCGGATCCGTCGCCCGAAGCCGCTGAGGACGGCGCGGGGCGACTCGCTCTCGAGGAGCCGCTCGTCGGTCTTGTCGTAGGTCGTGGTCATGCGTCGCGCTCCTGGTCGGGGTCGGGGCTCACGTGCCCCGGCCCGCCGGCGCCGTCCGGCAGGACGGCGTACGGGTCGATGGCGTCCGGCGTGATCGGGGACCCCGAGCGGTCGCGGGCCGCACGCTCGGCCACAACGTTGTCGGAGGCGCCGGTGATGGCAGCGACGAGCTGCTCCGTCGTGACCTCGCCGATCGCGAACTCGGCGCTGTTGCGTCCGAGCCGGAGGACGTAGATCCGGTCCGCGACAGCCTGGACGTCGGCCATGTTGTGCGTGATGAGCACGACGCCGAGCCCACGCTTGCGCAACCGCTCGATCAGGTTGAGGACCTCGGCCGTCTGGGCCACACCCAGCGCCGCGGTCGGCTCGTCGAGCATGACGACCTTGGGCTCACCGACGAGGCTGCGGGCGATGGCGACCGTCTGGCGCTGTCCGCCGGACAGCGAGGCGATCGGGATGCGCACGGACGGGATCTTGGCCGAGAGCTGCTGCAGGAGCTCCCACGAGTGGCGTTCCATCTCCACCTCGTCCAGCACTCCGGCCTTGGTGCGCTCGTGGCCGAGGAAGAGGTTCGCGACGACGTCGAGGTTGTCGCACAGAGCAAGGTCCTGGAAGACCGTCGCGATGCCGAGGGCCTGCGAGGCCTTCGGCCCGTTGATCGTGACGGGGCGTCCGTCGAAGACGATCTCGCCGCCGTCGGGCTGGTACACGCCCGACATGATCTTGACGAGGGTCGACTTGCCGGCGCCGTTGTCGCCGACCAGGGCGACCACTTCACCGGGGCGCACGTCGACGGAGACGTCGCTGAGGGCTTGCACGGCGCCGAAGCGCTTGTCGATGCCGCGCAGCGAGAGGATCGGCTGGCTGCCGTCGTTCATGATGTCCTTCGCTGATGGTGAGGAACGGGAACAGCCCGGGTGGTCACGACGCGCGTGACCACCCGGACCCCGAAGGCTTGATCAGCTGAGGCCCGCAGCCTTGCACGCGTCGGCGTACTCGGGGGTGCAGATGTCCTCGACCGTGTAGAACCCGTCAGCCACGACCGTGTCCTTGATGTTGTCCTTGGTGACGACCGCCGGGTCGAAGATGAACGAGTCGACACCCTCGTAGTCGGTGGTCTCGCCGACGTCGTCGCCGTTGACGATGGCGACCGCCACCTCGGCGGCCTTCTCGGCCTCGGTCTTGATCGACTTGTAGATCGTCATGTACTGGTCGCCGCTGACGATGCGCTGGATCGCGGCGAGCTCGGCGTCCTGACCGGTGACCGGCGGGAACTTCGTCATGCCGTCGGCGCGGAGGGCAGCGATCACGCCACCGGCCTGGCCGTCGTTGGCGGCGTACACGCCGGCGAGCGCGGCGCCGTCGACGTTGTTGAGCTGCGACGTGACGAACTTCTGAGCGTTGTCAGGGCTCCAGTCGGGGTTGTCGTACTCCGCCGCGACGGTCAGTCCGCTGGCGTCGATGGCCTTGTGCGCGCCCTTCTTGAACTGGGCGGCGTTCGGGTCGGTGGGCGAACCGTTGAGCATCAGGATGTCGCCGGAGCCACCGGTGGCCTCGACCAGCGCCTGACCCTGGAGCTCGCCGACCTTCTCGTTGTCGAAGGACAGGTAGTAGTCCGCGCCCTCCATGAACCGGTCGTAGGCCACGACCGGGACCTTGGACGACTGCGCCGACTTCACGGCGCCGGCCGCGGCGTCGCCGTCGACCGGGTCGAACACCAGCACGGCGGCACCGTCGGTGATCGCCGACTCGGCCTGCTGCTGCTGCTTCGCCGAGTCCTGGTCGGCGTTGAGGTACTTGACGTCGCAGTCGTCGCAGAGCTCCTTGACCTTGGCCTCGAACAGCGGCTTGTCGAACGCCTCGTAACGGGTGGTCTTCGTCTCGGGGAGCAGCAGCGCGATCGTCTTGCTGTCGCTGCCACCTCCGTCGCCGTCGTCGTCTCCGCCGCAAGCGCCCAGTGCGGCCGTGAGAACCACGACCGACGCCGCCCCTACGACGGTGCGCGCAAACTTGTTCACGATGTCCTCCCAGATGATGTGGTGCGGACAGCTGCAGGTCCGCCGCCGACAGTCTTGGGACCTTCCGCGTAATCGTCAAGTCATGAACGAATGAGCGTTGCAGAATCGAAACATATCTGTGAAATGTTCACCTCTTGACGACTCACGAGATCTGATTAGGTTGTGCCCATGCCTCCCACCGGCTCGCCCTCGGCGCTGCGCTCTGCCAACCTCGAGCGCATCGTGGGAGTCCTCCGCACCGCCACGGAGGTGTCCCAGGCCGAGATAGCCCGCCGCACCGATCTCGCGCCCGCGACCGTGTCCAACATCGTCCGCCAGCTCGTCGCCACCGGGCTCGTCGAGACCTCCGGCGGAGCCGGCCGTCGAGGCCTCACGGTCCAGATCTCCCGTCGCGCCGGACTCGTCGCAGGACTCGACTTCGGTCACTCCCACCTCGAGGTCGCGCTCGGCGACCTCGCCGGCCGCCCGCTGGTCGGCGTACGCCGCCCGCTGGACAACGATCACCGGTACGCAGACGGCCTCGCGCTGGCGGAGGAGCTCCTCGACGACCTGCTCGCCGAGCTCGGGGAGAGCCGCGACGCCGTGCGCGCCGGAGGCCTCGGGCTCCCCGCGCCGATCACGAAGGACGGCCGCATCACGGCCGGCTCGATCCTCCCGGGCTGGGTCGGCGTGGCCGCGGCCGACGTGGCCTCGGCCGTGCTCGGCATCCCGATCCTGGTCGACAACGACGCCAACCTCGGTGCGCTCGCCGAGCACCACCACGATCCCGGGGTGACGACCCTGGCCTACCTCAAGGCCTCCTCCGGCATCGGCTGCGGACTGGTGCTGGACGGCCGCCTCTATCGCGGCGGGCTCGGCACCGCCGGTGAGCTCGGCCACGTGACGCTCGACGAGAGCGGACCCTTGTGCCGGTGCGGCAGCCGTGGGTGCCTCGAGGCGTACGCCGGGGGTAGCGGACTGATCGAGCAGCTGCGTGGACGGGCCCCGGACCTGGCCGTCCACGACCTGGCCGACCTCGCCGTCTCAGGAGACGCGGGCGCCCGGCGCCTCCTCGAGGACGCCGGCCGGGCGCTCGGGCAAGGGTCGGCGATCCTCGCGAACCTGCTCAGCCCTGAGGTGATCGTGGTGGGCGGGGACCTGGCCTGCGAGATCCTCGTCGACGGCATCCGTGACGGTCTGCGCCGTCACGCGGTCGACGGGCTCGAGGGAGCGATCGAGGTGCGGTTGTCCACGCTGGGCGACAAGGCCTCGGTCGTCGGAGCCCTCGTGACCGCGCTCGACGCGGTGGCGCTGACCGGGTGACGTCCCCGGCGCCCGACCATCCGCTCAGACCGTCGTACGGCCGAGCAGCGCGGTGAGCTCTACCGTCGTCGGCGTGCTCGTCAGCATGGTGCCGTCGACCTCGACGGCCGGTGTCCCGTCGATCTTGCCCATCGCGTCCTCGGTGAGCTCAGGGACCAGCCCGGCGTGCTGCCCGGTCTCGATGCAGGACCTCGCGTCAGCGGCGCCCACCTCGTCGGCGAGTCCGACGAGGTCGGTGTCGGACAGACCGCCCGGGCGCTGATGCTCCAGGAGAGCGGCGACGAACGCGGCGTACTCCGCCGCCCCCTCGGCGGCGGCGACGCACAATCCGGCGTTGACGCTCCGCGCGGAGGCGCGGTCGGTGCTGCCGTTGTCGAGGAACGACACCAACCGGTACTCGAGCGTGATCGCGCCCTCCGCGAGCCGCGCCTCGAGCAGCCGCCCCTGGTCAGCGGCAAACGCCTTGCAGTGCGGGCACAGCGGCTCGACGTAGACGGCCACCGCGGTCGCCTGCTCGGGGAACGAGCCCGCGGGGTCGAGGTCGCGGGCGGTGACGACCACGCCGCCGCCGTCGGTGAGCGTCGGGACGGCCGCCCCGGCACCGGCTGGTCCTGAGCGACCCGTCGCGACATCGGCGGCGCTGCCGCACCCGGCGAGGACGCACGACACGAGGCACACCATGAGTCCGGTCACGAGCCAGGAGCGAGTCATGCCGCCATCCTCACAGAGGCTCCGCGTCGCCGGCCCGGGGGCTGCGGCGGTAGGCCGAGACCGTCGGGTCGTTGGTCACCCAGAACCGCCACGGGACGTCGGCCGCCCGTGAGACCCCCACCCGGGGCCCGGCGCTGACGGCCTCGGCCGGGATCGGCGCGTCGCGGTGCAGCACGACCTGAGGTCCGTCCAGCGTGGCCCCGTTCTGCTCGATGGTGATCCCGAGCGCCGAGGTCAGGTTGGCAGGGCCTCGAGCGAGTCGGACGTCGGGCACTCCCCCACGCCGGTCACGGGCTGTCTCGACGCCCCGCACCACCTCACCGGCCCGCAGCAGCACGGCCGACGCGTCACCGTCGGCCCCCACAACCACGTTCGCGCAGTAGTGCATCCCGTACGAGAGGTAGACGTAGAGCACGTCGGGCGGTCCGAACATGATCCCGCTGCGCGGCGTCGGTCCACGGAAGGCGTGCGACGCCGGGTCGCCCGTCCCGCCGTACGCCTCGACCTCGGTGATCCGCACGGTCACGTCACCACGTGTCAGGGTCGCTCCCAGCAGGTGCCGCGCCTGCGTCTCGATCTCGTCCGTCACACTGCCGAGTGTGCCGGGCCGTCCGGCTTCACCGCGAGGACGGGGACGGGAGAGTCGAGGAGGAGTCGCTGGGCGACGCTCCCGGCGATCATCTTCCCGACCGGGGACCGGTGACGGATCCCGATGACGAGCTCGTCGGCACCCACCTCCGCGACGACGGCGAGCACCGCGCCGGCGACGTCGGGGTCGATCGGCTGACGGACGACCGCGTCGACGCCCAGCCGCACGAGCTCCTCACGGAGGTGGTCGGCCGCGCTGCCGGCGGCGAACCGCCGGTCGACGTAGGAGTCCCCGCGGGTCGCGTTGACGACCACGAGGTCGGTGTCCCGCAGCCTCGCCTCCGCCACACCGTGGGCGAGGGCGGCGCGTCCCTGGTCGTCCTCGCTGTAGGCCACGACGACGGTCATGGGCGGACCTCCTTCTCCAGGTCGTCGAGCTCCTTCTCCAGCGGGTCGGTGCCGCCACCGCGCAACCGGGCGACGAGAGGGACCAGCACGATCAGCGCGATCACCACGTACGCGACGACGGCGACCGGCTCGGAGAGCAGCGTGGTCCAGTCTCCCTCGGAGAGCTGGAGCGCCTGCCCGAGCTGGTACTCCAGCTGGGGACCGAGGATGACGCCGATGATGAGAGGCAGCACCGGCAGCGCGAACCGTCGCATCGCGAGGCCGAGGAGCCCGAACGCGAGCAGCACCAGCAGGTCGAACCACTGGAAGTTGACGCTGTAGGCGCCGAGCGAGGCAAAGAAGAGGATCCCGGCGTACAGGTACGGCCGCGGCGTGCGCAGCAGCTTCGCCCACACCGGCGCGAGCGGGAGGTTGAGCACGAGCAGCAGGGTGTTGGCGACGAAGAGGCTGGCGAGCAGGCCCCACACGAGCTCCGGCTCGTTGTCGAAGAGGCCGGGTCCCGGCTGCAGGCCGTAGCTCTGCATGGAGGCCAGGATCACCGCCGCGGTCGCGGTGGTGGGCAGCCCCAGGGCGAGCAGCGGCACCATGGTCCCGGCGGCGGAGGCGTTGTTGGCCGCCTCCGGACCGGCGACGCCCTCGATCGCGCCGTGGCCGAACTCCTCGGGGTGCTTCGAGAGCCTGCGTTCGGTGATGTAGGACAAGAACGTCGGCATCTCGGCGCCACCGGCCGGGAGCGCGCCGAACGGGAAGCCGTACGCGGTGCCACGCAGCCACGGCCTCCAGGAGCGCGACCAGTCCGCCCGCCCCATCCACGGCCGACCGACCGGCGTGATCTCGAGCGGGCGACGCCGCAGGTGCGCCGCCACCCACAGCGCCTCCCCGATCGCGAAGATGGCGACCGCCACGACCACGATGTCGATGCCGTCAGCCAGCAGCGAGTTGCCGAACGTGAGACGCGGCTGACCCGTCGACGTCCCGACCAGGCCGATCGACAGACCCAGCGACAACGAGATGAACCCGCGCAGCTTGGAGTCGCCGAGGACGGCGGTGACCGCCACGAGGGCGAGCAGCATGATCGCGAAGTACGACGGAGCACCGAGGTTCACGACCCAGTCGGCGACGCTCGGCGCGAGCGCCACGAGGAGCACGGTCCCGATGGTGCCGGCGACGAACGAGCCGATCGCCGCGGTGGCGAGCGCCTGGGCCGCGCGGCCCGCCTTCGCCATCTTGTTGCCCTCGATCGCGGTGATCACCGACGACGACTCCCCTGGCGTGTTGAGCAGGATCGAGGTCGTCGAGCCGCCGTACATCCCGCCGTAGTAGATCCCCGCGAACATGATCAGGGCGCCCTCGGGCGAGACGTTGTAGGTCACCGGCAGCAGCAGCGCCACGGTCATCGCCGGGCCGATGCCGGGCAGGACTCCGACCGACGTGCCGAGCAGCACGCCGATGCAGGCGTAGAGGAGGTTGATCGGGGTCAGCGCGGTCGCGAAGCCGTCGAGGAGCATGTCCATCAGAGCACCCCGTCCAGGATCCCGGCCGGGATCGGGATGCCCAGCCCGACGTAGAACCCGTACCAGGTGCCGACCGACATGACGGCGCCGATCGCGAGGTCGCGCACGTGCGTCCGGCTGCCCAGGACCCAGGTGCAGCCGGCGAACAGGAGTGCGCCGGTGATCGCCCAGCTCAGCAGGTCGATGAGGACGATGTTGACGACGAAGACGCCCACGAGCTTGGCGACGGTGAGCCAGTCGGCGCCCTCGGTCAGGTCGACGTCCTCGCCGGCCTCCGCCTCCGGCACGTCGCCTCGGGCGGTGACGACGGCCAGCAGCACCGCGAGCACGACGAGGGCGCTCCCGACGACGTAGGGGAACGCCGCCGGTGACAGCACCTGGTCGGAGAACCCGGCGCTCAGGGTCGCGGCGTCGTACAGCACGTAGGCGCCCACCACGGCGAGAAACGCCGCGAGGGCGTACTGGGCGCGGTCGACGACCCGCGTCGACGGCTCGTCCGCCTTCGCCACGCTCATACCAGCCCCAGCTCCTTCAGGGTGTCCTCGACCCGCGCGTCCTGCGAGACCAGGAATTCCTCGAACTCGGCCCCGGTCTGGAAGGCGTCCGTCCAACCGTTGCGCTCGAGCTCGTCACGCCATGCGTCCGTGTCCTGCATCTCCTCGAGCAGCGTCACCAAGGCGTCGCGCTGCTCGTCGCTGATCCCCGGCGGCGCGAGCACACCACGCCAGTTGCTGAAGGCGAAGTCAACACCGGACTCCTTGAGGGTGGGTGCGTCGACGGTCTCCAGCCGCTCCTCCCCCGACACCGCGAGGACCCGCAGGCTGCCTTCGGCGATCTGGCCCTCGAACTCACCGAGACCCGACGTCCCGACGTCGATCTTGGCGCCGAGGAGAGCCGTCGTCAGCGGGCCGCCGCCGTCGTACGCGACGTAGTTCACCTCTCGCGGGTCGACGCCGACCGCCTGGGCGAGCTGCATCGGGAAGAGGTGGTCGGGTCCCCCGGGCGAGGAACCGCCGCCGATCGACACGCTGCCGGGATCGGCCTTCCATGCCTTCACGAAGTCCTCGACCGTCGTGAATGGCGAGTCCGACGGCACGAGGAGGCCCTCGGACTCCTCGACGAGGCGCGCCAGCGGCGTCGCTCTGTCGACGGTGGCGTCGGACCGGTTGGTGTAGACCGCACCGACCACGCCGAGCCCCATCGTCAGCATGAGGTCGTCGGCCTCTCTCTCGTTGAGGAGGCGCTGCATCGCGACGGTGCCGCTGGCGCCGATCACGTTGGTGATCTCGAATCGGCCGGTCAGGCCGTCGTCCTCCATCACCCGCGCGGCGGCACGTCCGGTGAGGTCGTAGCCGCCCCCGGGGCTGTTGGGGATCATCATGCGGAGGCGTCGGTTGTCGGCCTCGTCGGCGCCGCGGGTCACCCCGCAGGCGGCGACGACGGCCGTCAGCACCGTGACCAGCACCGCGACCCAGGCGGCACGCGCCCGCCGCGAGCCTGGGTCCCTCACGTCAGTCGGCATCGTCCCTCGTTCCGTCGCGCGCGCCCGTACGGCACGTCCGTCCCCTGCGAGGATGGACCATCCCGTGGTCTACGTCACGTCGAGCCGACCACCGGCCGGTGTGCCGGCTCAGCCCAGCCGGGTCCGAAGCTCCGCCAGCTGCTCGGCGACGCGCACCGGTGCCGTACCCCCGCGGGCGTCCCGCGACGCGATCGATCCCTCGACGCTGAGCACGTCGCGGACCTCCGGCCTGAGATGCGGCGAGACGGCCGCGAGCTCGTCGTCGCCGAGATCCCACAGCTCCTTGCACTGAGACTCCGCGACGCGGACGCACGCTCCCGAGATCTCGTGCGCCTCGCGGAAGGGCACGCCCTCGCGCACGAGCCACTCGGCGATGTCGGTCGCGAGGGCGAAGCCCTGCGGCGCCAGCGACTCGAGCCGCTCGGTGTGGAAGGTCAGGGTGGCGATCATCCCGGTGAACGCCGGGAGCAGGACCTCCAGCGTGTCGACGGTGTCGAAGACCGGCTCCTTGTCCTCCTGGAGGTCGCGGTTGTAGGCGAGCGGGAGCGCCTTCAACGTCGCCATCAGGCCGGTGAGGTTGCCGATGACCCGTCCGGCCTTGCCGCGGGCCAGCTCCGCGATGTCGGGATTCTTCTTCTGCGGCATGATGCTGGAGCCGGTCGAGAAGCCGTCGTCGAGCGTGACGAAGCCGAACTCTTTGGTGTTCCAGAGGATGATCTCCTCGGCGAGGCGCGAGACGTCCACGCTGATCATCGCCGCGACGAACGCGAACTCGGCGACGTAGTCGCGCGCCGCGGTCCCGTCGATCGAGTTCGGGGCCGACCCGGTGAACCCCAGGTCGGAGGCCACCTGCTCGGGATCCAGCCCGAGCGACGACCCGGCGAGGGCGCCCGACCCGTAGGGCGACCCGGAGGCCACGCGCGCATCCCAGTCGGCGAGCCGGTCGAGGTCGCGGACCAGCGGCCACGCGTGGGCCAGCAGGTGGTGGCTCAGCAGCACCGGCTGCGCGTGCTGGAGGTGGGTGCGTCCCGGCATCGCGACGCCGAGATGCCGCTCGGCCTGGTCCGCGAGCGCGGCGACCAGCGCTCGCACCAGTCGGCCGATCTCGGCGGCGTGGTCCCGCAGGTAGAGCAGGCCGAGTGTCGCGATCTGGTCGTTGCGCGAACGGCCGGCGCGCAGCCGCCCTCCGAGCTCCGGGCCGAGTCGGTCGACGAGCCCTCGCTCGAGGGCGGTGTGCACGTCCTCGTCACCGGGCGCGGGAACGAACGAGCCCGAGGCGACGTCGGCCTCCAGCGCGTCGATGCCGGCCAGCAACGCCGTGAGGTCGTCCTCGCTCAGCAGCCCCGCGCGCCGAAGCACCCGGGCATGGGCACGCGAGCCCGCGAGGTCGTACGGCGCGAGGCGCCAGTCGAAGTGCGTCGAGCGCGACAGCGCCTCGAGCTCGGGCGAGGGGCCCGACGAGAACCTGCTGCCCCACAGCACGCTCCGCTTCGCCGCCTCCCCGCCCGCTGCGTCGACCGGCTCGTCTCCCGCGACGTGCTCACCGGTCACGGTCACTCCCCCGCCAACGCCCGGTCGCGCTTGCTGGCCAGCGTGCTCGACATGCCGAAGATCTCGATGAAGCCCTTGGCCATGCTCTGGTCGAACGTGTCGCCCTCGTCGTACGTCGCGAGGTTGAAGTCGTACAGGCTGGTGGCGGAGCGGCGACCGGTCACCGTGGCCTTGCCGGCGTGCAGCGTCATCCGGACCTCACCGGTCACCGCCTCCTGCGACGACGCGATGAAGGCGTCCAACGAGTCCTTGAGCGGCGAGAACCACAGCCCGTCGTAGGCCAGCTCTCCCCAACGCTGGTCGACACCGCGCTTGAAGCGGGCGAGCTCGCGCTCGACGGTCACGTTCTCGAGCTCCATGTGGGCCGCGATCAGGGCCGCCGCGCCGGGCGCCTCGTAGATCTCACGGCTCTTGATGCCCACGAGCCGGTCCTCGACCATGTCGATCCGGCCGACGCCCTGCGCGCCGGCACGGATGTTGAGCTGCTGGATCGCCTGGAGCATCGTCACCGGCTTGCCGTCGAGCGTGACCGGTGCTCCGGCCTCGAAGCCGATGACGACCTCGTCGGCGTCCCGCGGCTGCGCCGGGTCGGAGGTGTAGGAGTAGAGGTCCTCGATCGGACCGTTCCAGATGTCCTCGAGGAAGCCCGTCTCGACGGCGCGACCCCAGACGTTCTGGTCGATCGAGTACGGCGACTTCTTGGTGACGTCGATCGGGAGGTTGTGCTCGTCGGCGTAGGCGATGGCCTTCTCCCGCGTCCACGCGTAGTCGCGGACCGGGGCGATGACCTGGAGGTGCGGGGCGAGCGCCTTGGCGCCGACCTCGAAGCGCACCTGGTCGTTGCCCTTGCCGGTGCAGCCGTGCGAGATCGTCGTCGCACCGTGGTAGGTCGCCGCCTCCACGAGGTGCTTGACGATGAGCGGGCGCGAGAGCGCCGAGACCAGCGGGTAGCGGTCCTGGTAGAGCGCGTTGGCCCGGACCGCCGGAAGGCAGTAGTCCTCGGCGAACTCGTCCTTCGCATCGATCACGATCGACTCGACGGCGCCGCACGCCAGGGCGCGCTCGCGGACCACGTCCATGTCCTCGCCGCCCTGACCGACGTCGACGGCGACCGCGATCACCTCCGCGTCGGCCTCCTGGCCGAGCCAGCCGATCGCGACCGAGGTGTCGAGTCCGCCCGAGTAGGCGAGTACGACCCGTTCGCTCATGATGTCTCCTTGTTCTTCGCCGAGACACCGGTCTCGGCCGAGGTGAGTGTGTCGGGGCTTGCCAGGGCGCGGAACTCCTCCGCGACCTCCGGTCCCCCGATCGGGTTCTTGCAGATCACCAGCACGCTGTCGTCCCCCGCGATCGTGCCGAGCAGGGCGCCCAGCGCCGCGTGGTCGATGGCCGAGGCCAAGAACTGCGCCGCGCCGGGCGGTGTTCGGAGGACGACCAGGTTGGCCGAGCCCTCCGCCGACACCAGCAGCTCGTTGCACAACCGGGCCAGCCGCGCGTTCGCCGAGACCGGCTCGACGGCCGGGCGGGGCGTACGGTCTCCGCCCTCTCCCGGGACGGCGTAGACGAGGCCGCCGCCCGGGTGCCGCACTCGCACGGCGTCCAGCTCGACGAGGTCGCGCGAGAGCGTCGACGGGTTGACCAGCACGCCGTCCTCGGCGAGGAGGTCGGCCAGGTCGGTCTGGGACCGGACGACGCGCGTCCGCAGGAGCTCGACGACTCTCTGCTGCCGCGCCGCCTTCGTGGCCGGGATCGTCGTCACGAGGCACCGCCCGTACGAGCCAGCAGCCACACGAGGAGGGCCTTTTGCGCGTGGAGACGGTTCTCGGCCTCGTCCCAGACGACGCTCTGCGGTCCGTCGATGACGTCGGCGGCGATCTCGAGCCCTCGGTAGGCCGGCAGGCAGTGCAGGACGATCGCGTCGTCGGCGGCGCGCGCGAGCAGGTCCGCAGTGATGCCGTACCGGCTGAAGGTCGCAACCCGCTGCGCCTTCTCGTCCTCCTGGCCCATCGACACCCAGGTGTCGGTCGCCAGGACGTCGGCGCCCGACGCCGCCTCGACCGGGTCGGTGAGGACGGCGACGGAACCACCCGTGGAGGCGGCGATCCGGGCGGCGTCGTCGAGGACGTCGCCTCGGGGCGCATAGTCGTCCGGAGCACCGACCCGTACGTGCATCCCGGCGGTGGCACCGGCGAGGAGGTAGGAGTGCGCCATGTTGTTGGCGCCGTCACCGAGGTAGGTGAGGGTGAGCCCCGCCAGCGTGCCCTTGTGCTCGCGGACCGTCAGGAGGTCGGCGAGGAGCTGGCACGGGTGGAAGTCGTCGCTGAGCGCGTTCACCACCGGCACGCCGCTGACGGCAGCCATCTCGTCCAAGCCGGACTGGGCGAAGGTGCGCCACACGATCGCCGACACCATCCGCTCGAGCACCTTCGTGGTGTCCGCGACGCTCTCGCCCCGTCCCATCTGGCTGCTGCTTGCGTCGATGACCAGGGGACTGCCCCCGAGCGCCGCGACGCCCACGGCGAACGAGACGCGCGTCCGGGTGGAGGCCTTGTCGAAGATCACCGCGACCGTCTGCGGCCCGTCGAGCGGCCGCTGGGAGTACGGCGCCGCCTTGAGGGCGTCGGCCAGGTCCAGGACCTCGGTCTGCTCGGCAGGTGTCAGGTCGTCGTCCCGCAGGAAGTGCCTCATCCGTTCTCCCCCTCGCTGGCGTGCGTGTCGAGCACGCGCATGATCACCGCGACGGCCTCGTCGGCCTGCTCCGCGGTCAGGATCAACGGCGGCACGAGCCGCAGCCGTCGAGGAGTGGCGGCGTTGATCACGACGCCGCGCTCGAGAACTGCGGCCTGCACCTGCGGCGCCACCGGAGCGTGCAGCCCGATGCCGACGAGAAGGCCGGCGCCCGAGACATCGGTGACCATCGGGTGATCGGCCAGCGCGGCGCGCAGCCTCTCCCCTGTCGCGGTCGCCTGCGCCAGGAGCCCTTCACCCTCGATCGTGTCCAGCACGGCGTGGGCCGCCGCTGCGGCGACCGGGTTGCCGCCGAACGTCGTACCGTGGTTGCCGGGTTGGAGCAGCTCACCAGCCTCACCGACGGCGATGCAGGCGCCGATGGGGATCCCGCCGCCGAGGCCCTTCGCGAGCGTCACGACGTCGGGCACGATGCCTTCGGTGCTGTGCGCGAACCACGCGCCCGTGCGACCGATGCCGGTCTGCACCTCGTCGAGCCACAGCAGGGCTCCGTGGCTGCTCGTGATCTCGCGCGCGGCGGCCAGGTAGCCGGCACCGGGCACCACCGCTCCGGCCTCGCCCTGGATGGGCTCCAGCACGACCGCGGCCACGGTGTCGTCCACCGCTGCCCGCAGCGCCTCCACGTCACCGTAGGGAACGAACGTGACCTCGCCCGGGAGCGGCTCGAACGGCGCCCGGTAGGCCTCCTTGCTGGTGAGCGCGAGCGCACCCATGGTGCGTCCGTGGAAGCCGCCGGCGGCCGCCACGAGGCGGGTGCGACCGGTCCGCCGTGTCAGCTTGAACGCGGCCTCGTTGGCCTCGGTGCCCGAGTTGGTGAAGAACACCCTGCCGTCGGTCCCGAGCAGTGCCAGGAGCCGCTCGGCCAGGCTCACCTGGGGCTCGCTGGCAAAGAAGTTGGAGATGTGACCGAGGGTGCCGATCTGCGCGGTCACCGCCTTGACCACCGCAGGGTGGGCGTGCCCCAGCACGTTGACGGCAATGCCTGCGAGCAGGTCGAGGTAGCGGTTGCCGTCGGCGTCCCAGACGTACGCGCCCTCGCCACGCACGAGAACGCGCTGCGGAGGACCGAAGGTGTTCATGACTGCGCCGGAGTAGCGCTCGAGCCACTCCTGCTGGTTGGTGCGCTCGGCACTCACGCCTGCCTCCTCAACGCGGTCCGTACCTTGGTCTCCGCCTCGGGGAGGACCTGCGTCCCGACACCCTCGTCGGTGAAGATCTCCAGCAGCACGGCATGCGGCTCCCGGCCGTCGACGACCGTTGCTCGTGGCACTCCCCCTCGTACGGCCTGGGCGCACGCGCCCATCTTGGGGACCATGCCGGAGGCGAGGCTCGGCATCAGGTCCTCCAGTGCGTCCACGCCGATCTCACCGATCACGTCGTCGCTGTCGGGCCAGTCGCGGTAGAGGCCTTCGACGTCGGTCAGGACGAGCAGCTTCTCGGCACCGAGCGCGACCGCGAGCGCGGCGGCGGCGGTGTCGGCGTTGACGTTGTGGACCTGGCCCGACGCGTCTGGGGCCACCGACGAGACCACCGGGACGCGTCCGGCCTCGATCAGGTCGAGAACCGCCTCCGGACGCACCTCGCTCACGGTGCCTACGAGTCCGAGGTCGACCTCCTCGCCGTCGACGACGGCGCCGGTCGCGACCGCGGTGAAGAGTCCGGCGTCCTCGCCCGACAATCCGACGGCGACAGGTCCATGGGCGTTGAGGAGCCCGACGAGCTCACGGCCGACCTGGCCGACGAGCACCATGCGGACCACCTCCATCGCCTCGGGCGTGGTCACCCGCAGCCCGCCCCGGAACTCCGAGCGGATGTCGAGCCGGTCGAGCATCGTCGAGATCTGCGGCCCACCGCCGTGGACCACCACCGGCCGGAAGCCGGCGTAGCGCAGGAACATCACGTCCTCGGCGAACGCCCGCTTGAGCTCGTCGTCGACCATGGCGTTGCCGCCGTACTTCACGACGATGATCTTGCCGTGGTACTTCATCAGCCACGGCAGCGCATCGGCCAGGATCGCGGCCTTCTCGGTCTTCCGCTTCCAGTGGGCCGGGACGTTGGTCGTCAGGTCGGTGCCGCTCATGAGGAGTACGCCGAGTTCTCGTGGACGTAGGAGTGCGTGAGGTCGTTGGTCCAGATCGTCCCCGCGGCGGACCCGGCCTTCAGGTCGATCGTGACCGTGACCGCCCTCGGCTCCAGGTCGACCTTCTCCCGCGGGTCTCCTGGGCCACTGTTCCGGCAGACCCAGACCCCGTTGATCGCAACGTCGAGGTCGGCGGGATCGAACGCCGCTGCGGTGGTGCCGACCGAGGCGAGGATGCGCCCCCAGTTGGGGTCCCGGCCGAAGATCGCGGCCTTGAACAAGGCACTGCGCGAGACGGCCCTGCCCACCTCCAGCGCGTCGGCCTCCGAGGCCGCGTTGACCACGTCGATCGCGATGTCGTGGTCGGCGCCCTCGGCGTCGGAGAGCAGCTGGAGCGCGAGGTCGCGGCACAGCGTCTCCAGCTGGCCCTGGACCTCGGCGAGGTCCGGCTCTACGCCGGACGCGCCGTTGGCCATCAGGAGGACGGTGTCGTTGGTGGACTGGCAGCCGTCGGAGTCGAGCCGGTCGAAGCTGCGTGCGGTGGCGTGCCGGAGGACGGTGTCGCACTCCTCGGAGCTCAGGACGGCGTCGGTGGTGATGACGACGAGCATCGTCGCCAGAGACGGGGCGAGCATGCCTGCGCCCTTGGCCATCGCTCCGAAGGTGTATCCCGCACCCTCGAGCACGACCTGCTTCGGGCGGGTGTCGGTCGTCATGATCGCCCGCGCCGCGTCGGGCCCGGCCTCGGCGTCGAGGGACGCGACGGCCGTCCGGACCCCGGCGAGCAGGTCGTCGCGGTCGTTGAGCAGACCGATCAGGCCGGTCGAGGCCACCTGGACCTCGATCGGCGCGATCCCGAGCAGCCCGGCGGCCGTCTCGGCGGTCAGGTGGGTCGTCGCGAACCCTTCCGTCCCGGTGTAGCAGTTGGCTCCCCCGGAGTTGATGACGACCGCACGGGCGCTCCCGGCCTTGATCGCCTGCTCGCTCCAGAGGACGGGGTTGGCCTTGCAGCGGTTGGCCGTGAAGACGGCGGCGGCACCGGCGCGAGGGCCGTCGTTGACCACGACGGCGATGTCGGGCTCACCGGTCGACTTGAGACCGGCGACGACGCCGGCGGCACGGAAGCCTTGAGGTGCGGTCACGCTCACGGCGCCACCCCGACGACCGGCAGACCGAGCGTCTCGGGAAGCCCGAGCGCGAGGTTCATGGACTGGATCGCCGTGCCGGCCGTCCCCTTGGTCAGGTTGTCGATCGC
The DNA here is from genome assembly GCF_019550855.1 of Mumia sp. zg.B21. NCBI lineage: Bacteria > Bacillati > Actinomycetota > Actinomycetes > Propionibacteriales > Nocardioidaceae > Mumia > Mumia sp. zg.B21. Next base: position 757,951 of record NZ_JAHWCJ010000004.1, on the reverse strand, counting down.
CCCGACCGCGACGACCCTCCCGACCCTGGTGTCGACCGCGACCTGGACGTGGACGCTGTTGGACCCGAGCACGGCCTTGGTGGCCGGCCACTGCCCCTCGGGGAGCAGGTGGACGAAGGGCTCGTCGGCGTAGGCCTTCTCGTACGCCACCCGGACCGCGTCGACGTCGACTCCCGCTGCTAGCGGAGCGCTCGCCGTGGCGAGGATCCCCCGCGACATCGGGGCGAGGACGGGAGTGAAGGAGACGCGTGCGTCGGCGGCACCGGCGCGCCGCAGATTCTGCTCGATCTCCGGCGTGTGCCGGTGAACTCCCCCGACGCCGTAGACCGAGGCCTGCCCCATCACCTCCGATCCCAGGAGGTGCGGCTTGAGCGACCTGCCCGCGCCCGAGGTACCCGTGGCCGCGACAACGACCACCTCGGGCTCGACAAGGCTCTCGGCGACCGCCGGCAGGATGCTGAGCGTAGTGACGGCCGGGAAGCAGCCCGGCGCGGCGATCCGACGTGCGCCCGCCAGCCGGTCGCGCTGACCGGGAAGCTCGGGCAGGCCGTACGGCCACGTGCCGGCGTGCTCGCCGCCGTAGAACGCGGTCCACTCGTCGGGGTCGTCCAGCCGGAAGTCGGCGCCGCAGTCGACCACGAGGACGTCGTCGCCCAGCTCCCCCGCGAGCGCGGCGGACGCGCCGTGCGGGAGGCCGAGGAACACGACGTCGTGACCGGCGAGGGTCTCAGGCGTGGTGTCAACGAGCGTGCGTCCGGCGAGCGGGGTCAGGTGCGGGTGGTGGGCACCGAGCGCGGTCCCGGCGCTCGATCCGGCGGTGAGGGCCCCGATCTCGACCTCGGGATGGGCGAGGAGCAGCCGGAGGACCTCGCCACCGGCGTACCCGCTCGCTCCTGCGACGGCGATCGTGAGGGAAGCCATGTGCATAGTCTTGCAGTCGACTGCAAGGTCCTGCAAGGCGGGGTGGGGGTGGTGCCAGTCGTCCGGCCCCACCCCTCTCCCGTCAGGTGCGCTGAACCGCTCCGGTGACCTCGCCGGCGCGGGCAACGGCCGCGTCTCGTACGGTCGCCGTCTCGGCCTCGGTCAGCGTGCGCTCGGGCGCCCGCATCCGCAGCGCGAAGGCCAGGGACTTGTGCCCCGCGGGCACCTGCTCGCCGGTGTAGACGTCGAAGAGTCGCACCGACTCCACCAGGTCGCCGCCACCCTCGAGGAGGGCGTCGGCCACGTCCTGGCTGGGGACGGACTCCGCGACGACGAGGGCCACGTCCTCCTTGGCGACGGGATACGTCGAGAAGGAGGGCCGCGGGCCGAGCTCCGGCGCCGCACCCAGGATCGCGTCGAGATCGACCTCGGCCGCGACGGTGCGGGCCGGGACGCCGTAGGCGCGACAGACACGGGGGTGCAGCTCCCCGGCGAACCCGACCGGCGCACCGTCGACGCGCAGGACAGCCGTACGGCCGGGGTGCCATGGCGCAGGCACCTCACCGCCGCCGACCGCCAGGTCGACGTGCACCGCGGACGCCACGCGGCGGACGGCCTCGACGGCGTCGGCCCACTGCACGCGACGGCCGTCCCCCCACCAGCCGGCCCGCTCGCGACGACCGGTCGCCGCCAGCACCAGGTGCAGAGGCTGGTCGGGCAGAGCCTCGTCGAAGGCGGCGTACTCCTCCGCGCTCGGCGCCCGGTCGACGCCGTAGACCGGGGCCTCCGGTGCGGACTCCTTGGGCAGGAAGACGCGGCCGGTCTCGAAGATCGCCACGTCGTCGTGCCCGCGCCCGACGTTGAGGGCGAGGGCCTTCATGGCGCCCGTCATCAGGGTGGTCGTCAGGCCGGGCTCCTCCGCGGAGAGCGGGTTCTCGAGGAGGACCTGGTCGCGCCGAGGATCGTCCTCGGGGATGCCGAGCTGGTCGAAGTCAGCAGGCCCCGCGAACGGGAACGTCTTGACCTCGACGTAACCGGCTCCGGCGAGCACCAGCCCAGCACGCCGTCGCAGACGCTGCTGGGTGCTCAGCCCGCGGCCGGCCGGGGCGTGCGGCAGCACGGACGGGACCTTGTCATAGCCCACGTAGCGCAGCACCTCCTCCACGACGTCGTACGGGTCGGTGAGGTCCAGGCGCCACGAGGGTGGCACGACGTGGAGGGTGCCCGCCTCGTGCTCGACCGTGCACGCGTTGGCCTCTAGGGCACGCACCGCCGTCTCGGCATCGACGTCGACACCGGAGATCCGGGCCGGAAGATCGTCGGCGAGCGAGATCTGGGGCGCTGCAGGCGGCGTCCCGACCGATGTGAGGCCGTCGGAGATCCGACCTCCGCCGTGCTCCACGAGCAGCTCGGCCACCCGCTGGGCGGCGTACGGCGGCAGTGCCGGGTCGACCCCGCGCTCGAACCGACGGGACGCCTCGCTGCCGAGGCGCTGCAGCCGGGCCGTGCGCGCGATCGTCGGGGGGTCGAAGTGCGCCGCCTCGATGACGATGTCCGTCGTGCCGGCAGCGAGCTCTGTCGTCTGACCACCCATCACCCCGGCCAGACCGATCGGGCCGGAGTCGTCGGTGATCAACAGGTCGTCCGGCGTCACGTCGCGCACCACGTCGTCGAGGGTCGTGACCTTCTCCCCCGGACGTCCGCGGCGCACGGTGATCGGACCCGTCAACGCGCTGCGGTCGTAGCCGTGGATCGGCTGACCCAGCTCGAGCATGACGTAGTTGGTGACGTCGACCGCCAGCGAGATGGGACGCATGCCCATCAGCTCCAGCCGGCGTGCCATCCAGCGAGGGGTGGGCCGCGTCGGGTCGAAACCCGTGACCGTCCGGGTGACGAAGACCGGACAGGCGAGCGGGTCCTCGACGACGACCGGGTACGCGTCGGACCCGTCGCTCGGGACCTCGATCGCCGCCGGGTCGCGGAAGCCGACCTCGTAGCCCATCGCGGCGTCACGGGCGACGCCACGCAACGACAGCGCGTACGCACGGTCGGGGTTGACCTCCAGGTCGAGCACGTCCTCGCGGAGGCCGAGCAGCGCGATCGCGTCGTCACCGACCTCGGCGGAACCCTCGGGCAGCACGATGATCCCGTCGGGGTCACCCGCCGTCCCCAGCTCGGCACCCGAGCAGATCATGCCGTCCGAGACGTGGCCGTACGTCTTGCGCGAGCTGATCGCGAACGGTCCGGGCAGCACCGACCCCGGGAGGGCGACGACGACCAGGTCACCGGGACCGAAGTTGTGGGCGCCGCAGACGATGCCACGGGGCGCGCCGTCGGCGGCGTTGTGGTCCGGGCCGACGTCGACCGAGCACCAGTTGATCGTCTTGCCGTTCTTCTGCGGCTCGGGCTCGGCCGACAGCACCCGACCGACGACGATCGGACCCGAGATGTCGGCGCCGACGGCGTCGATCTCCTCGAGCTTGAGGTCGAGCATGGTGAGCCGGTCGGCCAGTGCGGCAGTGCTCAGGTCGATCGGCAGGTCGGCGTACTCCCTCAGCCACGAGACTGGGACGCGCATCAGATCTCCACTCCGAACGGTTCGGTGAACCGGACGTCTCCGTCGAACAGGTCGCGCAGGTCGGCGATGTCGTACCGGCCGGTGATCGTCCGGTCGAGCCCGATCCCGAAGGCGAAGCCGGTGTAGCGCTCGGGGTCCACGCCGTTGGCGATCAGCACCCGCGGGTTCACGACGCCGCAGCCGCCCCACTCGACCCAGCCCTCGCCCTTGCACGTCCGGCAGTCGGCGACCGTGGCGGGATCGTTGTGGCAGACGTAGCAGAGCAGGTCCATCTCGGCGCTCGGCTCGGTGAACGGGAAGTAGGAAGGACGGAACCGCGTCGTCATGCCCTCGCCGTAGATCGCCTGCGCGAAGTGGTCGAGGGTGCCCTTGAGGTGGGCCATCGACAGACCCTCGTCGATCGCGAGGCCCTCGACCTGGTGGAACACCGGCGAGTGCGTGGCGTCGAGCTCGTCGGTGCGGAAGACCCGCCCCGGCACCACGACGTAGATCGGCGGCTTCCGGGTGAGCATGGTCCGCGCCTGCACGGGCGAGGTGTGCGTGCGCAGCACCATCGCGGCCTTGTGCGGGGCGACCCAGAACGTGTCCTGCATCGTACGAGCGGGGTGGTCCGGTCCCAGGTTGAGCGCGTCGAAGTTGAGCCACTCGGCCTCGACCTCGGGTCCCTCGGCAACCTCCCAGCCCATCGCCACGAAGATGTCGGCGACGCGCTCCTGGATGGTCGTCAACGGGTGACGCGCACCGACGGGCTCTCGGTCGGTCGGCAGCGTGACGTCGACCGTCTCCTCGGCGAGCATGCGCGCCTCGGCCTCGACCTCGAGCACGGCCGTACGCTCGGCGATCGCCTCCGCGAGGGCCTTGCGGGCCTGGCCGACACGCATGCCGGCGTCCTTGCGGGCCTGCGGCGGGAGCGCGCCGATCTCGCGGTTGGCGAGCGCCAGCGGCGAACGGTCTCCGGCGTGGTCGAGGCGCACCTGCTTGAGCGCCTCGAGCGAGTCTGCGGCCGCGACCGCAGCGAGAGCCGCGTCACGCATCGCCGCGACCTCCTCAGGCTGCAGCGGCGAGACCTCGACCGGGTCGTAGTCGCTGTTGGGTCCGGACATGGTCACCTTTCTTCGGCACGGGACGTCGGCCCCGGCGCTGCTCGCGCGGCACCGAACACGTCCTCGGCTCCTGCGTCGTCCCGTCTGGTCAAGTCTAGGGAGGTTGTCGAACCCGTTATCCCCGCGGGCCGTCGCGGAGCACCTCGGGCACGTTCTCGGGGAACCAGACCCCCACGCACGCGCCTCCCTTGTCACCGTCGCAGACCTCGATCTCGCCCCCGTGGGCGTCGACCACGCCCTTGACGATGTAGAGGCCGAGGCCCGTGCCGCCCCGGTCGCCCGAGCGCCAGAAGCGGGTGAACATCCGCGCGCGGATCTCCTCGGGGATCCCGGGTCCGAAGTCGAAGATCTCGAACGCCACTCCGTCGGGGAAGCGCGACGGGCGCCTCACGACGATCTCTCGGACACCCATCCCGTGCCGCTGGGCGTTCTCCACCAGGTTGGTCACGACCTGCGCGAACCGGTCGGGGTCGACCCACACCTTGGGCAGGTCCTCGTCGGCGGTCACCTCGAGCGTGAGGCCGCTCCCGGCCGCGACGTTCTCCAGGATCCGTCGTGTCTCCTCGGCCAGGTCGACCGGCTGCGGGCGCAGCGTGAGCCGCCCGGAGTCGATCCGTGCGGCGTCGAGAAGGTCGGTGATCAGACGCGAGAGGCGGTCGGCGTCGGAGTCGACGGTCTCGAGCATCAGCTGACGCTGCTCGTCTGAGAAGCGGTCCCAGTTGTTGAGGAGCGTGGCCGTGAACCCCTTGACGCCGGTCAACGGCGAGCGCAGCTCGTGGGCCACCGTCGCGACGAGGTCGGATCGTGCGCGGTCACGGTGGGCTCGTGCCTTCGCGGTGCGCAGGCACACGACGACCTCGCGGACGGGCTGGCGCGGGGCGTCGCGGTGGAGCGTCGCGGTCACGAGGATCTCGACCCCGGACTGGGTGTGCCAGCTGGACTCCGAGAGCCGGGTGCGCGTCGACAGCCCGGTGTAGGGGCGCATGCAGTCGAACCAGCAGTTGCCGGCCAGGTCGTCGAGCGGGAGGGCGTCGGAGAGGTGGAGCCCGATCAGCTCCTCGGCGCTGCGCTGGAGCATCCGGGACGCCGCCGCGTTGACACGGAACACCGTGCCGTCGGCGTCGGCGAGCACGACCCCGTCGGGAAGCAGGTCGACGTCGATCATGGCCGCCGTCCCTCGGCCGGGGTCGTACGACCGGCGCGGGCGGAGGCGTACAGGCAGACCGCGGCGGCGGTGGCCAGGTTGAGGCTCTCGGCGCGGCCGAAGATCGGCACCGCGACGACCGTGTCGGCGAGCGCGCGGGTGGCGGCGGGCAGCCCCCAAGCCTCGTTGCCGAACAGCCACGCCGTCGGGCCGTCGAGCAGGCCGCTCTGCTCGGCGGCGAAGAGATCGACGTCGGCGACCCCGTCTGCGGCGAGGACTCGGAGTCCGACGGCCTGCAGCGCCGACACGGCCGCGGCCGTGTCGCGCTCCACCACCACGTCGAGGTGGAAGAGGCTGCCGACGCTGGCGCGGACCGCCTTGGGATTGTAGGGGTCGACCGAGTCGCCCAGCAGGATCACCGCGTCGGCACCAGCGGCGTCCGCGCACCGTACGACCGCGCCGGCGTTGCCGGGGTCGCGAACCTCCGCGCAGACCGCGACCAGGCGCGGGGAACGCTCGAGCACCGAGGAGAGCGGGACGTCGAGGTAGTCACAGACCGCGACCACGCCCTGCGGCGACACCGTCTCGCTGATCGCCGCGACCACCTGGTCGTCGACGACCTGCCAGCGGGATCCCGCAGCTGCGACCAGCTCGGGGTAGCGGGCGGTGACGTCCGGGGTCGCGTAGACCTCGCGGACCTGGCCGGCCTCTCGCGTCCCGGCGTCGAGCGCCTCGCGGACGGCCTGCGGCCCCTCGGCGAGGAAGGCCCGCTCCTTCTCCCGGAAACGCCGCGTGGCGAGCCTGCGGGCAGCCTTCACCCTCCCCGTACGGGGGGTGAGGACGTGCTCGGGACTCGCCACGTTGCGTACGCAGAAGCCTGAATCAGGCCGCGGCGTCCTTCGGCTTGTTGACGTCGTCGGGGAGGCTGGCCTTCGCCGACTCGACCAGAGCCGCGAAGGCGCCCGGATCGCTGATCGCCAGGTCGGCGAGGATCTTGCGGTCGACCTCGATGCCGGCCAGGCGAAGACCCTGGATGAAGCGGTTGTAGGTCAGGCCGTGCTGACGGACACCGGCGTTGATGCGGGTGATCCAGAGGCGACGGAAGTCGCCCTTCTTGGCGCGGCGGTCACGGTAGCTGTAGACCAGCGAGTGGGTGACCTGCTCCTTGGCCTTGCGGTACAGGCGCGAACGCTGTCCGCGGTAGCCGGATGCGCGCTCCAGCGTCTCGCGGCGCTTCTTGGCTGCGTTGACGGAACGCTTGACGCGTGCCATGGGTTACTCCTCGTTCGGTGTGACTCGGGTGCGGCGTGCGAGGTCTCGGCTCAGAGGCCGAGCATCTTCTTCACGCGGGGGACGTCAGCCTTCGCGATCGGCTGGTCGCCGCTCTCGAGGCGGGTGCGCGCCGTGTTGGACTTCTGCATCAGGTGGGTACGACGACGGCCGTGCTTGTGCACGAGCTTGCCGGTGCCCGTCACCTTGACGCGCTTCTTCATGCCCGAGTTGCGCTTCATCTTCGGCATCTCATGCCTCCATGTCGGGGTCGATGTTCTCCGAGCGCTTGCGCGGCTTCTTGGCCGACACAGGCTGCTCGCTCGCGTCACGCTGCGCCTTGTCGAACTCTCGGTCGGCGTCGCGCTCGGCTGCCCGCTCGGCTGCGAGACGATCCTTCGCCTCCTTGGCCTCCACACGGGCTTCGGACTTCTTCTTGTGCGGTGCCACGACCATCGTCATGTTGCGGCCGTCCTGACGAGGGGACGCCTCGACGAAGCCGAGCTCCTCGATGTCGCCGGCGAGGCGCTGGAGGAGACGGAAGCCGAGCTCGGGCCGGCTCTGCTCGCGACCGCGGAACATGATCGTGATCTTGACCTTGTCGCCCTGCTTGAGGAACCGCTCGACGTGACCCTTCTTGGTGTCGTAGTCGTGCTGGTCGATCTTGGGGCGCAGCTTCATCTCTTTGATGATGGTGTGCGTCTGGTTGCGCCGGGACTCGCGTGCCTTCTGGGCGGTCTCGTACTTGAACTTGCCGTAGTCCATCAGGCGGCAGACCGGCGGGCGGGCCGTCGGAGCGACCTCGACCAGGTCGAGGTCGGACTCCTGAGCCAGCCGCAGGGCATCGTCGAGTCGGACGATGCCGACCTGTTCGCCGTTGGGTCCGACGAGACGCACCTCGTTGGCGCGAATGCGGTCGTTGACGCGCAGTTCTGTGGTGATGGGTCCTCCTGAGTTCGTACCGGTCGGTTCGTCGTGCGACGACCACCGTGAACGAAAAAATGGCCTTCGCTTGCGAAGCGAAGGCCAGGGTCCCCACGCATGAGATGCGCGCTGTCTCCTCGACGGTCCGGAGGACGTCTCGGTGACGAAGAACCCGACGATCCGAAGATCGCCCAGGTGGGAGTGGTCTCCACTTCGACGGCCCACAGTAGCAGACGGTCCGAACCGACCGAAATCCGACGGGGATCGTGCCGAGCACCACCGTCCAGGGTCAGAGCCTGCGACAGATTTGTTAGGCTTCCGCGCGTCCCCGGCCCTCCCCGGGACATGACCGAGGAGCAGTCGTGAGGATCCCCCTGCGTGTCGTGGCCGCCTGCGGCGCAGCCGCCCTGCTCTCCGCCTGCGGGAGCGAGCCGATCGACGCCGACCGCCTCGAGCAACGCATCAGGACAGGGTACGAGCGCCAGGTCGAAGGGACCACGGTGAAGTCCGTCACGTGCCCCAGCTCGCTCAAGCGGGAGCCCGGCGTCACCGCCACCTGCCGCCTCACGCTCTCGACGGGTGTGTCCGGGACGGTCGACATCCGTGTGCGTGACGACAAGAAGATCGAGTGGAAGGTCGCCGGCGCCGCGGGCTGAGGCCAGGGACCCGGTCGGGCTAGGAGTGCCGGGTCCAGCCCCACGAGCCGCCGACCAGGACCAGCTCGTCGCCGGCGGCGAGGTGCTCGAGGTCGTCGGTCTCCACCACCACCGGCACGGTCCCGGCGAGGTCGAGAAGCAGCGCCGTGGCGCCCTCTGCGAGCGCGGCGCGTGCCGCCTCGCGGGCCCACACCGGCACCGGACGCGCCTCGGGGCGCCAGCGCCGGAGGGTCTCGAGCGCGCTGAACGCGAGGAGACCCTTGCGGCCGTCCGCCCCCGTGAGCATGACCGTCGCCATGTCGGCTTCCTTGTCGCCGTCGGTGGCCGTCTCACCCCGTACGGCGACGACCGGGACCAGCACCCGGGCGCGGGCGAGGGCGACCAGGACAGGCCCGAGGTCACCCTCGGCGTCATACGCCGTCAACGCCGCAGCGAGGCCCGGATCGACCGAGCCGTCGTCGCCCGGGAACGCGGGTTCAGCCAGAGATGCCACACCCACCACGCTAACCGGTGGGCACGACCGCGCCTGCTCCGAGGTCGGTGCGGCAGACTGGGGGCATGACCGCCGATGCCGTCACCCTGCTCCCCTGGGCAGCCCTGCTGTCCGCGATCGCCGTCTTCTTCGCGTGGCGGGCGTGGAAGGCAGGCGACCGTGCCGCCGTGGTCCGGCGCGTCGGATGGGCGCTGGTGCCATGGGCGCTCTGGCTCGTAGGGGCGCTCAAGCTCGTCGTACGCATCGGGTCCGCCGTCGCCGACTGGGCGGCCGGGTTCGTCTTCCGGCCCTCCGTCTGGCTCGGCATCGCCCTCGCGATCGTCGCGGTGCTGTTGATCGTCGCGGGGTCGCGGGGCCGCGGCAAGAGTCGTGCCGTCGAGGGCGGTGCGCCCACGAGGGACGCCCCGGCGGTGGGGGCCGCGCCGAGCACGCGCCGGAAGAAGGGCAGCCCGAAGAAGAGCGGCGCCACGGCGCAGGACGACGACCTCGCCGAGATCGAGGACATCCTGCGACGGCACGGCATCGAGTAGCCGTCGCAGGTCGCCCTCACCGGTGCGTTCGCGTGAGCGTCGGCGGCTCAGCGCCCGGCGTCGAGGATCCGCTCGCGCAGGTACCAGACCGCGTCCCGTGCCCGCGGGCCGTCCGACGCCGGGATGCCCATCATCATGATGCGCCGGTCGTCCCGGGTCGCCAGCACGGGCCACGGGGCACCGGACGAGTAGGCGACATCGACGATCTCCGACCACCGGAGGTCGTGGTTCCGATAGCCGTTGCGGACGTGCAGCCCGTCGTTGTCGGCGATCACGCGACTGCGCCCGATCCCCCACATCGCGGCGTCGAACGCCAGAAGGAACAGGGCTAGCGTCGCCGTCTGCGGCCAGGTGAACTGCGCGCGGACCTCGGCGGGCAGGGTCAGCGCGATCGCGAAGAACAGCACCCACAGGCACACGATGGCCACGATCCCGACGACGCGGGGTCCGACAGGTCGGAACACCCGTCGACCGTCAGCCGCCGCGCCGGACGTCTCGCCGCTCACAGCCGGCACGCCAGGATGTCGGTGACGAGCGTGCCGCGTGCGCCGAGGGTCCACAGCTCGTCCATGACCTTCTGGGCAGCGTCGCGACGCACCATCGAACGGACCGCGACCCACCCTTCGCGATGAAGCGGCGACACCGTCGGCGACTCGATCCCGGGGGTGAGCGCCACGGCGGCCTCGACCTGCTCGACCCGGATGTCGTAGTCCATCATCACGTACGACCGGGCGACCAGGACGCCCTGGAGACGACGCTCGAACACCGCGAAGCCGTCCGGCTCCGGGCGGTCCTTCGGACGGATGACGACGGCCTCGGAGGTGAGGATCGGCTCACCGACCACCTCGAGGCCCGCCTGTCGCAGGGTCGAACCGGTCTCGACCACGTCGGCGATCACGTCGGCCACGCCGAGGCGTACCGACGACTCGACCGCACCGTCGAGGCGGATGACCTTGGCGTCGAGTCCTCGTTCCTCCAGCCAGGCGCGCACGATGCCCGGGTACGAGGTGGCGATGGTGCGACCGCCGATCGCATCGAGGCTCGGCAGCTGACCCAGCGGTGCTGCGAAGTGGAAGCTGGATCCGCCGAAGCCCAACGACACCACCTCGTCGGCTGCCGCCCCGGAGTCGAGGAGCAGGTCGCGGCCCGTGACTCCGACGTCGAGCGTGCCCTCGCCGACGTAGATCGCGATGTCACGCGGACGGAGGTAGAAGAACTCCACGTCGTTGTCGACGTCGAGGGTGACGAGGTCCCTGGTGCTGCGGCGCTGGCGGTATCCCGCCTCGACGAGCATCTGGGCGGCGGACTCGGACAGCGAGCCCTTGTTGGGTACGGCGACTCTCAACATGGCGGTCTTCCCGATCGGTTCTGGTGCTCGCCGGACCCGGAGGCACGGCGGTCGTCTGCAGGCGAAGGCACGGGCAAGGGTGACGTGGCAGCTTGCCCGTCACAGATGCGCGTAGACGTCGTCCAGCGTCAGTCCCTTGGCGAGCATCATCACCTGCACGTGGTAGAGCAGCTGGCTGATCTCCTCGGCCGTCCGCTCACGGGTCTCGTGCTCAGCCGCCATCCACGACTCGGCGGCTTCTTCGACCAGCTTCTTGCCGATCGTGTGCACGCCGCCGTCGAGCTCGACGACGGTGCGCGAGCCCTCGGGGCGGTTCACCGCCTTGTCGCTCAGCTCGGCGAAGAGTGCGTCGAAGGTCTTCATCGAGGCCTAGCGTACCGAGGCGAGGACGCGCGCCGTCGCGACGGCTGCCTGCGCCGCCTCCCGACCCTTGTCCTCCCTGCTGTGGGGCAGGCCGGCACGGTCCAGCGCCTGCGCCTCGTCGTCACAGGTCAGCAAGCCGAACCCGACCGGGACCCCGGTCTCGAGGGCGACACGGGACAGGCCGTCCGTCGCGGCCTGGCAGACGTAGTCGAAGTGCGGCGTGCCACCTCGGATCACGACGCCGAGCGCGACGACCGCGTCGTACCCGCTGCGGGCGTAGGCCTGGACGACGGGTGGGAGCTCGAACGAGCCGGGAACCCGTACGAGGACAGGCTCGGCGCAGCCCATCGCCGAGAGCGCGTCCTTCGCGCCGGCGATCAGTCCGTCCATCACCACGGTGTGCCACGACGACGCGACGATCGCGATCTTCAGGCCGTGTCCGTCGGCGCTGCTCAGGTCGGGCGACCCCTGTCCGCTCATCGTGCGTTCTCCTCCATGTCGGCAGCCTTCTCCTCGATCTCGACCAGGTCCGGAAGGTGGTGTCCCATCCGCTCGGCTTTGGTCTGCAGATAGCGCAGGTTGTCCTCGGTCGGGTTGATCGCCAGCGGGACACGCTCGGTGACGGCGACCCCGAAGCGCTCCAGCGCCGCGACCTTGTCCGGGTTGTTGGTGAGCAGCCGCACCGAGGACACGCCCAGGTCGCGCAGGATCTGCGCTCCGTCGGCGTAGTGCCGGGCGTCGATGGGCAGCCCGAGCGCCAGGTTGGCGTCGACGGTGTCCTGACCGTCGTCCTGGAGCGCGTACGCCCGCAGCTTGGCGAGCAGTCCGATCCCCCGTCCCTCGTGCCCCCGCAGATAGACGATGACGCCGGCACCGTGCTCGGTCACTGCGGCCATCGACGCCTGCAGCTGCGGGCCGCAGTCGCAGCGCTGGGACCCCAGCACGTCCCCGGTCAGGCACTCGGAGTGGACCCGGACCAGCACGTCGTTCCCGTCACCCAGGTCGCCGTGGACCAGCGCGACCTGCTCGTTGCCGTCGACGACGTTGCGGTAGCCGTACGCGGTGAACGTGCCGAACTCGGTGGGCAGACGCGTCTCGACCTCCCGCGCCATCTGCGACTCGTGCCGCCGGCGGTAGGTGATGAGGTCCTCGATCGAGATCATCGCCAGGTCGTGCTCGTCGGCGAACTCCCGCAGGCGCGGCGCCCGCATCAGGCTGCCGTCGTCGTTGATGAGCTCGCCGATGACACCGGCAGGTGTCAGGCCCGCGAGGCGGGTGAGGTCGACCGCCGCCTCCGTGTGCCCGGCTCGCGCCAGGACGCCGCCGGGCTTGGCGCGCAGCGGAAGGATGTGGCCGGGCTGCACGAGCTCACGCGGCTCGGTCGCGGAGTCGGCGAGGACTCTGACGGTGCGTGCCCGGTCGGCGGCAGAGATGCCGGTGGTCACGCCGTCGCGGGCGTCGACGGAGATCGTGTACGCCGTCTTGAGCCGGTCGCGGTTGTGCGGCGTCATCAGCGCGATCCCGAGCCGGTCGAGGATCTCGCCGGTCACCGGCGCGCACACGTACCCGCTGGAGTAGCGGACCATGAGCCCCATCAGCGCCGGGGTCGCCTTGCTGGCCGCGAAGATCAGGTCGCCCTCGTTCTCGCGTCCCGGGTCGTCCACGACCACGACCGCCTTGCCGGCCGCGATGTCGGCGACCGCCCGCTCGACCGTGTCCAGGCGTACGGCGTCCAGCGCCTCGTACGGGTCGGGATCCTGCTTCGCCGCAGTCCTCATGCCACCGCCTCCGCTCGCGGGTCGTCGATCCTCGGTGCCTCGTCGCGTGCCGCCCGCCGCCACACCACGAAGCCCCAGACGACGAAGCCCGCGTAGACCGCGTAGAGCACCGCCGACGGGTAGTACTGGAAATAGATGAGCTCGGGGACGCCGACCAGGTCGACGGCGATCCACACGAGCCAGAAGTCCACCCACCCTCGGGCCATCGCGAAGGTGGCGAGGATGGAGCCGACGAAGATCCACGCGTCGGCGACGTAGTACCAGCCCGGAGCCGGCCAGCCGGCGCCGATCTGGGTGAACAGCCACGCGCAGAAGACGACGGCGATCGCGCCGGCGAGCAGGTACGCCGTCCGCTCGCGGCGGGTCGCCCAGCGCGGGACCACGGCCGGCGCATCGGGCTCGGTCCGGCTGCTCCGCCAGCGGTACCAGCCGTAGACCGAGACGGCGACGAAGAACACCTGGCGCGCGGCCTGCCCGAAGAGCGGCGCACCGTAGCCGCCGAGCGCGGTCCCGAGGAACACGGTGAACAGCAGCACGTTGCCGACGATCCCGACCGGCCACGCCCAGACCTTGCGGCGCATGCCCCCGATCGCGGACGCCAGCCCGAACCCGTTGCCCGCGATCTCGCGCCACGCGATCGGGTGCCCGCCGATCGTCAGGTGGGCGTCGTAGAGGTCGATGAGGACGCTCATGAGCGCGGTTCCCCCTCGGTCGCGCGGCCAGAGACGAGCAGACGCTCGACGTACTTCGCGAGCACGTCGACCTCGAGGTTCACCGGGTCGCCCGGCTGCTTCGTGCCGAGCGTCGTCGCCGCCAGCGTGGTCGGGATCAGCGAGATCGTGAAGGTCTCGTCGTCGACGTCGACGACCGTGAGCGACGTGCCGTCGACGGTGACGGAGCCCTTAGGAACGAGGTAGCGACCGAGCTCGCGGGGATAGGCGACCGCGACGACCTCCCAGTGCTCGCTCGCCGTCCGCGACGCGATGGTCCCGGTACCGTCGACGTGTCCCTGGACCACGTGACCGCCGAAGCGTCCGTCGGCTCGCATCGCACGCTCGAGGTTCACCGGGTCGCCGACCGCCAGCGCACCGAGCGAGGTCTTGTCGAGCGACTCCTTCATCACGTCCACGGTGAAGGTGTCGGCATCCTGGTCGGTCACGGTCAGGCAGCAGCCGTTGACGGCGATCGAGTCGCCGTGGCCGGCGTCGGAGACCACCAGCGGACCGCGGAGGGTGAGCCGGATCGCGTCGTCCTGCTCCTCGATGCCGGCGACGCTGCCGAGCTCCTCGACGATTCCTGTGAACATCAGGCGCCTACTTTCCGGGTGGATCCGGCCCGCTGAGGGCGGGCGGTCAGCCTCAGGTCGGGGCCGATTCGGGTGATGTCGGTGACGTCGAGCCGTACGGTGTCCGCGATCGTGTCGATGCCGGTCCCCCGCAGGGCGTTCGGGCCGGCGCCGAGGAGGGCGGGTGCGAGGTAGGCCACCACCTCGTCGACGAGTCCAGCAGCGATGAACGCACCGGCGAGCACCGGGCCGCCCTCGAGCCACACGTGGCGGATCTCCCGCTCGGCGAGCGCAGCCATGGCGTCGTCGACGTCGCGGGTCCGCAGGTGCAGGAACGGTGCCTCGTCGTCGCGGACTCGCGCGTCGGCCGGGACGGAGCGCTCACCGATCACGACCCGCGCCGGCTGCTCGTCGTACGGCAGGGGCGCGTCCTCGTCGTCGCGGAGGGTGAGTCGCGGGTCGTCGGTGATCACGGTCCCCGTGCCGACGACGATCGCGTCGCACACGCTGCGCAGACGCTGCACGTCCAGACGCGCGGCCGACCCGGTGATCCACCGGCTGGTGCCGTCGGCGGCAGCGCTGCGCCCGTCGAGGGTCGCGGCGAACTTCCAGGTCACGAACGGCCGGCCGGTGCGTACGGCGTGGGCCCACGCTGTGTTCAGCGCCTCAGCCTCGTGGGCCAGCACTCCGCCCTCGACGTCGACGCCCGCCGTACGGAGCCGATCGGCACCGCCGGCACCGATCGGATTCGGGTCGTCCATCCCGTAGACCACCCTGACGACCCCTGCGGCGATCAGCGCCTCCGAGCACGGACCCGTGCGGCCGGTGTGATTGCACGGCTCCTGCGTGACGACGACCGTCGCCCCGCGAGCCGCCTCACCGGCGTGCGTCAGCGCATCGACCTCGGCGTGCGGCGTCCCCGCACCTCGGTGGGCGCCCACGGCGATGACGGCTCCGGACGGGTCCAGGATCACGCAGCCCACGCGCGGGTTGGGCAGCGCCGTGTGCACCGCGTCTCGGGCGGCGGCGAGCGCGCGCCGCATCGCCGTTTGCTCGTGATCGTCTGCCACCGGTCCGCCCTCTCGTCTACTGACGCGGGCTCCGGGGTCGTCGAACGGACGCCTCTGCGTGCGGACCCACGGGTCCCACGTCAGAGGTGTCTGCGTGATCCTCCCATCCGGACTTTCACCGTCGGTCCTGGAGTTCCACCAGGTCAACCAGTCGCCCGGAGGCTTCTGGGTCGCGGACTGTTACCGCCGGCTCGGAATTACACCGACCCCGGAGCACGCAATGCTCTGGAGCCAGTGTACGAGAGGCCCCGCGACACCCGCACCATCCCGCCGGTCGGTGAGACGTACGCCACGCGCCCAGGGGTGAGCCGGGGCTCCTCAGGCGTGACGGTGGTTCGCGGCCGCGGCCTGCTCCCGCAGCTGGTCGACCATCGCCGCCGGGTCGTCCGCGCCGAAGACCGCGGAGCCGGCGACGAACGTGTCCGCACCGGCCTCGGCGCACCGCTCGATCGTCGTCGCGGAGACTCCGCCGTCGACCTGGAGCCAGATGTCGCCGCCGTGCTTGTCCAGCAGCGCCCGGGTGCGCCGGATCTTGGGGAGCATGATGTCGAGGAACGCCTGCCCACCGAATCCCGGCTCGACGGTCATCAGCAGCACCATGTCGAGCTCGGGGAGAAGATCCTCGTACGGCTCGATGGGTGTGGCGGGCTTGAGCGCCATCGACGCCCGTGCGCCACGCGCGCGCAGCTCGCGGGCGAGGCGTACGGGCGCGGCCGCCGCCTCGACGTGGAACGTCACGCTGCCCGCCCCGGCCTCGGCGTACGCAGGCGCCCAGCGGTCGGGGTCCTCGATCATCAGGTGCACGTCGATCGGGGTCTCGGTGACCTTGCCGATCGCCTCGACCACGGGCAGGCCGAGCGTGAGGTTGGGGACGAAGTGGTTGTCCATGACGTCCACGTGCAGCCAGTCGGCGTTCGCGATCCGCGTCACCTCGCTCTCGAGGTTGGCGAAGTCGGCGGAGAGGATGCTCGGCGAGATGCGCAGGCCCATGGCGTCAGGCTAGCCGGACCCGCCGATGTGCCCGACACGTGAGTCCCCGTCCCCTGCCGCTCGCGGGTCACCGTCGCGCACTCGCGGGTCACCGCCGCGCGCTCGCGGGTCACCGCCGCGTGCTCGCGGGTCACTCTCTGGCGCTCGCGGGTCACCGCCGCGTGCTCGCGGGTCACTCTCTGGCGCTCGCGGGTCACCATCCGCGCGGAGAGTGACCCGCGGACCCCAGAGACCGACCCGCGGACGCCAGAAACTGACCCGCGGGCGCCAGAGGGTGACCCGCGAGCGGAGAGGAAGGGGTCAGCGGGTGCGGCGCAGGGCCGCGACGAACATCGCGTCGGTCCCGTGCAGGTGCGGCCAGAGCTGGACGTACGGCTCCGAACGCTCGAGGTGGGGCACACCGGCGAGCACGCTGGTCGCGTCGACGAGCTCGACGTCGTCACGTGCGGCGAGCACGGCCTCCACGACCTCGCGGGTCTCGCGCCGGTGCGGCGAGCAGGTCGCGTAGGTCACCACCCCGCCAGGTCGCGCAAGGTCCACCGCATGGTTCAGCAGGTCTCGCTGGAGCACCGTCAGGTCGTCGAGGTCCGACTGCTGCCGGCGCCACCGCGCCTCGGGCCGCCGCCGCAGCGCCCCGAGACCGGTGCAGGGCGCGTCCACGACCACACGGTCGTATGCGGTGCCGGTCTCCAGCGTGCGTCCGTCCTCGACCGACACATCGACGTTGTCGAGCAGCCGCACGGCCGATCGGACGAGCTCCGCACGGTGCGGCGTGACCTCGTTGGCGAGCACGTGCGCGTCACGTCCGCCGGCGATGGCGCCGAGCAGGGCCGCCTTGCCGCCGGGGCCGGCGCAGAGGTCGAGCCAGTGCTCGTCGGCCCCGTCGACGGCGAACGACGCGGCGGCGATCGCGACCAGCTGCGACCCCTCGTCCTGGACGCCGATCCGACCCTCGCGCACGGCAGGCACGGCGCCCGGGTCGCCGCCGGCGAGCCGGAACGCGTACGGCGACCACTCCCCCGCCTCGCCCTCGAGACCCTCGAGGTCTTCGGGCTCGGCGAGTCCCGGGCGAGCCACCAGCGTGACCCGCGGAGGTGCGTTGTCAGCCGCCAGCAGCGCCGCGAGCTCCTCCGGCGCGGCGTCGCCGAGCGCATCGCGGAACGCCTCGACCACCCATCGCGGGTGTGCGTGGACGACCGCCAGGTGGCCGACCGGGTCGTCGTCGTACGGCGGGGCGACGCACGACACCCACGTGTCCAGGTCAGCGGCGGCGACCTTGCGCAGCACCGCGTTGACGAACGAGGCGGGCCGGTGCCCGATCACGGCGCGGGTCAGGTCGACGCTGGTCGAGACCGCCGCGTGGCTCGGCACCCGCATGGCGAGGAGCTGGTGGACCCCCAGCCGCAGGACGTCACGCACCGGGGCGTCGATCCCCTTGGGAGCGAGCCGGTCGAGCACCGCGTCATAGGTGCGGGACCTCCGGATCGTGCCGTGGGTCAGCTCGGTGGTGAAGGCCGCGTCCCGTCCCGTGATGCCGTTCTCGCGCAGGAGGCCGGGCAGCAGGAGGTTGACGTAGGCGTCCTGCTCCTCGACCGCGCGCAGCACCTCCCACGCGACCCGGCGGGTGGGGTCGACGCGCTGGCGTGTCTGCGGACGGTCGCGGCGCTCAGCCAAGGCGGGTCCCCGACTCGAGACGGGCGCCTCGCGCCCAGTCCGCGGCCGGCATCGCCTTCTTGCCGTGCGGCTGGACGTCGCCGAGCACCACGTCGGTGGTGCCGGTGCCGACCCGGACCTCCGTCTTCGAGACACCGAGCGCGCCCGGCTTCAGCTCGGCGCTGTCGAGCACCGTGACCGGCCCGACCTTGAGGCGCTCGTCGGCGTAGGTCGTCCACGCGCCCGGGGCGGGAGTGCAGCCGCGGATCCGCCGGTCGACCCCGAGGGCGGGCGCGGACCAGTCAACCCTCGCGTCCTCGGTGGTGAGCTTCGGCGCGTACGACAGCCCGTCCTCCGGCTGGGGGCGCGCCTCGATGTCACCGAGGGCGAGATGGTCGAGCACGTCGACGAGCAGGCCTGACCCCACGTCGGCCAGCCGCGCCAGCAGCGTCCCCGCGGTGTCCTCGGGCCGGATGCGCTCGGTCAGCAGCCCGAAGACCGGACCGGCGTCGAGCTCGGGGACCAACGAGAACACCGACGCGCCCGTGACCTCGTCCCCGGCGATGAGTGCGTGCTGCACAGGTGCGGCTCCACGCCAGGCGGGCAAGACGGAGAAATGGAGGTTGACCCAGCCCAGGCGCGGGATCGCGAGCACGTCGGCCGGGATCAGCCCGCCGTAGGCGACGACGGGTGCGCAGTCCGGAGCGATCTCGCCCAGGCGCGCCACGAAGTCGGGATCGCTCGGACGCGGCGGCCGCAGGACCTCGATCCCGAGGTCGAGCGCCCTCGCGGCCACCGGAGACGGGCGCAGCGTACGGCCGCGGCCGGCGCGCGCGTCGGGTCGGGTGACGACAGCGGCCACCTCGTGGTCGCTCTCGACGAGGGCATCCAGGGCAGGCAGCGCGACCTCGGGGGTCCCGGCGAAGACGAGTCTCACAGGACCAGCGTAGGGGGCGCCTCCTGCCGAAATCCGGTCGCTCCGCGCCACCGGCGTGATGGGGTGGAGATATGACTCAGCAGCCGCACCCCGTCGTCCATCCCCCGAAGCCCCGACAAGGCGACCGTGTCGCGGTGCTCTCCCCCTCCTTCGCGGCCCCCGCGCACTTCCCCGCCGTCCACGAGCAGGCGATGGTCCGGTTGCGCGAGGTGACCGGTCTGGAGCCGGTCGAGTACGCAACGACACGGGCCGACTCCTCCGCAGAGGCACGGGCGAGCGACATCAACGCCGCATTCGCCGATCCCGACATCCGCGCGATCCTCGCCACGGTCGGCGGCGACGATCAGATCACGGTCGTCCGCCACCTCGACCCCGCCCTCGCCCGCGCCGACCCCAAGCCCTTCCTCGGCTACAGCGACAACACCAATCTCCTCAACTGGCTCTGGGTGAACGGCGTCGCCGGCTTCTACGGCGGATCGACGCAGGTCCACCTCGGGGCGGGACCCGGCGTGGACGCGATCCACGCGGCCTCGTTGCGCGCGGCGTTGCTGTCCGGCGGCACCCTCGAGCTCAGCGAACCCGGGGAGTCCGAGGACACCGGGAGGCCGTGGGACGACCCGACCGCGCTGACCGCGTACGGCGAGCGCGAGGCCACGGAGCCGTGGACCTGGCACGGCCCGGCACGCTCGGTCACGGGCCGCACCTGGGGCGGGTGCCTGGAGGTCCTCGAGTGGATCCTCACCGCCGACAGATTCCCTTTCCCGCCGAGAGTGCTCGACGGGGGTGTGCTGCTCGTGGAGACCTCCGAGGAGCTGCCCTCGGCACAGACGGTGGGTCGCATCCTCCGGTCGATCGGCGAGCGCGGGCTGCTCTCGGCCGTCGACGCGGTCCTCGTCGCGCGCCCACCGACGTCCGACCTGGAGCACCGACCCCCGACCGACGAGCGTCGACGCCTCCGCGACGCCCAGCGAGACGTGGTCACAGCGACCGTCGCGACCTACAACCCGGAGGCGGTCGTCGTCGTCGGCATCCCCTTCGGACACACGCGTCCCCAGTGGATCGTGCCCTACGGCGGCACGATGACCGTCGATGGCGAGCGGCAACGGGTGGTGGCCGACTACTCGTGACACCGCCTGCTCACCGGGGTCCGCCTCACCGGGCCGCAGCCTGTCAGCCGAGAGCCTGGGGATCGATCGCGATGCGGTACGGGCGAGCCTTGTGCACCGCCCGCTCCGACTGCGCCACCTGCAACCGGCGCGCGAGGGCAGCACCCTCCGTACGGGGCACTGCCACGATCAGCCGACCCCACGGGTGGTCCTCGTCCTCCCCTGCCGGCCGGAGCTCCACAGGCCCGAGGACCTGAGCGTGCTCCGGCCACGGTCCACCCGCGAGCTCGCGGAGGGCGGGCAGCTCGCCCTCGACGGCTGCGAGCCGGGCCGCGGGCGGGAGCCGGGTCTCGATCCGGGCGACCAGCTCTCGCTCGGCGTGGCCGACGGGATCGGCCCGCACCAACGCCTGGAGCACGGGCAGCCCGGGATCTCCGACGGCGACGACCTGGCCGCCGTCGGTCGACGACCGCACCAGCGCGGAGGCGTTGAGCCAGCGGCGCAGCGACTCCTCGTGCGTCCGCAGGTCGGGTCGGGAGAGGGAGGCGGCGGTGTCGAGGAGCAGCGCGGCAGCGTATCCGCGCTCGGCGCGCGGCTCCGCCCCCGGCGTCGCGACGACGATCGCCGGCTCGTCGGGCACCTCGCGCAGCACCGCGTCACCGGCGGAGCTGCGGACCCGCACGCCGGGGAAGGCGCGCCCGAGCTCTTCTGCGGTACGCCGCTCCCCCGACACCGGTGCCCGCAGCCGCCTCCCCCCGCAGGTGGGGCACGACCAGTCGGCGGCCGCCTCGCCGCACCACCGGCAGCGGGGGGCGTCCCCGGGCCGGTCCTGGCCGAGGGGTCCGCTGCAGCGCCCGCACCGGGCCGGTGTCCGGCAGTCCTGGCACGCGAGTGCGGCCCGATAGCCGACGCGCGGCACCTGGACGAGCACCGGGCCGACGGCGAGCCCCGACCGGACCGCGGCGAACGCCGCGCCGGGGATCCGTGCGGCCTGGAGCGCCCCCGCCCCCGCGTCGATGGTGATCCGCGCCCAGTGCGCACGCCGTTCGCGCATCGGGGCCGTGAGAGAGCGGCACCACCCGGAGGCGACGAGCTGCTGGGCCTCGGCCGTGCGTGCATAGCCTCCGACGAGCACTCCGCACCCGGTGTCCCACGCCCGCGTCAGCAGGACCTCACGGGCGTGCGGGTACGGCGCCCGTGGCTCGGCGAGCAGGTCGTCGCCGTCGTCCCAGACGGCGACGAGCCCCAGGTCGTGCACGGGTGCGAAAGCGGCCGCACGGGTGCCGACCACCGCGCGGACCTGACCTCGGGCGAGGGCGAGGAACGCCGCGTAGCGTGCCGACGGACCGAGGTCGGCGGTGAGGACCACATGGCGGCCCGGTCCGAGGACCTCGGTGAAGACGGCATCGGCGCGCACCACGTCGGAGACGTCGGGGAGACAGACCACCGCCCCGCGTCCCGAGCGCAAGACGGCGTCGACGGCCTGCGCGAGCGCGCGCTCGGGCGGATCGGACGGCACAGCGTTCCACACGGCGCGGGGGCCGGAGCCGTCGGCAAGGGCGTGGACGAAGTCGGAGCCGCCCTCGTACACCGCCCAGGCGTCGTCCTGGGCAGGACCGAGCGGCTCGATCGCGACCTCGCGCGGGGCCTTCTTCTCGGTGCGGGCATGACGGGGCGGGACGGCCAGGCGGACGACGTCGGCGAAGACACCGGCGTAGCGGTCGGCGACCTCGCGGCACAGGCGGACGACGTCGGGACGCAGCACCACCTCCGGCGAGAGGACACGACCGAGTCGGCCCAGACGGCCGACGTGCTCGGTCGTGGCCGCTCGCTCGAGGACGAAGCCGCCCACCTGCTTGCCGGCGAAGCGGACGGTGACTCGACAGCCAGGCACCGCGTCGTCGGCCAGGTCGGCCGGCACCAGGTAGTCGAACGGGCGGTCGAGGTGGGCGAGACTGACGTCTGCCGCCACGCGCGCGATCGGGAGGTGCTCGGCGGCACCGGCGAACCGTGGGTCGGCCGCGCGCGGCCCCGGCGGAGGGGTCTCCTCCACCAGGGCCGGCTGAGCGTCGCGCGTCTCGGTCACCAGGTAGTTCTACCAAGGGGTCCGGACGTGGGCGTGTGCCGCAGTCAGACTCCGGCGGCCGCGCGCAGGGCGTCGGCCCGGCCGGTCCCCTCCCAGGTGAACTCGGGGAGCTCGCGTCCGAAGTGACCGTAGGCCGCGGTCTTGGCGTAGATCGGGCGCAGGAGGTCGAGGTCGCGCACGATCGCGGCGGGACGCAGGTCGAAGACTTCATCGACGGCGGAGACGATGCGCTCCAGCCGCACCTTCTCGGTGCCGAACGTCTCGATGTAGAACCCGACCGGGTGCGCCTTGCCGATCGCGTAGGCGACCTGGCACTCGACCCGGCTGGCGAGTCCGGCCGCCACGATGTTCTTGGCGACCCACCGCATCGCGTACGCGGCGGAGCGGTCGACCTTGCTCGGGTCCTTGCCGGAGAAGGCGCCGCCACCGTGGCGAGCCATGCCTCCGTAGGTGTCGATGATGATCTTGCGGCCGGTCAGGCCGGCGTCGCC
Organism: Mumia sp. zg.B21; assembly: GCF_019550855.1. NCBI lineage: Bacteria > Bacillati > Actinomycetota > Actinomycetes > Propionibacteriales > Nocardioidaceae > Mumia > Mumia sp. zg.B21. The sequence goes on along the minus strand of NZ_JAHWCJ010000004.1, from coordinate 735,226 downwards.
CATGGGGCCGCCGATCTCGAAGCGACCGGTCGGGTTGACCAGCAGCCGGTAGTCGGCGTGGTCGATGTCGAACGTGTCCAGGACCGCGTCGACGACGTGCTTCTTGACGTCGGGGGTGAGCATCGCCTCGAGGTCGATGTCGGCGGCGTGCTGGGTCGAGACCACGACCGTGTCGACCCGGACAGGCCGGTGGTCGTCGTCGTACTCGATGGTGACCTGGGTCTTGCCGTCGGGACGCAGGTAGGGAACCGTGCCGTCCTTGCGTACGGCGGTCAGCCGCTCCGCGAGCCGGTGCGCGATCGTGATCGGCAGCGGCATGAGCTCGGGGGTCTCGTCGGTGGCGTAGCCGAACATCAGCCCCTGATCACCGGCACCCTGCAGGTCGAGCGGGTCGGCCGAGCCCTCGGCCCGCTCCTCGTAGGCCTGGTCCACGCCCTGGGCGATGTCGGGCGACTGCTGGCCGATCGTCACGGTCACACCGCAGGATGCGCCGTCGAAGCCCTTGGTCGACGAGTCGTAGCCGATCTCGAGGACGCGGTCGCGCGCGATCCGGGCGATGTCGGCGTACGCGCGGGTGGTCACCTCTCCACCGACGAGAACGAGTCCGGTCGTCACGAACGTCTCACAGGCGACGCGCGCCTGGGGGTCCTGCGCGAGGAGTGCGTCGAGCACGCTGTCGCTGATCTGGTCGGCGATCTTGTCCGGGTGACCCTCGGTCACGGACTCAGAGGTGAACAGGCGGCTCACAGGGTGTCCTTTCGGCTGCCGTTGGACGAGTCGACCCAGCCTATACCGCGGGTCGGCGAACGATCAGCCGTTGTCCAGACGCTGGGCGACCGTGTCCCAGATCGCGTGGGCGACCGCGACCTTGGGGCCGTACGGGACCTCGGCGACGCTGCCGTCGCGGCCGAGGACGACGACCTCGTTGTCGGCACGGTCGAACGCCTTGCCTCCGCTCACGTCGTTGAGCACCAGGAAGTCGCAGCCCTTGCGTGCCAGCTTGGCCCGAGCGTGGTCGAGGACGCCCGCGCTGTCGTCCCCGGTCTCGGCGGCGAAGCCGACGATCAGCGGCGCGGCGGCGCCCGAGCGACGCTCGACGAGATCGCGGAGGATGTCGGGGTTCTGGACGAGCGTGACCTGCGGGACCGACCCGGCGTCGTCCTTCTTGATCTTGGTCGCGGCCACTGCGGCGGGACGGAAGTCGGCGGGCGCCGCGGCCATCACCACCACGTCGGCCGACCCAGCCCGCTCCAGCATCGCGTCGTGGAGCTCGGCGGTCGTCTCGACCCGGACGACGTCGACACCGGCCGGCACGGGGACCGACACGTTCGCGGCGACCAGCGTGACCTTCGCTCCTCGGGACACGGCGGCCTGGGCGATCGCGATGCCCTGGCGCCCGGAGGACCGGTTGCCGAGGTAGCGGACGGGGTCGAGGTATTCGCGGGTGCCTCCGGCACTGATCAGGACGCGCACGTCACCGAGGTCGTTCGTCCGCGCCTCGTCGCGCGCAAGGACGGCCAGTGCGGCCTCGACGACCTCGCCCGGGTCGGGGAGACGCCCTTTGCCGGTGTCCTTGCCGGTCAGTCGACCCACGGCGGGCTCGAGAACGATCACGCCGCGCGACCGCAGCGTGGCCACGTTGGCCTGGGTCGCCGCGTGCTCCCACATCTCTGTGTGCATCGCCGGTGCCATCACGACCGGGCACCGGGCGGTGAGCAAGGTGTTGGTCAGCAGGTCGTCGGCCAACCCGTGCGCGGCCTTGGCCAGCAGGTCGGCGGTCGCCGGTGCCACGACGACGAGGTCGGCGGACTGACCGATCGAGACGTGCGGGACCTCCGGCACGGACGTGAAAACGTCCGTGCTCACCGGCTGTCCCGACAGCGCCTCCCAGGTCGGGGCACCGACGAACTTCAGGGCCGCGGCCGTCGGCACCACGCGCACGCGGTGGCCGGACTCGCTGAACCTGCGCAGGATCTCCGCGCCCTTGTAGGCGGCGATGCCGCCGCCTACACCCAGGACGACGTTGCTCATGGGCTTCGACGCCGTCAGCAGGTCAGGCCTGCTTGGCGCCCTGCTCCTCGGCGTCGGGAGTCTCGGGCTCGGTCTTGAGCAGGCCACCGTCGATCTCGCGCAGCGCGATCGAGAGCGGCTTCTCCTGGACGTGGGTGTCGAGGAGCGGACCGACGTACTCGAGCAGGCCCTCGCCGAGCTGCGCGTAGTACGCGTTGATCTGGCGGGCGCGCTTGGCGCTCACCAGGACGAGCTCGTACTTGGAGCCCACCTTGCTGAGCAGGTCGTCGATGGGCGGGTAGGTGATGCCTTCAGGGGCAGCCTGGGTGCCGGACACGTGGTGGCCTCACAAGGGATTCGTGGGTGTTCCCCGGACGACGTCCGGGGGATTCTGGACCAATGCTACCAACTCGGCACAGGCGCGGCGGACGTCGGCGTTGACGATCGTCACGTCGAACTCCTTCTCCGCGGCGAGCTCCACCCTCGCGGTGGCCAGCCGACGCTCGCGCTCGGCCTCGTCCTCGGTCCCTCGTCCGACGAGGCGGCTGACCAGCTCCTCCCACGACGGCGGCGCGAGGAAGACGAACAACGCCTCGGGCATCGCCTCGCGCACCTGGCGCGCACCCTGGAGGTCGATCTCCAGCAGGGCGGGCGTGCCGGCGGCGAGGTGCTCGTCGACGGGAATCCGGGGTGTCCCGTAGCGGTGGTTGCCATGGACGACCGCCCACTCGAGCATCTGCCCGTCGTCGACCAGCCGGTCGAACTCGGCCGGGGTCACGAAGTGGTAGTGGACCCCGTCGACCTCTCCGGGCCGTGGAGGTCGCGTCGTGGCCGACACCGAGATCCAGATGTCAGGATGCTCGGCGCGCACGCACGCCGCCACCGTGCCCTTGCCGACAGCGGTCGGTCCTGCCAGCACGACGAGCCGGGCAGCGCCCGAGGCGGGGGGCACGGACTCAGCCACGGTTGGCGAACTCATGCTCCAGAGCAGCGATCTGCTTGACGCCCAGTCCGCGCACGCGCCGCGAGTCGGCGATGCCGATCCGCTCCATCATCTGGCGAGCACGCACCTTGCCCAGGCCGGGCATCGACTGCAGCAGGTCGTAGACCTTCATCTTGCCGACGACGTCGTTGGTCTGGCCGTCCTCCAGCACCTCCGAGAGCGAGGCACCCGAGTGCTTGAGGCGATTCTTGATCTCGGCGCGCTCACGGCGCGCGGCCGCCGCCTTCTCGAGCGCGGCCTGGCGCTGCTCAGGCGTGAGCGAAGGAAGGGCCAACGTGGGTCACCTCGTGGGTCGGGTCGATTCAGTGAACTTAGCCAGGGTTTCCGCAGGGCGGCAACACGAAGTCGCCCACCGCGTCGCGGGTCGGCGACAGCCTAGTAGGCCGCGCTGGTCACGACGCGGAGAGGTCGACCCGGCACATGCGCTTCACCTGCGCCTCGACCGCCGCACGGGTCTTCGGGACGCGGCTCTGACGCTGCACGGCCTTCCGGACGGCGACCCGTTGCTGCGCCGAGAGCTCGGCGGTGACGGAGGCGTCGGCAAGGTCCTCCATGCGCAAACCCGCTCGTGCGATGCCTCGCTGAAGGTCGACCAGGCTCTTGTGGAGCACGCCCCAGCGAGGCGCGACACGCCGTGGCGATGCATCGCGGACCGCAGCGACCGCCGCCACGGTCTCGCTCAGCGCGTCGTCGGTGGGGTAACCGTCACGACCGATGCCGGTGAGACGGTCGCGATGGGCGACCACGACGTCGCAGTACGGCGAGGTGACAGGGCGCGGCGTCGGCGACGCCGTCGCGGACGGGGTCGCCGACGCCGTGGCCGGAGCGTCTCCGCTCGCCGAGGCCTCGTCACCGGCCGCGGCGGCAGGCATGTCCTGGTCGCGGTCCTCGCCGCCGCTGCACCCGGCGAGACCGACGACGAGAAGGACAGCGACGACGGTGGGAAGCGTGCGACGGGACATGCGGGGGGCCCTCCTCAACGACACCGGACACGAGGTGACACCAGAGGTGCACCCCGAGGTCCCAGCACCTTAGCCCGCGATCGGGGTCCCCGAGAAGGGACCCGAGCTAGCTGGTGCTCTCGTTCAGGTCGATGTCGCAGTCGGCCTTGACCTGCTTCTCGAGGTCCTTGCCGGCCTTCTCCAGCTTGGCGGAGTCGACGTCGGCGACATCGCCCTTCTGCACGGCCTCGTACGAGGTGATCAGGATGTCCCAGTTCTCCTTGGTCTTGCCCGAGGCCTCGTCGCGAACCTTCTTGAGGCTGTCTACCGCGGCCTTGATGTCGCCCTGTCCCGTGACGCCGTTGATCGACTTCGCGGCGGACCGTACGGAGTCGCAGTAGGCCTCGTTGGTGTCCTTGTCGTCGCCACCGCATCCGGCCAGGGTGGCGACGGCCAGCGTGGCGCTCGCGATGGCGAAGGTGAGACGGCGCATGGAAGCTCCTTGTCGTGCGGCCGCTCGGCGACCTGGTGGGGCGTACGTATCCGCGATCGCGGGGTACGAGCGCAGCGACCGGGAGAGGGGACGTCGCCGCACGGCGAGTGCCACCTTAGCCGCCGTCGAAGTCCTGGGCGAGGGCCCTGGTCAACCGAGCTGGTCGCGCACCGCGCGTGCCGCACCCCGCAGGGCGGACACGTCGGGACCCGCGGCGAGGATGCCGCGGGAGCTGGCGGGCAGCACGTGCTCCCACACGTGCCCGAAGAGCCGTCGCAGGTCGGCGACGGTCCCGCCCTGCGCTCCGAAGCCCGGGATCAGGAGAGGGCCGCCGATCGCCACGTCCTCGGTCAGGTCACCCACCGTGGCGCCCACGACGGCACCGTACGAGCCCTGCGGCTGCGCCCCGGCGTTGCGGTCTCGGAGGTGGCCCAGCATCCGTCCGGCGACGGTCTGCTCCCCCACACGGGCGTGCTGCACCTCGGGCCCCTCCGGGTTGGAGGTCAGTGCCAGGACGAACACCCCTCCCCCGTGCCGCTCGGCTGCGCTGAGGAACGGCTCGAGGGACCCGAAGCCGAGGTACGGCGACACCGTGACCGCGTCGACACGCATCGGCGAGGCCGGATCGAGGTACGCGTCGGCGTACGCAGCAGCCGTCGAGCCGATGTCTCCGCGCTTGACGTCGAGCAGGACGAGGAGCCCTGCCTCGCGCGCGGTCTGGATCGTCTGCTCGAGGACCGCGACACCAGCAGCGCCATGCCGCTCGAAGAACGCCGACTGCGGCTTGACGACAGCCACCTCGCCGGACATCGCCTCGACGACGGTCGACGCGAACCGCTCGAGTCCAGCGACATCGTCGGAGAGCCCCCAGTCCGCGAGCAGCGACGCGTGCGGGTCGATGCCGACGCACAGTGGGCCGTACTCCCCCACCGCCTCGCTCAGCCGTGCGCCGAACGACCTCGTCGCGTGCGCTGTCTCAGCCATGCGCGGCTCCTCTGACCTCGTCGAGCGATCGGATCCCCCGCCGCGCGAGCTCGTCGCGCAGCTCGCGCACGATGCGGGCAGGGGCGCTGGGGTCGTTGAAGATGACGGTCCCGACCTGCACGGCGAGCGCCCCGGCGAGCACGAACTCGAGCGCGTCGAACCCCGTGCGGATGCCGCCGACGCCGATGATCGGCAGGTCGGGCAGCGCCTTTCGGATCTGCCAGACCGCGCGGACCGCGACCGGACGGACCGCCGGACCGCTCAGGCCACCGGTGACACCGCCGAGCCGAGGGCGCAGCGTGTCGGGGTCCATCGAGAGACCGAGCAGAGTGTTGATCACGGTGACGCCGTCGGCTCCGGCGTCGGAGACGGCTCCCGCGATCGCGGCGATGTCGGTGACGTCGGGCGTCAGCTTGGCGAACACCGGGATGTCGGCGGGGATGTGCGGGCGGACCTCCTCGACCACCCGGTACGAGGAGTCAGGGTCGCAGGCGAAGACGAGTCCGCGGTTCTCGACGTTGGGGCAGGAGATGTTGACCTCGATGGCCGCGACGCCGGGGGCCTGGCCGACCCGCCGGGCCAGCTCGACGTAGTCGTCCGGCTTGTCCCCCGCGATCGAGACGATCGCTCGAGCGCCCCGCTGGACCAGCCAGGGGAGGTCGCGGGCCAGGAACGCGTCGATCCCGGGTCCCTGGAGGCCGATCGAGTTGAGCATCCCTGACGGCGTCTCGACCATCCGCGGCGTCGGGCGACCCGACCGCGGGTTGAGCATGATCGATTTGGTGACGACCGCACCCAGCGCCGCGACGTCGAAGAACTGGTCGAGCTCACGACCGGCGGCGGCGCAGCCCGAGGCGGTCATCACCGGGTTCGGAAGCGTCACACCGCACAGGTCGACCGAGAGATCGACCTCCTCGGGCGCGATGGCAGCCGTCGTCGTCATCGCGGACCTCCCAGCGTCCCCGGCGGGATGGTCCCGACGGCGTCCCACAGGACCCGGTCGCCCCGGAAGACGGGGCCTTCGACGCAGCTGCGGACCATACGGACGATGCCGTCCTCTCCCTCGACGGGCAGCACGCAGGTCATGCAGACCCCGATGCCGCACGCCATCGACTCCTCGACGGCGCACTGGCTCCAGGCGCCGTTGTCCTCGGCGACCTCGGACACCGCTCGCAGCATCCCCATCGGGCCGCAGGCGTAGACCACCGCGGCGTCGGTGTCGTCGACGAGGGTGGCGAGGACGTCGGTCACCCGGCCTCGGGTGCCGGTCGACCCGTCCTCGGTGGTCACGTGCACGCTGCTCGCGACCTTGTTGGCCTCCAGCAGCCCGAAGAGGCGCGGGGTCGTGGCGGCACCGAGCACGAGGTGCGCCGCGCAGCCGCGCTCGCGCAGCGTGGTCGCGAGCGAGAACATCGGTGCGGAGCCGTACCCGCCGCCGACGAGCACGCAGGAGACCGGCTCCTTCGGCAGCGCGAACGGTCGGCCGACCGGCCCGACGACGTCGATCGGGTCGCCCGGTGCGAGATCGGCCATCCAGCGGGTGCCCTTGCCGTGCTCGGCGAAGACGATCTCGACGGTCTCGCCGTGGCGTCCGGTCGTCGACGTGCGATAGATCGAGAACGCCCGCCGCAGGAGCATCGCACTGTCGGCTCCTCCGACGGCCAGCGCGACGAAGTGACCGGGGCGCGTGTGCGCCGCGATGCCCTCGGCGGCGATGACGAGGTGGTGGTAGTCGCCGACCAGGGTGCGCGACACCACCGTCCCCTGGGCCTGCGTCGCGCTCACGAGTCGTCCCGCGCGGGAGTCGACCGCGGGCGTACGGCCTCGGCCCACGACTGCAGCGAACGCACTCCGACGCCGCCCTCGCGAGCCGCCTCGATGCCCTGCACCGCGGCGGCGAGACCCTGCACCGTCGTGATGCACGGCACGCCGGCAGCGATCGCCGCCGTACGGATCTCGTAGCCGTCGACGCGCGGGCTGCCTCCCGAGGTCGTCCCGTGCGGGGTGTTGACGACGAGACCGACCTCTCCGGAGGTGATCAGATCCACCAACCGTCGGCCGTCGTTCGTGGCCGAGGACTCGCTGAGCTTGCGGACCACGGTCGCGGTGACGCCGTTGCGGCGCAGCACCTCGGCCGTGCCGGACGTGGCCACGATCTCGAAGCCGAGGTCGGCCAGCCGCTTGATCGGGAAGATCATGTGGCGCTTGTCGCGGTTGGCGACCGAGACGAAGACCTTGCCCGAGGTCGGCAGCCCTTCCTGGGCTCCGGCCTGAGCCTTGGCGAACGCGGTGCCGAAGAGCGCGTCGATCCCCATCACCTCGCCGGTCGAGCGCATCTCGGGGCCGAGCAGGGTGTCGACGGACATGCCCTCGAGGGTGCGGAACCGGTTGAAGGGCATCACCGCCTCCTTGACCGCGACGGGGGCGTCCGGGCCGACGTCGGCCCCGTCTCCCTCCGCCGGCAGGACGCCGGCGGCACGCAGGTCGGCGATCGACTCCCCCAGCATCAGTCGAGCGGCTGCCTTCGCCAACGGGACGCCGGTCGCCTTCGAGACGAACGGGACGGTCCGCGAGGCGCGCGGGTTCGCCTCGAGGACGTAGAGCACGTCCGAGCTCAGGGCGAACTGGATGTTGATGAGTCCGCGGACCCCGACGCCCTCGGCGATGGCCCGGGTCGACACCCGGATCTTGGCGAGGTCCTCGGCGCCGAGCGTGATCGGCGGGAGCGCGCACGAGGAGTCGCCCGAGTGGATCCCGGCCTCCTCGATGTGCTCCATGACGCCGCCGAGGAAGAGGTCGGTCCCGTCGAAGAGCGCGTCCACGTCGATCTCGACGGCGTCGTCGAGGAACCGGTCGACCAGGACGGGGTGCTCGGGCGAGATCTCGGTCGACCGCGCGATGTAGTCGGCGAGCGTCGGCTCGTCGTACACGATCTCCATGCCGCGCCCGCCCAGGACGTAGGACGGCCGGACCAGCACCGGGTAGCCGATCTCGTCGGCGACCTTCTTGGCCCCGGGGAACGAGGTCGCCGTGCCGTGCTTGGGTGCGGGGAGGTTCGCGTCGGCCAGCACCCGCCCGAACGCCCCGCGGTGCTCGGCCAGGTCGATGGCCGCCGGCGACGTCCCGACGATCGGGACGCCCTCGCGCTCCAGCGCCGCAGCGAGCCCGAGCGGGGTCTGGCCCCCCAGCTGCACGATGACGCCGACGACCGGGCCGGCCTGGCGCTCGGCGTGGATGACCTCGAGCACGTCCTCGAGCGACAGCGGCTCGAAGTAGAGCCGGTCGGAGGTGTCGTAGTCGGTCGAGACGGTCTCCGGGTTGCAGTTGACCATCACGGTCTCGTAGCCGATCTCCGACAGCGCGAGCGCCGCATGGACGCACGAGTAGTCGAACTCGATCCCCTGCCCGATGCGGTTGGGTCCGGAGCCGAGGATCAGCACCGCCGGACGCTCGCGCGGCTCCACCTCGGTCTCCTCGTCGTACGACGAGTAGTGGTAGGGCGTCCGGGCGGCGAACTCGGCGGCGCAGGTGTCGACCGTCTTGTAGACGGGGCGGATCCCCAGCGCGTGCCGCACGCCCCGCACGACGTCGGCACTCATGCCGCGGATCTTGCCGATCTGGTCGTCCGAGAACCCGTGCCGCTTGGCCTTGCGCAGCAGACCGGGCGTGAGCTCGTCGGCGGCCGTCACCTCGGCGGCGACCTCGTTGATGAGCGCGAGCTGGTCGAGGAACCAGGGGTCGATCCTGGTCGCCTCGAAGAGCTCGTCGGGCGTCGCGCCGGCACGGATCGCGTCCATCACCTTCTTGAGCCGGCCGTCGTGAGGGACGGCGATCTCGGCGAGCAGCGCGTCCTTGTCCAGGTCGACCCACTCGCGGCGCCAGTCGAAGGCGGCGTTGGGCCGCTCCAGCGAGCGCAGGGCCTTCTGGAGCGCCTCGGTGAAGCTGCGGCCGATCGCCATCGCCTCACCGACCGACTTCATGTGGGTCGTCAGGCGCTCGTCGGCGGACGGGAACTTCTCGAACGCAAATCGCGGCACCTTGACGACCACGTAGTCGAGCGTCGGCTCGAAGCTCGCCGGCGTCTCCCGCGTGATGTCGTTGGGGATCTCGTCGAGCGTGTAGCCGATCGCGAGCTTGGCGGCGATCTTGGCGATGGGGAAGCCGGTCGCCTTCGACGCGAGGGCGCTCGAGCGGGAGACCCGCGGGTTCATCTCGATGACGACGATGCGTCCGTCTGCGGGGTTCACCGCGAACTGGATGTTGCACCCGCCGGTCTCGACTCCGACCTCGCGGATCACGCCGATCGCGATGTCGCGCAGCCGCTGGAACTCGCGGTCGGTCAGTGTCATCGCCGGCGCGACCGTGATCGAGTCGCCGGTGTGGACGCCCATCGGGTCGAGGTTCTCGATCGAGCACACGATGACGACGTTGTCGGCCCTGTCGCGCATCACCTCCAGCTCGTACTCCTTCCAGCCGAGGATCGACTCCTCCAGGAGGACCTCGGTGGTCGGGCTCGCGGCGAGGCCCGCACCGGCGATGCGGTGGAGATCCTCCTCGTCGTGGGCGATGCCCGAGCCGACACCACCCATCGTGTACGACGGCCGGACGACGACGGGATAGCCGAGGGTCTCGACGGCCTCCAGGCACTCGTCCATCGTGTGGCAGATGAGCGAGCGGGCGACCTCTGCGGCCCAGGCCTCCGGCAGTCCCTCGACGATCGCCTTGAACAACTCGCGGTTCTCGCCCTTCTCGATCGCCTCCACCGAGGCCCCGATCAGCTCGACGCCGTACTTCTCGAGCACACCGGCGGCGTCCAGCGCCATCGCGGTGTTGAGCGCGGTCTGGCCACCGAGGGTCGCGAGCAATGCGTCGGGCCGCTCCTGGGCGATCACCCGCTCGACGAACTCCGGGGTGATGGGCTCGACGTAGGTGGCGTCGGCGAACTCGGGGTCGGTCATGATCGTCGCCGGGTTGGAGTTGACCAGCACGACCCGCAGGCCCTCGCTGCGCAGCACCCGGCACGCCTGCGTGCCGGAGTAGTCGAACTCGCAGGCCTGCCCGATCACGATCGGGCCGGACCCGATGACCAGGACGGAGGAGATGTCGTCACGGCGGGGCATTCAGCGCACCGTCCCTTCTGTGCTGCGGGTCCGGCGCGCCGTCATCAGCTCGGTGAACCGGTCGAACAGGTGCTCGGCGTCGTGCGGGCCGGCGGCGGCCTCGGGGTGGTACTGGACGCTGAACGCGACCAGGTCGCCGTCGTCGTCGCGGACCTCGAGGCCTTCGACGACGTCGTCGTTGAGGCACACGTGGCTCACGGCGGCGTCGCCGAAGGGCGTCGCCACGGTGTCGCCCAGGTCGGTCGGCCACGCGACCGCGAACCCGTGGTTGTGCGCGGTGATCTCGACCCTGCCGGTGGTGCGGTCCATCACCGGCTGGTTGATGCCCCGGTGCCCGTAGGTGAGCTTGAACGTCTCCAGCCCGAGTGCTCGGCCCAGCATCTGGTTGCCGAAGCAGATCCCGAAGAACGGCGTGCGCTCGCGCAGCACGTCCTGGAGCAGCGACACGGCGTCGGTGGTCGCGGCGGGGTCGCCCGGCCCGTTGGAGAAGAAGACGCCGTCGGCTCCGGTGGCACGGACCTGCTCCAGCGTTGCGTCGGCCGGCAGGACGTGCACCTCGATCCCGCGCTCGGCCATCCGGTGCGGCGTCATCGCCTTGATGCCGAGGTCGACCGCGGCGACCGTCAGCCGCTTCTCGCCGACCGCGGGCACGACGTACGGCTCCGACGTCGTCACCTCGCCGGCGAGATCGGCGCCGGCCATCGACGGGGACTCCCGCACCACGGCGAGCAGCGCGTCGGCGTCCTCGGAGACCGAGCTGATCCCGACCCGCATGGCGCCCCGCTCACGGAGGTGACGGGTCAAGGCTCGGGTGTCGACACCGCTGATGCCGACGATCCCCTGCTCGACGAGGTCGTCCTCGAGGGTCGCGGTGGCGCGCCAGCTGCTCGCGACCCGCGCGGGCTCGCGGACGACGTAGCCCGCGACCCAGATCCGGTCCGACTCGGCGTCCTCGGTGTTGACCCCGGTGTTGCCGATGTGCGGCGCCGTCATCACGACAACCTGCCGCCGGTAGGAGGGGTCGGTCAGCGTCTCCTGGTATCCGGTCATCCCGGTGGAGAACACCGCCTCTCCCACGGTCTGGCCGAGCGCACCGTACGACTCCCCGCGGAAGACGCGGCCGTCCTCGAGCACCAGGATCGCCGGCGTGCGGGTGGCACGGGTGGTGGTGGTGGCGGTGGCGGTGGCGTTCATGCGGCCACCTCCTCGACCACGGCGCCGTGGAGGACGGTGGGCCGCCCTCGGAGGAAGGTCGCGACCACGCGGCCCGGCAGCTCCATGCCTCGGTACGGCGTGTTGCGCGAGCGCGACACCGAGTCGGAGGGCTCGACGACGCGGGTGGCACGCGGGTCGTACAGCACGACGTTGGCCGGCTCCCCCACGGCGATCGGACGACCGTGGGTGGCGACGCGACCGATCCTCGCGGGCGCGGTCGACATGCGCTCGGCGACGCCGGCCCAGTCGAGGAGCCCGGTGTCGACCATCGCGTGCTGGACGACCGACAGCGCGGTCTCGAGGCCGGTCATGCCGAACGCGGCCGCCGCCCACTCGCAGTCCTTGTCCTCGCTCGGGTGCGGCGCGTGGTCGGTGGCGACGATGTCGATCACACCCTCGGCCAGCGCTTCGCGCAGCGCCTCGACGTCGTCGGCCGCGCGCAGCGGCGGGTTGACCTTGTAGATCGGGTCGTACGTCGCCGCCAGCTGGTCGGTCAGCAGCAGGTGGTGCGGGGTCACCTCGGCGGTCACGTCGATCCCGCGGGACTTCGCCCAGCGGACGATCTCGACCGATCCGCGGGTCGAGAGGTGGCAGACGTGCAGACGGGAGCCGACGTGCTCGGCGAGCAGGACGTCACGCGCGATGATCGCCTCCTCGGCGACCGCGGGCCAGCCGGTGAGGCCGAGGACACCCGAGAGCTCGCCCTCGTTCATCTGCGCGCCCTCGGTGAGGCGCGGCTCCTGGGCGTGCTGCGCGATGACGCCGTCGAAGGCCTTGACGTACTCGAGCGCCCGGCGCATCAGCACCGCGTCCGAGACGCACTTGCCGTCGTCGGAGAAGACCCGGACGTGAGCGGCCGAGTCGGCCATCGCGCCGAGCTCGGCGAGTGTGGATCCGCCGAGCCCCACGGTGACCGCACCGACGGGCGCGACGTCGCAGAAGCCGTGCTCACGCCCGAGCCGCCAGACCTGCTCGACGACGCCGGCGGTGTCGGCGACGGGGTCGGTGTTGGCCATGGCGTGGACCAGGGTGAAGCCGCCGACCGCGGCGGCTCGCGTCCCGGTCTCGACGGTCTCGGCGTCCTCGCGGCCTGGCTCGCGCAGGTGGGTGTGGAGATCGACCAGGCCGGGGAGCGCGATCAGGCCGTCGGCGTCGAGGACCTCGGCGTCTCCCGTGTCGAGGTCGCGACCGATCTCGGAGATGACGCCGTCCACGATGCGCAGGTCGGTGACCTCGTCACCGAGGAGGTTCGCGTTGCGGATCACGTAGGCGGTCATGCCTGCCCTTCTGTCTGGTCGGAGAGAACGCCGCCGGCGTCGCCGGGGGTCGGCTCGGGGGTGCGGGCGCCGCTGAGCAGCAGGTAGAGCGCCGCCATGCGGACGGCGACCCCGTTGGTCACCTGCTCCACGATCACCGAGCGCGTGGAGTCGGCGACGTCGGCGCTGATCTCCATGCCGCGGTTCATCGGGCCGGGGTGCATGACGATCGCGTCGTCGGGCATCTTCGCCATCCGCTTGCTGTCGAGTCCGTAGCGCCGGCTGTACTCGCGGGCGCTCGGGAAGTAGGCCGCATTCATGCGCTCGTGCTGGACGCGCAGCATCATGACCGCGTCGGACTTGGCGAGGACCGGGTCGAGGTCGTACGAGGTCTCGACCGGCCACGACGCCACGCCGTACGGCATCAGTGTCGGCGGGGCGACGAGAGTGACCTCGGCGCCGAGCGTGCTGAGCAGGAGAGCGTTGGACCGCGCGACCCGGCTGTGCAGGACGTCACCGACGATCGCCACCCGCCGGCCCTCGAGGGTGCGGTCGCCGGCGGGCGCCAGGTGCCGGCGCATCGTGAACGCGTCGAGGAGCGCCTGCGTCGGGTGCTCGTGCGAGCCGTCTCCGGCGTTGAGGATGGCCGAGTCGATCCAGCCGGCGCGGGCCAGCCGCGCGGGCGCACCGGAGGCGCCGTGGCGGATCACGACCGCGTCCGCGCCCATCGCCTGCAGGGTCAGCGCCGTGTCCTTCAGGCTCTCGCCCTTGGACACGCTCGATCCCTTGGCGGCGAAGTTGATCACGTCGGCGGAGAGCCTCTTGGCGGCGGCCTCGAAGGAGATCCGGGTGCGGGTCGAGTCCTCGAAGAAGAGGTTGACGACCGTCCGGCCGCGCAACGTCGGCAGCTTCTTGATGGGTCGCTCGGCGACGCTCAGCATCTCCTCGGCGGTGTCGAGGAGAAGGACGGCCTCGTCGCGGGAGAGGTCACCGGTGGAGAGGAGGTGCCTCATCGGGTGCCTGCCCCGGGTGCGACCTGGCGCGCGGAGACGATCCGGACCTCGTCGCGCTCATCGAGGCCGGACACGGCGACCTTGACCTGCTCGGCGAGGGAGGTGGGGAGATTCTTGCCGACGAAGTCGGCGCGGATGGGGAGCTCTCGGTGGCCGCGGTCGACCAGGACCGCGAGCTGGACGGCCCGGGGCCGGCCGAGGTCGTTGAGGGCATCGAGGGCGGCGCGGATGGTGCGGCCGGAGAACAGGACGTCGTCGACGAGGACGACGACCCGGTCGTCGAGATCGACGGGGATGTCAGTCTTCTCCAGCGCGCGGGCGGGCTTCATCCGCAGGTCGTCGCGATACATCGTGATGTCGAGCGAGCCGTACGGGACGGGGTGCCCGTCGACCTCGCTCATCCGCTCGGCGACACGGCGGCCGAGCTCGACCCCACGCGTCGGGATGCCCAGGACGACCACGCGGGACGAGCCGCGGTTCTTCTCGATGATCTCGTGGGTGATCCGGGTCAGCGCCCGGGAGATGTCACCGGCGTCGAGGACCACGGTCGAGGTGCCGCCCGCAGGATCCGAGGATGCTGGGGACGTGGAATCAGGGGTGTGCGCAGACACCGGCTGACCTCCTTCTCCGCCTCACGGGACGGTGGTTAAAGGATGTCTTTCGGTTCTCAGCCTACACGTGCGAGGCGGCGCTCCCGGCACCGCGGGGCGGGGGTGGTCACCCCACCAGCCCTTGCTCCCGCAGCCAGTCGCGGGCGACGAGGGCGGGTTCTCCCCCGTCGACGTCCACCTTCGCGTTGAGCTCGAGCATCACCTCGTTGGTGAGCAGGGGGCGCACCTTGGCGAACACGTCGGCGATCTCCGGGTGCGCGTCGAGCAGGTCGGTGTTGACGACCGGTGCCAGGTTGTAGAGCGGGAAGAACCGCTTGTTGTCCTCGAGGACCGTGAGGTCGAGCGCCAGGATGCGACCGTCGGTGGTGAAGACCTCGCCGAAGTTGCACGCGCCGCGCGCCGTCGCGTCGTAGATGACACCGGTGTCCATCCGCAGCACGTTGCGGGCGGGGACGTCCTTGCCGTACTTCATGCCGTACGTCTCCAGCATCGGCTGGAAGCCGTCCTCGCGGCTGAAGAACTCGTCCTCCACGCAGAACGTCCGCTGCGCGACCGGCAGATCCTTGATCTGCGAGAGCTTCGTGATCCCCAGCCGCTTGGTCGCCGCAGGCCCCATCGCGAACGCGTACGTGTTGTTGACCGGGCTGTAGGGCAACCAGGTCAGGCCGTAGCGGAGGTCCGCGTCGTGGACGGCCTGCCACTGCGCCTGCTCGCCCTTGATCGGCTTGGCGTTGCCGAGGTAGCTGATCCAGCCGGTGCCGGTGTACTCGGGCGCGACGTCGACCGAGCCGTTGAGGAGCGCGTTGCGGACGCCCACGCTGCCGGCGATGTTGCTGCGGTTGGTGACGTCGGCGCCGGCGGTCTGCAGCAGCGTGGCGTACATGTTGCCGAGGATGAGCTGCTCGGTGAAGTCCTTGGAGCCCACCGTGATCTCCACGCCCTCGAGCGAGTCCATCCGCTCGACGGCCGCAGGCTCGGCCGGTGCGATGTAGCCGTTGGCATTCTCGAGCCCGCATCCCGCGACGACCGCGGTCACGGTGGTCAGGGCGACGAGCGCGAGCGTACGGCGCAGCGAGCGGTGCCCGCGAGCGATGGTGGTGCGCATCAGAGTCCCTTCGGCGTCGCCGCCTGCTCGATCAGACGGGCGAGCCAGTCGATGAACAGCGCGAGCGCAGCGATGGCCAGGGCGCCGACGACGAGGACGTTGTCGAGCCCCAGCTTGATCCCCGTGTTGACGAGCGTCCCGAGACCGCCGGCGTTGACGAACCCGCCGAGCGCCGCAGTGCCGGTCATCAGGACGAGGGCGGTCCGGACCCCGGTCATGATCACCGGGACCGCCAGCGCCAGCTCGACCCGCATCAGCGTGTCGAACGCCGACATCCCCATCCCCCTCGCCGCCTCGACGAGACGGCGGTCGACGCCGTCGAGGCCGGTGACGACGTTGGCGAGGACCGGCAGGATCCCGTAGACGGCGAGCGCGCCGATGAACGGGAACCGCCCGGTGCCGAAGTAGAGCGCGGCGATGACGATGAGTCCGATCGCCGGCGCCGCCTGACCGAAGCCCGCGACCGCGATGATGGGCGTGGAGTAGCGCCGCATCGGACCCCGGGTCAGCAGGATCCCGAGCGGGATCGCCACCACGACCACGAGGGCGGCCGCGGAGAAGGCCAGCAGCATGTGCTCCCACGACAGGGTGAGGAGCCGGTCGACGCTCAGGGTACGGGCCTCCACCGACGAGAGGTCGGCGAACGAGACGTAGGCGAGCAGGGCGGCGAAGACGGCGACGCAGGCCAGCAGCTGTCCGACAGCGCGGCCCCGTCGCAGACGCGCAGGGCCGTCCGTCCCGCTCGCCGTGGTCGCGGCCGGGGCGGCGTCGACGGCGGTGGTGGAGGCGGTCACCGGACCACCCGTCCGGCATCGCGGGACGCCGCGGGAATCCGCTGGATCGCGTCCATGACGGTCTCGATCCGCACGACGCCCTCGTAGCGGCCACGCCGGCCGATCACGACGACGACACCGTGCGAGGAGGTGAGCATCGTGTCGAGCGCGTCGTTGAGCGTCGAGGACAGGCTCACGGACTCGAGGTGCTCGTCGGGGGTCACCTGGGAGAGCGCGTCGGCACGCCGAACGTCGCGCAACGACAGCCAGCGCAGCGGCCGTTCGGAGGAGTCCAGCACGATGACGTGCTCGCGGCCGAGCGCCACCGCGGCTGCGGCCGCCTCAGCCGGGTCGTCGCCGACGTGGGCGACGGCCGCCTCGTGCCGCGGCACGTCACGCACCCGGGTCAGGGTCAGCTGCATCAGTGCCGCCCCGTGGCCGATGAACCCCTCCACGAACTCGTTGGCCGGCTCAGCGAGGATCGCCTCGGGCGTGTCGTACTGGGCGATCGTGGAGCCCATGTCGAGGATCGCGATCCGGTCACCGAGCTTGACCGCCTCCTCGAAGTCGTGCGTGACGAAGACGATCGTCTTGTGGAGCTCCTCCTGGAGCCGCAGGAGCTCGTCCTGGAGCCGCTGGCGCGTGATCGGGTCGACGGCGCCGAAGGGCTCGTCCATGAGCAGCACCGGCGGGTCGGCCGCGAGCGCGCGGGCGACGCCGACGCGCTGCTGCTGGCCACCGGAGAGCTCGCGCGGGTAGCGGTCGGCGTAGGTGTCGGCGTCGAGATTGACGAGCTCGAGCATCTCGCGGACCCGCGCGTCGACGCGGTCCTTGTCCCAGTCGAGGAGCCTGGGGACGAGCGCGATGTTCTTGGCGACGGTGAGGTGCGGGAAGAGGCCCGCTCCCTGGATGACGTAGCCCACGTGGCGGCGAAGCTCGTCGGGGTTCTTGCGGGTCACGTCCTCGTCGCCGATGAGGATACGACCACTCGTCGGCTCGATCAGGCGGTTGATCATCTTGAGGGTGGTCGTCTTGCCGCATCCGGACGGGCCGACGAGCATGACGATCTCGCCGGCGGGGATCTCCATCCGGATGTCGTCGACAGCCGCGCTGTCCTGACCGGGGTAGCGCTTGGTGACGCCGTCGAGGAAGATCCGCTGCCCGCGCGCCTCGGTCAGCGCGGTGTCGTCGGCCGGGCGGTCGGCAGGCGGGTTCACGTCGGTCTCAGACACGGATACCCCTCGAGGTGGTCAGGCGTCCCAGGACGTTCAGGACGAGGTCGAGCAGGATCGCGAGGCCGACGATGGCCAGCGTCCCTGCCCAGGCGGAGTTGGTCGCGTTGGCGCCGCCGATGCGCGACAGCCCGGAGAAGATGAAGGTGCCGAGCCCGGGACCGGAGACGTAGGCGGCGATGGCGGCGATCCCCATCAGCATCTGCGCCGAGATGCGGATGCCGGTGACGATCACCGGCCACGCGAGCGGGATCTCGAGCCGCACGAGGGTAGCCGTCCGGCTCATGCCCATGCCGCGCGCAGACTCGACGAGGGTGGAGTCGACGCCGGCAAGACCCACGATGGCGTTGCGCAGGATGGGGAGCGCTCCGTAGAACGCCAACGCACCGACCGACACGGTGACCCCGTTGGGGATGAAGGCGATGAGAAGGCCGAACAGCGCGAAAGACGGGAAGGTCAGCCCGACCGAGCTCGCCGACAGCGCGACGTTGGTCACGCGCGACGAACGGTAGGAGAGGCACGCGATCACGACGGCCAGCACCGTGGCGATCGCCAGCGACTGCACGACGAGGCTCACGTGCTGGTAGCCCTGGAAGGACAAGAGCGACCAGCGGTCCTGCACGAACTCCCACAGCGTCACCCTGCGCTCCTCAAGCCGTCACCCGTCCATTCCGTCTCACCCGTCGACGTCGCCGAGCGCTCCGGCGACACCGGGGGCGACGCTAACGCATACCCGAGACGCCGCTGTCGAGTGGCTCGCAGCTCCCGTCACGTCGTCAGCAGCGCTGATGCTTAAGCCTTGACTTATATTAGTGACCGCGAAAGTATGCGGCATATGGGGGCTTTCGACATCCTCGGCGAACCGGTCCGACGGCGCATCTTGGAGATCCTCGCCGACGGGGAGAAGGCAGCCGGCGAGGTCGCCGTGATCGTGGGCGAGGAATTCTCGATCAGCCAGCCCGCCGTCTCGCAGCACCTTCGTGTGCTGCGAGAGAGCGGGTTCGCCACCGTACGCACCGAGGGCACCCGCCGCCTCTACGCCCTCGATCCCACGCCTCTCACCGAGGTCGAGGAGTGGACCGCCGGACTCCGGCGGTTCTGGGACCAGCGGCTCGACGCCCTGGGCACCGAGCTGGCCCGAGGCGCCCGCAAACGCCGTACCACCGACGCGAGGAGAACACCATGAAGGACCTCATCGACGAGATCGACGCCGCACAGCGTGCCGTACGCGATGGGAAGCTTCCCGCCGGGGACGCCCACGTCGTCGCCCTGTCACGGACCTACCCCGCGCCCGTCGAGGAGGTGTGGGACGCCCTGACCGACGCCGAGCGGATCCCCCGCTGGTTCCTGCCGATCAGCGGGGACCTCCGACTGGGCGGGACCTATCAGCTCGAAGGCAACGCAGGCGGCGAGATCCGCGTCTGCGAGCCGCCCGAGCGCCTGCTGGTCACCTGGGTCATGGGCGAGCCGGCCGGACCCGAGGACGCGTCGATCGTCGAGGTCCGGCTCGAGCCGGCCGGAGACGGCAGCACCCACCTCCGTCTCGAGCACACCGCCGTCGTCCCGCCTGAGATGTGGGACCAGTTCGGGCCGGGAGCCGTGGGGGTCGGCTGGGACCTCACCCTTCTCGGGATGTGGGCGCACCTCACCGGGCTCGCGCTCGGATCACCGGAGCAGCTCGACAAGGATCCGACGATCAGAACCTGCATGACCAAGAGCAGCCAGGCCTGGGGCGCGGCACTCGCCGAGACGGGCGCGTCGCCTGACGACGTGGCGGCCAAGGTCACGGCGACGACCGCGTTCTACGTGCCTCCACTCGACGGCGCGTGACGCGACGCAGCAGGTGGTGCGGTCAGACCGACAGCGTCGGCTTGACCTCCACGATCCGGCTCAGCAGACCCTGCACGAAGCTCGGAGAGTCGTCGGTCGACAGCTCGGCGGCGAGGTTGGTCGCCTCCGACACCGCCACGGCATCGGGGACCTCGTCGCGATAGAGCACCTCGTACACCCCGATGCGCAGCAGGTTGCGGTCGACGGCCGGCATCCGGTCGAGCGTCCACCCCTGCGCGTACTCCTCGAGGAGGGCGTCGATCCGGTCGCGGTGCTCGCGCACACCCTCGACCAGCTCGATCGTGTACGGGTTGACCGGCGGGTCGCCCGCGGCGACGCGACCGTCGAGGGTCGCGCCGACGCCGCGGCTCTGCAGCTCGCTCTCGAACAGGACGTCGAGAGCGCGCTTGCGGGCCTTCGTGCGAGAACCCGCCATCAGGAGCTGACGCGGCCCTGGTAGGAACCGTCGCGGGTGTCCACCTTGACCTTCTCGCCGGTCGTGATGAAGAGCGGCACCTGGATCTCGCGACCGGTCTCCAGCTTGGCCGGCTTGGTGCCGCCGGACGAGCGGTCGCCCTGCAGGCCAGGCTCGGTGTACTCGATGGTGAGCTCGACGGACGCCGGCAGCTCGATGTAGAGCGGGTTGCCGTCGTTCATCGCGACCACGGCCTCCTGGTTGTCCAGGAGGAAGCCCGAGGCGTCACCGACGGTGGCCTCGGGCAGCTCGTACTGGTCGAACGTCGAGGTGTCCATGAAGACGTACGAGGTGCCGTCGTGGTACAGGAACTGCATCGTGCGCTTGTCGACGTTGGCCACGTCGACCTTGACGTCGGCGTTGAAGGTGCGGTCCACGATCTTGCCCGAGAGCACGCTCTTGAGCTTGGTGCGGACCACGGCGCCGCCCTTGCCGGGCTTGTGGTGCTGGAACCACACGACGGACCAGAGCTGCCCGTCGAGGTTCAGCACCATGCCGTTCTTCAAGTCGTTCGTCGTTGCCATCAGGCGAGCTCCAGGAGGTCTTTGGTCGCGACCGTGAGCAGCTCTGCTGGTCCGTCGGTCACGACGAGGGTGTCTTCGATCCGCACGCCGCCGCGACCAGGCACATAGATGCCGGGCTCCACGGTCAGGGCAGTGCGACGTTCAAGTCTAGCGGGGGCCGGTCGGCTCAGGAACGGGTCCTCGTGGATCTGCAGTCCCACACCATGACCCAGTCCTGTCGTGAACGCCTCCAGCCACCCCGCGTCCTCGAGGCTGCGGCGGACGACCGCGTCCACGTCGTGCGTCTGGGCACCGGCGGTGACGGCGTCGACACCCGCCTGCTGGGCCGTACGGACCACCTCGTACACCTCGGTCTGCCAGGCGTCGGCCCGGCCGACGACGACCGTACGGGTGCAGTCAGCGTGGTAGCCGTCGACGCGGGCGCCGAAGTCGATCTTGAGGAGCTCGTCGCGACCCACGGGCCGGTCGGTCGGGTCGTGGTGCGGGATCGCGGCGTTCTCCCCGGCGGCGACGATGGTCTCGAACCCGATCGCCTCCGCACCCATGGCGTACATCGTCCACTCCAGGTCACGGGCGATCTCCCGCTCGGTACGCCCGAGCAGCGGTCCCGCGAGCAGCTCGTCGAGTGCCTGGACCGAGATGTCGCAGGCCCTCCGCAGCGCGTCCAGCTCGTCCTCGTCCTTCACGACGCGCAGCACCTCGACCGCCCGGTCGAGCGAGACCAGCTCGACGCCGGCGAGGACCTCGCGGGCGTGGACGTGGTCGTCGACGGTGAGCACGTGGGTCTCGATGCCCACGCGCGCCGCGCCACGGGCGCCGCCGGCGAGCACACCGAGAAGGTCTCGACCGATCGTCACCGCGACGTCCGGCGCCTCCTCCGCGGCCTGGTCGCGATAACGACCGTCGGTGGCGAGCTCGGCCGACCCGTCCTCCGCGACGCGTACGGCACCGTTGGACCCCGTGAATCCGGTCAGGTAGCGGACGTTCACCAGGTCGGTGACCAGCGCGGCGGCGAGACCGCGCCCGCGCAGCTGCGCGGCAAGGCGTTCGCGGCGGGCGGCGTGGGGGGCGGGCATGGCGCCAGCCTACGGGTCGGGGACTCCTAGCCCGAGATCTCCGCGTACGCCGCCGTGAGCAGGCCCTCGTCGGGACCGGGGAAGATCACCGGCTGGGCGAGACCGTCCAGCACCACGAACCGCAGCTGTGACCCGCGCGACTTCTTGTCGAGCCGCATCCCGGCCGCGAGCTCGTCCCACACGCCGGGTCGGTAGCCGGTCGGCAGTCCCAGCGAGCCCAGCACGGACCGGTGCCGATGGGCGAGGTCGGCGTCGATGCGTCCGTCGAGCCGGGCCAGCTCGGCGGCGTACACCATGCCGATCGAGATCGCGGCCCCGTGACGGAACGCGTACGACTCGTACCGCTCGATCGCGTGCCCCAGCGTGTGCCCGTAGTTGAGGGCCTCGCGGCCGATCGCCCCGTCTGCCCCCGTCTCGGTCAGGTCGGTCGCGACGACCGACGCCTTGACCCGGATGCCTCGCTCGACGACGTCACGCAACACCTCGCTGCGGACGTCGAGGACAGCGGCGGGATCGGCCTCGATGCGGTCGAGGATCTCCGGGTCGGCGATGAACCCGCACTTGACGACCTCGGCAAGGCCGGAGCGCACCTCGTTGACCGGGAGCGTGCTCAGCAGCGAGAGGTCGCACAGCACCCCGACCGGCTCGTGGAAGGCGCCGACGAGGTTCTTGCCCTCGGCGGTGTCGATGGCGGTCTTGCCGCCCACCGCCGCGTCGACCATGCCCAGCACGGTCGTCGGGATCAGCACGTGGCGTACGCCCCGCAGCCACGTCGCGGCGACGAACCCGGCGAGGTCGGTGGCCGCTCCGCCGCCGACCCCGATCACCACGTCGGACCGGGTGAATCCCCCCTTGCCGAGCACCGACCAGCAGAACGCCGCCACGTCGGACGTCTTCGCGGCCTCGCCGTCCGGGATCTCGATGGCGTGCGCCTCGCGTCCCCCGGCGGCGAGCGTCGCGCGGATCGCCTCACCCAAGGCGCGCAGAGAGGCCGGATAGAGCACGGCGGCGCGGACGGCGTCCTCGGGGATCAGCCCTGGGAGCTCGCCGCTCAGTCCGGTCCCGAGAAGGACCTCGTACGGGGCGTCGGTGTCGACATTGATCCGGGTGGTCTCTGCCACGACGAAACTCCTCGATGAGCGGCCGGTGGTGCGCGAGCGGCGGACGGACGGGGTCTGGTGCTCGGTCACCCGAGCAGAGTCAGGATCTCCTCGGCGATGTCGGACGGCGTACGGCCGTCGGTGGCGACCACGTGCGTCGCCACCGCCTCGTACGTCGGGCGCCGAGCGTCGAGCAGAGCCTTCATCTGCGAGCGTACGTTGCCGAGCAGAAGCGGCCTCGTGCCCGTGAGGCCGACGCGCGCCGCAGCCTCGGCGAGCCCGACGTCGAGGAAGACCACCGTGTGGCCCGAGAGCGCCGCCCGCGTCTCCTCGCGCATGACCGCACCTCCGCCGAGGGCGACGACCCCGCGGTGCTCAGCGAGCGCCGCGGCGACCGCCTCGACCTCGAGCCGCCGGAAGTGCTCCTCGCCGTGCGTGACGAACAGGTCGCCGATGCTGACGCCCGCGGCCTCCTCGATGTCACGGTCGGTGTCGCGCACGTCGACCCCGAGCGCGTCGGCGAGCAGCGCCGCCACGGTCGACTTGCCGGCGCCGGGCGGACCGACCAGGACGACGAGCGGCCGCTGCGGGGTCCCGGGCGTCGACGCGCTCACGCGGGCGTCATCGCGTCGAGGTAGGACGCGACGTTGCGGGCGGTCTCGGTGACGGAGTCGCCACCGAACTTCTCGAGCAGGACGTCGGCCAGCGTGAGCGCGACCATGGCCTCGGCGACGATGCCCGCAGCGGGCACCGCGGCCACGTCGGAACGCTGGTGGTGAGCCTGCGCGGGCTCGCCGGTCGCCACGTCGATCGTCCGGAGGGCGCGGGGCACGGTCGCGATCGGCTTCATGGCGGCGCGCACCCGGAGCACCTCGCCCGTCGACATGCCGCCCTCCGTCCCACCCGAGCGACCCGACGCACGGCGGATGCCGTCCTCGGTGCCGACGATCTCGTCGTGGGCCAGCGACCCACGGGTACGGGCGAGCTCGAAGCCGTCACCGACCTCCACACCCTTGATCGCCTGGATGCCCATCAGTGCGGAGGCCAGACGTGCGTCGAGGCGGCGGTCCCAGTGGACGTGGCTGCCGAGACCCGGCGGGAGGCCGTGCACGACCACCTCGACGATGCCGCCGAGGGTGTCGCCATCCTTGCGTGCGGCGTCGACCTCCGCGACCATCGCGGCCGAGGTGGCCGGGTCGAGCGTGCGCACCGGGTCGGCGTCGAGTCGCTCGACGTCGTCGATCGTCGGGAGGAGGCCCGCGGGCGCCTTGACCGAGCCGAACTCGACGACGTGGCTGAGCACCGTCGCCCCGCACACCTGGCGCAGGAACGCGGTCGCGACTGCTCCCAGGGCGACGCGCGCGGCTGTCTCGCGAGCGCTCGCCCGTTCGAGGATCGGACGGGCCTCGTCGAAGCCGTACTTCTGCATGCCGACGAGATCGGCGTGACCGGGTCGCGGGCGGGTCAGCGGGGCGTTGCGGGCGACGCCTGCGAGCTCCTCGGGGTCGACCGGGTCGGCCGACATCACCTGCTCCCACTTCGGCCACTCGCTGTTGCCGATCCGCAGGGCGATCGGGCTGCCGAGCGTGAGCCCGTGGCGGATGCCGCCGACGATCTCGAGCTCGTCGGCCTCGAAGTTCATCCGCGCACCGCGGCCGTAGCCGAGCCGACGTCGCGCGAGCGCGTCCGAGATCGTGGCGCTCGTCACCGAGACGCCCGCAGGCATCCCCTCGACGACGGCAACCAGTGCAGGACCGTGCGACTCCCCGGCCGTCAACCAACGCAGCATGGGGCAAGTCTGTCATGCATGCGCGCCGCGCCCGCCGCGGTCTCGCGCCGGGCTCAGCCCCATGTCCCGAGGAGTGCGCCTCCCCACATCGCGCCGGACCACGCGCCGAGCACCATGAACGGACCGAAGGGGAAGGCCAAGCGGTCGACCAGACCCGCGACGGCGAGCGCGACTCCCCCGACGGCGCCGAGCACGAACCCCGCATAGGCACCGACGATCAGCTCGGCCCACCCGAGCGTCGCCAGCGCGATCGCGATCAGGCCCGACAGCCGGACGTCGCCGTAGCCGATGCCGCGCGGGGCGACGAACCAGAGCAGGGCGTACACGCCGGACACCGCGGCCCAACCCACCGCCACGCGGACGAGCACGTCGGCGCTCCCCTCGGCGAGCGCGACGACCCCTGCGAGGAGCAGCGCGACAGGGTAGGCGGGGAGGACGAGGCGTTTGGGCAGGAGGTGCGTGTGCCAGTCGATGGACGAGAGCACGACCCCGAGGACGATGAAGCCGATCCAGAGCGGTAGCGCGGGATCGAGACCCAGACGCCAGCCGAGCGCCGAGGCGAGCACCGCGCAGACGGCGGCGAGCGCCGCGGGAAGGTGCGGCCGCGCCGCCAGCTCGGCGTACGGGATCTTGCGCCGGGCGGAGGGCACGGTGACGGCCGCGTCGGTTGCCGGCTCCGGCAGGCGGGCGATCGACCACGGCGCGACCAGGCCACCGACCGCCGCGGCGACGGCGGCGATCATGGCGGCGACCAGAGGCTCGGGCACGGGGGAACGATAGCCCGGTTGAGGACATGCTCAGCCGCGTTGTCCCCAGGCGCTGCGACGATGCCCCAGTGACCCCGGACCTCCGATCCCAGCTTCCGCTCGACGAGCAGGTCGCCGCACTCCGCGACGCTCTCGCGCAGAACCCCACCCTCGTCACCGTGCTCGAACGCACCGCGGCGCTCGACCTCCCCGGCTGGTACGTCACGGCGGGCGCTGTCTTCCAGACGGTGTGGAACGTCGTGTGCGATCGCCCGGCCGACGCGGGGATCCGCGACTACGACGTCTTCTACCACGACGCGAGCGACCTCTCCTGGGAGGCGGAGGATGTCGTCGTGCGTCGGGCGGCGGAGGTCTTCGACGACCTCGGCGTGGAGGTGGAGGTCCGCAACGAGGCGAGGGTGCACCTCTGGTACGAGACTCGGTTCGGCGTCGCCTGTCCCCCGTTCCGGTCCTCGGAGGACGCCATCGACCACTTCGCCGCCACCACGTGCTGCGTCGGCCTCCGCCTCGGAGCCGACGGCGGCTGGCAGGTCTACGCGCCGCACGGTCTGGGTGACGTCTTCGGGATGGTCGTGCGACCCAACCCGGTGCTCGCGCCGCGGCACGTCTACGACGAGAAGACCGCCCGCTGGGCACGCGAGTGGCCGCGGCTGCGCGTCCTCCCCTGGCCCGAGCACGCGTGACCGGGGTTGTCAGTGACACCCGATAGCGTCGTACACATGTTCGATCACGCCCTTCCCGAGACGGCCGCCGCCGACCTCGCGGCCACGCTCGTCGTGGGGGTCCACGCGGTGGTGGAGGCGGTGCGCTCGCGAGCCACGCAGCACGGCGCCGACGCGATCGAGCTGGGCGCTGCCGAGGTCGACCTCGTCACGGCGTGCGAGGAGGTGGTGCGGATCGCCCAGGGCACCCAGCTCGAGGCCGTCCAGATGCTCGACGAGCGCCGGCGGCGGGTGATGGACGACCGGGTCGACGAGACGGTTCTCACGCGGTCGTTGTTCGCCGAGATCGCACTGGCTCGCCGCGTCTCGACTCCGTCCGGCGAGACCACGTACGCGCTGGCCCGAGCGCTCGCAGTCCACCCTCGGACCCACGACCTGCTCCGCGACGGCACGATCTCGCAGGGTGTCGCGGCAGCGGTCTGCCGTGAGACGACGTTCGCGTCGCTCGACGACCGGCGCCTCATCGACGCCCAGCTGGCGCCGGTGCTCCCCGAGCTCTCACCGCGACGCGCCGCCCAGGAGGCGCGCCGTCTCGTCCTCGCCTCCGACCCGCACGCCGCCTACGAGCGCGTGCTCCGTGCTCGCGCCGAGCGTGCCGTGTCGCTGCGACCGGAGCTCGATGCCATGGCCACGATGACGGTGTACGCGCCCGCGGAGCAGCTCGTGAGCGCCTTCGAGCGCCTCGACCGTGACGCGTCTGCCCGCCGCGCGGACGGCGATCCTCGCACCATCCGACAGATCACAGCCGACCTCGCGGTCGAGGCGCTGACCGGGGTCGGCGTGAAGCAGGACGGTTGGGCGCACCTCGGCGTCGAGGTCGGGGTGGTCATGACGGCCGACACGCTGTTCACGTCCGCTGACGCCCCGGCGACGCTCACCGGCTACGGTCCGGTCCCGGCCGAGCTGGCGCGCCGCCTCGCGTCGTCCGAGCATGCCTGGGTCCGTCGGTTCTTCACCGCTCCGGACGGCGAGACGCTCACCGGCTCCGACCCGCGGGCGCGCCGGTTCACCGCGGCGGTTCGGCGACTCGTGCAGGTGGTTGACGGTCAGTGCCGCAGACCGTGGTGCGACTGTCGGATCCGCGACATCGACCATGTGGTGCCCTACGCGCGCGGCGGGTCCACGTCCGCCAGCAACGCCCAAGGTGCGTGCCGGTCCGACAACCTCGTCAAGGAGCTCCCCGGCTGGGCGGTCACAGGCAGAGCGTCGCCTGACAGGACCCTGCCGTCGGAGGTGCGGTGGCGGACACCGACCGGCCATCTCCACACGTCGCGGCGGCGCGGCGCCGCGCGTGTCCCACCGCCGGCCTCCCGAGGGGGCGAAGGCGAGCCTGAGTCAGCGATGGAGTCAGCGACAAGGTCGGCGATGGAGTCACGGTTCGCCGCCCTGCTGAGCGCGTGACCGCGACTCTCCGCGTGACCGCAACGAACCACGCGCCCGCGTGACCGCGACGACCCGCGGTGCGGGTCGCTAGCGGCACGCCGACAACGCCGCGAGCGCGGCGTCGCGGAGCAGCACGGCCGACACCTCGTGACCGGTCATGAGCCGGACCTGTTCGGCGCCCTGGTGCGCGAGCAGGTCGAGTCCCGAGACGATGGGGACCGCCTCGGCGTGAGCGGCTCGGGCGAGCGGGGTCGGCCACGGGTCGTAGACGACGTCGAGGACGGCGTCGCACCGCATCGCGAGCATCTGCGCGAACGGCGCGACCGCGTCGGCCGGGACGGTCGAGACCACGACCTCGGCCGAGCGAGCGAGGTCCGCCCCCATGCCGACGACCTCCACCGCGATCACGTCCTCGCCGCCGGCCGCGCTCGTGATCCGCTCCGCGAGAAGCGCCCCGCGGTCCAGCGAACGGACGGCGAGGGTGACGCGGCGCAGGCCGAGACGCCGCAACGAGGCCACCATCGACTCCGCTGTCGCTCCGGCGCCGATGACGAGCGCGTCCTCGACCTCGTGGACGCCTCGCTCCCGGAGCGCTGCCGTACCCCCTGACACGTCGGTGTTGAACCCGTGCCTGCCTTCGACGTCGATGATGACGGTGTTGACGCCGCCGACCTCGCGGCCCGTCTCGTGAACGGTGTCGAGGTACGGGATGACCGCTCGCTTCAGCGGCATCGTCAGCGACAGCCCACGCCACGCCTCGTCGAGCCCCGAGAGGAACGGGCCGATGCCGTCCTCATCGACCTCCAACGCGTCATAGCTCCAGTCGGACAGTCCCAGCTCGGCGTACGCAGCCCGGTGCATGACCGGTGACAGCGAGTGCGAGATGGGGCTCCCGAGCACGGCACAGCGGGGCATCAGCACTTCTCGGACGTCGTGCAGAACTCCCGCAGCTCGGCGATGTTGCGGTTGTGCTCCTCGAGCGACGGCGCGAACTTCGTCTCGCCGGTGTCGAGGTCGACCGCGACGAAATAGAGCCAGTCGCCGTCAGCCGGGTTCAGGGTGGCCTCCAGCGCCGCCTCACCCGGGTTGCCGATCGGTCCCGGCGGCAGACCGACGACCTTGTACGTGTTGTACGGGGAGTCGGAGTCGCGGTCGGTGCTGTCGGTCCACACCGAGCCGTCCTTGCCGGAGACGAAGTGGACCGTGGAATCCATCTGCAGCGCCATGCCGACGTCCAGGCGGTTGTAGATCACCCGCGCGACCTTCGGCGCATCCTTCGCACGACCCGACTCCGCCTCGACGATGCTCGCGATGGTGAGTGCCTCGTGCGGCGTGATCCCCAGCGCCGCGGCGCGACCCTCGAGGTCGAGGTCGCTCTCCATCTCGACCGCCTTCTTGACCATCTGCTGGAGCAGCGAGAGCGGCGTCGCGTCGGGCGCGACGGTGTAGGTGGCCGGGAAGAGGTAACCCTGAGGATCACCGTCGGCCGCCGCAGGGAGACCGAGCTTCGGATCCTCCAGGGCGGCCATGACGTCCTTCTTGGAGAACTCTGTCCGCTTGACGATCTGGGCGACGACCTGGTCGACCCGAGCGCCCTCCGGCACCGAGATGGACGCGTCGACGCGACTGTCCGGACTGATCAGCGTCGTGACCGCCGAGCGTGCCGCCATCTCCTTCTTGAGCTGGTAGAAGCCGGGCTGCACCTGGTTCATCTCCGGCGCACCCGAGGCTGCCTCGAGGAACGCATCGACACTCGCGACGACGCCCTTCGCCTTCAGCTCCCGCCCGATGGCCGCCACGGTGTCGCCCTTGCGGACCTCGATGACGACGCTCCCGGTGCCGTCACCGGAGTAGTCCTCGGGTCCACCGAGGAAGTCGCCGGCAGCACCCACGAGCTTGGAGACGCCGAGATAGCCGCCGACGCAGACGGCGGCGACGATGAGCAGGAGGAAGAAGCAGCCGGGTCCGCGGCGTTGCTTCTTCTGCGCGCGGGCGGCCCGGTGGCCGGCGGGGCGGCGCTCACGGTCGGGCAGGATACCGAGGTCGCTCACGAGCCCACCTCGATCAGCTCACCGGGAAGGTTGCCGCTCGTCCGCTCGATGTCGAGCGCGGACTGGAGGATCACGACCGCAGCGGCCTGATCCACGACAGAGCGTTGCTGCTTCGCCTTCCGGCCGGCCTGGCGCAGGCCCTGCTGTGCAGTCACGGTCGACATCCTCTCGTCCACGAGCCTGACCGGGGTTGGAGCCGACGCTGCCGCCAGCTCCTCGGCGTAGGCCCTCACCTTGCGTGCTGCGGGCCCCATGTCTCCCGAGAGCGACCGTGGCAAGCCAACCACAATTTCGATGGCTTGACGATCATCCGCGATGGCCAGGATGTCGCGTACCGACTCAGGACCGGCCGCCACCGTCTCGACGGGGGTCGCCAGGATCCCGGAAGGATCACAGGTGCTCACACCGATCCGTACGTCGCCGACGTCGACCCCGATTCGGGTCCCGCGGCGCACGTCAGACCGCGTCCTGGATCGCGCGGCGAACCGCCTCGAGCGCAGCCGGTGCCGCACCGACCTCGGTGCCGCCACCTTGCGCCACGTCGGCCTTGCCGCCGCCACGTCCGCCGAGGGCGTCCATCGCCGGCTTGATGAGGGTGCCGGCAGCGAGACCCGCGGCGCGCCCGGCATCGTTGACCGCGACGACGCAGGCCGCCTTGCCGTCCGCCGTGCCGATCACCGTGACCACCGACGGCCGCGCGGGGTCGAGACGCCCACGAACGTCGAGCGCGAGTGTCCGTGCGTCCTTGGCGGCGAGCCCGTCGGCGACGTGGCCGACGTACGCGACGCCACCGACGTCCGCCGCGCCCGCGGCGAGGTCGGAGACCGACGACAGGAGCTGCGCCGAGCGGAGCTTCTCGACCTCCTTCTCGACCGCGCGGAGTCGCCCGACGAGGTCGGCGACCCGTCCCGGCACGTCCGCGCGCTGCACCTTGAGCAGGTCGCTGACCTGGGCGACGAGATCTCGCTCACGGGCCAGGTACGAGAAGCCCTCGAGCCCGACGACAGCCTCGACGCGTCGGTTGCCCGCGCCGACCGACGAGTCCGACGTGAGCACGATCGTCCCGATCTGCGACGACCGTGAGACGTGGGTGCCACCGCACAGCTCGCGCGACCACGGCCCGCCGATCTCGACGACCCGCACGTCCTCGCCGTAGGTCTCGCCGAACAGCGCCAGCGCGCCGATCTCCTTCGCCCGCGCGAGCGACATGGTCGCGGCGCTCACGGGCAGGTCCTCGCGGAGCGCGACGTTGGCGGCCTGCTCGACGTCGTGCAGCTGCTCCGGCGACAGCGCGCTGGACCAGCCGAAGTCGAGCCGGAGGTAGCCCGGCCGGTTGTACGAGCCGCTCTGGAGCGCGGTGGGGCCGAGCACCTCGCGCAGAGCGGCGTGGACCACATGGGTGCCCGAGTGTGCCTGGCACGCACCGACACGCCACTGCGGGTCCACGTCGGCCTGCAACGACGTGCCCTCGGTCAGCTCTCCCTCGAGGACCCGCACCTGGTGGACGACCAGACCGCGCACCGGGCGCTGAACGTCGAGGACCTCCGCTCGACCGCCGTCCCACACGAGCACGCCCGCATCCGCGCTCTGCCCGCCGGACTCGGCATAGAAGGGGGTCCGGTCGAGCACGACCTCGGCGACCTGGGACTCCCCCACGGCCTGCGTGCGTCCGGCCTCCTGGATCAGCGAGCGCACCGACGACTCGGTGCTCAGCGTCTCGTACGCCAGCCACTCCGTCGGACCGGACGCACTGAGGGCGTCACGGTAGATCGTGGTGTCGGCGTGCTGGCCCTTCTTGGACTTCGCGTCCGCCTTCGCACGTGCTCGCTGCTCGGACATCAGGGCCCGGAAGCCTGCCTCGTCGACCGCCAGCCCTTGCTCGGCGGCCATCTCGAGCGTGAGATCGATCGGGAAGCCGTACGTGTCGTGCAGCTGGAACGCCTTGTCGCCGCCGAGGGTGGAGGCACCCTCCTGCTTGACGGTGTCCGCCGCGAGGTCGAAGATCTGCGTGCCCTTGGCCAGGGTCTGGCGGAACGCGTCCTCCTCCGCGTACGCGATCTGCGAGATGCGCGCGAAGTCGGAGGCGATCTCCGGGTACGCCCGAGACATCTGGTCGCGGCTGACCGGCAGCAGCTCGGGCAGCGCCGGGTCGTCGTAGCCGAGGAGCCGCATCGAGCGCACCGCGCGACGGAGCAGACGGCGCAGCACGTAGCCGCGCCCTTCGTTGCCCGGCGTGACGCCGTCGCCGATGAGCATGAGCCCGCTGCGGACGTGGTCGGCGATCACGCGGAAGCGGACGTCGTCACCAGCGTCAGCGCCGTAGCGACGACCGGAGAGGGCCGAGGCCCGCTCGATCACCGGGAAGACCTGATCGATCTCGTACATGTTCTGCTTGCCCTGCAGCAGGTACGCCACCCGCTCGAGCCCCATGCCGGTGTCGATGTTCTTGCGGGGCAACGGCCCGACCACGTCGAAGTCGGCCTTGCTCCGGACCTGGCTGAGCTCCTCCTGCATGAACACGAGGTTCCAGATCTCGAGGAAGCGGTCCTCGTCGACGACCGGGCCACCGTCCGGACCGTACTCAGGCCCACGGTCGATGTAGATCTCCGAGCACGGACCGCCCGGTCCGGGGACGCCCATGTGCCAGTAGTTGTCCTCCAGCCCGCGGTCCTGGATGCGCTCGTCCGGCAGCCCGGCGACCCGCCGCCACGCCTCTCGCGCCTCGGTGTCGCTCGGCAGCACCGTCACCCAGATCTTGTCAGGGTCGAACCCCAGCCCGCCCTCGGCGACCGACCCGGTGACCAGGGTCCAGGCCAGCTCGATGGCGCCTTCCTTGAAGTAGTCGCCGAACGAGAAGTTGCCGTTCATCTGGAAGAACGTGCCGTGCCGGGTGGTCTTGCCCACCTCCTCGATGTCCTGAGTGCGGACGCACTTCTGGACGCTCGTGGCGCGGGCGAACGGCGGGGTCTCCTGACCGAGGAAGTACGGCTTGAACGGCACCATGCCCGCGTTGACGAACAGCAGGTTGGGGTCGTCCAGGATCAGGGACGCCGACGGCACCACCGTGTGCCCGGACTTCTCGAAGTGTTCGAGGAACCGGCGGCGGATCTCGGCTGTTTCCATGGAGGGTGGCTGTCCTTACTCGTCGTACGGGGAGAGCGGAAGTGGAGCGTGCGGGGCCGCAGGCGGGGCGGCACCGAGGCTACGCCGGTCGTCCGCGGCCGGGGACGGGGCCGGGAGCCCGAGCTGGGCGGCGATCTCGGCCTCGCGGTGGGCCATGCCGGTGCGGAGCTCCTCGGCGAACGCCTGGGCGCCGAGCTGCCAGGCGGCGATCTGGTCGGTGACGCCTGCGGGGGTGAGCCGGTAGGCCAGGCGTCGAGCCTTGACGCTCCCGTACACGCCCGCGGTCGTGCCCGCGACGAACCACAGCACGCGGCCCTTCATCGTGTGCCCTCCTGCTCGGTCGTCGGGGGTGAGCCACCGATCCACGACGTCGTGCCCGTGTCGTCGTGGGAGACCGGGACCGACCGTGCCGCCATCCGTGCGGCACGCCGCCTGAGCTTGCGGCGACGGCGGAACTCGCGACGGACGATCCCTCGGATCCGGTCCCTGCTCTCGGGCCGCAACGCGTACATCAGTCCGTGGCTGAGCACGGCGCCGCGGACCAACGGACGTCCCATGGTAGCCGCCACCAGCTGCTCTCCCGAAGGAAGGACGATGACAGTCCCGTCCTGGGTGACCACGGCGTGCTCGTGCGGGAGGACCTGACGCGCACGTCCGTCGGTGCGTTCGAGCGGAACCGGGGCGTAGACGACCTCCCCCGTCCCGTGCTGCGCCGTCGTCGCGTGCGGCGTCTCTGCCGGCAGACGCCGATCGACGTCGTGCGGCAGGTCACCGGCGCGCTCCTGGAGGCCCCGTACCTCTCGTCGTAGCCGCCGCAGCGCGCGGAAGGCCATCAGCGCGGCAGCGAGAGCGAGGATCGCGACGCCGCACGCGAGCACGGTGACCCAGGACTCGTTCGGCATGAGCCGACCCTACCGATCGACGTCGAGCCCTTACCGATCGACGGCGCTCTCAGCCGCCACCGCGGGCACGGGGGTCGCGCAGGATCTCTCGGAGCCGGGCCACGCGCTCGGCGTACGCCGCCTCCTGCCCGCGCCCGGTCGGGCGGTAGTAGTCCTGCCCGTCGATCTCGTCCGGGGCGTACTGCTGGGCCGACACGCCGCGCGGGTCGTCGTGCGCGTACTTGTAGTCGTGGCCGTGCCCCAACTTCTTGGCGCCGGCGTAGTGGGCGTCGCGCAGCGCCGGGGGGACCGCACCAGCCTTGCCCGCGCGTACGTCGGCGGTCGCGGCCGCGATCGCCTTGTAGGCGGCGTTGGACTTGGGGGCGAGGGCGAGCGTGATCACGACCTGCGACAACGTCAGGGCGGCCTCGGGGAAGCCGATCATCGCGACGGCCTGCGCTCCCGCGACCGCGGTCTGGAGGGCGACCGGGTCGGCGAGGCCGATGTCCTCGCTGGCAAGGATCATCAGCCGGCGAGCGAGGAACTTCGGGTCCTCCCCCGCCTCGACCATCCGCGCCAGGTAGTGCAGCGACGCGTCGACGTCGGACCCACGGATCGACTTGATGAGCGCGCTCGTCACGTCGTAGTGCTGGTCGCCCTGGCGGTCGTAGCGCACCGCCGCCCGGTCGACCGCGCTCGCGGCGTCCTCGACGGTGATGTGCTCCCGCTCCTGAGACGCCGCGGCACCGGCCGCCGCCTCGAGATAGGTGAGGGCACGGCGCGCGTCGCCGCCTGCCAGCCGGACGATGTGGTCACGCGCCTCGTCGTCGAGGCTGACCGTGCCGCCGAGCCCTCGCTCGTCGAGCACCGCCCGCTCGACGAGGGTCGCGACGTCGTCGTCGGTGAGCGGCTCGAGCGTCAGGAGCAGCGACCGCGACAGCAGCGGCGAGATCACGGAGAAGTGCGGGTTCTCCGTGGTCGCGGCGATCAGCGACACCCAGCGGTTCTCGACCCCGGGCAGCAGGGCGTCCTGCTGAGCCTTGGAGAAGCGGTGGACCTCGTCGACGAACAGGACCGTCTCCCGACCGCCCTGGGAGAGCTGTCGCCGCGCCGACGCGAGCGTCTCACGGACCTCCTTGACCCCGGCGGAGACCGCTGACACCTCGACGAAGCGCCGGTTGGTCTGATGACTCACCAGCGAGGCGAGCGTCGTCTTGCCGGTGCCCGGAGGTCCCCACAGGATCAGCGACATCGACTGGTCGCCGTGGATCATGCGCCGAAGCGGCGACCCAGGGCCGAGCAGCGACTCCTGGCCGACCAGCTCGTCGAGGGTGCGCGGGCGCATCCGCACCGCGAGCGGCGCGGCGCGGTGCTGCGCATCGCTCAGGCTGCCGCCACCCGACGCAGGCGGAGCGACGTCGGGGACGTCGAACAGGGCGTCGGAGTCCATCGCACCAGCGTACGCGGCGCCTCAGGTGCCCTGGTCGACGTACGACTCAGTTGCCCTGGTCCACGTACAGGTCCGCGAAGATCGGCATGCCGAGCATCTCGTTGACCGACATGCCCCCGACCCTGCTCCCCCGCGCGAGAGCCACTCCGCGGTGGCCGAGCACCACCGCCGGGTAGTAGCGCGTGCCGATCCGCTCGTCGAGCGCACCCCACGCCCTGGCCGCGGCCGCGGCGGTGAGGGTGCCGAGGATCCGGTCGATCTCGCGCTGGACGCCTGGCTCAGTCAGCATCGACGGGTTGGGCCGACCAGGGCCGCCGACCGGGGCGGTCTCCCACTGCGCAGGGAACCACGACGAACCCGTCGGCCAGTCGGAGCACCGAGCCGCATCGACCACGTCGTGCGGGCCGTCGGGGTCGAGCTGAACGGTGCGGAGACGATCGGCGGTGGTCGCGATCGGTCGTGGATCGAAGCCTGCACGGCGCAGCGAGGTGACCACGACGTCCTTGACGGCGACCTTCTCCGGGACGTCGCTGGCGTAGTACCACCGGACCCGCGACCCGAGGGCATCGGCACGCGTCAGGAGACGCCGTGCCTCGGCGACGTCCGTACGACGCCCGCCGTTGCCCAGCGGGTCGTACGAGCGGTGTCCTGTGGTCCCCGGCGGGAGGATCGTCGTGCCCGGGAGCCGGGTCGCCCCGACGGTCTCTCGGCCGGCCCGCCACGCCGCCTCGTACGGGTAGGCCCAGCCGAGTGCACGTCGCACGCGCAGGTCGGGGATCCGGCGGGTGTCGACGTGCCACAGGTAGGTGCAGGGCGACGCCGCCACAGCGACCCGCGAGGGGGCGCGTTCGCGCATCGCGACCAGGCCCTCGGGGCCGAGGGAGTCGTAGCTCAACGCGCGCTGGGCGTCACCGTCGTTCTCGAGCAGCAGCTCGTCGATGCGGTCGGGGGCCTGTCCCCAGAGGAACGTCCAGCCGTCGGCGTACTGGTGGCGTCCCGGATCGGTCGCCGGGTCCCACTGCGCGTTGCGGACGAGGACGAGGGTGGTGCCGCGACGCAGGCTCGCCACCCGGTAGGGGCCGGTGGAGACCAGCCGGTCGCCGTACGCCGCCGGGCGGGCGTCGGCGGCGCGGGGCACCGGCGAGAACTGTGGCAGGGCGACGACGTAGGGCATCTCGGCGACCGGCCGCCGGAGGCGGAAGGTGATCGTCCGTCCGCGCACCTCGACGCCGCGGAAGGCTGCGCCGGCGTACCACCCGCGGGCGTACCCGGGACGGCGACGCAGCTCGGCCGCGGACGCGTACGGCCCTTGATAGCGGTCCCCGTCACGGAAGAACGCACGGAGGTACGACGGAGCGCCGGGCAGCACGTCGGCGGCGAAGGCACGCTGGAGGCCGTACGCCACGTCCTGCGCGGTCACGGCGGTGCCGTTCTCGAAGCGGACGCCCGACCGCAGCGTGAACGTCCAGGCGGTGCGGTCGTCGTTGGCCACGCCGAGGTCGGTCGCGAGATCGGGGACGAGCTCCATCCGGCCCGTGACGGGGTTGCGGCGGAGCTGCGTCAGCGAGCGGGTCAGCAGCCCCGACAGGATGCCCCGGGTGTCGACGAACGACGATCGCGCTGGATCGAGCGACTCGGGCACCGTGGAGCTGAGGACCGTCAGCAGTCCGCCGCGCGTCGCTCCCGGGACCTCGGCGGCGGGCGCGGCGGCGTCCGGGGCCGTGGCGCTGCCCGCACGGCCCGCTGCCACCTGGTCCGGCGTCTCCGTGGTCGCCGCGGGACCCGCCGGCCGGTCAGGCGAGGTGCAGGCGCCGAGCAGCACGCCGACGCAGAGCACCGCGAGAACCTGCCTCAGCCCGCGTCTCACGAGCACTCCTCCGTCCCGGGGCCCCGTGGGCGGGACACGCTCCCACGACCCTAGGGGAGCCCACCGACACGCGGCGACTACACCGCGGTCACGGTTTCGTCAGCCATCGGTACCCGGCGGTGGCGCGTCGATGCCGGCCTCCTTGCGCTGCTGCGCCGTGATCGGCGCGGGCGCGCCGGTCAGCGGATCGCCGCCGGAGGCCGTCTTCGGGAAGGCGATCACGTCGCGGATGGTCTCCGCGCCGGTCAGCAGCGCGACCACGCGGTCGATCCCGAGGGCGATGCCGCCGTGCGGCGGCGGGCCGTACTGGAAGGCCTCGAGGAGGAAGCCGAACTGGCCCTGCGCCTGCTCCTCGGTCAGTCCGAGCACGTCGAAGACACGCTTCTGCATCTCCGAGCGGTGGATACGGATCGACCCGCCACCGAGCTCGCTGCCGTTGAGCGTGATGTCGTACGCCTGGCTCAGCGCCGAGTCGGGATCGGTGTCGAAGGTGTCGGCGAACTCCGGCGCCGGGGCGGTGAACGGGTGGTGGATCGACGTCCACGCGTCGTGGCCGTCCTCCCCCACGTACTCGAACATCGGGGCCTGGTTGACCCAGAGGAACTCCCACCGGTCGTGGTCGATGAGGCCGCAACGCTCACCGATCTCCACGCGCACCGCCGCCAGCAGCGCCTTGGCGGCGTTGTACTGGTCGGCGGCGAAGAAGATGCAGTCACCCGGCTTGGCTCCGGCGTGCGCGACCAGACCCTCGCGCTCGGACTCCGAGAGGTTCTTGGCGACCGGACCGCCGAGGGTCCCGTCCTCCTGGACGAGCACATACGCAAGCCCCTTCGCGCCGCGCGCCTTCGCGAACTCCTGCCAGGCGTCGAGCGTGCGTCGGGGCTGGTCGGCGCCGCCGGGCATCACGACCGCGCCGACGTGCCAGTGACGGCCCTTCGGAGCGAAGACGCGGAACGGTGTGTCCTTGAAGTAGTCGGTGAAGTCGACCAGCTCGCACCCGAACCGCATGTCGGGGCGGTCGATGCCGAACCGTGCCACCGCCTCGCGGAAGGACATCCGCGGGATCGGCAGCGGGATCTCGTAGCCGAGGATCTCGCGCCAGATGCGCACGAGGATCTCCTCGGTGAGCGCGTAGACGTCCTCCTCCTCGAGGAAGCTCATCTCGACGTCGAGCTGGGTGAACTCGGGCTGCCGGTCGGCGCGGCTGTCCTCGTCGCGGAAGCACCGTGCGATCTGGTAGTACCGCTCCATGCCGGCGACCATCAGCAGCTGCTTGAACAGCTGCGGCGACTGCGGCAGGGCGTACCAGGTGCCCGGACGCGTCCGGGCCGGCACCAGGAAGTCGCGAGCGCCCTCCGGCGTCGACGCCGTGAGGTTGGGCGTCTCGAACTCGAGGAAGCCCTGCTCGGCCATCACCTCGCGGATGATCCGGGTGACGGCGGCGCGGGTGCGCAGGTTCTTGGCCATCTCGGCACGGCGCAGGTCGAGGTAGCGGTACTTGAGGCGCACCTCCTCGCCGACGGGGCTGGCGTGGAACTCCTCGACCGGGAACGGCAGCGGCGCCGACTCGCTGAGGATCTCCACGGAGTCCGCGATGACCTCGATCTGACCTGTCGGGAGGTTCGGGTTGTCGTTGCCCTCGGGCCGGCGCTCAACGGTGCCCACGACCTTGAGGCAGAACTCGCTGCGCAGGGGCCGGGCCACCTCCTCGTCCCTGATCACGACCTGCGCCACACCCGAGGCGTCGCGCAGATCGATGAACGCCACGCCTCCGTGGTCACGGCGGCGGGCCACCCAGCCGGCCAGCGTGACGCGGGTCCCTGCGTCGGTGGCGCGGAGGCTGCCTGCCTCGTGGGTGCGGATCACGATGTTGCTCCTCGGGTGTCGTTCGTGGGGGTCGGGGCGTTCGGGGTGACGACGGCGGGCCGCAGGTCGTCGGCGGGTGGGGTCCAGACGTCCGGATCGGCGTCGGCCTGGTCTCCGCTGCGGATGTCCTTGACCTGGTCGGCACCGTCGCCGGTCGCCGGGAACCAGACGTACGGGATGCCCCGACGCTCGGCGTACCGGATCTGCTTGCCGAACTTCTGCGGAGCGGCGGCGACCTCCGTCGGGACACCGCGTGCCCGCAGGCGCTGCGCGATCGCGTTGCTCAGCGGACGTGACTCCTCGTCGACGAGCGCGACGAGGACAGCGGAGGGGACGGCACGCGACGTCGTCAGGTGCCCTCGGGAGATCAGCGGGACGAGCAGGCGGGTCACGCCCAGCGAGATGCCGACGCCCGGATAGACGTTGCGGCCGTCGTCGGCCAGCTTCTCGTAGCGTCCGCCGGAACAGATCGACCCGAGGCTCTCGAAGCCTTCGAGCACCGTCTCGAACACCGAGCCCGTGTAGTAGTCGAGGCCGCGCGCGATGCGGAGGTCGGCAGTCACCGTGACACCGTCGAGCTCGACGGCTGCGAGTGCCTCGACCAGCTGGGCGAGCTCCTGCAGGCCCTCGTCGAGCAGCGGGTCGTCGACCCCGAGCGCGCGGACCTGGTCCACGAACGACGCGTCGGAGGTCCGGATGCCGGCGAGCGCCAGGCACTTGCCGGCCTGCTCCTCGTCGAGGTCCTCCTTGGCGAGGAGGTCACGCACGCCGTCCGCCGGGAGCTTGTCGATCTTGTCCATGACCCGCATGACGGCAGCAGGGTCGGCCGCGCCGAGCCCGCGGTAGAAGCCCTCGAGGAGCTTGCGGTTGTTGACCTGGATCCGCAGCGGCGGGACCGGCAGACCAGACAGCGCCTCGGCCATCACGGTCGCGATCTCGACGTCGAAGTGGAACGGGAGCTCGTCCTTGGCCACCACGTCGATGTCGGCCTGGGTGAACTCCCGGAACCGCCCTTCCTGGGGCCGCTCGCCTCGCCAGACCTTCTGGATCTGGTAGCGCCGGAACGGGAACTCCAACTTTCCGGCGTGCTCGAGGACGTACCGCGCGAACGGCACGGTGAGGTCGAAGTGCAGGCCGATCCCGGCGTCGCCCTCCCCCTCGGCCGCCTGGAGGCGCCGCAGGACGTAGACCTCCTTGTCGATCTCACCCTTGCGGAGCAGCTGGTCCATCGGCTCGACGGCGCGAGTCTCCACGGGCGCGAAGCCGTGGAGCTCGAACGTACGACGCAGGTGGTCGAGGACGTGCTGCTCGGCGAAGCGGTCGGCAGGCAGCAGCTCGGGGAACCCCGACAGGGGTGTGGGGCGTGCCATCGTCAGGCGTCCTCTCGTCCGGACGCAGACGGCGAGCCGACGTACTGCTGCACGAACGGGTTGGTCGCGCGCTCGCGGCCCACCGAGCTCTGGGTGCCGTGCCCGGGCAGGACCGCCACGTCGTCGGGCAGCTCCATGAAGCGCCGCAGGCTGGCCACCATCTCGTCCATGTCGCCGCCGACGAGGTCCGTGCGTCCGATCGAGCCGGCGAAGAGGAAGTCGCCGGTGAACGCGACCTGGGAGACGGGCTCGTCGCCGGTGTGGTCGACCCGGTAGACGACCGTGCCCGGAGTGTGACCGGGGAGGTGGTCGACGGTGAAGCTCAGGCCTGCGGCCTCGATCACCGCGCCGTCGGTCGCGTCACGCACGTCGGCGGGCTCACGGAACTCCGGAGCGTCGTCCAGGCCGAACTGCGTACGGAGCATCGCCGCGGACTCCCCCGAGATCGCGGCCATCGGGTCGGCCAGGAGGTGCCGGTCGGCCGGGTGGACGTAGACCGGCACGCCGTATTCCTCCGCGACATCGGCGACCTGCCACATGTGGTCGAAGTGGCCGTGCGTGACGAGGACGGCGACGGGCGTGAGGTTCTGCTCGGAGACGACCGTACGGATGCCCGTGAGGGACTCCATCCCGGGGTCGACGATCACGCACTCCGTACCGGGTCCGCGACCCACGAAGTAGCAGTTGGCCGCCAGCGGGCCGGCGGGAAAAGCGGCGATCAGCACACGGAACAGCGTACGCGAGCGCCCGTGGCGGCGGCGACTCGCTTCGTCGCGACGAGCGCCGCGCTCGCCAAACGGACGGACAGGAGCACCATCGGCCCGTCATCCTTCTAGACTGTGCCCGACACAACGGACAAGGTGGATACGTGAGCGAGAACCTCTCGAACCCTTCTGAGGCCTGGGGCCGCATCGACGACCAGGGGACGGTGTACGTCCGGACCCGGGACGGCGAGCGCGTCGTCGGGCAGTGGCCGGACGGCGACCCGGCCGAGGCCATGGCCCTCTTCACCCGCCGCTACGAAGGGCTCGCGGTCGAGGTGGAGCTCCTCGAGAAGCGGATCGCCTCCGACAGCCTGTCGCCGGAGGACGCCAAGCGTGCCGTCGACCAGGTCCGTACGGCCGTCGACAACGCGGCCGCCGTCGGAGACCTCGACGCCCTGAAGGACCGGCTCGACGCGCTCGGCCCGCTGATCGAGGCCCAGCGTGAGCGCCGAAAGGCCGCCCGCGCGGAGCGAGCCGCCGAAGCGCAGGTCCAGAAGGAGGAGATCGCGCGCACCGCCGAGGAGATCGCCGTCAGCGACGACTGGCGACGGGGCGCCGACCGTCTGCGCGAGATGCTCGAGCAGTGGAAGTCGCTCCCCCGGCTCGACAAGGCCGTCGACGACGAGCTGTGGCACCGGTTCTCCACCGCCCGTACGGCCTACACCCGCCGCCGCAAGGCGCACTTCGCGGAACAGAACGAGCGGCGTGGTCAGGCCCAGCAGATCAAGGAGC
This sequence comes from Mumia sp. zg.B21, assembly GCF_019550855.1. NCBI lineage: Bacteria > Bacillati > Actinomycetota > Actinomycetes > Propionibacteriales > Nocardioidaceae > Mumia > Mumia sp. zg.B21. The sequence continues at coordinate 693,700 of NZ_JAHWCJ010000004.1, read as the reverse complement.
GCCTCACCCTGGAGGCCGAGGCGCTCGCCGACTCCACCGACTGGGGACCGACCGCCGGCAAGTTCCGTGACCTCATGGCGCAGTGGAAGGCCGCCGGCCCGGCGCCGCGCGGGATCGACGACCGCTTGTGGAAGAGGTTCCGCGGCGCTCAGGACACGTTCTTCGGCGCGCGCGACGAGGCCAACTCGCGCCTCGACGAGGAGTACGCCGCCAACGCCGAGGTCAAGCTGGAGATCCTCGCCGAGGCCGAGGCACTCCTGCCCATCGAGGACCTGGACGCTGCTCGTGCCGCATGGCGCGGCATCGCCGACCGCTGGGAGGCCGCCGGCAAGGTGCCGCGTGGGCAGATGAAGGAGCTCGAAGGCCGTCTGCGCGCGGTCGAGAAGGCGATCGCCTCCGCCGCCGACGAGGAGTGGCGCCGGAGCAACCCGGAGACGCGTGCTCGTGTCGACGACACGGTGAGCAAGCTTGAGAAGTCCGTGGCCGACATCGAGGCCCAGCTGGAGTCGGCCAAGACATCGGGCAACGACCGCAAGATCCGCGAGCTGCAGGATGCGCTCGAGGCCCGGCAGGCGTGGCTGGACCAGGCACGCAAGTCCGCGGCCGAGCTCACCTGACCCGTCCGTGCTCGCGGGTCGCCGACGGTGACCCGCGAGCGCCAGACGGTGACCCGCGAGGCTCAGACGGTGACCCGCGAGCGCCAGACGGTGACCCGCGAGGCTACTGGTTGACGCGGTAGACGTCGAAGACGCCCTCGACCGTGCGTACGGCCTTGAGGACGTGACCGAGGTGCGCCGGGTCCCCCATCTCGAAGGTGAAGGTCGACTTCGCCACGCGGTCGCGCCCGGTCGACAGCGACGCCGACAGGATGTTGACGTGCTGGTCGGAGAGCACACGCGTCAGGTCCGACAGCAGCCGCGCCCGGTCGAGCGCCTCCACCTGGATCGCGACCAGGAACATGCTCGACGCGCTGGGCGCCCACTCGACGTCGACGAGCCGCTCCTGCTCCTTGAGCAGGCTCGTGGCGTTGGTGCACGACCGCCGGTGGACCGAGACCCCCTGGGTGCGGGTCACGAAGCCGATGATGTCGTCGCCCGGCACCGGGGTGCAACAGCGCGCCAGCTTGATCGCCACCGAGCCGTCCATGCCCTTGACCAGGACACCCGGGTCGCCACGGCGCACACGGCGACGGCGCGTGGACTCGTCGGGGACCAGCACCGCCTCGGCGAGATCCTCGGTCGCACCCTCCTCGCCGCCGAGGAACGCGAGCACCCGCTCGACGACGTTCTGCGGGCTCACGCGTCCCTCGCCCAGCGCCGCGTAGAGCGAGGTCACGTCCGACAGGTGCAGATCCTTGGCCACCGTCGCCAACGTCTCGTGCTTCAGGAGACGCTGCAGCGGCAGGCCCTCCTTGCGCATCTGCCGCGTCAGGGCGTCCTTGCCGCGTTCGACCGCCTCGTCGCGCCGTTCCTTGGTGAACCACTGCTTGATCTTGTTGCGCGCCCGCGGGCTCTTGACGAAGTCCAGCCAGTCTCGGCTGGGTCCGGCGCCGGGTGCCTTGGACGTGAAGACCTCGACGACGTCGCCGTTCTCGAGCTTGGACTCGAGCGACACCAGGCGCCCGTTGACACGCGCACCGATGGTGGCGTGCCCGACCTCGGTGTGGACCGAGTAGGCGAAGTCGATCGGTGTGGCGCCGGCGGGCAGCCCGATCACGTCACCGGCAGGCGTATAGACGTAGACCTGGTCGGACAGGTCGAAGCGAAGGCTCTCGAGGAAGTCCTGCGACTCCTCGTTCTCCTGCTGCCACTCGAGGAGCTGGCGGATCCACCCGAGGTCGTCGGTCCCGTCGGCCTTGCCCGCGGGCGCGCCGGCGGCACCCTTGACCGCGCCGTCCTCCTTGTACTTCCAGTGGGCCGCGACGCCGTACTCGGCGCGCCGGTGCATCTGCCTGGTCCGGATCTGGAGCTCGACCGCGTTGCCCTGCGGACCGATGACGGTCGTGTGCAGCGACTGATACATGTTGAACTTCGGCATCGCGATGTAGTCCTTGAACCGGCCAGGCACAGGGTTCCAGCGCGAGTGGACGACGCCGAGCACCGCGTAGCAGTCGGTCAGCGAGTCGACGAGCACGCGGATGCCGACCAGGTCGTAGATGTCGGCGAAGTCGCGGCCGCGGACGATCATCTTCTGGTAGATCGAGTAGTAGTGCTTGGGTCGCCCCGTCACCGTCGCCTTGATCTTGGACCGCTTGAGGTCCTCGTTGACCTGGCTGATGACCGTCGACATGAAGTCCTCGCGCGACGGCGCGCGGTCGGCGACGAGGCGGACGATCTCGTCGTACACCTTCGGGTGCAGGGTCGCGAACGACAGGTCCTCGAGCTCCCACTTGATGGTGTTCATGCCGAGACGGTGCGCGAGCGGCGCATAGATCTCGATCGTCTCGCGGGCCTTGCGCTCCTGCTTGTCCTGCCGCAGGTAGCGCAGCGTACGCATGTTGTGGAGGCGGTCGGCCAGCTTGATGATGAGCACTCTGATGTCACGGCTCATCGCGACGATCATCTTGCGGATCGTCTCGGCCTCGGCGTTCTCGCCGTAACGGACCTTGTCGAGCTTGGTCACACCGTCGACGAGCTGTCCGACCTCCTCACCGAAGTCCTTGGTGAGCTGGTCGAGCGTGTAGGGCGTGTCCTCGACGGTGTCGTGAAGGAGCGCCGCGACGATCGTCGGCGGGGTCATACCCAGTTCGGCGAGGATCGTGGAGACCGCTAGCGGGTGCGTGATGTAGGGGTCGCCGCTCTTGCGCTTCTGACCGCGGTGCATCTTGGCCGCGATCCGGTAGGCACGGACGATCGCCGCGGTGTCGGCCTTGGGGTGGTTGGTGCGGACGATGCGCAGCAACGGGTCGAGAACGACCGGGTTGTCCGAGGACGACCGTCCACCACCGAGCCGGGCCAGACGGGAGCGAACCCGCGCGGGAGTCGGGACGGACTCCTTGCGGGGCTCAGACTCGGTACGAGCGCGATCGGCCACGTGCACCTCCCCTTCCATCGTAGGCCCGCCATCTTAGGGTGCCGGGACCAACGACATGGAAGGCGGTGACGCGAGCTGGGGATCAGCCGAAGAGGACACCGAACGCGGTGGCGCCGCCCGCGAGGACGAGGGCGATCACGACAACGATGGCGACCAGCTTGGTGCTCTCAGGGCTCACGCTGACAATCCTAACCGGCGGCTCGGCAGTGCCGGGTCAGTACGTCCGCAGGGCACCGAACCGCTCCGGGTCGAGCCGCGCCCGTCCGCCGAGCGGGCTGAGCTCCAGGACGACGACGTTGGCGGCGGCCTTGGCCCCGGCCTGCGCGATCACCGCGTCGACCGCGGCCATGGTGCCCCCGGTCGCGAGCACGTCGTCGACGACGAGCACGCGATCTCCGGGGGCGATGGCGTCGGTGTGGATCTCGACCGTCGCCGACCCGTACTCGAGGTCGTAGTCCTCGGCGTACGTCGTCGACGGCAGCTTGCCGGCCTTGCGTGCCGGGACGAACCCGGCGCCGAGGGCCACCGCGACCGGCGCCCCGAAGATGAAGCCGCGCGCCTCGATCCCGACGACCTTGTCGATGTCGGTCCCGGCGAGGTCTCTCCCCAGCGATGCCAGGGAGTCGACGGTGGTCCGGAAGCCCTCGGCGTCGGCCAGCAACGGCGTGACGTCACGAAACGTGATCCCCGTCTCCGGCCAGTCGGGGATGTCGCGGACCAGCGAGTCGAGCATCTCGTCGAGCCCGAGCGGCATCAGACCTTGCCGTCCTCATCCTCGATCGGACGGGTCTCGACGACCTCGTGGGTCGCGGTGCCGGCGTCGGTGCCGTCGATGATCTTGGCGACGACGTTGCGGTGCACCTCGATGTCGACACCGGGGGCGATCTCGAGCGTCATCGTCTCGTCGTCAAGAGCCTTCACCGTCCCGAAGACGCCGCTGGTGAGCATGACGCGAGAGCCGACGACCACGCGATCCTGCATGCTCAGGAACTCGCGGCGACGCTTGCCCTGCGGGCGGATGATGAAGAGATAGAAGATGGCGACGAGCAGGATGATCGGCAGCAGTGCTGCGAGGTCGTTCACGGGTGGCTCCAGCCAGGTCGGTGTCAGGGGGCTTCGTGGTGCGGGACGAGTCTAGCCGGAGCCCGTCAGTCCAACGGCAACGTGGGATCGGCGGTCGTCGTCGGTGGAGTCAGCCCGAGATGCCTCCACGCGGCCGCCGTCGCGACGCGTCCCCGGGGCGTGCGGGCCAGGAACCCCTGGCGTACGAGGAAGGGCTCGGCGACCTCCTCGACGGTCTCCCGCTCCTCGGCGACCGCGACGGCGAGGGTCGAGACACCGACCGGCCCGCCCCCGAAGCTGCGGCACAGCGCGTCCAGCACCGCACGGTCGAGACGGTCCAGGCCGATCTGGTCCACCTCGTAAAGATCCAGCGCGCGGTGGGCGATGTCGAGGTCGACGACCCCGCTCCCCCGGACCTCGGCGTAGTCGCGGACCCGGCGAAGGAGCCGGTTGGCGATCCGTGGCGTGCCGCGCGACCGCGACGCGATCTCGAAACCGCCCTTGGGTGTTGTCTGGACGCCGAGCAACGCCGCGGAACGGTCGACGATCCGGTGGAGCTCGGTGGCCTCGTAGTACTCCAGCTGCGCGGTGAACCCGAACCGGTCGCGCAGCGGTCCCGGCAGCAGACCGGCCCGCGTCGTCGCGCCGACGAGCGTGAACTGCGGGATCTGCAGCGGGATCGCCGTCGCTCCCGGACCCTTGCCGATCACGACGTCGACCCGGAAGTCCTCCATCGCCATGTAGAGGAGCTCCTCGGCGGGTCGTGACATCCGGTGGATCTCGTCGACGAACAGCACGTCGCCCTCGTTGATCCCCGACAGGATCGCGGCAAGGTCGCCGGCGTGCTGGATCGCGGGCCCGCTCGTGAGCCGCAGCGCCGTACCCAGCTCGGCGGCGATGATCATCGCCAGGGTGGTCTTGCCGAGCCCGGGAGGACCCGAGAGCAGGACGTGGTCGGGCGTACGACCGCGCGCCCGCGCCGCGGTCAGCATCAGCGCGAGCTGCTCGCGGACACGCTCCTGCCCGATCAGCTCGTCCAGCGACCGAGGGCGCAGAGCCGCCTCGTACGCCTGCTCGTCGGAGACGACGTCCGGGCCGACGAGCCGCGCTTCGAGCTCGGCCCGCTCGGCCGCCTCGAGCCGGCTGGTGTCCTGCTCCTCCATGCCGATCTCCTCCCTCATGCCTTCGAGAGCGTACGGAGGGCCGCGCGCAGCAGGACGGACACGTCGACCGCGCCGGTCCCCTCGATCTGCTCGGTGGCGACGGTGACCACGGCGGCGACCGCGGACTCCGCCTCGCGGGTGCTCCATCCGAGCCCGACCAGGGCGGCGTGCACCTGAGGACGCCAGTCCGCGTCGGCGGGCGTCGAGGCAGGTGCGGTCGCGGTCGCCTGGGAGACAGCCGCCGCAGCACCGAGACGGTCCTTGAGCTCGAGCACGATCCGCTGGGCTCCCTTGCGCCCGATGCCGGGGACCTTCGTGAGCGCGACGAGGTTCTCCTCGGCGACCGCACGGCGCAGACCCTCGGGGCCGAGGACCGCGATGATCGCCTGCGCGACCTTGGGGCCCACGCCGCTGGCGGTCTGAGCGAGCTCGAAGGTGTCACGCTCGTCGTCGCCGGCGAAGCCGTACAGCGTCATCGAGTCCTCGCGCACCACGAGGCTGGTCGAGACCTGCGCCTGCTCACCGTGCCGGAGGTCGGCCAGCGTGCCCGGCGTGCACTGCACGAGCATCCCGACCCCGCCGACGTCGAGGACGGCGGAGTCGAGGGCGGTCGAGGCGACGGTGCCGCGGACGAAGGCGATCATCGAGGCTTCCTCTCGGGGAATCTGGGGTTGGTGCGCGCAGCGCCTGGGATGCGGGAACGGATGGGCTCTGCGGCCGTCCGCATCGGACCTGACGGGCGTGACGCGGCGGCGAGGGCGTCGTCGAGCCGGCTGACCGAGGTGCCGCGCCAGACGTGGCAGATCGCGAGGGCGAGCGCGTCGGCGGCGTCCGCGGGGCGCGGCGCCTCGACCAGTCCGAGGATCCGCGTGACCATCGCCGTGACCTGCGCCTTGTCGGCGCGACCGTTGCCGGTGACCGCGGCCTTGACCTCACTCGGGGTGTGAAGGACGACGGGAAGGCCGTGGCGGGCTGCGACGACCATCGCGACCCCGCTGGCCTGGGCGGTGCCCATGACGGTCGAGACGTTGTTCTGGCTGAAGACCCGCTCGATCGCGACCACGTCCGGTCGGTGCGTGGCAATGGCTTCGGCCAGGGCGCGTTCGATCGCGAGGAGCCGGTGGGCGACGTCGTCGGCGGCGGGCGTACGGATCACCCCCACCGAGACCGCCCGCAGCGCGCCCCCCACGCGTCCGTCGACCACGCCGACCCCGCACCGCGTCAGGCCGGGGTCGACTCCGAGAACACGCATCGCGCCGGCGGTCATGCCACCTCGCGGAGGACCCGCAGCGAACACATGTTCGACACCCTAGTCGCACGACGGACGAGTGTGGCGGCGACGCGCCGAGGACCCGTACGAACGACGAGGCCCCTCCACGGCGTACGTAGAGGGGCCTCGTGTCGTAACCTCCACGGCGTACGTGGAGGAGACTCGCGCCGAGCGCGGCGGCTACTTCTTGAAGGCGTCCTTGACGTTGTCGCCGGCCTTCTTGAAGTCGGCCTTGCTCTGGTCGGCCTTGCCCTCGGACTCCTGCGACGTGTCGCCGCGGAGCTTGCCGGAGGCCTCCTTGGCCTTGCCCTCGACGTCCTCGGCCAGGTGCTTCAGCTTGTCATCCAGACCCATCGCACTCACTCCTCGAGATCGGGTTCGGGTGGTGCCCCGACCCTAGGACGGATCGAGCACGGGCGCAGATCGCCAGCACGCGCTGACCCTGGCGGAGCGGGCGCTAGGGCCCGAAGCGCTCCCCCATTCGAGTTTCTTGCCACCCCTCCCCGGCGCCGTCCCCCGGCGACGGCGCGTACGGAGCCTGCGAGGCGTCGTCGCCGGTGCTCACCGTCAGGGGAAGCGCATACACCGCGTCGCCGACCTCTCTGATCCGGGCCTTCGACGTCGCGCGTCCCGGGGCGGGCTCGACGTGCACGACCACCCCACCGCGGGTGACGGCGAGGGGGCGCCGGCCCACCTCGTCCGTCGGAGCGACTCCCTCGCCCGCCAGCTCCGGCATCCACGGGAGCGGGTCGGGGAGAGTGCCTCGCCGACGTCGTGCGATCCGCCACATGATCCCGCCGGGCCTCAGGATGTCCATGGCCCATCCTGGCACGTCGGCAGCTCGGGCAGGCGGGTTCGCCGCGAGCCTTCCGCCCGGCACGGGAGAATCCCTCCGCCCCGAGCCGGGCAGAAGGTGGAGCGGCGTGTCAGCCGACCTGCGCCATGACCTCGTCGGAGGCGTCGAAGTTGGCGAACACGTTCTGGACGTCGTCGCAGTCCTCGAGGGCGTCGATGAGCCGGAGGACCTTGCCGGCCACGTCGGCGTCGACCTCGACGGTCATGGACGGCACGAACGACGACTCGGCGGAGTCGTAGTCGATCCCGGCGTCCTGGAGAGCCGTGCGCACCGCGACCACGTCGCCGGCCTCGCTGATCACCTCGAACGAGCCGTCGTGGTCGTTGACGTCCTCGGCGCCCGCGTCGAGCACCACCTCGAGGACGTCGTCCTCCGCGAGCGTCTTGCCGTCCTGCTCGGCCGGGACGATGACGACGCCCTTGCGGGAGAACATGTAGGACACCGAGCCGGGGTCTGCCATGTTGCCGCCGTTGCGGGTCATCGCCGTCCGGACCTCCATGGCCGCACGGTTCTTGTTGTCGGTGAGGCACTCGACGAGCAACGCGACACCGCCGGGGGCGTAGCCCTCGTACATGATCGTCGTGTAGTCGACGCCCGCGCCGTCGAGACCGCCGCCGCGCTTCACGGCGCGGTCGATGTTGTCGTTGGGGACCGACGACTTCTTGGCCTTCTGGATCGCGTCGTAGAGCGTCGGGTTGCCCGCGGGGTCAGGCCCGCCGGTGCGTGCGGCAACCTCGATGTTCTTGATCAGCTTGGCGAACATCTTGCCGCGCTTGGCGTCGATGACCGCCTTCTTGTGCTTGGTGGTCGCCCACTTGGAGTGGCCAGACACGGCACTCACCTGCTCTCGCTGTTACGACGGCGTACGGCCGCGGCTCGCGACCGCCCTCGATCCTAGCGGCTGGCCACGTCGCCGTTCGCGTGCACCGACCGGACGAACATCTGGTGGAGGCGGTGGTCCGCCCCGAGCTCGGGGTGGAAGGACGCGGCGAGCAACGCCCCCTGCCGCACCACGACCGGGCGGCGCCCCTGGTCGCCGCGGTCGACCGCCGCGAGGACCTCGACGCCGGGACCGTGGCTCTCGACCCAGGGACCGCGGATGAACACCGCGTGCAGCGGGTCGTCGAGGCCCTGGACCCGGAGATCGGTCTCGAAGGAGTCGACCTGCCGGCCGAACGCGTTCCTCCGCACGGTCACGTCCATCCCGCCGAAGGTCTGCTGGTCGTCGGTGCCGCCCTCGACGCGGTCGGCGAGCAGGATCATCCCGGCACAGGTCCCCAGCACCGGCATGCCCGACCCGATGCGCTCACGGATCGGGTCGCGGAGCTCGAAGGCCCGCGACAGCTTGTCGATGGTGGTCGACTCCCCGCCCGGCACGACAAGGGCGTCGACCGCGTCGAGCTCGCTCGGCCGTCGCACGGTGGTCGCCTCCGCGCCGCTCGCCGCGAGCATCCGGAGATGCTCCCGGACGTCGCCCTGAAGGGCGAGGACACCGACCCGGGGCGCACTCACGCGTCGGTGAGGCGACGGTGCCAGAACGCCCGGACCTCGATCCGTCCTTCGTCGAAGTGCGCCGCGAGACCGGCAGCGTCCAGCGTCGCGACGACCGCGGAGCACAAGGGGTCGCCGTCGGCGATGTTGGCGGAGTCGGGGTGCCACACGTTGACCTCGAGCATCCCGTGATCGACGGCGTGCCAGACATCGGACGGCGTGAACCACACGATGCCTCGGAGCGCGCTCCCCGTGGCTCCCCCGGCCGCCTCGCGCACGACGCCGGCCGCCGCCCAGTGGTCGTCGACGCCCTGGAGCACGACGAAGCCAGCGGCCTCCAGTGCCTGGAAGGCCTCCTGCAGCGCGTCGTAGTCGGTGCGCGCCGGCCAGCCCGACTGCTCCTCCGCGAGCGCCGCGCGCTCGTCGTCGACGAGTCGCTGGGCCTCGGTCCGGGCCTTCGTGTCAACCAGCCCGGCATCCTCGCGTGCCGCGATCTCGACCTCGGTGACGCAGGCAGCGCGCTCGGTGAGGCCGGCGCGTACGAGGACCCGGGCGTAGCTCCGCAGCGCGTCGGCGTCGGTCAGGCGCGGTGCTGAGAAGAAAGGCACCGTTCACCAGCCCCGCTCGGCCAGCCGGTGCGGCTCGGGGAGGTCGGCGACGTTGATGCCGACCATCGCCTCGCCGAGCCCGCGCGAGACCTTGGCGATGACGTCGGGGTCGTCGTAGAAGGTGGTGGCCTTCACGACCGCGGACGCGCGCTCGGCCGGGTTGCCCGACTTGAAGATGCCCGAGCCGACGAACACGCCCTCGGCACCGAGCTGCATCATCATGGCGGCGTCCGCGGGCGTCGCGATGCCTCCCGCGGTGAAGAGCACTACGGGCAGCGCGCCCTTCTCGGCGACCTCGCGGACCAGCTCGTATGGCGCCTGAAGCTCCTTGGCCGCCACGTAGAGCTCGTCGGCCGGAAGCGTCTGGAGACGGCGGATCTCATCACGCATCGCCCGCATGTGGGTCGTCGCGTTGGAGACGTCGCCCGTGCCGGCCTCGCCCTTGGACCGGATCATCGCCGCACCCTCGGTGATGCGACGAAGCGCCTCGCCCAGGTTGGTCGCGCCGCACACGAACGGCACCGTGAAGGCCCACTTGTCGATGTGGTGGGCGTAGTCGGCGGGTGTGAGGACCTCGGACTCGTCGATGTAGTCGACGCCGAGGGACTGCAGCACCTGCGCCTCGACGAAGTGGCCGATGCGCGCCTTGGCCATCACCGGGATGGAGACGGCCTCGATGATGCCGTCGATCAGGTCGGGGTCGCTCATGCGGGCCACGCCGCCCTGGGAGCGGATGTCGGCGGGCACGCGCTCGAGGGCCATGACCGCGACGGCACCGGCATCCTCGGCGATCTTGGCCTGCTCGGCGTTGACGACGTCCATGATGACGCCGCCCTTGAGCATCTCCGCCATGCCGCGCTTCACGCGTGCGGTGCCCGTGCCCTCCCGGGACACGGCCGGTGTCGGGGCAGTCGGGTTCTCGGGCATCGTTCACCTCGGGGCCTGGGACGCGGTGCGCCCGCTCGGACATTGGCCTCATCGTACGACCGTGCACCGACGCCGGAGCGGTCCCGCCACGAGGTGAGCCGATCAGCCCTGCTGCTGCCCCATCTCGGAGGAGGCCACGGGGCGCTCGTGCGCGACGAGGTGCGGCGGCGGCGTGTCGTCGAAGTCCATCCGATTCGGCCACGGCGCGTAGCCGGCGAGCCTCGCCCACCGTACGATCCGCTTGCGCCGCATCCGCTGGGTGCGGGCGACGAGGTCGTCGTGGAAACGGTGCGCCAGCTGGACGCGTTCGCACGCGTCGCCGAGGTCGGCCAGCAGCTCGGCCTGCGGCTCGTCGGCGGCCGCCCACAGCGCGTCGACGTCCTCGGCGTCACCGAAGACGGTGCGCATGACCTCGCTCAGCGCCGTCTCCCGCTCGGCCTGGTCGCTCTTGCCGATCGCCGCGCGCGAGGCATCGGCGGCTTCGACCGCGACCAGGGCGCTGGCAGGGTCCAGGACTCCGCCCACGGCGACGTTGCGCAGGCACGTCGACCGGTCGAGGAGCTGACGGTCCAACGAGGCCTGGGCGGTCGCCAGACGGATGTGCAGCCGGTCGAGCCGGCCGGCCGTCGTCGACAGCGCGACCGTGATCGCCGCGACCACGGCACCGACGACGAGGATCCACTCGAGCGTGCTCATCCGACGCTGCCTCCTCCGAGGACTGTCTCGTACACACGGACCACCTGCGGCGCGACCACACTCCAGTCGTACCGCCGGACCTCGCGTCGCGCCAGGTCCGCACGTGCCTGACGAGCCTGGTCCTCGAGCGTCGAGACGAGGGTCTTGGCCAAAGCCCCGGGGTCCTCGTTGGCGAAGAGGGCACCGAGGCGGCCGTTCTCGAGCACGTCCGCGAACGCGCGGATGTCGCTGGCCACCACTGGTGCGCCTGCCGCCATCGCCTCGATCAGGACGATGCCGAAGCTCTCACCACCGGTGTTCGGCGCGACGTAGACGTCGGCCCGGGCGAGCAGCTGGGCGCGCTCGGCGTCCGAGACCCGCCCGACGACCTCGACGTGGTGGCGCAGCCCTTCGGGGACCATCGCCGACCCGACCTTGGGGTCCCCCGCCCCGGCGACGACGAGACGGAGGTCAGGGAACCGGTCGACCACCGGCGGCAGGGCGCCCAGCAGGACGGGAAGACCCTTGCGTGCCTCCTCGAATCGCCCCAGGAACAGCAGCTCCGTGCGGCCGGTGGTCCCCGCGCTCCGCGGTACGGCGTCGAAGTCGTCGACGTAGAGGCCGTTCGGGATGATCACCGAGTCGCCGCCCTGGTACTGCTCAACCACGCGGTGCGCCTCCCGCGAGACCGTGATCCGCGCGCTGAGCTTCTCCATCGCCGGGCGCAGCAGCGACTCCGTCGCCGCGAGAGCGCGCGAGCGGCCGATGGAGGTGTGGATCGTCGCGATCGAGACCCCGGAAGACAGGCTCAGCGCCACCAGCGAGACGCTCGGCGTGGCCGGGTCGTGGACGTGCAGCACGTCGAAGCGGCCGTCGCGCAGCCAGCGTCGGGTGCGGGCCATCGCCATCGGCCCGAAGGACACGCGCGCGACGGCACCGTTGTAGCGGACGGGCACGGCGCGGCCGGCCGGTGTCACGTAGTCGGGCAGGTCGTCGTCGTCGGCGGCCGGCGCGAGCACCGACACCTCCACGCCCAGCCCTCCGAGCGTCCGGGAGAGGTCCAGGACGTGGTTCTGGACGCCGCCGGGGACGTCGAACGAGTACGGGCAGACCATCCCGATCCTCATCGCACGGCTCCGTCCGGAAGCCGGTCGACCTCGAAGACGCGCTGGAGCATGTGCCAGTCGGCGGGGCTGCGGCGGATCTCTGCGCTGAAGACGTCGGCGAGGTCCTGCGCCATCGCCACCAGTCCGTCCGGGCCTTCCCGGGTCGGCACGACCTCGTGCACGGTCATGCGCAGCCGGTCCTGCTCGTACCGCGAGGTCGCCGCGAAGAGCGCCGCCCCGGTCTGCTGCGCGAGGAGCGCCGGTCCGACGGGCATCCGCGCCTTCTCGCCCAAGAGGTCGACGACAAGTCCGCTGCGGGACATGTCGCGGTCGGCGAGCAGACACACGAAGCCCCCCGCCCGCAGGTGCGCGGCGAGCCGCGGCATCGTCGGCTCTCCACCGGTCAGCGGGAGCACCGTCATGCCGAGTCCCTCGCGGAACGCGACGAACTCGTCGTACAGGCGCTCGGGCCTGAGACGCTCCATCACCGTCATCAACGGGAGGCCGTGGCTCAGCGCCCAGGCGCCCATGAGGTCCCAGTTGCCCATGTGCGGCAGTGCGGCGATCATCCCCCGCCCCTGCGCCTTCAACGCGAACACGCGCTCGGGATGGTCGACCGTGATCCAGTCGTCGACGGTGTCGGCGGTGAAGCGCGGGAGACGGAACACCTCCCCCCAGTAGCGCAGGTAGGAGCGCATGGCGTCTCGCCCGAGCTCGTCGAGCTCTCCGGCCGTCGCGTCCGGCACCGCCCGCGACAGGTTCGAGCGCAAGCGGTCGATGCTGCTCCCGCCGCGCGCGTACAGACGGTCGGCGGTCGTCCGCATGGCCCGGTCGACGAGGGGCTGCGGCAGCCGGACCGCGAGGTCCCAGCCGATCGTGTACGCCGCAGCCTCCGCGTGCGTACGCGCCACGTCCAGGACGCGACCGCTGGGGGAACTCATACGTCCGCCAACGACTGCTTCCGCACCATCAGGATGCGCTGCACGACCGTGATCGTGCTCGCGACCGCCAGCGTCCAGAGCACGATCGTGCGGAGGATCGGCAGGTCGAAGATGCCCGACAGGCCGGTCATCATGAGGATCGCGACGAGCCGGTCCGAGCGCTCGGCGATGCCGCCCTTGGCCTCCATGCCGAGCGACTCCGCCCGGGCACGGGCGTACGAGGTCAGCTGCCCGCCGACCAGGCACCACAGTGCGACGGACGTGAGCACGAGGTCGTCCCCCGTGCCCGCGTACCAGAGGACGAGCCCGCCGAAGACCGCCGCGTCGCCGATCCGGTCGAGGGTGGAGTCGAGGAAGGCACCCCAGGCGCTCGACCGTCCCGACTTGCGGGCCATGAGGCCGTCGATCATGTCCGAGAACACGAAGAGGGTGATCACGGCGGCACCGAGGAAGAACTGTCCCCGCGGGAAGAACCAGAGGGCGGCGGAGGTGACCCCCAGCGTCCCGACGAACGTGACCGCGTCGGGGCTGACACCGAGTCGGAGCAGCAGATCGGCGATCGGCGACATGATTCGAGCCCAGGTCGCGCGGAACCTCTCGAGCATCAGGCGTTCCACGCTTTCGCGAGCAGGTCACGCGTCTGCGACAGCAGCTGCGGCATCACCTTGGTGTGCCCCGTGACGGTGATGTAGTTGGAGTCGCCCATCCAGCGCGGGACGACGTGCTGGTGGAGGTGCTGCGACAACGACCCGCCCGCCACCGCCCCGAGGTTGAGGCCGACGTTGAACGCGGCCGGCGCGCTGACGTGCTTGAGCACCCGCAACGCCTGCTGCGTGGTTGCCGTGAGCTCCCACGCCTCGTCGTCGGTCAGCTCCTCGAGCTCTCCCACGTGGCGGTTGGGCACGACCATCAGGTGACCCGGGTTGTACGGGTGCAGGTTGAGCACCGTGTAGACGTGGTCACCGCGAGCGACGATCAACGTCTCCTCGTCGGGCCGCTGCTGCATCACGCAGAACGGGCAGCCCCCCTCGCGTGGGCCGGTATCGGTGATGTAGGCCATCCGGTGCGGGGTCCAGAGCCGGTCGAAGTCCTCGAATCCGGTCTCGGGGCGTCCCCACGGGCCGGAGTCGCCGGCGTCGTGTCCAGACGTCATACCTGGGCCCGGTCGGCGATGGCCTGCGCGATGCGGGCGACCGCATCGTCGAGGGCGACGCCGTTGTCCTGGCTGCCGTTGCGGTAGCGGAACGACACCGCGCCGGCCTCGACGTCGTCGTCACCCGCGATCAGCATGAAGGGGATCTTCTGCGTCTGCGCGTTGCGGATCTTCTTCTGCATGCGGTCGTCGGCCTCGTCCACCTCGACCCGGATGCCCTGCGCCTGCAGCGTCGCCGCTACCTCGCGCAGGTAGTCGACGTGCCGCTCGGCGACTGGGATCGCGACGGCCTGGACGGGTGCGAGCCAGGGAGGAAAGGCGCCGGCGTAGTGCTCGACGAGCACCCCGAGGAACCGCTCGATCGAGCCGAACTTGGCCGAGTGGATCATCACCGGCTGCTGCCGTGAGCCGTCGGCGGCGACGTACTCCAGGTTGAACCGGTCGGCGGAGGGCTGGTTGAAGTCGTACTGGACGGTGCCCATCTGCCAGGTCCGGCCAATGGCGTCGCGCGCCTGGACGGAGATCTTGGGACCGTAGTAGGCAGCTCCACCCGGGTCGGGCACGAGCTCGAGCCCGGTGCGGAGGGCGACGTCGGCGAGGACCTTGGTCGCGGTCGTCCAGTCCTCCTCCGACCCGATGAACTTGTCCTTGGCCGCGTCGCGGGTGGACAGCTCGAGGTAGAAGTCGTCGAGACCGAAGTCGCGCAGCACGCTGAGCATGAAGCCCAGCAGGTGCTCGACCTCGTCGGGGGCCTGCTCGGGAGTGCAGTAGGAGTGCGAGTCGTCCTGCGCGAATCCGCGCACGCGAGTCAGGCCGTGCACGACGCCCGACTTCTCGTGCCGGTAGACGCTGCCGAACTCGAACAGCCGCAGCGGCAGCTCGCGGTAGGACCGCTGCCGGGACCGGTAGATCAGGTTGTGCATCGGGCAGTTCATCGCCTTGAGGCGGTAGTCCATGCCGTCGACGTCGAGGGGCGGGAACATCCCCTCTCCGTAGTACGGGAGGTGCCCGGAGGTGTAGAACAGCTCCTCCTTGGCGATGTGCGGGGTGCCGACGTACTGGAACCCCTCCTCGATGTGCCGGCGACGGACGTAGTCCTCCATCTCCCGCTTGATCACCCCGCCCTTGGGGTGGAAGACGGGGAGCCCGGAGCCGATCTCGTCAGGGAAGCTGAAGAGGTCGAGCTCGCGGCCGAGCTTGCGGTGGTCGCGGCGCTCGGCCTCCTCGATCCGGTGCAGGTAGGCCTCCAGCGCCTCCTTCGACTCCCAGGCGGTGCCGTAGATGCGCTGGAGCTGCTTGTTCTTCTCGTCGCCTCGCCAGTACGCCGCCGCGCTCCGCATGAGCGTGAAGGCGGGGATGCGCTTGGTGGTGGGCAGGTGGGGTCCGCGGCACAGGTCGGTCCACACCCGCTCGCCACGACGGTCGAGGTTGTCGTACATCGTGAGGCCACCGGAGCCGACCTCGACGCTCGCGCCCTCGGCGGCGTGGTCCAGGTCGTCGCTGCCCGCAGTGCTCTTGAGCCCGATCAGCTCGAGCTTGTAGGGCTCGTCGGCGAGCTCGACCCGCGCCTCCGCGTCGTCGATCGCGCGGCGAGAGAAACGCTGGTTCTCCTTGATGATCTTGCGCATCCGGGACTCGATCTTGGCCAGGTCCTCGGGCACGAAGGGGGTCTCGACGTCGAAGTCGTAGTAGAAGCCGTTCTCCACCGGGGGCCCGATGCCCAGCTTGGCCTCCGGGAACAGCTGCTGGACCGCCTGCGCCATCACGTGGGCGGTGGAGTGCCGCAGGATGTCGCGGCCGTCCTTGCTGGTGATCGCGACCGGCTCGACGGCGTCGCCGCCCACCAGCTCGTACGCCAGGTCCTTGAGGTCACCGTTGACCCGGGCCGCGACGACGTCGGGGTTCTCGGCGAACAGCCCCCACGCCTTCGTGCCGGACGTCACCGTGCGCTCGGCCTTGGAGTCAGGGCCGACGACGAGGACTACGAGCTCGGACACGGGTGCTCCTCAGGTGGTGCGGACAGACGCCTCGATGCTATCTGCAAGGCCGCCGTGGCCGCGCACCCCTTTGGTCGTGGTCTGTTCTGGCGCGCGAAAGGCGCGCGGCATGGCGACGCCCCGGCTGGGTACCCCGTCGGCACGCCACGGAGGGAGAGTCATGACCGACGAGCAGAGCACGCTCCTCGAGCTGCTGGACGATCTCAGGATCGCGATGTTCACGACCGTGGACATCGACGGGACGATCACAAGCCGGCCGATGGCCCGCCAGCAGGTCGAGCCGAGCGCCGACATGTGGTTCATCACCGCACGGGACTCTCGGCAGGTCGCCCACATCACCGCCCGTCCGCACGTGGGCATCACGTTCTCCTCGCCGAGCACCTGGGTGTCGTTGAACGGGACGGCGACCGTCGTCGACGACCCGGTGAAGCTGGAGGAGCTCTGGAACACGTTCGCGGAGGCATGGATGCCCGAGGGACCCGACGACCCCAACGTCGTCCTGATCCGGGTCGACCTCCAGGGCGGCGAGTACTGGGACACGCCCGGCGGGCGCGTCGCGTCTCTGATCAGCCTGGCCAAGGCAAAGATCACCGGCAACGCCTACGACGGCGCAGACAACGAGCGCGTCGACCTCTAGGGCCGAGCGGTCGGCCATGAGACCCCATGGCCGACCCCTCGCCTTCGACTTACAGTCGTCAGGTGCACGTACCCGACGGCTTCCTCGACGCATCCACCTCGGTCGCGACCGGCGCCGCCGCCGTCGCCGGCCTCGCGCTCGCCCTCCGCGGCGCGCGACGTGAGCTGGACGACCGGACCGCCCCGATGGCCGGACTGGTGGCCGCCTTCGTCTTCGCCACCCAGATGATCAACTTCCCCGTCGGGGCCGGCACGAGCGGGCACCTCCTCGGAGGCGTGCTCGCCGCGGTCCTGGTCGGACCGTGGACGGCGGTGCTGTGCATCGGCACCGTTCTCCTGGTCCAGTGCCTCCTCTTCGCCGACGGTGGCATCACGGCGCTCGGCACCAACATCACGCTCATGGGGCTCGTCGGCGTCGGGGTGGGCTGGCTGGTCCTCCGTCTGATCAAGGTCGTGCTGCCGGACCGGCTGGCGTCTGTCACGCCCGCCGCGGCGCTCGCTGCCCTGGTGTCCGTGCCGGCTGCCGCGCTCGCCTTCACCGGCCTGTACGCCGTCGGTGGCGAGGCGCCGATCCCGCTGGGGTCTCTCGCCACCGCGATGGTCGGCTGGCACACCGTCATCGGGCTCGGCGAGGCCGTGATCACCGGACTCGTGGTCAGCGCCGTGCTCGCCGTGCGTCCGGACCTCGTCTACGGGGCACGGTCGGCACTGACGACGCGGACCTTGGAGCTCCGCCCCTCCAAGAGGGCGGCAGCGTGAGCGCGCGCCGGACGCGGGTGTCGACCCGAGCCCTCGTCCTCGTCGGCGTCCTCGTCGCGCTCGTGCTGGCGGGGTTCGTCAGCTACTACGCCTCGAGCCACCCCGATGGGTTGGAGTTCGTCGCCGGTGACAAGGGGTTCCTCGGCACCGCGGAGGAACATCGCTCCTCGGCCGACAGCCCGATGTCGGACTACTCGACCAAGGGCATCGACAACCCTCGGCTCTCCGGCGCGGTCGCCGGCGTCACCGGTACGGTCCTGGTCCTCGTGATCGCCGGAGGTGTCGCACTCGTCGTGCGCCGCCGCGGGCGTCACACCGTCTGAGCACCTCGCGATGGGATCAGCGCACCGGCGCAGGACGCACGTCCCGGGACGTACGCCGGTGCACCGTGCGCCCGCACACCTCAAGCTGCTCGCACTGCTCGGGTTCATGCTCGTCGTCGTCGCCACACCTCGGACGGCGTACCCAGCGTTCGCCGCCTACGCGGCTGTGCTCGTCGCCCTGATCGTCGTGGCGCGGGTGCCGCTCGGCTTCCTGCTGCCGCGGATGCTCGTCGAGGTCCCGTTCGTCGTCTTCGCCGTCCTGCTGCCGTTCATCGCCACCGGGCCCACGACGACGTTCCTCGGCCTCACGGTCAGCGAGCCCGGTCTCGAGGCAGCCGCGGCACTGCTCATCAAGGCCACGATCGGCGTCGCGGCGAGCCTGACGCTGGCCGCCACCACCGAGCCGCACGAGCTGCTGGCCGGCCTCGGCCGGTTGAGGCTCCCCCATGAGATGGTCCAGATCATGGCGTTCATGATCCGTTACGTCGACGTCGTCGCCGACGAGATGCACCGCATGCGCATCGCCCGCGAGTCTCGCGGCTTCCGCGGCTCCTCGATCCGCCAGTGGGGCGTCCTCGGCCGTACAGCCTCAGCACTGTTCATCCGGTCCTACGAGCGTGGCGAGCGGGTGCACCTGGCGATGATGTCGCGGGGTCACGACCCGTCGGGCGGTCGATCGTGAGCGTCCCCGTCATCGACGTCCGCGGGCTGGCGTACGCCTATCCGGACGGCAGCCAGGTCCTGTACGGCGTCGACCTGCACATCCACGCCGGTGAGCGCGTCGCCCTCCTCGGACCCAACGGTGCGGGCAAGACCACGCTCGTGCTCCACCTCAACGGGATCCTGCTGCCCGGTGCCGGGACGGTGGCGGTCTCGGGGCTGCCTGTGGTGAAGAAGAACTTCCGGGAGATCCGGCGCCGGGTCGGCATCGTGTTCCAGGACCCCGACGACCAGCTGTTCTCCGCGACGGTCCGCGCCGACGTCGCGTTCGGCCCGGCAAACCTCGGCCTGCGCGGCGACGCGCTCGAGCAGCGGGTGATGCACGCGCTCGACCAGGTCGGCATGGCCGACTACGCCGACCACCCGCCCCACCACCTCTCCTTCGGCCAGCGACGGCGCGTGGCGGTGGCCACCGTGCTGGCGATGGAGCCGCAGATCCTCGTGCTCGACGAGCCGTCGTCGAACCTCGACCCGATGGCGCGCCGCGAGCTTGCCGACATCGTGCGCTCGCTGTCGGTCACGGTGCTGATGGTCACCCACGACCTCCCGTACGCGCTCGAGCTCTGCCCCCGGTCGGTGGTGCTCGCCGACGGGGTCGTGGCCGCCGACAGCGACACCCGCAAGCTGCTCTCCGACGAGGACTTCATGCGCGCTCACCGGCTCGAGCTGCCGTTCGGGTTCGACCCGCGGACGGTGTGAGGCCGTGGGTCACGCGGCGAGGTGGAACGTGCTCGCGAAGCGGGCGAGGAGATCGCCGCGACCACGAAGGACCTCGATCTCACCCGTGGCGAGCGCGCGATCGGGAGCGAGCTCGCCGGAGATGAGCCGACGGAGGCCGGGTCCCGCCGCGAACGCCAGGTCGACCGGCCCGTCTCCACGTGTGACCTGGAGCGTGGAGCCGTCCACCCGCACGAGCAGCTCGGCGGGACCGAGGCGTGCCGCGTAGGCGGTCGCCGGCAGCTCCAGGGCCACCTGCGGCCGGAAGGCGGTCCGCAGGGTCATGGTCAACGAGTCGGGCGTGACGACCTGCTCCTCTCGTGGATCGTCCATCGCCTTGAAGCCCCACGCACCGAGGGCCAGCACGACGGGCTCGAGCTCTCGTCCGAACGGCGTCAGCTCGTAGACGATGACCCGCGAGCGCGGCACCCGACGCAGGATGCCGGCCGTCTGGAGCTCTTTGAGTCGTGCCGCCAGGACGTTGCTCGGGATCCGCGGAAGCCCCGCCGCAAGCTCTCCGTAGCGGCGCGGCCCGACGAGCAGGTCGCGGACGATGAGGAGGGCCCAGCGCTCACCCACCAGCTCCAGGGCTCGCGTGATGCCGCACCACTGCCCGTAGTCGCGTGGCGCCATCGACCTCAGGCCTGCTGCTCCATGAAGGCCTCGGGACCTTGCTCGGCGGCGGCTTTGTCCATGTAGCCGAACTCGATGATGTTGCCGTCGGGGTCGGCGAGCCCACGCTGGTACATGAAGCCGTAGTCCGCAGGGGGACGAGGCTCGGAGCCGCCGGCACCGATGCCGTTGGCGACGGCCGCGTCGACCTCCTCCCGCGTGTCGACGAAGATCGCGGTGGACGAGGCTGGGCTCGCGGCCGGGTCACCGAGCGGGAGATCGGTGAAGGTCTGGAAGTAGTCGCGCACCAGGATCATGACGTAGCTGTGGTCCTCCTCGACCACGACGCAGGCAGCGTTGTGATCGGAGAAGGCTGGGTTGATGGTGAACCCGAGCGCTGTGTAGAACGCCTTCGCGCGCTCCAGGTCGGTCACCGGCAGGTTGACGAACATCGCGGTCATCGTGGGGTCTCCCTCATGGGTAGGTCGTGCGTCTTGCGGTTCTGTCACACTTGCAAAAAACAAGTGCCGAGGTCAAGACCTTGTCGACGGCTACATTTCCTGCATGACGCTCACCGTCCCGCTCGACGACGGCCGCGCTGCGTGCCTGGACACGATCGACGCGTTCGTGCGTGCCGTCGACGCTCTGAGCGAGTACGAGCTGCTCGGCGCCTCTCGCTGCCACGGCTGGAGTCGCCTCGACGTCGTGGTCCACGTCATCGGCGGGTGGCAGTCGATGCTCGGGGGCCTGGTGTCCTCGGTCGACTCAGAGCCCACAGTGGATGCGGCCAGCTACTGGTCGGCGTTCGTCGTCGAGTACGCGACCGACGACCCTGTCCCGGAGCTGATGTCGCAGCGCCGCCGCTCGATGGCGTACGCGCGACCGGCCTCGGCGACAGCCCAGCTCCGCGACGTCGCCGCAGCGCTGCGCCGCGGGGTCCTCGCACTCGGCGAGAGCCCGCGTGCGCGGCAGGGGCACATTTTCGCTCCTGGCGACTACCTGGCTGTCTGGGCCGTCGAGGTCGTGGTGCACCACCTCGACCTGCTGTCCGACGAGCCGCCACCGCCCGGCGCCCTCGCGCTCGCGCGAGCGACGGTCGAGGCCCTCGTCGACGAGCCCCTCCCGTCGTCGTGGACGGACCTGGACGTCACGCTCATCGGCACCGGTCGACAGCCCGCACCGGCGTGGCCGGGAAGCGCGACCGTCCGGTTCCCGGTCTTCGATTGACGGGCAGCCCGCTAGCGGACGTTCGCAGCTATGGCGGCAGCGACCGGCGTGGTCCCCTGGTTGAGCTCGAGGACCTGTCGGCCGATGCGGTGTTCGTACAGAAGTCCAGCCAGGACGCTCGCGACGTCGGCGCGAGCGATCTCCTCGTGCCTCTCGGCCGGGCCGAGTGACACACGACCGAGACCATCGCGGTCGTGCAGCATCGAGGGCCGAAGGATCACCCAGTCCAGATCGCTGTGGCTGAGGAAGATGTCGGCTTCCTTCTTCACGGCGAAGTAGTGCTCGGTCTCAGCATCGAGACCGCGCTCTCGCCATGCCTCGGGCATCACGGACACGTGCAGCAGACGGTCGATGCCCGCCAGGCGCATGGCGCCCACGGTCTTTCGGAGCCCGTCGGCGTCGAGCGCATCGGTGACCGCTCGAGAACCGCCGTTCGAGCCCGTCGCGAAGACGACCGCGTCGACAGAGCCGAACGCAGGCGCCAGGTCTTCCTGGGACAACGTCGTCAGGTCACCGACGACGGCGTCGACACCCGACGCCGCGAGATCGGCCCGTTGTCCAGGTCGGCGTACGAGCCCGCGCACCGAGGCGCCCCGACCACGGAGCTCCTGGGTCAGCAACCGTCCGACTCCCCCGGTCACCCCGATGATGAAGACGTCCACATCGAGTCCCTTCATCAGCGTTCGACCGATCGGGTCGGCCCCTGGAACGGCACGAGGCCGGCTCCGCTTCGGGAACCGACCTCTGACCTGCGGTGCTGCTGGTGGGCGATACTGGGTTCGAACCAGTGACCTCTTCGGTGTGAACGAAGCGCGCTACCACTGCGCCAATCGCCCGCTCAGATGTCCCACCGGAGCGGGACGACACAGAGACTAGCGTACGCGCATGACCTCTCCGAAATCCGGGTCTGGCTCGTCGCGCCGTACCCTCGCCGTCCTTGACATTGGCGCCAAAGCGTTGCTCGTCGTCCTCCTCCTCGTCGCCGTCGCGTACCCCGATCTCGGGAACCTTCGCGGCAAGGCGATGGGGTTCCGAGCGGTCGCGTACCCCCTCGGCGCGGCGATCGTGCCGCTGCTGTGGTGGTGGCTGTGGCGGCCTCGCGGCACGGCGTACCCGTGGCTGGGCGACCTGCTGATCACCCTCCCCTGGCTCACCGACACCCTCGGCAACCGCCTCGACCTCTTCGACACCGTCTGGTGGTTCGACGACTGGATGCACTTCATGAACTGGGGTCTGCTGACCGCCGGCTTCGTCGTCCTCACGCTCCCCCGTGACGCGGCTCTGAGTGCCGTGACCGAGAGGGCGCTCGCCTTCGGGCCTGTGACGGCCGTCGCCTGGGAGGCCGGGGAGTACGTCGCGTTCGTCCGCCACTCCTCCGAGCTGGTGACTGCCTACACCGACACGCTCGGCGACCTGACGCTCGGCACCCTGGGCGCGTACGTCGGCGGCCTGTGCGTCTACGCGCTGTCGCGCCGGCGCACGATCGTCGAGGATCCGGTCACGGGTCGACCGTCTCCGCCGAGCGTCGCGCAAAGATCTTCGCTGCCAGCGCAGTAACCGGTCCCGGGGCGGGCAGCTCGCGGTCGTCGACCCGGTGGATGCCCTGGACGTCGCGCGTCGTGCCGGCGAGGAAGACCTCGTCGGCACGCTGCAGCACCGCGATCGGCTCGTCGCGCTCGACGACGTCGATCTCGTCCCGGCACCACTCGAGGACCAGTGCCCGCGTGACGCCTGCCAGGCACCCCGACTCGAGGGTGGGCGTCACGAGCTGGCCGTCGAGGACGTAGAAGATGCAGGACCCGGTGCCCTCGCAGAGCAGGCCGGCGGTGTTGGCCATGACGGCTTCCGACGCGCCGTGACGGAGCGCGTGCTCGACCATCAGCGCGTTCTCGGCGTACGAGGTGGTCTTGAGGCCGCTCAAGGCGCCACGCTCGTTGCGCGCCCAGGGCACGGTCGCGATCGCGGTCGTCGCCGGAGGTGGCGTGGACGGCTCGGTCACGACCACGAGCGTCTGCCCCTGGTCCCCGCGCGGCGAGCCGAGCGGACCAGGCCCGGAGGTGACGGTGATCCGGATCCGACCGAACGGGATCGTCTGCCCCTCGACTGTTGCCTCCACTCCACGGCGTACGAGGTCGAGGTCCGGCTCTCCGATGCCGAGACCACCGGCCGAGCGGGCCAACCGCTCGAGGTGACGGGTGAGAGCGAACGGGACACCGTCGACGACCTTGATCGTCTCGAAGACGCCGTCGCCGACGACGAGGCCGTGGTCGAGGACCCCGAGAGCGGGTTCGTGCGGGGATTCCAGCGTTCTTCCGTTGATCCAGGCGCGCATGGCGCCACGTTAACGTGCGCAGGCGACCCCCCGTTTGGACCACCTGAACCCATCCGCTAATGTTTCTCTCGCACCGGGGAAGCCCGGAAGCACGCGGACGTGGCTCAGTGGTAGAGCATCACCTTGCCAAGGTGAGGGTCGCGGGTTCGAATCCCGTCGTCCGCTCGGAGTGGGTCCCAGGGCCCCTTCTCAGACATCGTAGATGTCCGGTGGAGTGGCCGAGAGGCGAGGCAACGGACTGCAAATCCGTTTACACGGGTTCAAATCCCGTCTCCACCTCGATGGGGCCGCAAGGCTCCATCCCTGGTCCGCAAGGACCACGGGCGATTGGCGCAGCGGTAGCGCGCTTCCCTGACACGGAAGAGGTCACTGGTTCAAACCCAGTATCGCCCACCAGAGTAACCGCAGGTCAGAGGCCCCTTCGGGGGTCTCTTTCCAATTCAGGGAACATACGGGGAACAAGAAACAGCCACATTTGACGGCTTACGTCCTGCCTTCTTGGTTCAGACATCGAGCAGCGACTCGTCGGTCCAGATGTCTTCGTAGCCCGGTGCGATGAGGAAGCGCGAGCCGGCCGGAAGTCCAGGTACGTCGTGATCTCTGGGCACCGTTCGATCAAATGGGCTGCGTGCAACGGCTTGAAGAAGTCGTCGGCGTCGGAGAACTCCCCCGTCCAGACGTACCAACCGCTCGTGCCATTCTCGGGCGGGTGCCGAACGCCGTGGACCGGCCAGTCCCAGTCGCCCGCAAGCAGCGACGCCGAGACCCCGACGATCTCCTCCCAGGTCACCGAAGGGCTCCCTCGATGACGTCCAAGGCACGCAGCGCCGGGTAGGTCTCCATCCGCAGAAAGTCGAGCCGGTAGTACTCGGCCCAGTAGCTCACCGCTCGCGCGCGGGTCAGCTCCATGAAGGTCGGGTTCGCATCCACGAACTGCCCAAGACCTCGTGCGGTCTCGGGAAACCCGTCGAGTCGGTCGCGAAGAAATCGCTCTATGTCGGAGCAGATCTCGACGACGTACTCGCCGAGCAGCGCCACAATGAAGGGCGCCGACCAGGCAGCATCGTTGCTCAGCACCAACCCAAGGGCACGCTGACGGATCTGACCGTCGTGGTGGCGGGTATAGATGCAGCCAGCGGCAGCGCGGCTTTCTGGCGAGAGCCTCTCGACTTCGCGGCTCGGGAATCCGTTGTAGATCCGATCCGGGATCGCCAGCGTCTCGCCTTGGAAGTTGATGCTCGGCCACTGACGGTTGTTGCTCTCCTGCAGGAGGCCGACCTGTGGGAAGCCGGCGAGTGGCACGAGGTCGATGGCCGGCGACGCAGCCGCGTACGCAACTGTCGGGAAGGCGTCCAGCAGTCGGGCGCGGAAGTCATCCTGCGCCGTTCCCGCCGATTCACCCATGCGCACATCTTGTCGTACGTCACCTGTGTGTATCAGTGCTCGCAAGACCTCGACGGCTTAGCGCCAGTTGCCAACCGGCTTGGCATCGATGAACCGCTCGACGGAGTCGGCCTTGATCCGCAGGGTCTTGCGGCCAAGGCGGACCGCTTCGAGTTGGCCGTCAGCGATGTAGCGGCGGACGGTCCGCGTCGACACGGCGAGGGCGTCGGCGGCGTCATTGAGGCTTACGAGGCGGCGTGTGATGGTGGCAGGCATGGTGGTCTCCGGGATTTCGCGACGGACGCCGTTCGTCCGCTCTTGTCCCTCAAGGCCGAGAAGTAGTCACGAGTGGCCGAGCCTCGCTCGGAATCACACCAGATTCGGGTCACTCGCTGAGTAGTGTGCGGTCCATCGACGTGTAGCTCAGCAGTTAGAGCACCGGGCTGTCACCCGGAGGGCGCAGGGGCAGAACCTGCCACGTCGGCGAAGCCCGCGGCGTGTGGGCTAACTGGCACCCACCCGGCAGATGGCCGCCCGCCCAGCAAATCCGGAGCGGTGGCTGCGTTATCTCACTAGGGTGCTGCACGCGGCGTGTAGTTCAGTAGTAGAACACCGGGCTCTGGACCCGGAGGGCGCAGGGGCGGAACCTGCCACGTCGGCGATACCAACCTGAACAGGCGGACCATGACGAACGGCTACGCACTCGGGCAACTGGGGGCTGCGTTTCTCACGGCGACGACCCACGAAGACCCTGAGGTCCGTCGCCGTGCAGACCGTCGTGCCCAGCGGTGGGTCCAAGCGATCGAGGGAATGGCCGACGGCCGGGTGGCCGTTGGGTCGCGGCTTCCGGTTCGCGGGCTTCCATCCTGGGTGACGCTGGAGGTTCTGAGAGGCGGATTCGCAACGGGAAGTGCTTCCGCAGAGCAGCCGTTGCAGGCCGACGAAGTCGCCCTGGCGCGCCGGATCGGGATCCCAGCGACGCGCCGCCTGCTCTTCGGATACTTCCTAACCGACGCCGGCCTTCAGGAGTTGTATGGCCTGCTGGACTCTGGCGCCTACCGAGTGGAGATCCCTGAGGACGCCGCGCTGCTCACCATCGCCTGGCTTGTTCGGTCGGGCGATCGCGAGGCCGCCCTCGACATCCTGGACGCGGTTTCGCCCTTCACCGAGAAGTTCCGATTGGCGCCCAAGACTGCCAATGCTCCGACGTCGCCACCTGACTTCGTCTACCGAATCACCGCAGGCGAGGCTGCCGACGCCCTTCGCGCACGGAAGCCGAACCCCCGGGTCGAGGCGCAGCGCGAGGCCTTGGCGGTTTGGAACCCCTTCGGCGACCGCGTGCTCTCCCTGTGGCTAGAGAAGTACCGAGACGGTCATGTCTCGTTCGACGGCGATCCCGCGTGGCGCGCCAAGGCATCCGCTCTCGTTGATGAGTACGACCGCCTAGCGGCGAACCACACCAGCTGCACGAAGCATCGGAAGCCGAAGGAGAACCTGGCGATCCTGCTACGCGCCCTGCGCGCCACAGCCGAGGGCGAGGAGTTGGATGCTCGCGAGCGCGGGCTTGTCCGAACCGTGATCGAACGTTCTGTGCTGAAGCGTGGAGCGCCCGGGTCCGCGGAGCACGCTGTACTGCGGGACTACCAGCGAGGTGTCGCAAGCGCGCCCGCACATTGCCAGCTCGCGGCCGTCGCCGCGGAACGCCTCAGCTCACTTGACCTTGCCGAGGGCATCGAGCACCCGCGACTCCTCGGTGGAGAGGTGACGCCGCAAGAGGAGGGCGCGTCAGGAATCCTTCAGGGGCTGGCGATGCCCCCGATCGTTCCGCGGCTGCTGAACCGTGCGCATTCCGCGCCCATCGAGGAGCTCCTAGATGAAGGCGTTGTGCCGTCAGCTGAAGTTCTCGCCGCACTCGTACCCCGGATCAGCGCGACGGTGGTCGCCGCCGGCTTCCCGGACCGAGCGCTTGCCACACTGGCCGCCGCGAACTACCGCGCTTTCCGTCGGCGCCGTTCACTGCTGCTGTTGAATCTTGAGAAGCAGGTCCAGCTGACCGAACTTCCCTGGGTGCGCGCTACCGCGCGACACAGCGAGGCCACGTCCGACGAAGCCATGGCCGTGGCGCAACGCGTTGGGTCTCTCGCCCTTGATCACTTCCCAGCGACAATCACGCCGAATCCGCTTGTGCGGGAACTCCAGCACCTCCTCACTGCGGCGGGCTACAACGTTCCGCTCGTCGAGGAGTTGGCTGCCGACATCTTCATGGGTCGGTTCTCGGACAAGTTCCGCCGAGCTGCACAGGTCGCGGCGCGAGTCGTCGGCGGAACCCTTTACGCCAACTACTACGGAATCGACACCGATCAGATCCTCGGGCTTGCCGAGCCGCCAAAGCAGAAGCCAACTTCCGGCTGGACGTGGCGGCGAGTTCGACCGACCGAGCACGGGTCGACCTTCGGCGAT
Source organism: Mumia sp. zg.B21 (assembly GCF_019550855.1). Lineage (NCBI taxonomy): Bacteria > Bacillati > Actinomycetota > Actinomycetes > Propionibacteriales > Nocardioidaceae > Mumia > Mumia sp. zg.B21. The sequence goes on along the minus strand of NZ_JAHWCJ010000004.1, from coordinate 666,249 downwards.
CTCTGCTGGGCTCGAGCGGGACGCGACACCGGACGGTGGCTGGTCTGTTGCCGCCAACGGGACGATCATCGAGCAGTCGCAGATCCTGACGACCCACAATCTTGCAGCCCTGGTCTCACTCGGCATCGAGCCGTCTCGGACCTGGAGCGAGCTCGCTCGCGAAGCGATCGGGAAGAGTGCCACGCTCCTGGATCTGGCCTCACGGCAGCGACGCCCGCTCGCAACGGTGAAAGACGCGGCCTACGCCTGGCGACAGGCAGTCTTCTTCCTTAGCGTGGCCGGTCCGGCCCAGGTCGAGGAAGTATTGAACGACAAGTCTGTCGGTGCAGCCGGGCCAGCGGTGATGGACGAGCTGCTCGGCGGTCTCCGCCAGGTGGCCGCCGGTCATGCGCTCGACGACGATCGATCCCCCTTCCTCGGATGGACCGTCGGTCGCCATTGGATTCTTGAAGCCATCGGGCACCCCGGTGCGCTTCGCGATCACTAGGCATCACCAGCGGTCCTCACCAAGATCTCCTCAACTTCCACCGCTTCCCACTCTCTGATCTCGCCTAACCCTCCTTGCCCTCCCTCTCTTGCCCTCCCTCTCTTGACCCCCTCCTCTCATTCCCCGCTTCTACCTCTTTTTCCGCCACACACCTATTTCATTGGTCCCGCAGGACGTGGCCACTCACGCGCCCGTTCCGGCCTTGAGGGGTGTGACCATGACGCTGCAGAAGCTGTCGGCCGGGTCGGGCTACGAGTACCTGACCCGTCAGGTCGCTGCGCTCGACTCGACGGAGAAGGGCAGCATCCCGCTCGCCGACTACTACGCGGCGAAGGGCGAGCCGCCCGGACGGTGGGTCGGCTCGGGGCTGGTCGGGATCGACGGGTTGGAACCCGGAGACATCGTCACCGCCGAGCAGATGAAGCACCTGTTCGGCGCCGGGTGCGATCCCGTCTCGGGTCGGCCGCTCGGCTCGGCGTACAAGGTCTACACGAACGAAACGGTTGATGCCTTCAACGCCCGGGTCGGCGAACTGCTCAGCCACAAACTGGCACCGACGCATGCTGAACGCGCGGCCGCTCGGGCGACCGCAGCGGCCGAGTTCTTCGTCGCGGAGAACGGCCGCGAAGCAGCGACGGCGCGAGAACTATCAGCCGCGGTAGCCAGGTACTCACGGCCGCGACAGACAGCCGTGGCGGGCTTCGATCTGACGTTCAGCCCGGTCAAGTCAGTCTCGGCTCTCTGGGCTGTTGCGACACCAGAGGTCGCGTCCAAGATCGAAGAGGCTCACCATGCGGCTGTGGCGGACGCGATCGCCTTCATCGAGGACCACGCGCTGTTCACCCGCGAGGGCAAGGACGGCGCCCGCCAGGTCGAGACCCGCGGCCTCATCGCAGCCGCCTTCACCCACCGCGACTCCCGCGCTGGCGACCCAGACTTGCACACACACGTGGCGGTCGCGAACAAGGTCCAGACCAAGCAGGGCAAGTGGCTCTCGATCTACGGACGCGTCCTGCACCAGCACGTGGTCGCCGCGTCGGAGACCTACAACACCGCGCTGGAGCGGCACCTGGTCGAGGCACTCGGGGTGCAGTTCGCCGACCGGCCGGGCATCGATCGGGAGAAGCGACCCATCCGCGAGATCGTCGGCGTCGATCGCGAACTGTGCGAGGCGTGGTCCCGCAGGCGAGCCGACATCGTGGCCCGGCAGCGCGAGCTCACTCGTGACTTCCGCGATGCTCACGGCCGTACGCCGACGCCAGTCGAAGCCGTCGCCCTTGCACAGCAAGCGAATCTGGAGACCCGCGAGGCCAAGCACGAGCCGCGATCACTCGCCGACCAGCGGGCGACCTGGCGAGGCCAAGCCGTCGAGGTACTCGGATCCCCGCACGCCGTCGATCGGATGGTCCACGCCGCTCTCCACCCCACGAACACCTCTCCGCCGACCGCGGTGTCGACTTCGTGGCTTCGGGAGATGGCCGAGCGTGTGCTCGGCGAACTCGAGGCGCACCGGGCGACATGGCAGTCCTGGCACGCGTACGCCGAAGTTCAGCGTCAGATCCGCGGCGCCGACCTCTCCCCCGAGCTGATGGCGATCGCCGTCAGCTGGGTCGTCGACGAAGTCGCGGACTTGACCATCAACCTCACGCTCGAGCTCGACCCGATCAGCGAGCCGGAGGGCTTGTGCCGCTCGAACGGGACGAGCGTCTATCGCCACACCGGACGCGATCACTTCACCACCACTCGTGTCCTCGAGGCCGAGGCGCGCATCATCGAGGCAGCCGGGAGTACGGACGCATCGGCCTGGTCGACCGACGACGTCGAGCTGGCCATCCTCGCCGCCCGCCTCGACGGCACCGAACTCAACGCCGGCCAAGAAGGGATGGTCCGTGAACTGGCCACCAGCGGCCGACGCGTGCAGCTCGCCCTCGCACCTGCGGGGACAGGCAAGACGACCACGATGCGGGTCCTCGCCGGAGTGTGGACCGAAGCTGGTGCCGACGCACTTGGCCTCACTCCGTCGGCAGCCGCGGCGGCCGCGCTGCGTGACGCCACCGGCATGGCTTGCGAGACCCTCGCCAAACTGGTCGACGACCTCGATGCAAGACCCGATTCGCCGCTCGCGGCGGCCATCGGTCCGGGCACATTGCTCGTCATCGACGAGGCCGGTATGGCCGACACCATCACCCTCGATCGGGTGATCAGCTTCGCGATCGAGCGCGGTGCCACGGTGCGGCTGATCGGCGACGACCAGCAGCTCGCCGCTGTCGGCGCCGGCGGAGTCCTCCGCGACATCGAACGCACGCAGGGCGCCGTACGCCTCGACGAGGTCGTCCGGTTCGAGGATCCGGTTGAGGCCGAAGCATCGCTGGCGCTCCGGGACGGCGCCCGCTCCGCTCTCGGCTACTACCTCGACCACGAGCGGATCCATGCCGGTGACCAGCAGGCCGTCGTCGACGAAGTGTTCGACGCTTGGCGGCGTGAGCAGGACGCTGGCCGAGACTGCCTGATGCTGGCGCCGACGCACGAACTCGTACGAGAACTCAACGAACGAGCCCGCTCCACCCGGCTCGGTGACGGCGCCGCAGACGACGAGGTCCGGCTACGGGATGGCACCCACGCGTCGGTCGGCGACGTCGTACTCACCCGTCGCAACGACCGTCGGCTCGGGGTGAGCAACACCGACTGGGTCAAGAACGGCGACCGCTGGACCGTCACGGGCATCCGGGGCGGCACCCTGACCGTGCGGCACCGCGACTCTGGCCTCACCACCGTGCTGCCTGCCGACTACGTCGCCGCCCACGTGGAGCTTGGCTACGCCTCCACGGTCCACACCGCCCAGGGTCTGACCGCCGACGTCATGCACGGCGTCATCACGGGCGACGAAACCCGGCAACTGCTCTACACGATGCTGACTCGCGGCCGCGCCGAGAACCACGTCCACGTCGTCGCGGATGACCTGAGCGACGAGCGTGAGTTCGAACTGCCCGACATCACCGAGCAACTCAGCGTCGCCGAGATTCTCGAGCGTGTCCTCGCGAACGACGGCGCCGCCGTCTCGGCGACCACGACCCGTCAAGTGGCCGGGTCGCCGGAGGCACGCCTCCGCGACGCAGCGACCCGGTACGCCGATGCGGTGGCCATCGCGACCCAGCAGGTGCTCAGCGCCGGCGATGACGAGGCCGGGCCCTGGGGTCCGCTCGCGTGGCTCCCCCACATTCCCGCCGAGGTCGCTGACCACCCGCGATGGGGTCCGTACCTGACCGCGCGAAAGCGCCTCGTGTCGTCCCTCGCCGCCGAGGTCCGGGACCGCGCGGACGTGACCCTGCCTGCCTGGCTCGACGACTACGACGACGTCCTCACCGCAGAGCTCCGCACCGATATCGCTGTCTGGCGCGCGGCGCAGGGCATCCCTGCCGATGAGCGAACCGTCGCCGGTCCCCCGCCCGACGACGACCGCGCCGCGTCCTACCGCCGACGACTGCTCAGCGTGGTGAACAGCCGGTACGACAAAACCGTCCGCGTGTGGGAACGACGTGTGGTCCAGTACGTCGGCACAGCCGACGAGAACACACTCGATCTGGCCCGCGAGCTCGACCGGCTTCGGCGGCAGGGGCACGATCCCGAGAGACTGCTCCAGAGCGCCATGGCCAGCCCGCTGCCCAGGAGCACCGGACGTCAGCCCTCGCGTATCGGATCCGCAAGCAGCTCGCACCGAGACGACGGCGCCCAGAGCCGGTCGGCATCGAGCAACGTCGCCCCGCGCCCACGACTCCCGCACCGGGCATCGGACTGTGACTGATCCGAAGGTGACCGCGCCGGCGCTACACGTGAACGTCGGCACCAGCCGCCTTCACCACGCCACCGCACGAACACGACTCGCGGCAGCTGCGGATGGAGTCGGCTTTTCATCGGCACCGGGCTTCATCGGCTGCAATGCTCCTGTCGTGGACATTTCCTATGAACCCCAGTTCGTGTCGATCAGCGGAATCGAAGTGTTCGTTGCACGCGGGCGCCCGCCGATCTGGGACAGCTACTGCGCGCACGCCCAACTCGTCGACGAGGACACCGTCGCTGACGCCGAGGCAGCCGTGCTGGTCGCAGGAGTACGAACAGCCGAACGGGAATGGCCCGGTCTCGTGCTCGCTTTGTCATACGCACCCAGCCAGGGTGGCTTTGCACCGGGCGTCCTTGTCGTACCCGAGTCTCAAGTGGCGTTCGTTGGCGCGGGAACTACGTTGCGCGCCTACGGGATCGGTCCTGAGGTCAAGGAATGGTGGAGAGACGAGGCCGAACTGGGCTTCTGGTCGTGGCGTCAGCACGGATCGACGGTCGTGATGTCCGCCGAGGTCGAACTCGCTGCTTGGGACACAGACGGAACGAAGCTATGGACTCGATTTGTGGAACCTCCGTGGTCCTACTCCGTCAGTGGCCAAGAGGTCACTCTTGACGTCATGGGCACTGTGAGGACGTTCGACCTGCGGTCCGGCGCGTAACGCCTGGGCAGCCTCAGACCGGGCACGCATGTCGCCACGATCGCTGATGACCGGACGGGGTCATCGACACCGCCGATTCACGACCGACTAGCGTCGAGCCATGGAGCATGATCGCCGTTGGGCGCGAGACGCCCAAAGCGAGCTGCGAACGGTGCTAAACGAATGGGATCCGTTGGGCGTCCAAGGGGCACAAGACGATGGCGGTCCGTACGACGAGTACGACTGCATGCTCGGTCCCCTGATCACTTTGATGTTGCAGGGCGCTGACAGGGGCTCCGTCGGGGCGTATCTCCGGACAGAACTCGACGAGCACTTCGGCCTCGAAAGGCAGGGCGTCCCCCCTGAGGTTGTGGACCGAATCCTGGCGTGGTGGGCGTCGGCCAGATAATCCGATTGGCGCACCACTGAGAGGATGATCGCGTGGAACAGACTCAGCAAGGTTCATTCGTGGTCACCCAGGAAGAGATGCATGTCCTGCGCCAAGCGCTCTTCGTGACCCTTCACCACGGCGACGCCGTTTTCCGGGGCGACGAGCACACGATCACCGGGCACGAGCTCGATGAGTTTCAACAGTTGATGTGGGAGATCGACGAGCTGAACGGTCACAACGAGGAGATCCGTCGCCTTCTGACCCAACAGATCGATGAGCTAAGCGCGGTGAGCTTGGCGGAACTCGAGAAACGCTCGGTGCGCCTCCGCGACGTGGCAGGTTCCGCGGAGCGCTACGGGGTGGACGTCCCGCCGCGCTTACTTGAAGTGCTGCGTTCGCAAACCTGAGGTTCGCCCTCGCCGTCCTCGGCAACTCCGGGCGCTTTGCAGCGACATCTGCCACAACCTCGAGTTCATCGCATCCTGGCCGTGCACTCACGCGGACTCTTCGAATTCACGATGGAACTCGTCGAGGTAGTCCTCTATGTGATCCCACAGGTAAAGCTCGAGGAACTCGGCCATTTCGACTGGCGGCAGCTCGTGGGTAGCGACGAAATCGGACAGGTCGTCGGCTACTTGGCGGTCGCGCGCGAACGTACCGAGTCGCTCGAATATCTCGCCGACGCGGCGCCGGATGCTCCGTGCCGACGTCTGCCATTGGCTGGTCACGGCGTCGATGACCGCGGGTGCCATCAGCCCGGCGCGGCCGCGGCGGGCAGGGGTGCCGAGCTCCTCGGCGGCCTGCGCAAGTGACAGCAGCAGGTTGGCATCCGAGGACGTGATCGCGCCGTCAAGGACGGCGGCCTGCACCAGGAATCCAGATTCTGATTCAGCGGACACGATCGGTTCGAGGTCTTCCCACTGCCGCAGGTCGTCGGGGTCGTCGTACGTTTTCGTTCGCGTCCAGACGGGGTCCGCGCGCCGGGCGCACTCGCCGATTCCAAGCTCGGACAGTACGCATCGCCGAACGTCGCGCAGGATCGTTGACGCGACGCAGCGGGATGCCGGGCCGGGTCCTGACGCGGATCCAGAGCGCTCCGGCTACGAGAGCGTCGATTTCGGAGGACAGATCGGCCAGTCGACTCGCGAGCCTGCTGGCACCTGGCAGGAGAAGCCAGGACACGACGACGGCAGCCTCCGCGTCGAGCTGCGCTATCAAGTGCAGCCGCGAGAACAATGCGTCCTTCTCGGCGGTCTCGGCCCGGCGAGTCCACCCCGGCAGGTCGACAAGGTCGTCGGCGACAGCGAGGGCTGGATCCTGATGGCACCAGCGTTGCCATGCCGCGGCAGCGGCCAGCAGCGGAGGCTCGTTGGGGTAGTCGAGGCCGAGGCATGTTGCAACGCTCATGGGCTGCTCCTGTCGCTTTCAGATGGGCGTCTTCAACAGGTAGGTGTGCAAGGCCTGTCCGGATATGGCCTCAACACCCCGTTGAGCTTGTCCGCCGCTGACGCCGGGCTGCGCCGTTTGTGCAGGTGAGGCCCCGATTCGCGCAATCTGACCGTTCAGATCCGATCGGCTATCCTCGATACGTGTCCGGGCACTCCCTGCTCGCGTACGCCCGCCGCGCGGCCGGGCTGACCCAGGACGCCCTCGCGCGGCTCGCTGGTACGTCGCAGCCGACCCTGTCGGCGTACGAGCGCGGCACGAAGGCACCCTCACTCGCCGTTGCTGAGCGGATCATCGAAGCGGCAGGCCATCGCTTGGAAGTGGCGCCGAACCTGGAGTTCGTGGAGGTACCCGGCCAGCACGGCCTGCACCCGTTCTGGCTCGCCAACCAGCTATGGCGGCAGGCTCCCGAACGCGCGTTCAGCACAGTCGTGCTTCCCGGACCGCACCACGACTGGCCATCGCCCCGCCGCCCCTATCGCCTCCGCGAGCGCGAGGATCGGGCGCGCGCCTACGAGTTGATCCTGCGTGAGGGCAGTCCGAGCGACCTTCTCGACTACGTCGACGGCGCGCTCCTCGTCGACATCTGGAAGGAACTCGACCTTCCCGACCCCATCCGTCGTGCCTGGCTTCCGCTCATCCGCAAGACCCTCCCGAAGAGCCGCCGGCCGCGAGCGTCCGACTCAGGAGGCAACGGCCCGCCCGGGGCACTCATACGACTTCGACCCAGTCGGCGGTCTCAATATCTACGGCAGGACGCGTCTGACGACGACCCCAGTAGGTGAGTCATCGCTGCTGGCAGGCTCAGCCGGCGACCGGGGCACGAAGGCTGATGGACTCAGCCGGAGCGGTGCCGGACTCCGCGAGCACGAACTGAATCTCGACCCCCAGCGCAGCCGTGAGCTTGAGAAGCGTCTGGGTCGTCGGCGCAACTTGGCCGCGCTCGATCCGACTGATGTCGGCCTGAGTCACACCGGAGAGTTCTGCCAGATCACTCTGGCGGAGGTTGCGAGCCTTGCGAGCACCGTAGATCACCTGTCCGAACGCAGCGGCCTGGTCGAAGGCGTGCAGGACGTCCAGTTCAGCGGCAGTCATTGTCGCCTCGCGCTCGAGCGCGTATTCGGCGAAGGTCTTGGCCATCACCCCTCCTCTCGTCGGTCGAACACCACCCAGTGTATGTCGAAAACCACATACGACTCAACGGGCTACTTCTTCTTGCGCTGCTGCTTGGCACGCCGGGCTTCCGTCGCCTTCCAGTGCGTCAGACGCTTGCGGGCTTCCTGGATCTCCTTGTTCTGCTGACGGGGGCTGTCGTTGCCGCCCTTGTCGTAGCCGTGGAGCAGGAGGATCACCTTGTTGCCGTGGAAGTGGACGAAAAGCCGAAGCAAGATCTTGTGCTGGGTCGGTTGCGGCGTGGGCTGCTGGGCATCCACCAGTGGTGCGTGCAGGGCCTCGATCGTCGCGGCATCATGACGGATCCGGAACTCGAAGAGGCCCTCGCCGAGCGCCTTCAACCACGGCGTCGACCCCAGTTCGATGCCCTGGACCTCGAGGACCCGGACGATCGCTGCGCGCAGGGCAGCAAACTCGGCGATGGTCAGCGAGTCCATCCAGAACTCCACCGGACGACGTCCCGCGTCGTCCTCGTAGAACTCCGTGGTCCACTCCCTCATGAATCGACCCTCCCAGCCGGGTCCGACACCTCGACGAGCGCGGACAGCCGTCGTGCGATCTCGGTGTCGCGGTCGGCGGCGGCGTGCTGGTAGCGCATCGCCGCGCCAGGAGTTGAGTGGCCGAGGCGCCCCATGAGTTCGGCGAGGGTGGCGCCGGTCTGGGCTGCGAGGACTGCTCCGGTGTGGCGGAGGTCGTGCCAGCGCAGGTCGTCGCGCCCCGCGGCTTTCCGGGCCGGGTAGAAGACCTTGTAGAGCGTCGAGGGAGCCATGTGTCCTCCGCCGTCGGCGGCCGGGAAGAGCAACGCTTCCTTGCCCGGGCGCGTGTGGTCCTTGAGGTGCGCCTTCACCGCTGGCAACAGGTGCGGCGGGATCGCGACGTCGCGCACGCCCGCGTCGGACTTGGGCGGGCCGACGATGAACTTCCCGTCGACACGTACGACGCCGCGGGTGATCTTCACCCGGTTGTCCTTCAGGTCGATGTCCTTACGGCGCAGCTCGGTGAGTTCGCCGAACCGCATCGCGCACCACGCGGCGAGCAGTGCCATGAGCTTGTAGCGCTCAGGCAGCTCCTCGACGATCGTCTCCAGCTCGGCAAGGGAAGCTGGCCCCACTTTGTGGAGCCTCTGAGTGTTGCCGGCTCCGCGGATGTGCGCGGGGTTGTACGGAATCAGCGGATGCGGTCGCTCCGAGGAGGCACTCGTGAAGATAGTCCGCAGCAAGCTGTAGGCCTGCGACCGGATCGTCTCCTTGCCGGGCGCGAGAGCGTCGTACCACCGGTTCACGGCGTCGGCCGAGATCAGGTCGAGTGGCTCGTCGCCGAAAGCCGGGTAGATGTAGTGTCCAGGATCATCCGGTACTGCTGGCGGGTGGTCGGACGCAGTTCGCGGCCGCGGGTCTTTCTGTTGGCGAGCCAGTTGTCGCCGTACTCACGCAGGGTGGGCACCTCCCGACGGAACGCAGCCCGGGCCGCAGCGGCCGGCGCCCAGACCTCCATCTGGATCTCCGCACGTCGAGCGGACAGCCAGGCGACGGCGTCGTCGCGAGCATCGAACGTCATCGGCGCACGGTAGAGGCGTCCGTCAGGGCCGGTGTAAGCCGCGCGATAGCGGCCCGAATCGCGCTTCTCGATGCGGCCGAATCCGCGCCGGTTGGGCTCCAGTTCCCGAGCCATCTTCTATCGCCTCCTTGTTCCCCGGGGAACATACGGGGAACAAGGACGTCCAGAGGCGACACTCTTTGTCCACATCTGTCGCCAGCCGTCAGGCCCCGAATATGCCGTCTGACCTGCGAGTTTACCTCTGAGGGGCGGGCAACTTCGAGTCCGAACGATGTCGGCTCTCAAAAGTTCAAACCCAGTATCGCCCACCAGCATCACCGCAAGTCCGAGGCCGGTTCCCGAGGGGAGCCGGCCTCGTCCCGTTTCGGACGCCGAGATGTCGTGACCGTGCGCGGCCGTCGACCGGCGAGTGTGAGAGCCCGTCAGGCGACGGACTGCTGCGACTGCTCGAGGCGCCGGGCGACCCAAGCCTGCCACGTCAAGACCAGAATCGGTCCGACAACGGGCACGGCGAGCAGAACGACCCAGCCGAGAATCCCGTACGGCACCGTCTGCCGGCCCCGCAGCAGCTGAACGACCACCAGCAGGATGAGAGCCACGTTCACGACCGCAGCGACCCCGGCACCCAACTCCGACCAGGTGGGCGTGAGGGGTTCGAGCTCGGCCGATTCGGGCATGGCGGTCCATCTCCTGCTCACGACGGGGTTTGCAGCGCAGAGGCTACAGGCCCGAGCACGACGCGAGGCGCGCGGCGTACGGGCGACTCCCACCGATCAGCCGATCTCCATCGCGGCGTCGGCCGCGGATCGGAGTGTCATGATGGTTTATGGACATCCTCCGGGCGGGCGGCACGTTCTGGCGCATCGGGCGTCGACGGTGTCCTGAGGTCGGCGACGCGGCGCCCTGGATGCCGGAGTTCGCCGCAGGCGCGGACGCTCCGCCGGCTGCCTCGGAGCTCGGCCGCCGCCCGATCGTCGTGACGTGCGACGGCGTCGTGATGCACGTCGAGCCGGCGCCGGGACGCCGTGACACGGAGCGCCGGATCACGGAGATCGCCGCGGCTCTCTACGCGCTTCCGTGGGCGGTGGGGACGGCCGACGACCCCGACCACCGGCCACACGGTCCGGTGCCCCGCCCCAGCGACGCCAGATGGCTGGGACACACCTTCAACGGGTTCGGACCGCCCTGACCCCCGTACGAACGAGGACGTCTCCCCCGGCCGACGTCACGATCACGGCGCCGACAGGTCCAACACCCCGGCATAAGTCGGCCCCGAGAAGAGGTGGAAGCTCTGCTCGGGGCCTCGGCACAGGAAGGCGAGTTCCCGTGAACCGTGCCTCCATTGTCGCACCCCCAGGTGACGACCGGACGTGCGGCCTCAGCGCTCGTCCAGCAGCTGGCTCAGCCCGTGCTGGCCGACCGCACGCAGGACGGGCGCGTCGTCGGACGCGTCGTCGGACGCGTCGAGGAGGATGGCCACGAAGAGCACCGCCCACCCACGTGCGCGTTCCCACGTCGAGGCGTCGGCGTAGCCGGCTCGGGACACCTGCTCGTGGAACTCGGTCCGCCCCGGCGCGTCGAAGGTCAGCCACGCCGTCGCGAGGTCGGTCGCCGGATCACCGGACGTCATGTCACCGAAGTCGATCACCGCCGACAGGACGAGGCCGTCTCCCTCGTCGGTGACGAGCACGTTCGCGGGATGGAGGTCGCCGTGGAGCCACAACGCCGGCCCGTCCCAGGCAGGCGCCGCCACCGCCGTCTCCCAGAGGCTCAGCAGCTCCCCCGCGTACGGCACGTGTCCGGATGCGACGCGCTCCCGCATCCCCTCGTCGCGGGCGGCGAGCGGAACGCCTCGGTACGGGTTGCGCGGCGCGTCCTCCGGAGCCGGTCGGTGCAGTGCGGTCACGACGTCGGCGAGCGGCCGCGCCACCGTGCGGCGGTCGACCACCGGAGTCTCCCCCAGCATGCGTCCGTCGAACCAGGCGACGATGCTCCACGCCCACGGGTATTCCGGCCCGCGCGTGCCGTCGCTCGGCAGCCCGGTGCGTACGGGCTCGGGGACGGGGACCGGGAGGTGCGGCGCGAGGATCGGCAGCCAGTTCTGCTCGTGGCGGACGAGGTCCGCGGCGAGTGCCCGCCGAGGCACCCGGAGCGCGAGCTCATCACCGAGCCGCAGCACCACGTTGTCCCACCCGTTCGCGACGAGTCGGATCGGGAGGTCGGCGAGATCGGGATGCTGAGCCTCGAGGAGCCCTCGGACGAGCGGTATCGTCACGTCGACCTCGGCGGCGGGCATGGGCGGCACCGCTCGATGTTAGTGCGATGCAAGAACTCGGCCCGGCTGAACCGCCTTTGCGATCATGCGGGGGTGGACCGGTCGGTACCGTCCCCCACGACTGCGCTCGTCGGTCGTGACCGCGAGCGCGGCCTGCTTAGCGCCCTCCTCGACGAGACCGAGGCAGGACGCGCGTGCACCGTGCTCGTGCACGGTGAGGCGGGAGTGGGCAAGACATCGCTCGTCCGTGCTGTCACCGAAGCCCGCACCGAGGGTGTCGCCCTGTACGGAGCGGGTCTGCCGTTGTCGAGCCTGACGGTGCCGCTGCTCGCCATCCGGTCTCTGGTGCGCGAGCTGCCCGACGACGTCCCGCCCCTCGATCTGCCCAATGGCCATGACGCCGCCGATGCTCTGGTGAGTATCGATGCCTGGCTCGACAGGCTCGCGGAGACACGCCCCGTCGCACTTGTGGTCGACGACCTCCACTGGGCAGACCAGACGTCGCTGGACGTGCTGCAGTACGTCGTCGCCGGGCCGGAGCGCCGTCGGTTGTCGATCATGGCCACGGTCCGTTCCGGGGCGGTGACCGATGAACACCCGCTCACGCGCTGGCTCGCCGACGTGCGTCGACTGCCGCGTGTCGAGGAGATCGAGCTCGCACCGCTCGACCGGGCGTCCACCCTCGACCAGCTCACCAGCCTCCTCGGGGAGACGCCCCACGGCTCTCTCGTCGGCGAGGTGTACGCCCGGGCCGGTGGGAACCCCTACTTCACCCGCCTCCTAGCGACCGGTCTACGCAGCGACGCTCGTCACCTGCCCACCGCGATGCCGGGATCGTTGCACGACGCGCTCCTGCGAACCTCCTCCACGCTCTCGGCGTCGGCGAGACGCGGGACCCAGACCCTCGCCGTCGGTGGCCATCCGGCGACCTACGACGAGCTTGATGACGTCGCCCCGGATCTCCGGTGGGACGAGATCGTGCCCGAGGCCGTCGCCGCTGGGGTCGTCGACGCACTTCCAGCTGGGCGGTTCTGGATCCACCACCCGCTCCTCGCCGAGACCATGGAGGCGGAGATGCCCGGGCGGGAGCGACGTGCCCGGCACCGCGTCTTCGCGCAGTGGTGGGAGCGACAACCGCCGTTGCACGAGGAGACGGCCGAGGCCGCACGCGTCGCTCTGGTGGCCGACCACTACTTCCAGGCCCAGGACACCGATCACGCCCGGACCTGGGCGCTGCGTGCGGCAGAGGCCGCCGAGTCGGCGGGCGCCTGGTCGGAGGCACATCGTCTGCTCGAGCGAGAGCTCACACACGACTCGTCGGACGGACGCGACGACACGCGGCTCGGCCTCCTTCACCGCGCCCGGGCCGCCGCCGAGATGTCCGGAGACCTCGACGCCGAGCTCGCCCTGGTCGACGAGCTGATGACGTGCGTGGACCCAGCGACCGACCCGCTCGCCGTGGCCGACCTGATCGTGCGGCGCGCCAGCGTCCGCCACCTGACGGGCCGGACGTACGTCGACGACGACGCACTGGAGGCCGCCGAGACGCTCGCCCGCTCACAGCCTCCGTCGGCCACGCTGGTGCGAACGCTTGCGTGGAGCGCGATGCATGGTGACTGGGAGCCCGCCAAGTGCGCCGCGCTCAGCGAGGAAGCCGTCATGATCGCCCACGAGATCGGCGCCGCCGTCGGCATGGCGCTCACGGCCAAGTCCGTGACGGCCTTCGTCGGTGACGACGCCACGGCATCGATCGCCTGCGCAGGTGAGGCAGTTGCCGCAAGCATGCGCGAAGGCGACTGGCCATCGGCGGCGAGGAGTGCGGAGTACCGCACCTGCGCCGGCGACTCGGCCTGGTCACCCTGGTTCGCCGAGCAGATCGCGCGCGACCGCGAGCACCTCGCCGCTTCCGGCGCACCGCGGCACGAGATCGTGCTCTTCGACATCCTCGAAGCCGATGCTCGCCTCTGGATCGGCGAGTGGGAGGAGTGCGTGGCGATTCTCCGCTCCTGCATGGCGACGCGCCTGCAGCCGATGTGGGACGCCGGCGGGCGTCTGTCGCTCGCCCATCTCGCGGCGGGGCAAGGGCGCCACGAGGAGGCAGCGTCGCACCTGGCGCGAGCCGAGGAGCTCGTTGTCGACACGCAGAGCTTCTACGAGCTCGAGTTCGACGCGGTCCGGGCGCTGGTAGCGCTCGCCGCTGCCGATCCTGAGGCTGCCTACTCCCACGCGGTCGCGGGTCTGGGGTTCGACACGCTTCCGCCGTCCATGATCGAGTACCTGCTCCCGCTGGCGGTGCGGGCTCTCGCCGACCAGATCGAGCGACGTCGAGCCGCCGGGGAGGGCACCGACGACCTGCTGCGCATGCTCACCGAGCTCGCTGCGACTCACCGCCACATCGTCCTGGACATCGGTGAGATGCAGCCGTGGGTGGCAGCCCAGATCGAAGCGATCCAGGTGCTCTACCGTGCCGAGCTCGCACGCGCGATGTCGAGCCCGGACGCGCCCCTGCTCTGGCGTGTCACCACGATCCGCGCCCGCCGCGCGCACCTGCGCTGGGACGAGGCGTACGCGGGATGGCGCTGGGCCGAAGCGCTGCTGCGCTCCGGCGATCACGGACGTGAGACCAACGGGATCCTGCGCGACGCCCACGTGCTCGCGAGCCGGCTCGGGGCCGTCCCCGTGATCGACGCCCTCGAACGGCTCGCGGCAAGCGCTCACATCTCGTTGGCGGAGGTGGTGGGCGAGCCCGCCGGGACGTGGGCCGACGGCGCCCTTCCCGGCCTCACCCCACGCGAGAACGAGATCGTGGCGCACCTGGTCGCCGGGCGGACGTACGCGGAGATCGCTGATGCGCTCGTCATCAGCGAGAAGACGGTGAGCTCCCACGTGTCGAACATCTTGCGCAAGAGCGGGGCGAAGAACCGCGTCGAGCTCGCGGTGCTGGCCCAGCACCGGGTGGGCCCCTGACCGTCAGCGACTGGCACCCTGCTCTGGCACCGTCTGAGGTGCCGGAGCGGCTCCGGCCAGGTGGTCGCACCGCACGAGCCGATCTCCGACACGTTCGATCTCGCATTTGCTGTCGTCCAGCGAGGGTGAGACCGTCGCGGCGGGAGCATCGTCGGCGTACGGGCCGTCCTCCGGGACTGGCTTCGCGTGCGTGGGTTGCGTACCGGCGAGCACCAGGGCGAGGGTCGCGGCAACAGCAAAGATGCTGCGGTGTGGGTGGCGAGCTGTGTTCACGGGATCCTCCTGCGATGTGGATTCCACCGTCGAACGCGCGAACGCCGGTGAGCATCGGGGAGCACCCCTCAGACCTCTGCATCCGATCCCTCAGAGCATGACCCCCGTCTCACGGTTGAACTTCGCTGGACCGGTGCCGCCGCCGCACGCCATCCTTGTCCGTATGAGCGACGACCCCGCAACAACGGCCGCCAGCGGGGTCATCTACGGCAAGCGGGCCGCGCACCGTCCGCCGAGTGCGCCGGGTCCCGAGTGGCCGTATCCGACCTGTGTCCGGTTCTGCGCGATGCCCCACGAGGTCGGAGCACCGTGCCGCTCGTTCGGCGACGACGTCTTCCTCAGCCTTCGCGGGGTCGACCCGAAGACCGGCGAGCCGGTGTTCGTCCTCGTCTTCCCCGAGCACCCGGACTCGCCCGAGGTCGTGCTGACCGCCTACCAGGCGTCGGTCCTCGCTGCCGAGCTCTCACCGGAGAGCCTCCGCTAGCTCCGCGTCGGCGTCAGTCAGTGCGCGTGCGGCTCGAGGGGGACCGTCGGCGACGACGGGTCGCCGCCACCAACGCCGTACGAGAGAGCGAGGGTCAGAAGGCCCAGGGCGACGACGACGAGCGTCCCGTCGCCTCGAGCGACGTTTCTCCCGCGCCTCCGCTCGAGCACCCCCAGCACGGTCGCCGCGGCCATGACGACAAGCCCGTGGCCGATCATCACCGCCGTCATGAGGACGCAGCAGGTCGCGACGCACCGCCGCGCCGTCGCGACGCCGTAGCGGACACAGTCGCGGTCCGCCCTCCATCCGCTCACCGCCAACGGCATCGTCATCGCGCACTGGCGGAGGAGGCGTCGCCGCGACGGGGCTGCGTACGCCGCGGCGGCGACCGCGAAGCCCACCACGATCGCGGGGCGCCATCCCACGAACGTGACGAGCAGGCCGCCGAGGACGACAGACGCGGTCGCGACCGCCGTCCAGACGGCGAGATAGCCGACCAGGTAGCCCGCCGCGGCCCGGTAGCGCCGCGACCAGAGGCTGGACTGGGCGACGAACGCGACCTGCGGAAGGACGAACGGCACCATCATCGCCGTCACCATCACCGCCGCATGCCCGAACGCGTGCAGCGGAGGGTGGACCTCGGGCGAGCCGAAGAAGCGGACGGGATCGGCGAGCGCGAGCCACGTGAGGACCACCCAGGCCGAGGCCGCGAGCGCCACGGCGCACCACTCGGGGTGGTACCAGTGCGTCCGTACGACGAACGTCGCGCCGCTCATGCGTGGGCCGTGCTCATGCGTAGAAGAGGCTGACCCGGCCGACGGTGACGTCACCCGACGGGACGTTGCCGGTGGCGTCGGGGATCGGCGTGAACGAGACGTCAAGCTTCTTGGGGTCCCACTGCCCCGCCGCCGCCAGCGCCTTCACGATGCGGGTGATCTCGAACGTGGCGTTCTTCCCGCTGCCGCTGTGGGTGTCGGACTTCGTGGAGGACTCGATCACCCCGAACATCGAGAGCAGACCCGCCTTGCGGTCGGGGAAGTCTCGCGGCGATGCCCCCGGGGGTACGTTCACGTGAACGACGACCGATCCCGCACCGAGCCGGGTCGCGGTGACGTTCTCCAGGCGGAGGAAGACACGCG
Source organism: Mumia sp. zg.B21 (assembly GCF_019550855.1). Taxonomy (NCBI): domain Bacteria; kingdom Bacillati; phylum Actinomycetota; class Actinomycetes; order Propionibacteriales; family Nocardioidaceae; genus Mumia; species Mumia sp. zg.B21. Next base: position 649,582 of record NZ_JAHWCJ010000004.1, on the reverse strand, counting down.
AGCCTGGGGGGACTCCCCCCGACTCCTCGATCAGCCGCGCGACCGGACCCCTCGGGGCGTTCACGTCCACGCGCGCCGAGGAGGGTCGTGAACCCACCTGTACGGGCCCGCTGGACGCACCGACCATCTCCGGCGGCCGTTCCTCCTGCTCGGCAACGGGCTGCGGCACCTCGTCGAACCGTTCGGCGAGCGCTTCGCGGGCGGCGGCAGCGGGCATGTCCGCGTACCGGTATCCCAACGGCGGCCGGCGGGGGTCGATCACCTGTGCCGTGGTCAACGTCGTGGTGGTGGTGCCGGACCCGAACACCCATCGGGCGTCTCGCCAGTCGTTCCGGGTCGGGTTGCGGTTGTTGCCTCGGCGCAGCCACGCCTCCCAGAGCCGGTCGATGTTGGCGTGGTGGAGCCAGAAGAGCGGATCGCGGCCCGCGGTCTCGAAACGTGCCATGAGTCCTCGGGGCGCCGAACCACCGACGGCCATGTGGACACCGCCGTGGGGTGAGTCCTCCAGCGCACCGGAACCGGGACCACCGGCGTGGGTGCCCACGGGTGCCGACCGCCCGCCGAACCCTGGCGAGAACGGCCCGGTGAACTGGTTGGTCTCCATGGCGCTGGTGAGCTCGACGGCGTCCGCAGCCATCGCTGCCCCTCCGTTGATCCCGGGTGCACGCTGGGACACGAGCAGCGGGTTGGGCTGGTTGTCGGGCGTCCGGGCGTCACGAAATGCCGGGGGGATCCTGCGGACGTCCGAACGGGACTGGTCGCTGTAGTTCCAGAACGGCAGCGCCCAGCCCTGCGGACCACCGAGGCGGGTGATCTCGTCTCGCACGATCCGCTCGAAGTGGTGGAGGTAGACGCGGTGCCACGGCAGGAAGTGCCAGCTCTCGTGCTCACAGGCGTTCCAGCGCGCACCGGACGGCCAGGACGACCGGTCGATGTCGGTGCCGTGCGTCTCGGCGAGGTGACGCCAGCAGCGCGGGTCGGCGAACGTCGTACCGTCCCTGGCCTGGAGCGCGGTGATCGCGCGGGCGTACCAGAGGATGGTGGGGTGCCACCGGTCGGCCGCGCTGAGAGTCCAGACGTCTTCACGGACTCGTACGCCCGGCGTGGGCATGGGTGTCGGGGTGGGCGCAGGTGTCGGGGTGGGCACAGGTGCGGGGCCGGGTACTGGCGCCGGGCCCGGCGCGAGCTTCTCGAGCTCCGGCCACGTCTTCGGTCCGATCATCCCATCACGGACCAGGCCGCGACACGCCTGGAACATCTTCGTCGCAAGCTCCGTGCCCTGCCCGAACCGGCAGTCGACGACGAGCGGGTCCTGGCCGATCGCCTTGAGCTGCGGCTGCAACGACGCTATGTACTGACGCGTCGCCTGGCTGGTGTCGCTGCACGCCGGCGTGCCGGAGCGCCATGCCTCCAGGAACCGGTTCAGGAGGTGCTGCGCGTAGCCGACCGCGGGGTTGCGCGCCTTCGAGGCCGAGGTGCTGCGGTGGATGAGCGGCCGCGGCCCGACCGGGGCTGCCGGCGGCCCGTCACCCGGCGCGCACCGGTGCGCGCCCCAGGTCTCGGCCTCCGTGGTGGGATCTTCTCCCCACTCGGTCTCGCCCCACTCCGTCTCGCCCCACTCGGTCTGGGTCGACGACACGGCCTCTGCTCCACCCTCGGTCCGGAACGGGCTCTCGTCGAACCACTCCTGCGTGCCCGCATCGGTCTCGGTCTGCCACGGCACCTCGTCCTCGAGCATGGTTCACCCCGTCATCGCTTGGTCAGCGGCCGCGGTGCGGCGACGACCTGGATCGGTGTCGGGCGTTCCTTGAGGTTGCGCCCGCTCGCAGCCGCCCACTCGGTGATCACGCGACGCACCTCGGTGCCCAGCGGGACCGCGCCGGGCGGCAACGGTGGCAGGGCCGGCGGCACTGTGCTCTGATACAGCAACCATGCGGTGCCGCTGTCGGTCACCCAGCCGGCCTCGAGCGCACGCAGCACCAGGGACAGCTCCTGGGCCATCGCGAAGAACGAGTTCGCCCGCGAGTGCGGTGTCAGCCCGACCCGCTCGCCGATCACCCGGAGCCGGTCGGCCGCGCTCGTCGCCTGAGCCCGCAGGTCCACCACGACCGGAGTGTTGGAGCCGAGCGTCAGCTCCACCCATCCCATCGCGGTCGTCGCCGCGAGCTCCTCGCGGCTCAGCAGCGCGTTCTGGCGGCGGGAGCGCAGCATGAACCCGATCTGCTCGGCGAGCCGATAGATCCGGTCGTCGTCGGTGGTGTTGCCAGCGACCAGGTTCCGCACGTTCTCGATCGCGCGCCACAGCTCGTACAGCAGCTCCTCGAGCAGCGCGACGAACGTCCGGTTCGAGGCCTCGGCCTTCTCGTACGGGTACGGCGCGTTGGCGTCGGTGCCGTGGGCGAGGTCCATGCCGAACATCCGGTAGTACGCGTTGCGGCGTACGGCTTCGGCGTCGGGACGCACGGCGCTCGTCGACAGCCACGCGGCCACGGGGTTGTGGGCGCCGAACAACAAGGTCTCGGTCGCGTCCAGCCAGCGCTGCGTCGACACCGAGGGGATGCCGAGCCCTTCGCCACCACGGAACGCACGCACGACACGCGCCAGGATGTGGGCGGCACGGGTGTTCTCGATCGCGTAGGCATAGATCAGGTGGTCCCACGCCGGCTGCGACGGCATCGCGACGCCGCCGAACGCCCCCTGGTTGAAGAGCGCGACGCGCGCGGGGCCGGCCGGGGGCGGGTTCGGTGCCCACGGGTTGGCCGCGTCGAGGACCTGCTCCATGCGCCAGACGAGGTCGAGCGGGTCCGCGGTGATGACCTGGGCCTCCGCGGCGGGACCGCCGCCGAGCTGCTGGACGAGCTGCGTGATCATGCCACCTGCTCCTCGTAGTACGGGCCGGTGACCACCGGCCGGGCCTGACCGATGAACGAGACGGGGAGCTCGTAGTCCGTGGCCAGCTGCTGGAAGTTGGAGTCCCGGTCCCCGCCGAGCGAGTCCCGGATGACGGCGAGTGCCTCACCGACCCCGGGATCGAGCTCGAGGGCGGTGGACGGCGGGACGATGCTGCGCAGCGGTCCCATCACCTCCGCGATCTCGGCAAGGCCGACCGCGAGGCCGTCGAGCCCGGCGATCCCGCCGAGCGTCGTCCACACCTTGGCGAACTCCCGCGACGAGCTGTGCTGCATCGCCTCGACAGCCTCGAGCAGCTCCTCCGTGCGCTCCTCGATCGTCTCCATCGACGACGCCAGCGACCTGGTCGTCGGGTTCGCGCTCGTCTTCTTCGCCACGTCTGCCACCTCCGCTAGGCGCCGCTCACGCGGCGACGCTCCGTTGTCCGGTCATCCAGGTCCTCGCCCGCGAGATCCACTCGCCGGCCCTCTCAGGGTTCTCGGCCTCCCGCAGCCCGGCGAGGGCGATCAGCCGGATGCCCTCCGTCCCGCGCCAGTGCGGCGAGGTCCACAGCGCGGGTCCTGCGCTCCGCTCCAGCTCCGCGAGCGCCGACGGCGACACCCGCTGGGGGTCGACCAGCGCACTGACCGGCCGGTCCCGGAACCCGGGCACCGGGGTGTCGAGGCAGGTCGCGGCGATCGCGTCCAGGCGACGCTGCGAACGCAGGATGAGCGGCACGCTGCTCGCGTCGGCACGGCTCGCCGGATAGGTCGTCATGACCGCCCGCTCGAGCCGGTCCCACGGCCCAGGGCCGTACGCACGCCGACACATCGCGCAGCCCAGCAGGGTTCGCAACCACCCGATCGGGTGCGGATCCCCCAACGGCCACCGGAAGAGCGTCCGCTCGTCGCCGACCACGTCGTGCAGGGCGGCGACGGAGGCGAACCCGGTCAGGACGAACGCGTACACGTCCGCAGCGATCTCGCTGCTCCACGGCTGCCACATCGCCTTCAGGGCGGGATCGTCGGCGAGGGTCTTGCCGAGCGCGTCCGCGAGGGCGGCGTTCCATCCCGCGAGGTGGGCGACCTGGTGCCCCGTCTCGTGGAAGAGCGAGGTGGGACGATAAAGGTTGTGCCGCACGATCTTGACGGCGGCGACGGGGTTGACGGCCCCAGGGGCCCAGAGCCGGATCCCCACCCGGAGGATGCTGGCGCCCAAGCCCTCCCCCAGGTACGTGAGCACTGGGGGAACAGGGAGGCCGAGCGGCCGCAGGACCTGCTCGATGCTCTGGTAGGCGACCGAGTCGAGGAACTGCAGCGTCGTACGGAGATGTGTGCTCGTGCGGGTGTTGACCGCCTGTCCGAAGAAGTCCAGCGTCGTCTCCACCTGGACGTAGCGACGGCGGAACTGCTGCACCGCTGCGTGCGCCTCCGCGAGCCGCCCGGGATCCAGGCGACTGGCCCGGACCGCCGCCGTGGTCGTCCGGCCGTTCTCCAGCAGCTGGTCGACCGTCTGCGCCAGCTGGGTCCGCACCGGCAGGCCGATCGAGCGCTCGAGCGACTCCCACGCGTGCCGTGACGCGAACTCCTCGGCGTCGACGAAGCACTGCGCGGCACCGGTCCAGTGACCGAGCTGACGCTCGAGCTCGTCGGCGATCAGGCGGTGCTCGTTCACGGTTCGACCCTCCCGGGGACGACCGTGACCGTGGCGGGCGCCGCGGGCACCGCCGTCGTCCCGTTGCTGCCGGCGGTCGCAGCCTGTGGCGCCGTCCCGGGCGTCTCACCGGCGTCCGCGTCGTCGGCCGGGCCGGCGACGCCTCGCAGATGCACCTGAACGGTGACTCCGCGAGCCGGGTCCTGGGCGGCCCGCACGAACTCGTTGCCCCGCGTCCGGACGAACTCGGCCAACGCCTTGGCCAGGCCCGCACGCAACCGCCGCTGCGCACGCGACGGCCCTCGCCCACGCCCTCGGCCCCGTCCCCGCGGTGCCGTGGGTCGACGCCGACGCGGACCCCGCGCCGTCGCGAAGGCAGAGCGGAGCAGCGCGCGGAGCAGGGTCGTGCCCCCGCGGCCCGAGGCGACGGCAGCGGCGAGGCGTTGCGCGTCGGCCTCGGAGAAGAACAGCGACAGGCGGACGTCGCCACGTGACTCGTCGCTCCTGACCCTGCCGTCGCTCGGACGGACGGCCTCGGCGGCCGAACCCGGCGTCGCGTCGGGAGCGCCGCTCTGGCCCACAGGCTCGAGACGGAAGAAGCGCTGGCCCACGGAGATGCGGTGGCGCGACGCCAGGAAGCGGACGGGGGCATCGACACCGAGCCGCGGCTCGCGCAGCAGCACCCCCGCGTTGGCGATCGTCAGCGGATGCAGCTGGCTGTGCGCACCTCGGGCGGACGCCGACCCCGCGATCCTCTCGAGTCGCGCGAGGCGCACCAACGTCGTCCCCGGACCTGACTCGTACACGTGCACGCGGAACCGTCCCGGCAGGGCGATCCCCGCTGCTCGCAGCGCGGCAGCCAGCGTGACGCCGCCGAATGTCGTCACGGTCGAGGCGACCGCAGCGGTCACCTCGATCTCGGGCACCCGGGAGAACTTCTTGTAGGCGTAGGCCGTGCGAGCGTGCCGGACGACGAACGACCCGCCGAGCGACGGCGCGATCTGCAGGTCGGGCCGTACGAGCTGGGTGGGGAAGTTCGCTGCCACCGCCTCCTCGAAGGCCTCGGACAGAGCCACCTGGAGGAGGTCCTCGTCCTCGAAGAACGCCGCCGGCTGCTCCGAGAGCCGCCGCACCGTGTCCTCGACCGTCGCAGCGAGCGCCGCGGGGGCAGCCTCCTGCTCGAGATCGCCCGGACGGCCTTGCTCGAGCCCGATCACACGCATGCCCACATCGACGATCGCCGACGACAGGGGGCCGGAGAGCTTCGGCCCGACCCACTGTCCGATGAGCTTGGCGAGGAAACCCGACAGGAAGCCCACCACCTTCGGGCGACCGACGAGCCGGACGCCGAGCCTGAGCGCGGGCAGGATCGCGGGGAGGAACTGGTCGATCGCCGGGGTGAGGTCCTCACCCTCCTGTGCCGAGGCGACGCGGTCGATGAACGCGCTGCGAGCCGCTGCCAGCGACTCGAGCTCGTCGGACGCCGCCGGAGCGGCGCCGCGTTCCTGGTCGTGGCCGAAGCTCTCCCCTTGCTCCAGCGACTCACCACCGAGGACGGACTCCGCCAGAGCCGCGTCGAAGGACTCGGCAAGACTCTCGGGATCTCCCGCGGTCACCGGCGTCGGGGCGAACGACGAGACGAGGAACTCCTCCTCGGCGTCACCCTCGGTCTCGACGAGGTCCTCGGTCTCCTTCTGGGCCAGCCCGAAGCGCCGCGCGAGAGCGCGAGCGGGTTCGTGCAGCGCTGCCGGAAGCTTGTTGATGGCGATCGCGAGGACGCGCTGGAGCAGCGGGCGCACGAGCGCCTTCAGCTTGTTGAGGATGGGGCCGAGCACCGAGAGCGCCGCCTTCCCGATCTTGCCCGCAGTGCTGACCACCGTCTTCACGACGCTCTTGGCCTTCTTGATCAGGCCTCCGATGAACTCCTCGCCCGCTGGAGTGACGTCCAGCTCCCCGACCTCGAAGCGGCCGAGGAGCTCGTCGAGCTGGTCGGGTGCCATCGCCTCGACGTCCAGGTTCTGCAGGTGGTCGGCGAACCGTTGGACGCACCGCTCGGCCTCGGAGCCGATCGGTGCCAGGTGGGCATCGGCGATCTGCTGCCGCTGCAGAGCGAGCTGCTGCGGCTGCTCGGCGACCAGCCCCGTCTCGGCCGCTTCCGCGGTCTCCGCGATGAGCTCGGCAAGAGCCTCGTCGAACTGCTCGTCGTGGATGCTCTCGAAGGCTTCGGCGATGACCTCTGCCGTCTCCCCGTCTCCCTCGGCCTCGCCGGTGAGCAGCTCGGCGAACGGCGTTGTCACCTCGGTCCACGGGAGGAAGCCGAGGGTCGAGGGCAGCGTCTCCAGCGTGGTGGCGTCCTCGGCGAAGGGGGTCTCGACCTCTCCCTCGAGGCGTTCCCCTGCAGCTTGGTCGATCACGGTCATGAGACCCTCCCGGAGCTTGTCGATGCGCGACAACCAGCAGCCTGCAGGGCCGCCGTAGCCGGCGGGGTCTCGCTGTCGTCCCCGCCGCGACGAGGCCCCGTACCCCGCCCTGGTCGGTTCGCGTCCGTGCTGCGTCCCTGTTTCGTGCGCGGCGCGTCCTCGTCGTCGGGCGCAGGTGACAATGCCCGCGAGCGCGAGCCCGGGGGCCCCTATGCTCGTGAGGTCGAACCCACGCCGCCGTCGCCCGGCCCTCGCTCGACTCCGCGGCACGTGGCCCCCGGACGCCTACTCAGGACGTGCCAGGGACCAGGAGCAAACGGTGACCAGCTCGAACGGATCGCGCCGCGTCGGCGTCCTCGGAGGGCTCGGGACACGTCCCCCCGAACGCCTCTCGGGAGCCGGACGGCGGCTGCTCGCCTACGCCGCGGTGAAGGGACCCCGGGTGAATCGGCTCCTCACCGGCACCGACCTCTGGCCAGAGCTGACGGAGGCAAGGGCGCGCGCGAACGTGCGGCGTGCCCTCTGGCAGCTCCCCCGCCGCTGGGTCCGTGCCGACGGCCCCGACCTGGAGCTGGCGGCGAGCGTCGACCTGGGCGAGGCGCGCCGCGTGGCCGACCAGGCCCTGGCCGACGTCGAGGTGGGAGCGGAGGAGGTGGAGATGCTCAAGCACGACCTGCTGCCCGGGTGGTACGAGTCCTGGGTGCTGGACGAGCAGGACCAGTTCCACCTGCACCGTATCCAGGCTCTCGAAGCGGTGTGCAGGACCGCGTCGGCGGCAGGCGCCTACACGTTGGCGACCGGAGCAGGACTTGCCGCCGTCTGTGCGGAGCCGCTGCGCGAGTCGGCGGTGACGGTCCTCGTCCAGGCGCTGGTGACCGAGGGGAACCGCTTCGAGGCCGCGCGACGCTACCGTGCGTACGCGCAACGACTCCGCCACGAGCTCGGCGCCGCTCCGGGTGACGACCTGGTCGCGCTGGTGCGGCCCTTCCTCCGCCGTCGGGCGTGACGGCCGCGTACGACGGCCCCGTCGACCTCTCGCGCGATCGGTCGGTCGGAGTGAGACTGAGGTATGAGGAGATCCGCCGTCGCCATCGCAGGCCTGGCCGCCGCGGCCCTGCTCGTCCCCGAAGCCGGGGCGGGTGCGGAGCGCGAGAGCGGGGCTGCCCCACCGATCGCTCCCAGCACCGCTTCCGCCCGGCCCACGACGGCCCCGGCCCCGGCCGCGGCCCTGAGAGCCGCGCCGATGCGCGTCACCACCGTCCTGCGTGGCCTTGACCATCCGTGGGACATCGCGTTCATCTCGTCTCGGCAGTTCCTGTTCACCGAGCGCGCCCGCCGTACGATCTCGATCGGCACCCTCGGCGGCGGCAAGCGCGTCGTGGGGCGAGCGAGGGGCATCTGGGCGAGCGGGGAGACCGGGCTCATGGCGCTCGAGCTCGCGCCTGACTTCGCCCGTACCGGGGCCTTCTACACCTGCCACGGCTACCGCTCGGGCTCGACGACGGACGTCCGTGTGGCCCGCTGGCGCCTCAACGCCGCCCGCACCCGTGCCCGCCTGGTCACGACGATCGTGCGAGGGCTCCCCGCCACCACCGGACGCCACGGTGGGTGCGCACTGGCCTTCGGCGCGGGCAGGACGCTCTTCATCGGGACCGGTGACGCCGTGGTCGGGCGCAACCCGCAACGGCTCCGGTCCGGGGGCGGGAAGGTCCTCCGCGTCGATGCGCGGACGGGTCGCGGTCTGCGGACGAACCCGTACGCGAAGTCCCGCTACGCGATGAAGCGCCGGGTCTACACCTACGGCCACCGCAACGTGCAGGGCCTCGCACGGCGTGCGGGCCGCATGTGGTCGGTCGAGCAGGGCTCCTCACGCGACGACGAGGTCAACGCACTGTTCCGCAAGGGCAACTACGGGTGGAACCCGGTGCCGGGCTACAACGAGTCCGTCCCCATGACGAACCACCGGCTCCCGGGCAAGCAGCGCAGCGCACGGTGGCGTTCGGGCCGCACGACCCTCGCGACGACGGCTGCCGCCTGGCTGCGGGGGTCGGTCTGGGGCAACCGGGCCGGGCGCGTGCTCGCGGTGACGGCGCTGAAGGCCGAGCAGATCCGCCTGCTGCGGTTCGACAAGCGAGGCCGGCTGCGTGGCCAGTCGGTGGCGCTCCAGGGCCGGTACGGCCGGCTGCGGGCGATCACGGTCGCACCCGGGGGCGCGCTGTACGTGTCGACCTCGAACGGCAACGGAGCCGACCGCATCCTGCGCGTGCTCCCGGGCTAGGCGTCGGGCCCGAGGTCGGCGGGTGTGGCCGTGGACGCCGACCTGCGGAGGTCCGGCTCGAGGTAGATGACCCGGGCGATCGGGACGGCGGCGCGGATCCGAGCCTCCGCACCGTCGATGGCCGCGGCGATGTCGGCGGCGTCCTCCGTGGTGTCGACCTCGATCTTCGCGGCGACCAGCAGCTCCTCCGGGCCCAGGTGGAGGGTACGCAGGTGGATGACCGACGGCACGCCCTCCCCGACGACAGCCGCCTTGATGGCGTCGACGTCCTTGCGGCTCGCCGACTCACCGAGGAGCAGGGACTTGGTCTCGATCGCCAGCACTACGGCGATGGAGACGAGGAGCACCCCGATGCCGGCCGTACCGAGGGCGTCCCAGCGCCCGTCGTCGGTCGTCAGGGTCATGCCGACACCGAAGAGGGCCAGGACCAGGCCGATCAGGGCGCCGAAGTCCTCGAGGAGGACGACCGGGAGCTCCGGCGACTTCGCGTTGCGGATGAACGAGACCCACGACTGCGGTCCGCGGACGACGTTGGACTCGACGATGGCGGTGCGGAAGGAGAACCCCTCCATCCCGATCGCGGCCAGCAGCACCACGATCGGCACCCACTGCCAGGAGTCGATCGGGTGCGGGTCCTCCCACTTGTGCCAGGCCTCGTACAACGCGAAGAGACCACCGACGGAGAACAGCACGATGGACACGATGAACGCGTAGATGTACCGCTCCCGCCCGTACCCGAACGGATGGCGCTCGTCGGCCCGACGCCGGGCACGCTTGCCTCCGAGGAGCAGCAGCCCCTGGTTGCCGGAGTCGGCGACCGAGTGCACGGACTCGGCGAGCATGGACGAGGCACCGGTGAGGAGGAAGGCGACGAACTTCGTGACCGCGATCCCCAGGTTGGCCGCGAGCGCGGCGACGATCGCCCTGTTGCCCCCGTGTGCCGACACGTCCGTCCTCCTTGAGCCAGGGCCGGAGCCCGCCTGTTCCGCGCCTGGCAGCGTACCGCCGTGAGACCGTGGCCGCCGTACGTCAGCGCGCCCTGCAGAGGCCTCGGCGGTGCGGGATCCCACTGATACGCTCCCAGTGACCTCGGACACACGCATGCCTCAGGAGCCCCCGTGCCGCACTCACCTCGCGTCCACGCGTTCGGTGACGACGTTCTCGGTGACCTGGACGCGACCGGCGTCGCCGAGCTCGTCGCGACCCGTCAGATCAAGCCGCGCGAGGTCGCCGAGGCGGCGCTCGCCCGGGTCGAGGCGGTGTCCGCCCTCGATGCCGTCGAGCACCTCGACGCCGACCGAGCGCTCGACGCGGCCGACCGTGCCGCAGCGGGCGCGTTCGGTGGAGTGCCGACCTTCGTCAAGGACAACGTCGACGTCGCGGGCTGGCCGACGGGCAACGGCTCGGAGGCGTACGCGCCGCGACTCGCCCGCGCCGACAGCGACTTCGTACGGATGTGGTCCGACCAGGGCCTGACCTACCTCGGGAAGTCCCGGCTCCCGGAGTTCGGGTTCAGCGCGACCACCGAGTTCATGACCCGGCCGCCGGTGCGCAACCCGTGGAACCCTGCGTACTCGTCCGGTGCGTCGTCCGGTGGCTCGGCGGCGCTCGTGGCCGCCGGGGCGGTCCCCCTCGCTCACGCGAACGACGGCGGCGGATCCATCCGCATCCCGGCGGCGGCGTGCGGGCTGGTGGGCCTCAAGCCGACCCGTGGTCGCATCACTCCTGACCGCCTCGACGAGACGATGCCGGTCAAGGTGGTGACGCAGGGTGTCGTCACGCGGTCGGTGCGCGACACGGCTCGGTTCTTCGCGGCCGCCGAGCGCACCTACCGCAACCCGCGCCTGCCTGCGGTCCGGCTCGTCGAGGGCCCGGGCACGACCCGACTGCGCATCGGCGTCATCCACGACTCGGTGACGCGGGCCAGCGACCGCGAGACCCACGACGCAACCACCGGGACCGCCGAGCTCCTTGCGTCGCTCGGCCACCACGTCGAGGAGATGCCGCTCCCGATCACCCAGCAGTTCGCCGACGACTTCGCGCTCTACTGGGGGTTCCTCGCCTGGTACCTCACCGTCTCCGGCAAGCGTGGCCTCGGACCCGACTTCGACCCGGCGCTGACGGACAATCTCACCCAGGGCCTCGCCGCGGCGTTCCGCAAGGGTGTCCGCCGGTTCCCCGGAGCGATCTACCGCCTTCGCCGCGCCCAGCACTCCTACCGCGCGCTCTTCGCGACCTACGACGTGCTTCTCTCCCCCGTGCTCTCGCACACGACGCCCAAGCTCGGCTACCTCTCGCCGACGCTGGACTTCGACCGGCTCTTCGCGCGTCTGTATTCCTACGTCGGCTTCACACCGCTCAACAACGTCGCGGGAGGGCCGGCGATCTCGCTGCCTCTCGGGCAGACCCGCTCGGGGCTTCCCATCGGGTCCCACCTGTCCGCCGACCACGGTGACGAGCGGACGCTGCTGGAGCTCGCCTACGAGCTCGAGGCAGCGCGTCCCTTCGCCCGCATCCAGGACGCCTGAGACCCCGCGTCCACCGCGTGCGCCGGACGAGCCAACGGCTCTGCCGGGGCCTACGGTGGGATGGTGAAAGCAGCTCGCGCGCTCACCCTCCTCGTCACCGTCCTGGTCGGCGCCCTCGTCGGCTCGCTGCTCGGTGCGGCACCGGCCTCCGCCGCACCGCCCCAGCTCACCGTCTCGGCGCCGGCGAGCGCGTACGCGGGGACGACCGCCACGATCCGCGGCACCACCTCACGGTTGGACGGCGAGATCCTGCTCGAGCGCGGTCGCAACGACGGAGCCTGGGAGAGGCTGGCCGCGACGCGGCCCGCGTCAGACGGCTCGTACGCGGTGGGCGTCTCCGTCGTCCCGGGCGCCCAGCGACTGCGTGTACGTCACGTCACCGTTGAGGGGACCGCGGTTCGCGAGCTGGGTCTCACCGGGACCGCCGCACCGTCTCGACTCGCCCTGTCCGGGCCGGCCAGGCTCACCGACGGCCGTACCGCCACGCTGACGGCCCGCTGGACGACCGGTGACGGTCGCGCGGTGACCGGGACGGCCGCCCTGTGGGGTCGTCGCTCTGGGGAGTCGGCGTGGACACGGCGCGGCTCGGTGGCGGTGCGCGCAGGGTCCGGGAAGGTGCGGGTCAAGCCTCGTGTCGACGTCGCCTACCAGCTGCGCACCGCCCGGACGGCGTACGTCCTGGCGGGGACCTCCGCCCCGCGCGTCGTCGACAACGTGCCCCCGGGTCGGGTCTTCGTCCGTCCGCCGGGCGCAGCCTCGCCGCGCATCAGGCTCCCCCGGCAGCCTCGAGCACGTAAGGCCGGCGCGCACGTCTCCGTCAGCCGGATCTCCAACGCGGTGTGGCGCTCGATGAAGGGCCGCACCTGGCACCGCGGCTGCCCCGTGGGCCGGTCCTCACTCCGGATCCTGCGGACCAACTACTACGCCTACGACGGTTATCGGCGCCGTGGCGAGATCGTGGTCCACGCGCGCGTCGCGAAGGCGACCAAGCGCGTGTTCCGCGACCTGCACGCCGCGAAGGCTCCGATCCGGTCGCTCTACCGGGTCGACCGCTTCGGCTGGTCGCGCAGGCTGCGCGGTGGCGACGACATGAAGTCGATGGCCGCCGGCAACTCCTCGGGATTCAACTGCCGCAGCGTCGTGGGACGACCGGGACGGCGCAGCCCGCACAGCACGGGGCGCAGCATCGACCTCAACACCTGGGAGAACCCGTACCGCTCGGCGTGGGGCCTCGTCCCCAACCGCGACTGGGACTCCCGACGCAGCCCGGCGGCGTTCGTCTACCGCAGCCGCAACCATGCGGTGGTGCGGATCTTGGCGCGGCACGGGTTCCGGTGGCTGGGGAGCGCGGATTGGCAGCACTTCCAGTACTCCGGTCGCGGTGCTCGCCACCTGCCGGCGCCGAAGACGTTCTGGGACTGACCCGCCCCGGTCCTGGTTCAGTGCCCTCGCTCGCGACGCAGGCGGCGCTGGGCCCGGGTCGCGCGACGGAGGTGCCGGTTCTGCTCGGCGGCGAGGCGGGCGTCGGCGCGTCGTCGGAGCCACATGGCCTCACGCTGCAGCGCCTCCCAGCTCTCGTACCGCCGCAGGCTCAGCGTCCCGTCGTCCAGCGCCGCGCGCACTGCGCAGCCGGGCTCGACGTGGTGGCCGCAGTCGGCGAAGCGGCACGACTCGACGAGGTCCTCCACGTCGGCGAACGCACCTGCCAGCCCGTCTGGATCGGTGACTCCGACGCCACGCAGACCGGGTGTGTCCACGACCCAGCCGCCACCGGGGACCGCGACCAGCTCGCGCCAGACTGTGGTGTGCCGGCCCCGGCCGTCCGCTCGGATCGACGCCGTCTCGATCAGCTCCTCTCCGGCCAGCGCGTTCACCAGCGACGACTTCCCCGCGCCGGACGAGCCCACGAGGGCGAGCGTGGCACCGACCGGAACGAGCGCCGCGACCTCGGCGACCCCCTCCCCGGTCCTGATGCTGCAGACCATGACGTCGGCGCCGAGCTGCGTCGCGACGTCCTCGGCGACGTCGCCGGCATCCGGCGCGAGGTCGGCTTTGGTGAGCACGACACGCACGGACGCTCCGCTCGACCAGGCGACCACCAGCAACCGCTCGACCTTCTCCAAGGACGGCATCTGGTCGAGCGCGACGACGACCCCGACGGTGTCGACGTTGGCGGCGAGCGCCTGGCGCCGCGAAGACCCTCCCGGCTCCGCCCGCTCCAGCAGCGTCCGTCGGGGCTGGACCTCGACCACGGCACGGTCGTCGCCGTCCACGGCGACCGTGACCCAGTCGCCGACGCACGGAGCGTCCACCGGCTCGGAGACGGGGACGGCCACCCGCGCGGTCACCGCGTCACCGTGAGGCTCAAGAACCCGGACCTGTCCGCGGTCGACGCGGACCACCCGGCCGCTCCAGGCCGTCGCGCCGCCGTTCTGCGTCTCCATGAGCCTGACCGTACGAACGGCCTGCAGCGCGCGCGAACGATTTAAGGTGTCGCCATGGACCCGTTGCAGCGTGCCTCCACCAACCAGGCCGCCCCTCTCGTCGGCTACGACGCGGTGAGCTCCGACGCCGCTCTCGTCGCCGCGGTGCGCGCGTTCGCCGGTGACGACGCCCCGGAAGTCCTCTCGTCGCTGGAGCCCGTCGGACGGCTCGCCGGCTCGGCGGAGGCCCGCGAGCACGGGATGCTCGCCAACCAGAACGAGCCCGTCCACCACCCGGTCGACCGCTACGGCAACCGGGTGGACGAGATCGCGTTCCACCCGTCCTGGCACTGGATGATGAGGCAGGGGATCGGGTTCGGGCTGCACGCGACACCGTGGGTGAGCGACCAGCCCCAGCCGCACCTGCGGCGTGCTGCGGCGTACGTCGCGTGGACCCACAACGACCCGGGGCACGGCTGTCCGCTGACCATGACGTACGCCGCGGTCCCCGCGCTCCGCGCCGACGACGCGCAGGCCAAGCAGTGGACGGCACTGCTCGCCTCCACCTCGTACGACTTCGGGCTGCGCAACCCCGCGGAGAAGACGGGGATCCTCGCCGGGATGGGGATGACGGAGAAGCAAGGCGGCTCCGACGTCCGGACCAACGTCACGACGGCCACGCCGACGGCCGTCGACGGTGAGTACGTGCTGCACGGTCACAAGTGGTTCACGAGTGCTCCGATGAACGACCTCTTTCTGGTGCTTGCGCAGGCGCCGGGCGGACTCACCTGTTTCGTGGTGCCGCGGGTGCTCCCCGACGGGACGCGCAACCCGCTCCAGGTCGTCCGCCTCAAGGACAAGCTCGGCAACCGGTCCAACGCGTCCTCGGAGCTGGAGTTCGCCGGCACCTGGGGAGTCCGGCTCGGCGACGAGGGCCGCGGTGTCCGGACGATCATCGAGATGGTGGCCTCGACCCGCCTCGACTGCGTCCTGGGCTCGTCGGCGCTGATGCGCCGCTCGGTGGCGGAAGCCACGTGGCACGCCGCGCAGCGGTCCGCGTTCGGCGCGCCGCTGTCGCAGCAGCCGGCGATGCAGAACGTCCTCGCCGACCTCGCGATCGAGTCCGAGGCCGCGACGCTGCTCGGGCTCCGGCTGGCCGCGAGCGTGGAGAGGTCCGACGACGAGCACGAGAAGGCGCTGCGCCGGATCGCGCTGCCCCTCGCGAAGTTCTGGGTGTGCAAGCGCACGCCCTTCCACGTTGCGGAGGCGCTCGAGGTCCTCGGCGGCAACGGCTACGTCGAGGAGTCCGGCATGCCGCTGCTCTTCCGAGAGTCGCCGCTCAACTCGATCTGGGAGGGCAGCGGCAACGTGAACGCGCTCGACGTCCTCCGCGCCCTCCAGCGTGAGCCCCAGGCGCTCGAGGCGTGGTTGACCGAGATGGGTGCCGTACGGGGTTACGACCCGCGCGTCGACGGCATCGTGGACGACGTGCTGGTCGAGCTCGCTGATCTCGACGACGCCGAGTTCCGGGCCCGGCGCATCGCCGGTCAGATGGCGGTCGCGCTGCAGGCGTCTCTCCTCATCCGCCACAGCGATCCGGGGGTCTCCGACGCGTTCGTCGCCTCGCGGATCGGGGGCGACTGGGCGGGCGCCTTCGGGACGCTCCCCCGCGGGGTGGAGGCGGCCCGCATCGCCGAGCGGGCCACGCCCATCCTCGGCTGATCTCCGCCCCGTCATTTCGGTCACGCCGTTGGGTTAAGCCGTTGTCGCTGTGGTGCGGGTCACAAAGACCCCTGTCGATCCCTGCAACGGCGGGAGGAGAGACGGCAAAGTCTCATCATATGGATGAGGATCTCATCTTGTGAGATGAAGCGTTGCTCTCGACGGGGTACCCGGCGCAGACTGACGACCATGCTCACAGCGCAGACGACCCACCTGGCGGTACGCCGTCACGTGGACTTCGGTCGGATGCGCAGCATGATGTGTCGCTGCGGTTGATCGTCCCCGCCCCGGCCCTCTGACGCGCCGGCTGACCATCGCACCCGAGCATTCTTCGACAGGACGCCACATGACCGCGACCACCGACGCCCCCGTGCGCGTCGCCCGCCCCCGCCGCGCCAAGGGCGACGGCCAGTGGGCCCTGGGATACCGCGAGCCGCTCAACGCCAACGAGCAGTCCAAGAAGGACGACAACCCGCTCAACGTGCGTGCTCGCATCGAGAACATCTACGCCCACGGCGGGTTCGACTCGATCGACAAGGCCGACCTCCGGGGACGCTTCCGCTGGTGGGGCCTCTACACCCAGCGCAAGCCCGGCATCGACGGCGGCAAGACTGCCACGCTCGAGCCCGAAGAGCTTGAGGACTCCTTCTTCATGCTCCGCGTCCGCATCGACGGAGGCCAGATCGACCTGCGCCAGCTGCGGGCCATCGCCGGCATCTCGACCGAGTTCGGCCGTGACACCGCCGACCTGACAGACCGCCAGAACGTGCAGTACCACTGGATCCGCGTCGAGGACATGCCCGAGATCTGGGACCGGCTGGAGTCGGTCGGGCTCAGCACCCAGGAGGCCTGTGGCGACTGCCCTCGGGTCATCCTCGGCTCCCCCGTCGCCGGCATCGCCTCCGACGAGATCATCGACGGCACCTGGGCGGTCGAGGAGATCGAGCGCCGCTACATCGGTGACCCCGAGCTCTCCAACCTCCCCCGCAAGTTCAAGACCGCGATCAGCGGGCACCCGAGCCACGACGTCGTCCCGCAGATCAACGACGTCGCCTTCACGGGTGTCGTGCACCCCGACCACGGCCCAGGCTTCGACCTGCTGGTCGGAGGCGGCCTGTCGACCAACCCGATGCTCGCGCAGCGCCTCGGCGCGTGGGTCCCGCTCGAGGAGATCCCCGAGGTCTGGCACGGCATCGCGTCGGTCTTCCGTGACTACGGCTACCGGCGGCTCCGGACCCGCGCACGCATCAAGTTCCTCATCGCCGACTGGGGCCCGGAGAAGTTCCGCGACGTGCTCGAGAACGAGTACCTCAAGCGCAAGCTCGTCGACGGGCCCGAGGCGCCCGCACCTCGTACGCCCGGGGACCACGTCGGCGTCCACCGCCAGGTCGACGGCAGCTACTACGTCGGCGTCGCGCCGAAGGTCGGTCGCGTGACCGGCACGATCCTCTCCCGGCTCGCCGACGTCGTGGAGGCCCACGGGAGCAACCGGATCCGTACGACGGCCCAGCAGAAGCTGCTCGTCCTCGACGTCGCCCCCGACAAGGTCGACTCGTTGGTCGCCGAGCTGGCCGCGATCGGTCTGGAGGCGGACCCGTCGCCGTGGCGCCGCAACACGATGGCCTGCACGGGCATCGAGTTCTGCAAGCTCGCGATCGTCGACACCAAGAACCGCGCGGACCTCCTCATCGACGAGATGCAGCGCAGGATCCCCGAGCTCGACGAGCCGATCACCGTCAACGTCAACGGGTGCCCCAACTCCTGCGCCCGGATCCAGACCGCCGACATCGGTCTGAAGGGCCAGCTGGTGCTGGACGGCGGCCGACAGGTCGAAGGCTTCCAGGTCCACCTCGGCGGCGCCCTCGGCCTGACACCAGGCTTCGGGCGCAAGCTGCGTGCGCACAAGGTCACCGCGGAGGCGCTCCCCGACTACGTGGAGCGGGTCGTCCGCGGATACCTCGACCACCGCAGGGACGACGAGTCGTTCGCCGAGTGGGTCTCCCGAGCCGACGAGGAGCAGCTGCGATGAGCGGGCGCGCGGCTCCCTTCCACTGCCCCTACTGCGGCGACGAGGACCTGCGTCCTCACGGGACCCGTCACGGCGCCTGGGAGTGCCGCGCCTGCCTCCGCGCCTTCTCGCTCTCGTTCATCGGGTTGATCCCCGCGGGGGGTGACGTCGCATGACGCCCACCGCGATCCGTCACGACGTCCCCGCGCGGTCCACCGAAGAGCTCGAGGAGCTCGCCCGCATCGCCGGACCGGAGCTCGAGCTCGCACCGGCCGAGCTGATCCTGGAGTGGGCGGTCGAGCACTTCGGCGACCGCTTCTGCGTCACGTCGTCGATGGGTGACGCCGTCCTCGCCGACATCGCGAGCAAGGTCGCTCCGGGGCTCGACCTTGTGTTCCTCGACACCGGCTACCACTTCGCGGAGACCATCGGGACCCGCGACGCCGTCGAGGCCACCGTGCCGGTCAACCTGATCACCGTCACGCCCGTACAGAGCGTCGCGGAGCAGGACGCCGCGCACGGCAAGGACCTGTTCCGTACCGATCCCGACCTGTGCTGCGCGCTCCGCAAGGTCAAGCCTCTCGAGGAGGCCTTGGCCGGCTACGACGCATGGGCCACCGGACTGCGCCGGGACGAGACGCACAGCCGCGTCATCGCCCCGGTCGTGGGGTGGGACGGCCGCAAGGGCAAGGTCAAGGTCTCTCCGCTCGCACGCTGGACGGCCGACGACGTCGACCGCTACATCGCCGAGAACGGCGTCCTCGTCAACCCTCTGCAGTACGACGGATATCCCTCGATCGGGTGCTGGCCCTGCACGCGGCGTGTCGCTCCGGGCGACGACGCCCGTAGCGGACGCTGGGCCGGCACCGGCAAGAACGAGTGCGGCATCCACCTCTGATGCCGCACACCACTCTTCGACACCCTCTCGGAAGGAGGAATGCACCATGACCGCCCCTGCACTCGTCACTCTCGCTCACGGGAGCCGTGACCCCCGCTCGGCCGCAACCATCGCATCACTGACGGAGTTGGTCCGGTGCATGCGTCCAGACCTCCGCGTGGAGGAGTCCTACCTCGAGCTCTCCGACCCGTCACCCCTCACGGTGATCGACCGGCTCGTCGCCGAGGGGCACGACGAGGTCGTTGTCGTCCCGCTCCTCCTGACCCACGCCCACCACGCCAGCGTCGACGTCCCCGCCGTCGTCGAGGCGGCGCGGCGTCGCCATCCTCACGTCCGGGTGCTCGCGACCGACGTCCTCGGCATCCACAAGAGCTTCCTCGGCGTGCTGGACCTCCGGTTGCGCGCGGCCCTTCGCGAGGCCCGAGCCACCGAGCTCGACGGCCTCGTGCTCGCAGCGGCCGGGTCGTCGAACCCGCTCGCCAACGCACACGTCGCCCGCGTCGCCCGCGCCTGGGGCGCCCGCCACAAGCTGCCGGTGATCGCGGCCTTCGCCTCAGCGGCACCGCCAGCAGCGGGCGAGGCGGTGCGGGAGCTGCGCCGTGACGGCAAGCGTCACATCGCCGTCGGGTCGCTGTTCCTCGCCCCGGGCTTCCTGCCCGACCGGGCCACCGAGCTCGCCCTCGAGGCCGGGGCGGTGGCGGTCTCCGACCCGCTCGGCGCAGCACCCGAGCTCGCCGAGGTGGTCCTCGCCCGCTACGCCGTCGGCGCAGTCGATCTGGTCCCGATCCCGGCCTGACGCGGTCGGCCGCGCCACGCCTGCGCTCGGTCTGCCGCTCACGCGCGGCAGACTGAGCGCATGACGACCTCGGGCGACTCTCCAGCCACTCCCCTGCGTCTCGGCTCCGCCGTCGTGCACGGCGCCACGGGATACGTCGGGCGGCACCTCGTCCGCGCCTTGCTGCTCGAGGGCGTGACGGTGCTCGCGGTCGGCCGATCCGACGCCGGGCTCGACGCGGTGCGTGAATGGCTGGGTGAGGCCGGCGCCCTGATGCGTCCGGTCGTCGCTGACGTGTCCACCGACGAGGGCTCCCATTATGTCGCCGATCAGCTGCGCCGGCGCGGTGGGATCGACGCTGCCTTCGCCGCGATCGGGGGGTGGTGGGAGGGCCCCGACCTGGTGGATCTCGACACCGCCACCTGGGACGGTCTGCTCCGGAGCCACCTGACCGCCCACTTCCTCGCGGCGCGGTCGACGGTGCCGTTCCTGGCACCCCAGGGGTCGGCGTACGTGGCCCTCAACGGCATCGCGACCCTGAAGCCGGAGGCTGGATCGGGACCCGTGAGCGTCACCGGGGCGGCACAGAGCATGCTCCTCGAAGTCCTGCGGGCCGAGGAGGACCGACCACGGGTCCGCTTCCACGAGCTCTGCGTGGTGAACCCGGTCGTCGACGACGGTCAAGCCCCGGACGCGCGAGAGGCCGTCGTCGAGATCACCGACGTCACCGCCGCCGCCCTCCGGCTCGCCCGCGCCGGCGATCCCACCGTCGTACGCACCGAGCTCGGGCAGTGGCAACCGGCACCCGCCGCGACACCCCACAGCGGTGACTCGGCGGTAGGCTGACCCCGTACCGACCGCAGTCGGCGGACTCGTCACGAAAGGCCTCACCGATGACCGAGCCCACCCAGGACGCCCGCACGCCGTACGACGTGGCGGTCCTGTTCGAGCAGGAGCTCTCCGAGCTCGACGCGCGTCAGCTCACGTCGCTGCACGAGGGTCTCGACGACCCGGTCGTCTATCACCTGCTGCTCCCGGTCGAGGACGCTGCCGCGACGATGGCGACCTCTCTCGGCGTGCTCGGTGGAGCCGATCTCGCTATGCCCGACTCGCAGACGGTCGGAGACGTCGACAATGCGATCGTCGAAGCCGGCCAGGAGTCGTTGCAGCGCTCGATCGACCTGATCGTTGCTGCGGGCAAGGCCGACACGACCGCACGCGGCGCCCTGACCCACGACGACCCGGTCAGCGCGCTCGCCGACCTCGTCACGCGGGTGGGGGCCGAGGAGGCGATCATCTTGACGACGTCGCACGTGTTCTCGGAGTTCTTCCACGTCGACTGGGCCTCGCGCGCCGAGCGCAAGCTCCACGTGCCGACGCTCCGTCTCATCGAGCACGAGAGCTTCGACGCGCAGTCGGCCGGTGCAGGCGAGGGCGCTTCCCTCATCTGACGCTCGCGGGTCACCCCCTGACGCTCGCGGGTCACCCTCTGGCGCCCGCGGGTCACCCTCTGGGCGTGTGCTCGTCCGTACGATGGAGGCATGGCGTACCAGGTCGAGAAGACGGATGACGAATGGCGTGTCGAGCTCACGCCCCAGGAGTTCCACGTGCTGCGGGAGGCGGGGACCGAGCGCGCGTTCAGCAGCTCCTACGAGACCGACGAGACCCCCGGCGTGTACGAGTGTCGAGCGTGCGGCGCGGAACTGTTCCGCAGCGACACGAAGTTCGACGCGCACTGCGGTTGGCCTGCGTTCTTCTCACCGCTGGCCGGAGATCGCGTCGAGCTGATCGAGGACGTGTCGCTCGGCATGCGGCGCGTGGAGGTGCGCTGCGCGCGGTGCGGCTCGCACCTCGGTCACGTCTTCGAGGGTGAGGGCTTCCCGACGCCGACCGACCAGCGCTACTGCATCAACGGTGTGAGCCTGCGGCTCGTCCCTGACGCATCCTGACCCGCGGACCCCAGACAGCGACCCGCGGGCCCCAGAAACTGACCCGCGAGCGCAAGACAGCGACCCGCGGTCAGGGAAGGGTGTCGACGAGCTCGGCGACGGTGCGCAGCCGACCCGTGTAGAACGGGATCTCGTCGCGCACGTGCAGCCGCGCCTTCGAGGCCCGCAGCTCGCGCATGAGGTCGACGATGCGGTGCAGCTCGTCGGCCTCGAACGCGAGCAGCCACTCGTAGTCGCCGAGCGCGAACGACGCGACCGTGTTGGCCCGGACGTCGGGGTACGGCGCCGCCATCATGCCGTGCTCGCGCAGCATCTCCCGGCGCTCGGCCTCGGGCAGGACGTACCAGTCGTACGACCGCACGAACGGGTAGACGCAGAGGTACGCCTTGCCTCCAGGCTCGGTCATGAACGCCGGGGCGTGCGAGCGGTTGAACTCCGCCGGGCGGTGCAGCCCCATCTGTGACCAGACCGGAGCCAGTCGCTCACCCAGGGCCGTACGGCGGAACGCATGGTAGGCGTCCTGGAGCGCGTCGGCGCTCACGGCGTGCCACCAGATCATGACGTCGGCGTCCGCGCGCAGCCCTGCGACGTCGTACGCACCCCGCACGACCACGTCGGCGTCGGCCAGCTCCGCGAAGAGCTTCTCGACCTCGGCGATCACCTTCGTCCGGTCCGCGATCTCTCCGAACGGCGTCTCCAAGCGGAACACCGACCACATCGTGTAGCGGATCGTCGCGTTCAGGGCCTCGTGGTCAACCTCGGGCGTCGTCATGGCTTCATTGTCCCCCTCGGCCCACGGGCCCCTCGAGGTGGTCGCAGATACTCCGGGCGGCGGCCTGGGCGGATGCGACGACCGCCGGGATCCCGACCCCGCCGTACGCCGCGCCGCACACGGCAAGCCCGGGCGTGCGGCCGACGGCGTCGGAGATCTGGTCGACTCGGGCGAGGTGCCCCACGGTGTACTGCGGCAGACCACCGCCCCAGCGCTGGACATCCGCGTCCACCAACGGCCCCCGGAGGCCGATGGCCTCGGCGAGGTCGGACACCGCCGTCGCCACGAGGTCGGCGTCCTCACGCTGGAGGACGTGCTCCTCACCCGCCCGGCCGAGAGAGGCGCGCAGAATCATCAGGTCACCGGTCCGGCGCCCCAGCCAGCCCCACTTCCACGACGAGAATGTCGCCGCCTTGATCGCCTTCCCCTCCACGGGCGGGACCAGGAAACCCGATCCTGCGGCGGTGGCGGCCACCTGGTCGCGGGGCACGGCCAGGGTGACGATCGCCATCGAGGCGTAGTCGACCTCACGCAGCAGCCGCGCCGCCACCGGGACGCACGGCGCCAGCAGCCGCGCAGCAGGCGCAGCCGGGGTCGCGACGACCACGGCATCGACCTCCACCACCTCGGCGGCGTTGGCGGGGCCGACGACCAGGCGCCACCGACCGAAGCCCAGCGCGCTGATCTCACGCACGGTCGCGCGGGAGCGTACGACGATGCTCGGGTGGTCGACCACCGCGGCGGGCAGCTGCCACATCCCGCCCTCGAGGCCCGCGAAGACCGGCGGAAGATCCTTCGGCGCCGCTGCCGACTGCTCGGCGGCGGCGTGCGCGAGACGCCGTCCGCGGTGGTGGAGCGCCCAGATCGCCGGTGCGGCCGCACGCACGGAGAGCTCCGAGGCGTGACCGGCGTACACACCGCCGAGAAGCGGCTCGACCAGCATGTCGACGACCTCCCGCCCCAGACGCCGCCCCACGTACGACGCGACAGACACGTCGTCGGCGGGCTCGGGCAACGGCAGGTCGGCGCGGGCGCGCAGCATGCCGGCGCGACTGAGGACGTGGGTCTCGGCGAGCGCGTCGAGGTCGGTGGGAACGCCCATCACCGACGGCGGGATCGGGCGCATCTCACCGCGCGCCCAGAGTGCCGCCGCGACCGGCTCGGGATGGACGAGACGCTCCCCGAGACCCACCTCGCGGGCCAGACGCACCGCCTCGGGACGCCGGTTGAGCATGGACTCCGCGCCGACGTCGACCGTGATCCCGGCGACCTCCGTGCCCGCGAGCTTGCCTCCGACCCGGTCAGAGGCCTCGAAGAGGGTCACGACGGCGTCGGGCAACGCCTCCACCACGGCGCGCGCTGCCGTCGCGCCCGCCAGGCCGCCACCGACGACCGCCACGCGCACGGGGGACCTCACCGGCACGCTCAGCGCAGCTCGTAGGCGTGGACGTGGTCGACCAGGCGCTTGAGGGCATCGGGGTCGGTGGCGGGGAGAACGCCGTGACCCAGGTTGAACACGTGGCCGCGTGCCTTGCTCCCGGCATCGAGGATCGCATCGGCCTTGGCCTTCATGATGTCGTCGGGTGCGAACACGACCGTCGGGTCGAGGTTGCCCTGGACCGACCGGCCCGGACCCACCCGTGCGATTCCGTCCTCGAGCGCGACCCTCCAGTCGACGCCCACGACGTCGGCTCCCGCGTCACCCATCTCGGTGAGCAGCTCGCCGGTGCCGACACCGAAGTGGATGCGCGGCACATCGAGGTCGGCGACCGCATCCAGCACGGTCTTCGCGTACGGCTTGACGTAGCGGACGTAGTCCTCACGGGAGAGCGAGCCGGCCCAGGAGTCGAACAGCTGCACCGCCCGGGCACCGGCCTCGACCTGCACCCGCAGGAACGCGGCCGCGATCGAGGCGAGCCGACCGAGCAGCGCGTCCCACGTCTCCGGGTCCCGGTACATCAGCTCCTTGGTCAGCCGGTGGTCGCGCGACGGCCCGCCCTCGATCAGGTACGAGGCCAGCGTGAACGGTGCGCCGGCGAAGCCGATCAGCGGCGTGTCGCCGAGCTCGCCGACGAGCCCGCGCACGGACTCCGTGACGTACTCGACGTCGCTCGGCTCCAGGTCGCGCAGCTGCTTGGCAACGGCCTTGGCCGTACGGATCGGCGTCGCGACGACGGGGCCGGTGCCGGGGACGATGTCGAGATCGACTCCGATCGCCTTCAGCGGCACCACGATGTCGGAGTAGAAGATCGCGGCGTCCACGCCGTACCGGCGCACAGGCTGCATCGTGATCTCGACGACCATCTCGGGCCGCGTGCACGACTCGAGCATCGGGACGCCCTCGCGGAGCTTGCGGTACTCCGGGAGAGAACGCCCGGCCTGACGCATGAACCACACGGGCACATGGGTGGGCTTCTCCCCCCGGCACGCGGCGAGGAAGGCACCGGTCGTCTTCGGCGTCGTCCCGTCCTTCGCAGGGCTGGGCGCGGCCGTGGTCGACGACGAGGCCTCGGGCTTGTCGTCCTTCTGCGGGGCACTCACCCTCCGATCCTCGCAGGTCGAACGGCGCGTCGCTGCGTCAGGTCTGACGCTCCGCGAACTATGGTGGAGGCATGGCAGCACGCAACGAGCTCGACGGTCAGCCGTCCGAGTTCATCGAGGCTGTCGCTGCCCTGCGAGACGCGGAGCTACGTCCCGAGGTGGTCTGCGAGGAGCTGGCAGCACCCCGTCGGATCGCGCCGTACTCGTACGCGCAGAGCGGCGATGTCACCGCCGATGGCGACGAGGTCGGCACCGGCCGGCTCGTCCTGCTCCACGACCCGGCGGGCAACGACGCCTGGCAGGGCACGTTCCGGCTGGTGACGTTCGCCCGCGCCGAGGTCGACGCCGAGATGGCCAGCGACCCCGTGCTTCCCGAGGTCGGCTGGAGCTGGCTGGTCGAGGCGCTGTTCTCCCAGGGCGCCTCGTACGTCGCGCCCAGCGGGAGCGTCACGACCGTCCGGACGGAGGGCTTCGGAGGGATGGAGGAGGACGGCTCCAGCGCGCAGCTGGAGATCAGAGCCTCGTGGACACCCCTGTTCGGCACCGGTGACACCCTCGCCTCGCACGCCGTCGCGTGGAGCGAGCTCTTGTGCACCGTGGCCGGGCTCCCCCCGCTGGCCCCTGGTGTGCTGACCCTGCCCCGACGCGGGCGCGAGGGACGGCCGCCGCGGTGACCTCCGAACCCGACGACTCCCCCACCGAGGAGGTCGTCCTCCCGCCCCTGCAGCTGCACGACCCCCTCCCGGCGGTGGTCGACGACGCCCAGGCCCTCCAGCGCGTGCTGGACGCCCTCCGCCACGGGACCGGCCCGGTCGCGATCGACGCGGAGCGCGCCTCCGGATACCGCTACTCGCAGCGGGCGTACCTGATCCAGCTGCGCCGTGAGGGAGCTGGGACGGCTCTGGTCGACCCGATCGCGTTCGAGGACCTCCATGAGCTCGACGACGTGCTCGCCCCCACCGAGTGGATCCTCCACGCGGCCACCCAGGACCTGCCGTCTCTCGCGGAGGTCGGCCTGCGCCCCCGTGCGCTCTTCGACACCGAGCTCGCCGGCCGACTCCTCAACCTCCCCCGCGTCGGCCTGGCTGCGCTCGTCCAGGACGTGTACGGGATGAGCCTGGCCAAGGAGCACTCCGCCGCCGACTGGTCACGACGGCCACTCCCCGAGCCGTGGCTCGTGTACGCCGCCCTCGACGTCGAGCCTCTGGTCGGGCTGCGCAACGCCCTCGAGGAGCGCCTCGAGCGGGCCGGCAAGCTGGAGTGGGCCCACGAGGAGTTCCAAGCACTTCTCCACTTCGCCGGTCCCGCGGTCCGGACGGAGCCGTGGCGGCGGACGTCCGGCATCCACAAGGTCCGTGGGCCGCGACGGCTCGCGCTCGTGCGAGCCCTGTGGGAGGCGCGCGACGTCATCGCCCGCGAGCGCGACGTAACCCCGGGGCGGATCCTCAACGACGCCGCGATCGTCACGATCGCCCGCACCGCGCCGGCGAGCCGCCAAGAGCTGCGTGACCTGGAGGTCATGCGCAGCCGCGGGGCGCGCCGCTACCTCGACACGTGGGACAGTGCCCTCGCCGCCGCCCGGGACCTGCCGGAGTCAGAGCTGCCCTCCAACGCGTCGAGCGACGCCGACGGTCCTCCGCCTGCTCGTGCGTGGCCCGAGCGGAACCCTGAGGCTGCCGCCCGGTTGGCGGCGTACCGGACCGCTCTGACGGCGATCGCCGAGCGCCACGACCTGCCTCTCGAAAACCTTCTGACACCCGACATCCTCCGGCGGCTCGCCTGGGACGCGACGGTGGCACCGGACCGCGACGCCGTCGCGGCGTTCCTCACCGACCGTGGTGCCCGCCCGTGGCAGGTCGCGCTCACCGCCCAACCGCTCGCCGAGGCGCTCCGCGCGCTCTGAGCACCCACTACGCTGGCCGGGTGGCTGAGTTCAAGAAGCCGCTCGTCGCGGCTCCCGAGCTGTTCGCGGCGCGCCAGGGTGACCAGGACCCGGTGGCACGCGCGGAGGCTGGCGCACGCGTCGCCCAACTCCTGGTCCGCGGCGCCCGAGACGCCTCCGACCAGGCCACCACCGAGCGGGTCCTGGCGCTGGCCGACG
Source organism: Mumia sp. zg.B21 (assembly GCF_019550855.1). Taxonomy (NCBI): domain Bacteria; kingdom Bacillati; phylum Actinomycetota; class Actinomycetes; order Propionibacteriales; family Nocardioidaceae; genus Mumia; species Mumia sp. zg.B21. Next base: position 622,625 of record NZ_JAHWCJ010000004.1, on the reverse strand, counting down.
AGCACGGGCTCGACCTGCTCGCCGAGCTGTGGGCCGACGCTCCCGGCGACTCGCTCGCCGGTGCGCTGTGGCGCCTGTACGTGCTGCGCACCTGGGTGCGACGCGACGCCATCCAGGCCGCCCGCGAGTTCGACGCCGGCAAGGCCCACGCGCCCGTCGACGAGGTGGTCGCCGGTGTCGTCGATCCCCCGGGACCGCAGGAGGTCGTCGCGCTCGCCGACGCGGTCGTGCGCGGTGTCGTGACCAACGACCTCGCCGACACCCTCGACCGGGCAGCGGCGTTCGCCCGGATCGTCGGGGTGGGCAGGGCCGCGCTCGGTGAGGACGACCACGGCCAGGCCATCAGCGCGTCACGGCTCGTCGACACCGCCGCCGCGTTGGAGAGTGCCGCCCGGAATGAACGCCGAGGCAACCTGGTTTAGTCTGGGAGTGCGCCGGGCTGCGGTTGCCCCGGGTCCCAAAATTAGCCGCTACGAGCGGCCACGCGCCGTGAGGTGCTCCCAGCCCGGCGCACTAGCCTTCTCCCCTCCCTCGTCCCGCCGATCGGCGCTGCGGGATGTCCCTCGGTGAGCGATGCTCGCGTCTATGGACACTGCTCCGTACGGCCGTACAGGCTCCACCGTCGACGTGGTGGTCATCGGCACGGGTCCCGGCGGCGAGGCGGCGACGGGGGCGCTCGCACGCTCCGGGCTCGACGTGGTGGCGGTCGAGGACGGACTCGTGGGAGGCGAGTGCCCCTACTACGGCTGCATCCCCTCGAAAACGCTGATCCGCTCCGCCGATCTCCTCGCGTCGGCCCGTCGAGCCGACGGCGTGGCCGGTGAGGTCGCCGTGACCCCGCGCTTCGCCGACGCCTACGCGCGGGTACGGGACGTCACCGCCGACTGGGACGACTCGGCGTCGGTCGCACGGCTCGAGAGGGCGGGCGCGACGATCGTACGGGGGACTGCGACCCTCACCGGGCCGCGGACGGTCGCCGTCGGTGACCGGACCTGGTCGGCTCGCCGGGGTGTCCTCCTCGACGTCGGGACCCGTCCGTCGGCACCGCCGATCGACGGACTGGACGGCACGCCGTACTGGACCAACCGCGACATCCTCCGGAGCCCCGACCTCCCCCGATCGCTGCTCGTCCTCGGCGGTGGCGCGGTGGGGCTGGAGCTCGCACAGGCGTACGCGCGCTACGGCACGGTGGTCACCGTCGTCGAGTCCGGGCCACGGCTCCTCGCGCACGAGGAGCCGGAGGCGGGGGACCTGGTCGTCGGCGCCCTGCAGGCCGACGGGGTCACGGTGCGCACCGGGAGCCCGGTCGCGGCGGTGGCGTACGACGGGGAGCGCTTCGCCGTCACCCTCGATGACGGCTCCGACCTCGACGCGGAACGGCTGCTGGTCGCCACCGGGCGGACTCCCAACACCGACCGGCTGGGCCTCCAGGAGCTCGGTGTGCCCACCGAGCACGGATTCGTCACCACCGATCCGCACCAACGGGTCCTGAGCGGCGGCGCGGTGGTGGACGGGCTGTGGGCGATCGGGGACGTCACCGGCCGCGGCGGGTTCACGCACGTCTCGATGTACCAGTCCGCGATCGCCGTGGCGACGATCACCGGTCAGAAGGGCCCTGGTGCCTCGTACCGCGCGCTTCCTCGTGTCACCTTCACCGACCCCGAGATCGGCGCGGTCGGACTCACCGAGGAGCAGGCACGCCGCCGCGGGCTCCCGGTGCGTACGGGGATCACCGACCTGGCAGCGACCTCGCGGGGCGCGACGTACGGACCGGGTGCGAGCGGGCTCATCAAGGTCGTCGCCGACGCCGAGCGCCGCGTGCTCGTCGGAGCGACCTCCGCGGGGCCGGCGGGCGGGGAGATCCTCGGAGCGCTCACGGTCGCGATCCAGGCCCGGGTCCCCGTGGAGGAGCTGCTCCGGACCATCTGGGCCTATCCGACGTTCCACCGCGCCATCGGGTCCGCCCTCGCCGACCTGTCGTGAGCGTGAGAGGCGGAGGACGGCGGGAGTGACCACGATCACCTCGACGGAGGAGTGCCCCCTCCTGTCCGGTTAGACTGGTCAAATGCTCAGGACCGTCCCGCGCCTGCCTGCCGTGATGCTTGCGGCAGCGCTGTCAGGACTCCTGCTCATGCTCGCGGGTCCGGCCTCGACCGCGACCGCTCGCAGCCAGACACCCGCGCCGTCCGACGCACGCAGCTCTGCCGACCGCGCCGTGACGGTGACCAAGGTGACGGTGCACAAGGTCGACGTCGGGGCTCGCGCCCATCACGACCAGAACGGGCTCGGGCCCGACCTCGCGGCGCTCCCTGCTGCCCACATCGGCGGCACGGCAGTGACTGCCCGCAGGGTCCTGGCTCTCGACGATGCGGCGTCGGCCGCTACCGCCTCACCCGAGCGCAGCCGCGCGCCGCCCCGCTGACGGACGACCTCCACAGTCCTGACCGCGCTGACCGCGGTCGCCACGTCAGCAGATCCCGGAGCCTTCCGTGTCACGTCCCGATTCTCGCGCGCCGTTGTGGCGCGCTCTGGCGGCCCTCACCGTCCTCGTCATCTCGGCAGTCGTCGCCCTGAACTTCACCCCCCGCCTCGGTCTCGACCTCAAGGGCGGGACACAGATCGTCCTGGAGACCCAGGACACCGAGCGCGTGAAGGCCGACGGCGAGGCGACCGACCGTGCGCTTGAGGTCCTGCGCGGCCGCGTCGACGCCCTCGGTGTCGCCGAGCCCACCCTGGCTCGCTCCGGCGAGAACCGGATCATCGTCGAGCTCCCCGGCGTCCAGGACCCGCGCGAGGCCGCCGAGGTCATCGGCCAGACCGCCCAGCTGACCTTCCACAACGTGATCGGCCCGGCTCAGGAGGGCGCCAAGCCCGCTGAGGGGCAGCAGATCGTCGAGGACGAGGACGGCAACCCGATCATCGTCGGCCCGCAGCTGCTCGACGGCAACGGCGTCTCCAGCGCCAAGGCCGAGCAGGAGCAGCAGTCGCTGCAGTGGGTCGTCAACGTCCGCTTCAACGGGGAGGGCACCCCCGGCTGGAAGCAGCTCGTCAACGAGGCGTGCGCCAACACCGCCGGCGGGCAGCGCATCGCGATCATGCTCGACAAGAACGTCATCTCCTCCCCCGCCGTGCAGCCGAGCCTCTGCGCCGGCCCCGGATCGACCACCAGCATCACCGGTGACTTCTCGGCCGACTCGGCCAAGGATCTGGCCGTCCTGATCGAGGGCGGCGCGCTCCCCGTCCCGGTCGAGGTCATCGAGCAGCGCACGGTCGGCGCGACCCTCGGCGACTCCGCCATCGAGGCGTCGATCGAGGCGGCGCTCATCGGCGTCGCGCTCACCGCGGTCTTCATCATGCTCGTCTACCGCCTCATGGGCTTCCTGGCGAGCATCGCCCTCGGCACCTACGCCCTCCTGTCCTACGCGATGCTCGTGTGGCTCGGGGCGACACTCACCCTTCCCGGCCTGGCGGGCTTCGTCCTCGCCATCGGCCTCGCGATCGACGCCAACGTCCTCGTGTTCGAACGAGCGCGCGAGGAGTACGCCCGGCGGACCGGTGAGGGCTTGCCACGAGCGCTCGACACGGGCTACAAGAAGGCCTGGACGGCCATCCTCGACTCCAACGTCACGACCATCATCGCCGCGGGACTGCTCTTCTTCTTCGCCAGCGGGCCCGTCAAGGGCTTCGGTGTGACGCTGACGATCGGCACGATCGCGTCGATGGTCTCGGCGCTCGTCATCGCCCGCGTCCTCACCGACTGGGCCGTACGACGGTCCTTCGCCCAGAAGCGCCCCGGCATCACGGGTCTCACCGGGACCGGCAAGTTCCGCACGTGGCTGGTGACCAAGGGACCGTTCATCCTGAAGCGCTCGGGCCTGCTCGTCGGGCTCACGCTCGCCGCGATCGCCGTCGCCGTGACCGGCGTCGTCACCCAGGGGCTCAACCTCGGCGTCGAGTTCACCGGCGGCCGCGTCCTGGACTACAAGGTCAGCAAGCCCATCACCACCGACGCCGCCCGTACGGTCGTCAGCGACGCCGGCTTCCCGAGCGCGGTGGTCCAGGAGAGCGGTGGCGAGTCCGGCGACCAGAACAACATCACGGTCCGCACCGACAAGATCACCGACGACGAGGCCGTCAAGATCGAGGACGCCCTGGACGAGGCGGCCGGTCCCGTCACCAAGGAGCGTGACGAGCTGATCGGCCCGAGCCTCGGCAAGGAGCTCCGCAACCAGGCGATCATCGCGTTCATCATCGCCCTGGCCGCCCAGATGCTCTATCTCTCGATCCGGTTCCGATGGACGTTCGCGACCGCAGCCGTGCTGGCGCTCGCCACGACAGTGGCTCTGGTGGTCGGCATCTTCGCGTGGTTCGGTGAGCCGGTCGACGGGGTGTTCCTCGCCGCGATCCTCTCGATCATCGGTCTCGACGTGAACGACACCGTCGTCGTCTTCGACCGCATCCGAGAGAACCTGCGAGAACGCAAGAAGGGCGACAGCCTGCGCCGGATCTTCAACGACTCGATCATGCAGACGGTCCCCCGTACGGTGAACACCGGCCTGGGCGCGATCTTCATCCTCGCCGCCCTGGCGATCCTCGGTGGTGCCTCGCTCCAGCCGTTCGCGATCGCCCTGCTGCTCGGTCTCACCTTGGGCACGCTCGGCACGGTCTTCGTGGCGTCGCCGATCGCCGTCCTCCTCGAGGAGCGGTTCCAGCCCAAGGACAAGGCTGACCGCGTGGCGGCTGCGGACCCGTACGCGACCGTGCCCGCAGGTGGTCGCGAGAGCGGCGCGCTCTGACCGGGACTCGCGTCGCTCTGACGCGGGCTCGCCCCTGACGAGACGGAAGGACCCGCCATCGGGCCGCTGCGGCGGCGCGATGGCGGGTCCTTGTCGTCGTGTCGGGTGGCGCGCCTCAGAAGGTGCCGGCGCGCTCGCGCGAGACGGTGAAGCCCTCGTCGGTCTCGGTGTTCAGGCACGTGATGCCCGTGCGCTGACTGGTGCACCCGAAGGAGCCGAGGGTCGTCGACTTGCCGTAGGCGAGCTCTGGGGAGTTGCCGGCGAGCGTCGGCGCGTCACAGCTGAAGAAGCCGCCCTCGTCGTCGACGACCAGCGTGCGACCCCATCCGTCCTCGCAGCCCTCCGGCTTGGGCGGGGGCGAGAAGTCGAAGTCGCCGATGTCGCAGCGCGCACCGTCGGTGTTGAGCCGGCACACGATGTTGCCGCTCGGGCTCCGGAACGCCCTCATCGGGCCGACGTCGTCGGTCAGGTCGGTCGCGACGTCGTCGAGCGGGAGCTGCGCGGTGCGCGGCGACGTCGTCGGGGCGGATGCTTCGGCCGCTGGCTCGGCGTCGGCCAGATTGGACGCGGAGCCGCAGCCACCGAGCGCGACCGCCAGGAGAATGGCGGCGCCACGGGCGAGCACGAACGACCTCGATCGGTGCACATCTGTCCTTCCGTACGGGCTGGTTCGTCGGCCACTCTAGGTGACCGCCCGACGGCTACGACGAGAGGTAGCGGGCGAGACCGACCTGACCGCGACGCATCATCGCCGTGTGGTTGAGCCGGAGGACCGGGGACACGAGACTGCCGATCGCGTTCATCCACGGCTCGCTCGTGACGACCTCCTGCGAGTAGCGGAGGACCGTGGTCTCGCGGTCAGCGCCGAGCCGCCAGCTCGCCCAGCCCTCGAGGTCACCGGCGATCTCGGCGAGCAGATGGCGTGACGTCTCGTCGACGCGGGTCCGGTGGAGGGTGAGGTGGAGCGTGTACGGGAGGGTCGCTCTGATCGCCAGCCGCGCGGTGTCGTCGTCGATGCCGGTGACGTGACGCACGTCGGGCCACCACACGGCATAGCGCTCGAGGTCGGCGACGGCGTCGAAGGCCTGCGCGACCGGCGCTGCCACCCGCCACGTGCTGGCGAAAGAGTAGTGCCGTGGCTTCATGACAGGGTGAGCCGCTCCGTGCGGGCGCCGCCGACGGACTCGAAGCGCCGGGGCTGACAGGTCAGGAGCACGACCTGTGCCGAACGGCCGACATCGTTGAGGACCACCGCGAGACGCTCCAGACGATCGGGGTCGGAGAAGCCGAGGGTGTCGTCGAGGATGACCGGAGCGCCCTCGTCGGGGTCGACCAGCTGTGCGCAGGCGAGGCGTCCGAGGACGGCGAGCTGCTCGCGGGCGCCGCCGGACAAGGAGCCGAACGGGACGGTGCGTCCCCGCAGCGTCCGGGTCTCGATGGCGAGGTCGGTGCTGACCTCGACCTCGAAGTCGGGCCCGAAGACGACCTTGCCGAGTCTGTCGATGCGTTGCTTGAAGGGCGCGACGTAGTGGCGCTGAGCCTCGTCGCGGTGCCGCAGCAACGTGGCGCTGAGAAGGTCGGCGGCCTGCGCCGATCGGGCGAGACGCCGGTGGGTCGCGCTGGCGACGTCCAGCGCGGCTTCGACGTCGGTGAGCCGGTCGTGGATGCCCTCGGCCGCGCGGTCGTCGAGGAGCGTCTGCAGCTCGACGCGGCGTTCGTCGGTCCTGGTGAGGTCGCGGTCAACCCCCTCGACGAGCTCGCGGGCGTTGGCGAGCTCCATCGCGAGAGTCTCCGGGGACGCGGCCTCGAACGTGGCCCGCGACGCCCTGCTCGTCGTCCTGGCGCGCTCGTACGCCTCGTCCGCGGCGACCACGGCTTCGGTGAGTGCCTCGTCATCCACCTCTGCTCTGGCGGCAGCCAGACGCGCCGTCTCGCGCGCCAGCTCGTGCTCGGCGCTCTCGAGCTCCTGCCGAGCTCGAACCGAAGCCTCGCCCGCCACCGAGAGAGCCTCACGCGCACCGTCGTGGGCGTCCCGCGCGGCCGCCGCGTCGGCGTCGGCGTCCTCCGCGGCACTGCGGGCGGCGTCCGCGGCAGCCTCGAGGGCGTCGCGCTCGCCTTCGGAGCTGGGGTCGGAGCTGGGCTCGGCGCTGGGCTCGGCGCTGGGGTCGGAGGGGCGTCGTCGCTCGAGTGTGGCCAACCGGAGCTCGAGATCGTCCAACGTCGTGCCACCGAGGGCGTCGGAGAGCGAGTCCTCGGCAGTGGCGCACTGGGACTCGGCAACCCGACGACGCTCGTGCGAGGACCGGGCCTCGTCCAGAGAGTCCACCCCGGCCTCGTGGAGAGCCACGTCGAACGCCGCGCGCGCCCGCGCGACGCGACGGTCGAGATCTGCGGGCGGCGTGCCCGGACTGACCACGACCTCGACCACCCCGTCGACGGTGATCCGGACGTCGTCGAGGACCGAAGCCTCGTAGGTCTCGCCGACGACCTCCGCACCCCCGACGTCGACCCGGTGGCCGCCGAGGGGACGGACCGACACCCGCGCGGCGGCGGCGTCGCGCGCGCCGACCGCCACCTGGACGTCCGTCGACAGGTCGGTCAGGCGCGCCAGCACCGCGTCGTCGACGCGGAGGACCTCACGCTCGGCCCGTGCGCGGGCGCACCGCTCCCCCGCCTCCCTCGCACGGCGGACCCGCTGAGCGAGCGCGGTCCGCTCGAGCTCGTCCCGGTGGCGTGCCACGGCGAGCGCGGCAGTCTGTGCAGCATGGCGGGCCACACGTGCGCGCTCGGTGGCGACGCCGACCTCTCGTCGCGCGTCGTCCTCGGCCGTGCGGGCGTCGGAGTGAGCCGCCACTACCTCCGCGACACGCGTCCGCAGCGCGTCGATCGTCTCGGCACGGCGAGCGAGGTCGTCGACCATGCTGCGGCGGTCGTCGCGCGCCCGGACGGCGTGCGACAGGGCGCGCTCTGCCACCTCGAGGTCCTCCTCGGAGCGGCGCAGCTCCTCGCGCAGCGTCTCGAGAGCCCGGACGGCGTCCTCCGAACGGCGAAGACGAGCGTCGGCCTCGATCGACAACGTCGACAGGCGCGCGTGCTCATGCTCGTTGGCCGCGTAGTCGTCGACGTAGCGGTCCATCTCGGCGCTCCGGGCACGCAGCCGCGCAGCCTCGGCCTCGAGCTCCACGATCTCGGCCGCTGACTGTGCGTGAGCCCCCCGCGGCTTGCCTCCCGCGGTGAGGAGACGGTCGCGCTCGGCGAGAACGGCGGCCATCAGCGCGTCGTGGTCGCCGGTCGCGCCGGCCGAGTCGTCCAGGGCGCGGTGGAGCGCGGAGATGCGGGCGAGCTCGGGCTGGTCGAGCGACTCGCCCTGGACGATCTCGAGCGCCTCCCACAGGTCGACGTCGACCGTCTCGCTCAGGATCGCTGCGAAGCGCTGGTGCGCCTCGTCGCCGCTGTGCTGCTCTCGCGAGGGCGCGGTCACGTCCAGCTCGGTCATCGGAGACTTGAGCCAGCGCTTGCGGTAGACCAGCGCGTACGGGCCGGTGCGCAGCTCGACCTCGGCCTCCGGTCCGACGTCGAGCCCGACGGGCTTGACGTCGCGGACCGCCTGACTGCGCGAGCTGGACTTGGTGGTGCGGAGCAGACGGACCGCTTCGGCGACCGACGACTTGCCCGCCTCGTTGGGTCCCACGACCACCGTCACGCCGTCGCCGAACCGGACCGTCGACTCCTGAACACCCCTGAAGTGCCGCAGCGTCACCCGCACCAGCCTCATCGGCCGGCCCCCGCGAGCCGGTAGAGCAACCCGAGCGCGTCTTGTGCCACGGTCGCGTCCGGTGCGTCGGAACGGGCGAGCTCGGCGAGCTCGTCGAGAGCGGCCTGAGCGAATCCGCTGAGACCGAGATCGGCGAAGTCGTGACCGTCAGGCAGGACGACCAGGTCCGTGTGCCGTTCCCAGGCGTCGAGCCGTGCGAAGAGGTCGCTCCCGTGCTCGAGAACGCCGTCGAGCCGCGCCATCTCGGCCGTGGAGAGCGTCCCGCTCAAGGCCAGCCACACGGCCGTGCGGTCCTTGTCGGGCATCTGCTCCAGCCGATCGGCGAGTCGGTCGACGTCCTCGGAGGAGGCCAGCTCCTGCTCGACGACCTCGAACCGCCAACGGCCGACCCGGACCGGATCCACGGTCACGGCCCGCGACTCCGGGTCGACGTCCACGACCAGCACGTTGCCGGGATCGTCCTCGCGGCGCGACGTGACCTCGGGAGCACCGGCGTACCAGATGCGGGACTCGATCTCGGTGGTCGAGTGGCGGTCGCCGAGGACGGCGACGTGAGCGCGGCCGGAGTCGAGTGCCTTGGTGAGGGTGGGCACGTCGATCGCCGCGAGCGCGTCACGGTCGGGGTTGAACGTGCTCGCCACGCCGTGTCCGGCAACCACACGCACCAGATCGCCCGACGTCGGCCGGAGTCCGGCGCACGCGTCTGCCACCAGGTCACGCGTGGGGTGCTTGCCGAACCACGGCGCACCGACGACCTCGGCACCCTCGACCACCGTGAAGGGGGCGCTGTCGCGCAGCACGTGCACGTGGTCGGGCTTGCGCTCGGCGAAGACACGCGAGTCGTAGATCGACGCGGCGTCGAGCGGGTCGTGGTTGCCCGGGAGCAGCACGACCGGCACCGAGAACCCTCGGAGGACCTCGAACGTCCGCGCGACGATCGCCCGGTCGAGCTGGTTGGACTCGAAGACGTCACCACAGACGACGGCGAACGCAGCGTCGCGCTCAGCGGCGAGGTCGCCGATCCGCCGGACGGCGTCGAGCCGGGCCTGCTGGAAGCGCGCACGCGCCTCGTCGCCGAGGAACCAGGCGGTCATGCCGAGCTGCCAATCCGCTGTCGCGATGAAGCGCATGCATCCACCTCCGGGGTCCGTGCGAGCCTCCGAGCAGGCTCCCTCGGAGCCTAGTGACGAGGGCGGACAGGTTGAGGGACGCGCGCCGGGCTGGGGACGGCCGGATCGTGTGGACAACACCACTCCCGTCACGCCCGCCACGCCTGCCGGGCGGGCCCTGGTCTCAGCCCGGCTGGGCACCGAGCCAGGTGGTCGCCTCCGCGCCGGCAGCCACGGCGGCCCCGAGCGCGCCAGCACGCCCCTCCCCCGCGGCCAGCGCGGCGGCGAGGGCCCCGGCGAACGCATCCCCGGCACCGGTCGTGTCCACGACCTCGACCCGTGGGGGCGTCGCCGAGTCCTCGCCCCAGCGTGCACCCGCGGACCCGAGCGTGACGCAGAGCGAGACGGCGTCGTACTCCCGCGCCTCGTGCTCGTTGACCACCAGCGGGTCGGCGAGCGCGAGCAGGGACGGCGGCAGCGGTCGTACGGGCGAGGCGTTGAGCACGAGCCTCGTGCCCGCCTCCCCCGCGACCTCCGACACGGCGTCCACGGCGTCCTGGCCGATCTCGAGCTGCACCAGCACCACGTCGGCCCCGCGGATCGCGCCGGCGGCGTCGCGCACGTCGGCGGCCGTGAGTCGGGCGTTGGCGCCGGGGGCTACCACGATGGTGTTCTCTCCCCGGCCGTCCACGACGATGAGGGCCGTCCCGGTCGCCACGTCAGGCGTGGTCCGCAGATGGGTCACGTCGACTCCCGCCGCGGCCAGCGCGTCACGGTACGCCCGACCGTCGGCGTCGTCACCGACCCTGCCCACCAGGGCGACCGAGGCGCCCGCGCGGACGGCACCGATCGCCTGGTTGGCGCCCTTGCCGCCGCGGGATCGGCGAAGATCCCCACCGAGGACGGTCTCGCCGGGCGAGGGATGGCGGCGGACCTCCGTGACGAGGTCCACGTTGAGCGATCCCACCACCGCGACCCGCGCTGACGCACGCGACGGCGGGGAGGGATCCGGGTGGGCCTCCGCGGGCGTCACCGCTGGACCGCCCGTGCCGTGTCGTCGCCGTGCGACGCCTGCGGGCCGGCGCAGATGGTGGTGAGGAACAGGTCACGTGTGGCCTCGTGGTCGACGTCGACCGCCACGTCGACCAGATGGCCGAGGGAGTCCACGCCGTGCACCGCGTCCTCGCCGAGCACGTAGCGCCGGTCGACGACCGTCTGCCCCCGGGTGAGGCCCGGCGCCAGTGCGACGTGGACCGGCCAGCGGCGAGTCGTGAGCAGGCCCGGGGACGCGACCGAGCAGACGGCACCGGCGTCGCCCACCAGGCCGCCGTGCCCGACCCGGGGGTCGCTGCGGATCACCTCGTGCGAGTGGGCGAGCAGCCGTCCGGCCAGCGCGACGGCAGGGTCGGGGTCGTCGCGCAGCACCTCATACGTCTCCGCCTCGACGACGACCCGCGAGAAGACGTCCAGCCCGTAGAGCGTGACCGGAACCCCGGAGGCGAGGACGATCGCCGCCGCCTCCGGGTCGTGCCAGACGTTGAACTCGGCGACAGGCGTCGCGTTGCCCCCCTCTAGGGCTCCGCCCATCGCGACGATGCCTCGAAGGTTCTCCTTGACCTCCGGGTAGGCCCTCAGGAGCAGCGCCACGTTGGTCATCGGCGCCAGCGGGACGAGCGTCACCGGGTCGGGAGAGTCGAGGATCGTCATCCGCATCAGCTCCAGCGCCCCGCCCGCGAACGGCATCCGCGAGGAGGACGGGAGCCGTTGCCCCCCGAGCCCATCGGCGCCGTGGACGTGCCGGGCGTCGCGGGAGCCGCCGAGCAAGGGCTGCTCGGCTCCCCGCGCCACGGCCACGTCGGGCGCGTCCAGGGCGTCGAGGACCGCCAGCGAGTTCGTCACGACCTGGTCCACGTCGGTGTTGCCGGCGACGCAGGTGATCGCCCGCACGTCGATCGCAGGGTGCCGGACCGCGAACATCAGGGCCAGTGCGTCGTCGACGCCGGTGTCGACGTCCAGCACGACCGGGACGGGCGGCGTGGTGCTCGGCTCGAGCGGGGGGTTGCTCATGCCCACACCGTAGTCCCGGCGACATGTGCGCGATCCCACTTGGACGGGTCGCTCGACTTCGCTAACGTCGAAGGTTGGCGCGGAGCCGGCCGCTCCCCGGCACGACCCCGCGCTCGACCACCGAACCACCCCCGAGATCAGGGGTACGAGACGTACGCGCATGTCGCGGGAAGGGATGTATGGCGGCCAAGAAGCCCGAGTTGGATGCCGAGGACGACAGCGGAGGTGTCCTTTCGGGAGTCTCCTCCAGCCAGGTCGTCGGGAGTGCCCTCGCCGCGATGACCGCGGCCGTGGCGGGCTCGTTGCTCGGCGTCGCCGGCACCCTCATCGGCGCGGCCGTCGGCTCCGTGGTGGCCACCATCGCCGGCACGATCTACACGAACTCCCTGCGCAAGAGCCGCCAGCTGGCCCAGGCCGCCCGGCTCACGAGCCTCGCGACGATGGCCAAGCGCGATGTCGGTGCGGGTGCCGGTGCCGGCGGTACTGCCGTGCTGCCTGTCCCCGAGGCGCTGGACGAGGTGGGCCAGCCCGGCGACGGTGGTGTCGAGGACACCGTCGACCCGGAGACCGCCGTCGACGCGCCGGACGACGGAGCCGAGGTGGAGGCCGACGGCACGGACACCGAGGCCGCCGACCCCGATGCCGCCTCCAAGCGACTGATCTCGTGGCGCGGAGTCGCGGCGGCCACGGTCGCGAGCCTGCTCCTCGCCCTCGGAGGCATCTTGGCGTACGAGGCGATCGTCGGGCACCCGCTCGGAGACAGCGGCAAGTCGGGGACCACGTTCAGCAACGTCGGGACGACGTCGGACGACGGCAAGGACGGCGGCGGCGACAAGGACGGCGGCACCGACCCCTCCCCGTCGTCGACGCCGTCGACGACGGATTCCGACCCGGACGAGCCCGCCCCGACCGACGAGGTGACCCCGCCGGCCGAGGAGGCCGTCCCCCAGCAGCCCGGGCCGACGACCGAGCCCACTCCCGAGCCGTCGACACCCTCGACGGAGCCTGCCCCGCAGCCCGACAACCTCGACGAGGATCCGTCCCTCGGCCAGCCCTCGCCGGCTCCCGCTGCCGACGAGGCGACGCCCTCGTCGTTCGAGGGATGACCGCTGGTTGGATGGTCCGGTGACATTCAACTTCTCGGTCGGTGACCGCCTCGGCGAGACCGTCGACGGCGCCCAGGGCCGTACCGGCGTGATCTCGACACCGCACGGCGACATCCAGACACCGGCGTTCATCCCCGTGGGCACCAAGGCCACGGTCAAGGCGGTGCTGCCCGAGACGATGGGCGAGCTGGGGGCCCAGGCGCTGCTGGCCAACGCCTACCACCTCTATCTCCAGCCCGGCTCCGACATCGTCGACGAGGCTGGCGGGCTGGGTGCCTTCATGAACTGGCGCGGTCCGACGTTCACCGACTCGGGCGGCTTCCAGGTGCTGTCGCTGGGGGCCGGCTTCCGCAAGGTGCTGGCGATGGACACCACCGACCGTACGGCCGACGACGTCATCGCCGACGGCAAGGAACGGCTGGCCCACATCGACGACGAGGGCGTGACGTTCAAGAGCCACCTCGACGGGTCCAAGCACCGGTTCACCCCCGAGGTGTCGATGCGGATCCAGCACCAGCTGGGTGCGGACATCATCTTCGCCTTCGACGAGTGCACGACGCTGATGAACACCCGCGGCTACCAGGAGCGCTCGGTCGACCGCACCCAGGCGTGGGCGGTCCGGTGCGTCGCCGAGCACGAGAAGCTGACCGCAGAGCGGGCCGGCAAGCCGTACCAGGCGTTGTTCGGCGTCGTCCAGGGCGCGCAGTACGAGGACCTCCGGCGGCGGTCGGCACGCGGCCTGGTCGAGCTCGGGTTCGACGGGTACGGCATCGGAGGCGCGCTCGAGAAGGAGCAGCTGGGCACGATCGTCGGCTGGGTCAGCGAGGAGCTTCCGGAGGACAAGCCGCGCCATCTGCTCGGCATCGGCGAGCCGGACGACCTCTTCACCGGGATCGAGAACGGTGCGGACACGTTCGACTGCGTGAGCCCCTCGCGGGTGGCGCGGTCGAGCCGGGTCTACACCCACGACGGTCAGCGCAACCTGGCGGTGGCGTCCTCGCGGCGGAGCTTTGCGCCGATCGACGCGGAGTGCGACTGCTACACGTGCGCGAACTACACCGAGGCGTACCTGCACCACCTGTTCAAGGCCAAGGAGTACAACGCCGGCACGCTGGTGACGATCCACAACGAGCGCTTCATCGTCCGGCTCGTCGACCGGATCCGCGCGTCGATCTCCGACGGCACCTACGCCGACCTCAAGGCGGACTTCCTCGGCCGCTACTACGCCTAGCCCGGCGGCCCTGGCCGCGCGCGGGCGGTGGTGGCCGGGTCAGCGCCAGTACGAGGGCTCGCGGGACTTCAGCCAGCGGATCACGAGCATCGTCACCGGCATGACGAGCAGCTCGACGCAGACCTTGTAGACGAACCCGATGACGGCGTAGTTCCAGAACTGGCCCCACGTCGTGATGCCGATGACCGACGCGGCGATCGCGCAGAAGATCAGCGTGTCGGCCAGCTCGCCGGCCCCGGTCGAGGTGGCGAGCCGCGCGAACAGCCCTCGCTCGGCGGTACGCGCCTTCATCCTGACCAGCACCACGCTGTTGAGCAGCTGGCCCACCACGTAGCCCGCGAGACTCGCCAGCACGATCTGCGGCACGAACCCGAGGACGCTCTCGTACGCCCCCTGGTTCTCATAGAACGACGCTGCAGGCGCTTGCTGGACCACCCAGAACGTCACCGCCGCGACCACCGCCATCGCGAAGCCGGTGATGATCGCCCGGCGCGCCGCCCGGAACCCGTACACCTCGGAGATGACGTCGCCCAGGATGTAGGCGAGCGGGAACAGGAACGCACCGCCGTCGGTGATCACCGGCCAGAGCTGCAGGCCGCCGAACGTCCAGCTCCCCGACCCGATCTCGATGCCCTTGGTCGCCACGATGTTGGAGACCACGAGGACGACGCAGAACGCCGCGAGGATGGCGTCGAAGTGGGTCGACCCCCGCGAGGCATAGCGGACGACGCGGCGGTCGGTGTCCTCGGGCGCGCGGAAGGTCATGCGCGCGGCCTCACGCGAACGGCTGCCGGCGGTCGACGCGCAGCGACATCCGGCCGGCCCAGCGCCACAGCCGTGCGACGGCGTCGCGGTCCTCGTCGGTGACGAGGTTGCCCATCAGCCGCAGCGCGATGGTCATCAGTGCGTACGAGCGCATGCCGACGGGGCCGCCGTACGTCACCACGCCCGGGACGGTCAGGAGCCCCGCGAGTCGGCGCGCGATCGAGAACGCCTCGCCGTAGTGCTCGCGCAGGACCGCCGGCCACGCGGTCGCCAGGTCGGTGCCGGCGGCGAGCTCGTCGGCGACCAGCCGGCCGGTCTCGAGCCCGTAGTCGATCCCCTCGCCGTTGAGCGGGTTCACGCATCCGGCGGCATCGCCGATCAGCGCCCAGTTGGCACCGGCGACACCCGACACCGCGCCGCCCATCGGCAGCAGCGCCGACGTCGGGGCGCGCAGCTCGTCGGCCAGCTCCCACTCCGTACGGCGCAGGCGGGCGTAGTGCTCCATCAGCGGTCGCAGCTGGACGTTGGCGGGACGCTTGGAGGTGGCGAGGGTGCCGACGCCGAGGTTCACCTCGCCGTCGGCCAGCGGGAAGATCCAGCCGTAGCCGCTCAGGACCTCGCCCTGTTCGTCGCGCAGCTCGAGGTGGCTGGAGATCCACGGGTCGTCGCTGCGGTCGGACTTCACGTACGACCGCGCAGCGACGCCGTACGCGGTCTCGCGGTGCCACTCGCGGCCGAGCACGCGGCCCAGCGGGGAGCGGACGCCGTCGGCGACGACGAGGCGGTCGCACGCCACGTGGTGCGGGCCGTCGGTGGTCTTGAACACCACCTCCCGGACCCGGTCGCCGTCCCTGACCACGTCGACCGCGCGGGCGCCGTCGACCGGGGTCGCGCCCGCGTCGAGGGCCGCGGCGCGGATGTGCGCGTCGAGCTCGGTGCGCGGGACCGCGGAGCCGTGGTCGGGCAGCGACCCACCCGGCCACGGGAGCATCAGCGTCTGGCCGAACCCGGAGGCACGGAGTCCGCGGTTGGTGCCGTGGCGACGGATCCAGGGGCCGAGGTCCAAACGGTCGAGCTCGGCGATCGCTCGCGGCGTCAGACCGTCGCCGCAGGTCTTGTCTCGCGGGAAGCGGGCGGCATCGGCCAGGACCACGTCGAGCCCGTGCCGCGCAGCCCACGCAGCCGCGGCAGAGCCGGCGGGACCGGCACCGACGACGAGGACGTCGGTACGGGTAGGAAGGTTGACGCTCACGCGCTCGATTGTGTCACCCTGCCGCAGCGCCGCGATCTTCCGGCGTGTCTGTGCCGCGCAGCACAATGGGGCGCATGCTCCTCGCCGACGTCGTCGCCACCTCTCGGGCCGTCGCCGCGACACGGTCGCGCCTCGCAAAGCGGACCGCGCTGGCCGACCTGCTGCGCGGGACACCACCGGAGGACCTCGAGGTCGTGGTGACCTACCTCGCAGGCGAGCTCCGCCAGCGCCGTACGGGGTTGGGCTGGGCGTCGTTGCGCGACCTCCCGCCGCCGGCCGAGGAGCCGAGCCTCACCGTGGCCGAGACCGACGCGACGTTCGCGGCGATGGCCGGGCTGTCGGGACCGGGGTCGCAGACGGCGCGTGCCGAGACCGCGCACGACTTGTTCGCGAGGGCGACCGCCGACGAGCAGCGCTTCCTCGCGGGACTCGTCTCCGGTGACGTCCGGCAGGGCGCCTTGGACTCCGTCGTCCTCGACGCGGTCGCGGAGGCCGCCGACGTGCCGGCTGCCGCGGTGCGGCGGGCCGCGATGCTGCAAGGGGCGAGCGCGCCGGTCGCCGTCGCCGCTCTGACGGGTGGCGCCGAGGCCCTGGCTGCGGTGATGCTCGAGCCGGGTCGCGCCGTACGCCCGATGCTGGCGTCCTCGGCGCCCGACGTGGCCGCCGCGCTCGACAAGGTCGGTCCCGCGCTACCGGCCTCTGTCGACACCAAGCTCGACGGCATCCGCATCCAGGTCCACCGGGTCGGCGACGACGTCCGTGTCTACACGCGCAGCCTCGACGACATCACCGAGCGGGTGCCTCAGATCGCCGAGACCGTACGCGGGCTCGCCGCCGACCCCCTCGTCCTCGACGGTGAGGCACTCATCGTCGAGCACGACGGGCGGCCCGCCCCGTTCCAGGACATCGCCTCGCTCGGAGCGACCCACCCCCGTGACACCGCACCCGACCTGCGCTCCGGCGAGGACGTCCACGTGCTGTCCCCGGTGTTCTTCGACGTGCTGCACGCCGACGGCGACGACCTGCTCGACCGCCCGTTGCGTGAGCGGCTCGAGGTGCTGGAGCGGATCGCGCCCGGGCTCGGCGTGCCGCGTCTGCAGACCGCTGACGCCGAGGAGGCGCAGGAGTTCTTCGCCGAGGCGGTCTCGTCCGGATACGAGGGCGTGGTCGTGAAGTCGCTCGACTCCCCGTACGACGCGGGCCGGCGCGGCGCGGCCTGGGTCAAGGTCAAGCCCCGCCACACCCTCGACCTCGTCGTGCTCGCGGTCGAGTGGGGGTCGGGGCGCCGCAAGGGCTGGCTGAGCAACATCCACCTCGGTGCCCGCGATCCCAACGGCGGATTCGTGATGCTCGGCAAGACCTTCAAGGGGATGACCGACGAGATGCTCGCCTGGCAGACCGAGCGGTTCCTCGAGCTGGAGGAGTCGCGCGACGGCCACGTCGTGCACGTTCGACCTGAGCAGGTCGTCGAGATCGCCTTCGACGGCGTGCAGCGATCGCCGCGCTATCCCGGCGGTGTGGCGCTGCGGTTCGCGCGCGTGCTGCGCTACCGCGACGACAAGACGCCGGCCGAGGTCGACACGATCGACGACGTACGCGCACTGGGCTGACGGGACGAAGGAGACAGCAGGTGATGGCACGGTCCCGGAAGGCGCGCGAGGCCGACATCGAAGATCTCGCGATGGCGCTCCCCCGCGCCGAGAAGGTGCCCGGGTGGGGCGGGCTCCCCCGCTATCAGGTGAGCAAGAAGTTCTTCGTCGGCTACCGTTCCTCGCGTCCGGACGCCGTCGACGCCGCGACGGGCGAGCGGCTGACCGACGTGCTGGTCTTCAGGGTGCCCGACGAGAGCGACAAGCTCGCCCTGGTCCACGGTGACGGGCCGTGGTTCACGACCGACCACTTCAACGGGCACAGCTCCGTGCTGCTCCGGCTGGCGCACCTCGGCCAGCTCACCCGAGCCGAGCTCGCCGAGGTGATCGAGGACGCGTGGCGGTCACAAGCGCCGAAGAGCGTCGTCGCGCGTTGGCAGGGAACCCGCACCGACTGACCAAACGATCACTCCAGTGGGCAGACGGGAACGGTGTTCCAGCGCTACAGTCCGGCCGTGGACCTCGACCTCGAGACGCGACAGACCCTGCAGCGTTTGGCGTGGACTCTCCTGACACCGCTTGCCGCGAGCGTGTCCGCGGTGGCGTGTGGGGGCAGCGCACCCCACGAAGGTCAGCCATGACGGCTGAGGAGGAGGTCCGCAGCGCGTTCGCTGCGCGCATCATCGGCATCGCCCTGGCCTGCGTCCTCGTGGCCGGTGCCACCGTCTACTGGGCCGTCGACCCATTCCGCGCCCAAAGCGGCCTGCGCGACCTGCGCCACGCGCGCGACCTCGTGTCCACGCAGGAACCCCAGAGAGCCGTCGTCGTCGACAGCGAAGACGTGCCCGCGAAGGAGTACGAGGATCTCGGCTGGGGCATTGCCGTCGTACGACTGCCCGACGGCTCGTATGCCGACCTCTGGACGATGGACGTCGGCTTCGCCGTCTTCTTCGGCGCGCCGGAGGAAGGCGAGCGCCTGACCGTCCTGGTCGACCCCAAAGACCCGACGTGGGCCGCGAGCGTCGCGGACGCGGACGCTTCGGCGCTCTCGCAGGCGCGCTACCTGTTCGTCAGCTTCTTCCTGCGGCTCGGGCTCGTCCTCCTGGTCGCGCGCGTGCTCCTCACCTGGGGGGCACGGATCCCGTTCCGTGCGTACCGCGCGCTGCGACGCCCTCGCGACCCACGTCCGTGCAGAAGTGGTCGCGGTCATGTCGAGGGCCCGGCGAGACGAGGAGCGCGTCACCCTGCGCATCCGCGTGGGCGATGACGACTACAGCTGGGACGCGACTCTCCCGCCAGGATGCGTCCCCTACGTCGGCGGCTTCCTCGAGCTGCGCGGCGACGTGCGCGACGGCGGCTGGGTGATGGCGGGCGACCCGGACCACGGCTTCGCGTACCCGCGGACCACGCTCCGCAAGTGGGGCGCAGCGCCGTCAACCCGCTCGTGGCACCCCGCAGTCTGACTCACTCCCCCGGCGCGCCCGAGCGCGCCCTCACCGCGGCCTCCGTACGACTCGCCACCCCGAGCTTGCGCAAGATCGCCGACACGTGCACCGACGCCGTCTTGCGGCTGATGAAGAGCCGCTCGCCGATCTCGCCGTTCGACAGCCCTTCGGCCACCAGCGCCAGCACCTGCCGCTCGCGCTCCGTGAGCTCGTCGGGGTCCCCGCGCCTACCGACCGCATCCAGCCCTCCGCTCTCGAGCACGGCCTCCGCCCGCTGCACCACGAGCCCGGCGCCGATCGCGCTCCCTGCCGCGACGGCCTCCGTCAGACGCTCCCGCGCGCCCGCGCGGTCCCCCTCAGCCAGCGACGCCTCTCCGTCGCGCAGCAAGGCGTACGGGCGCAGGTGGGCGGGACCCGGCGCGTCGGCCACCGCCGACCACGGTCCCTCACCGAGCTCGGCGGCGACGGCACCACCCCATGCGGCGAAGGTCGGCCAGGACGCGCACTCCTCGGCGATCGCGCGGTACGGCGCGACGTCGGGCGCCGCGCCCACGTCCTCGCGGCGGAGCACGGCGATCGCTCGCGCCGCGACCGCGACGACCGGAAGCTCGTCACCCGGGCTCCGGTCCTGACCTTGACGCAGCAGGATGTCGGAGGCGAGCCGCAAGGCCTCGTCCGGGTCACCCCGCAGCAGCGCCATCTCCCCCAGCGTCGCGGTGACCCGCGTCCGGACCTGCTGCTCGAGCCTCCCGAACCGCTCCCACCCGGCGAGCTTGGCCCGCGCGATCGCCTCGGACGCGTCCAGCTCGCCCCGCCACATCTGGAGCCACGCCCAGCGCTCGCGCAGATACATCGCGAACATGCTGTCCGACACGAGCGGGATCGCCCGCTCGTACCAGGCTGCGGCCTCGTCCCACCGACCCAGACCGATCATCGCCTCGGCGGCGTTGCCCTCGAGCATCGCATCGGTGCTCCACCCGGACCCGAGCGCGCGCGAGCGCCGCGCCCCCTCCGAGGCGAGACCGAGCGCGATCTCGAACTCGCCTCGCAGGAGGTGGCAGTGGGAGGCGTTGACGTAGTAGCGCGACAACGCCCTCCAGTCGTCGACGGCGAGGTCACGAGCGCGTTCGAGGTCGTCCAGACCGCCCACGTCCCCGAGCGACACACGGGAGACGCCGCGCATGTTGAGCGCCAGCGACGCGCTGGACGTCGCCCCCGCCGCCGTCGCCGTCTCGAAGCACTCGGTCGCGCTCGCGATCGCCTCGCGGGAGCGGCCGTCGAGCATCCCGTCTCGCGTCTTCGTGACGAGGAGCAGCGCGCGCACCTCGTCGTTCTCGCCCGGACCCACGAGGGCGAGCCCCGCTCGAGGAACGCGCGCCCCTCGGTGCTGCCGGCCTGCGCGGCGATCACCGCCGCGTTGTCCAGCGCCCGGGCCAGGCCGTCCGTGTCGTCGGGGGGCCATTCGGCGAGGGCCTGCTGGCACAGCGCGAGCGCACGGTCGAGCCGGGTCGTCGACCGCACGGAATCGGCGACGCCGATCACGAGCTGGTGATGGGAGACGCCGGCGGCCTCCTCGGCGTCCGGGACCATCTCCCAGAGGTCGAGCGCGCGCTCGCCCAGGGTCGCGGCGGTCGTCCAGGAGCCCGCACGGTCTGCTGCCTCCTGGCCCCGGACGGCGGCCGCCAGCGCACGGTCGGGCACCCGCGCGCGCCACCAGTGCTCCGCGATCTCGGACAGGCGCGCGACGGTCGTCGGATACGACTCGAGAGCGTTCGCGTACGCCGAGTGCAGGCGGCGACGCTCACCGGGAAGGAGCTCGGAGAGCACCGCCTCCTGGACCAGCGCGTGCCGGAAGGCGTAGCCGTCCTCGTCGCCCTCGAGCACCGCGGCTGCCACGGCCTCGCGGGCGGCGCCCTCGGCCGCGACCACGGCATCAGGCCCGAGGGCGTCGGAGAGAAGGTCGTAGGAGGCGCGCGGGCCGGCCGCGGCCACCTGCCGGCAGAACTCCTGCGCAGTCGGTGACAGCCGCGAGTAGCGCAGGAGCAGCAGGTCGCGCAGCGAGTCGGGGAGGTCGGTGCCGAGGAAGCCGACGAGCTCCTCGACATAGAAGGGGACGCCCTCGCTGCGGTCGATGAGGTCGGCAAGGCCGGGCCCGACGTCGTCGTCTCCGAGCAGCGCCGCGGCGAGCTGGGCGATCTCGCCCTCGTCGAGGCGCGGGACGGCGAGCCGGGTGACGAGTCGTGCGCGCTCGAGCTCGGCCAGCATCGACCGCAAAGGGTGCCCCCGGCCCACGTCGTCGCTGCGGTAGCTCGCCACGAGCAGCAAGGCACTCCCCTGCGGCAGCCGTGCGAGACGGTCGACCGTCGCCCGGGTGGCGTCGTCGGCCCAGTGGAGGTCCTCGACGACCACGACGAGCGGCTGGCGCTGCGCCACCGAGGCCAGCAGCCCCGCCACGACCTCCGGCAGCCGCCCAGGGCTCGCCTGCACGCGCACGTCGATCAGCCGCGGCGCCACCAGCCCGAGCGCGTCGGCGCTCGGCCCGGCCTCGTCGAGCGTCCGGTCGGCGCCGAGCGCACCGACGACGTCGCGGACCAGGCCCTCGAGCGCCGCGTACGGCAGCGGTCCGGAGCCTGAGTCGGCACACGCACCGGACACGACGAGCGTGTCGCCGCTCTCGCGCAGCTCGGAGACGAACTCACGGAGCAGCCGGCTCTTGCCGATGCCGGCCTCCCCGGCGACGAGGACCGAGCGGACGGCACCCCGGCGCGCCTCCGCGTACGCCTCACGCAGAACGGCGAGCTCTGGGGCGCGGCCGACCAACGGTGCACGGACGTGAGCCATGGCCTCATCGTGCCGTACGCCGCGGTCAGACCGGCCTACGCCGCTCGCCTCCCTATGTGGCTTCGGAGTCCCCCGTCGCGACCGGCCGGGACGGGTCGCTCACCCACTCGCTCCACGAGCCGGGATAGAGCGCCGCGTCGACGCCCACGCGCCGGAGCGCGAGCACCTCGTGCGCCGCGGTGACGCCCGATCCGCAATAGACGGCGACCTCGTGCCCCGGCACGGCACCGAGGTCCACGAACCGGTCCGCGAGCACCTCTGCCGGGCGCCAGCGTCCCGCGGCGTCGACGTTGTCGAAGGTCGGCGCGCTCACCGCTCCCGGGATGTGGCCCGCGACCGGATCGACCGGCTCGACCTCTCCGAGGTAGCGAGGCGTCACACGGGCGTCGAGGAGCACGCCGTCCCGCCCGACCCGCGCAGCACCGTCGGCATCCACAACGGGCAGGTGCCCAGGATCTGCGGCGAAGTCCCCCGGCTCGGGTGTCGGGGTCTCCGTGGAGACCGGCATCCCCTCCGCCTCCCACGCCGCGAACCCGCCGTCGAGCAGCCGTACGTCGCGGTGGCCGTGATAGGTGAGCAGCCACCACGCCCGGGCGGCGGAGGTGCCGTCGTCCGCGTCGTACACGACCACGGGAGCGCCCGCCCGTACCCCGTGCGCCCGCATCGCTGCCGCGAACCGGTCGGCGTCCGGCAGCGGGTGACGCCCCCGGCGGCCGTCGCCCGGCGGGTCCGCGAGCTCGGCGTCCATGTCCACGTACGAGGCTCCGGGCACGTGACCGGCCTCGTAGGCGGCCCGGCCGGCGCTGCCGCCCAGGACGTAGCGCACGTCCAGCAGGGTCACCCCTCCCCGGCGCAGCATGGTGTCGAGCTCACCCACTGTGAGCAGGGGCTCCCGGAGCGGATCGGCTCGGTCGTCGGACGAGGGCTCGGCGGAGGAATGATCGACCATGGCGACACGGTAGCCTCGTGCCTCGTGGCGAGCCTCCTCTTCTTCACCGGGACGATGGACAACGGCAAGTCGACCCTGGCGCTCCAGACCAATCACAACCACGCGGCCCGGGGACGCGTCGGCCGGATCTTCACCAGTCAGGACCGTGCCGGCGACGGCCGCCTCTCGAGCCGCCTCGGACTCTCCACCGACGCGATCGAGGTGGACCCCGACTTCGACTTCTGGGACTACGTCGTCCGGTCGCTGACCGGTGGTGGGCGGATCGACTACCTCATCTGTGACGAGGCGCAGTTCTACACGACCGCCCAGGTCGAGGCGCTGGCGCGGATCACCGACGAGCTGCAGATCGACGTGTTCGCCTTCGGCATCCTGACCGACTTCCGGACCCGCATGTTCGAGGGCTCGGTGCGCCTGGTGGAGCTGGCCGACCGGATCCAGCCCCTCCAGGTCGAGGCGCTCTGCTGGTGCGGCAAGCGGGCGACCCACAACGCCCGCACGGTGAACGGTGTGATGGTCACCGAGGGTGACCAGATCGTCATCGGCGACGTCGACGAGCCCGGCTTCCCCACCCCGCAGGTCGGGTACGAGGTGCTGTGCCGCCAGCACCACCGGCGTCGCATGACGACGGCGCGGGCCCGTGCGGTCACGACGCTCAACGACCCGCTGCCGTTCAACGGCTGAGGCTCACCGCTCGACGGCGAGCAGCCGGAACACCTCGACCGCCTCGCTCTTGCCCTTGAGCTCCAGGGCACCGAGGGGCTCGGTGACGACCCCGGAGAGCAGCTCGAGGGTCGCCGCGCTCACCGCGACGCCGCCCGCGGGCGCCTTCCCCTCGATCCGGGACGCGGTGTTGACCGTGTCGCCGATGACGGTGTGCGTACGTCCTCCTGCGGTGCCGAGCACGCTCACCGAGACCGGACCCGAGTTGATCCCCACCCGGAACCTGGGCCATCCGGGATGCTCGCGGACCACGGCCTCGGTCGCCTCCTGGAGCGCCAGGCCGGCGAGGGCCGCGCGACGGGCATGGTCGGGCTGGTCTCCTCGCCGGTTGAAGGTGACCATGAGCGCGTCGCCGATGATGCGGTCGACGTCTCCCCCGTAGCGCCCGACCACCGGCGGCACCGCCACCTCGAAGAACGTGTTGAGCATCTGCGTGACCTCCTGGGGCGCGTGGGCCTCGGAGAACGTCGTGAAACCCTGGAGGTCGGCGAACAGGATGCTCATGTCCCGTCGTCCCTGGGTCGTCTCGTCGAGATAGAGAGCGGCGAACCGCTCCTCGTGCCACTGGCGCCGGGCCGTGAGGGCGACGAGCAGCACGGCCGCGAGCACCAGGAGGTGCCACTCCCACCACGACAGGTGCCAGCTCCGGGAGAAGGCCACGGCGACCGACGCCTCCGCCAGCAGCAGGAACGCCGAGGCGACGGCGAGCGGCAGCGCGTTCCGGCGACGCCTCCAGATCCTGAGATAGCGCCACGCGGCGACGCTGTGCCCGACGATCGCCGCGCCCGCGATCGCCGACAGCATGCCGTCGACCTCCTCGGGCACGGGACCGGCGTCGAACGGCCAGATCTCTGTCAGCGACAGGACCGCCCACCCGACGACGACCGCGGCGACCACCGCCCGGATCACACCGGCCCGCTGGACGAGGCGGACGTCACGCTCGCCGCCGAGGTCGCTGCCGGACCACACCGCGAACACCGCACCCAGCGCCAGACCCACGGGCGTCGCGAGCACGAAGCCCGCGTTGGGAGTGGTGAGGAGGACGCCCGGCGTCGCCAGCGCGTGCAGCCCCAGGAACAGTGCGGTGACCAGGAAGGCGTACGAGGAGAGCAGCACGCGGGCGTCACCGCGCTGGAGGGCTGCGGCTCCCATCGCGTACGCCAGGACGGCGCCGATCACCGCGGCCGACAGGACCAGCCAGAAGTGAGCGGGATGGTCCTCCCAGGCGATGTCGATCTCGGGTTGCCACATCAACAGGGCGAGACCGAGCAACGGCAGCGCGAGGCACACGCCCAGAGCGATCGCGCCGGTCCGCCCACCCGGGGACGGGCGGCCGCTCGGCGCCGCGCGGTGGCCCTCAGGCATCGCCCTCGGCCAGACACTCGTGAACCTGCGAGACCACGACCGACCCTTCACCCACCGCGGAGGCGACACGCTTGACCGATCCCGAGCGCAGGTCACCGACGGCGAACACGCCGGGGAGCGTCGACTCGTTCGGCCGTGGCGGCCGGTCCCGCGGCCAGGTGCCGTCGGCCACCGCGTCCATCCCGGCGAGCAGGAAGCCGCGGACGTCCCGGCGCACCTCCTCGGGCAGCCAGTCGGTCCGTGGCTGGGCACCGATCATCAGGAACAGTCCGTCGCACCGCTCTTTGTGCTCGGCGCCGCTGGAGCGGTCGCGGAGCACGACATGCTCGAGCCAGCCCTCACCACCGCCGCCGACGACCTCCGTCCCGGTCAGGACGGTGATGTTGTCCGCAGCGGCGATCGCGTCGACGAGGTACTGCGACATCCCCGCCTCGAGCGACGCGGCCCGGATCACCAGGCTCACGTGGGCGCAGTAGCGCGCGAGGTGGAGCACCGCCTGACCGGCGGAGTTGCCACCGCCGACGACGACTGCCCGCCGCCCGGTCATCGCGTGCGCCTCGGAGACGCTCGCCCCGTAGAACACCCCGGCACCGCTGAGCGTCTCCAGCTCCGGCACTCCGAGGCGGCGGTACGAGACGCCGGTCGCCAGCACCACCGCCCGCGCCGTCACCGTGCCCACGTCGGCGATGTCGAGCTCGAAGCCGCCGCCCTCGGCCAGGCGCCGCAGCGCGACGACCTCACGCATCAGGAGGACGTGCGCCCCGAAGACCCAGGCCTGCTGGTAGCCCCGCTGGGCCAGCTCGGCCCCGCTGATGCCGCGCGAGAAGCCGAGATAGTTGCGGATCAGCGAGCTCGATCCGGCCTGCCCACCGATCGCCTCGCGCTCCACGACCAGGGTTCGCAGGCCCTCGGACGACCCGTAGACGCCTGCGGCGAGTCCGGCCGGGCCGGCACCGACGACGACCATGTCGAACGAGCGGTCGCCCGCCTCCTGACCCAGCGACGTCGGGACGCCCCAGGCCTCGGCGATCTCGACGTCGCTGGGATCACGAAGGACCGTGCCGCCGAGGGCCGGCATCGTCACCAGCACGTCCACGCCGGTGAGGTCGTGCCCCCGGTCGCGGACGGCCCGCTCGGCGTGGTCGGCCAGCGCTGTGCCGCGCTCCCGGAAGGCGTGTGGGATGCCGTTGCGTACCAGCAGGCTGCGGACCCCGGCGGCCCGCGCCGACTCGCGTCCGGCCACGACGACCACCTCGCGCAGGGTGGTCGCGTCGCTGCGGGACCACTCCTGGACGAACTCGGCGACGGTCCGGTGGAAGAGCTCGTCGCGTGACGTCCACGGTTTGAGCACGTAGTAGCTGACGCCACCGACCGCCACCGCCGACAAGATGGTGCGCGCGGCCTCCCTGCTCGCCCAGGCGCCCCACGGCACCAGCATCGCCCGCCGTGCGTCCGGGTGGAGCCGTCGGGCGGCGTCGAGGACGTCACGGCGGTCGTCCGGGTCCAGCGCGTGGTCGACGAGGACCACCGCGACGGCGGCCGAGCGGGCGTGCGCGCGCTCCAGGGTGCGGACGGCCTCGTCCGCGGTCAGCTCACCGCGGATACGGAAGTCGCTCCCGAAGGCACGCGTGAGCTCGCCTTCGACGCGTTCGAGGAGAGCCGGGTCGCGGTCGACGGCGAGCAGCAGCGGACGCGCGGAGTCCCCCGCGCGGGCATGGGCCATGAGCGCACGCTATCCAGGGCGCAGTCCGCCGACCACGTCCTTTGCAGTCTCCGCTCAGACGTCGACGAGCAACGGCACGCGCATCTCGGCCGGGGTCACCGACCCGTGGAAGCCGGCCATGCGGAGCTCGATCCCGAAGTGACGCGACGAGAACACGCCGAAGTCACCGAGCGAGGCCACCACGACGTCGCCGATCCGGGGACGGACGGCGTCGTCGATCGAGCCGAACCAACCGGCGGCCTCGGCCTCGTCCCTGGTGAGGACCAGAGCCTGCTCTCCGACGCGGTCGCGCCAACGACCGGCGACCTCGTGCTCGGCACCGGACCGCGTGTAGAGGTGGCGGAACCGCGCCTCACCGGCGAAGACCGTCACGTCGGTCAGCAGCTGGGGCTCCGCCTCGACGTCGAACCGTCCGGCGCGCGGGAGGTCGAGCATCCCGTGGTCGGCGGTGACGAGCATCGCCGTCCCCGACCCGAGCTCGGCACGCAGGTCGGCGAGGTCGTGGTCGATGCCGCGCAGGCGGTCACGCCACTCCGGGGAGGTGCAGCCCTTCTCGTGGCCGGTGTGGTCGAGCGTCGACTCGTACGTGTAGACCAGCGACCCCGGCGTCGCCTCGGAGGCCTCCACGACCACGTCGAGGCGCTCGTACACCGAGCCGAACGGGTGGAACGGCACCCCGCCCTGGCTGCACACGGTCAACCCGCTGCCCTCGAACTCGGCCTTGTTGACCGTCGACGTCGGGATGCCGGCGGCGTCGATGCGCTCGAACATCGTCGGGTACGGCTGCCACTGCGAGGGGTCGACCTGAGGGTCCCAGCGCAGCGAGTTCATGACGCGGTCGGTGCCGGGGATCCGGCTCGTGTAGCCGACGACGCCGTGGCGCCCGGGCGGCAGCCCGGTGCCCAGCGACGTGAGGCTCGTGGCGGTGGTCGACGGCAGACCACTGAGCAGCGGCTCACGGTCGAGGAGGCCCGCGAGGTACGGGGCCGCATCAGCGTGCTCGGCGAGCAGGTCGTAGCCGAGCCCGTCGACGAGCACGACCACGTAGCGCTCGGCGGGGGGCAGCCCGAGGGTGTCGGTCCAGCTGGGGACGCCCATCGCCGCCGCGACGCTCGGGAGCACCGAGGTCAGAGCACGGGCGTCGTAGTCGACGGCAGGAAGCACCGTCCCGGCAGCCGTCACCGCGGACGGCTCGTCGCCGCCGACAGCTCACGGGTGAAGGCGAGCAGACGCTGCACGGCGGCACCGCCGTCGGCGGCCGCGCTGACGCGCAGCGAGAAGTCGTCGGCAGTCGCCGAGCCGGTGTATCCGTGGTCGGCCTCGCAGTCGGGGTCGGAGCAGGCGGCCGGCTCCAGGTCGAGACGCCGTACTGCGCCCCAGCCGATCGTCAGGACGGCCTCGGCAGGGTCGTTGGACCGGTCCGAGGTGACGGCGGTGGCCGTCGGAACGGTGCGGGTGACCACGACCGAGTCGACGGCGCGCAGCGGCACCGCCTCGGTCGTCGTCGAGGTGTAGGGCTCCGGCAGCACGTCGTCGGCCGGGTGCTCGTCGGTGTGGGCCAGGACCAGGCGTGTGGGCGTCAGGGTCAGCACCGTCATGTGGCGGCGCACCTCGTCACCGTCGAACGTGGGCTCGTGGTGGAGCACGTACGCGAGGACGGGCTCGCCCGCGAGCGCATCGGCGATCCCGGCGGCCACCACCTGCGGGTAGTAGCCGGTGGTCTCGATGTCGGCGCTCAGCGTGGCGGTGCGGTCGCCCGGCTGGTCCGAGGTCTCGGTCTCGGGCCGCTGCGGCAACGGATGTCGGTTGGCCATGTCTACCAGTCTCCCACTGTCACGGAAGTCACGTCGGCCCCTCCCCGGAACCTGGCGCCGCCACCTCATGCGCCGGCCAACGTGTCTCCGAGGCCGGCCGGCGTGCTGAGGCGCCGCACGTACCAGTCGCGCCGGGTGTCGGTCGGCTGCGCGACCCGTGCGCGCGCCTTGAGGACGTGGTGTCCCGCGGGGCTCGCGACCACCGGCTCGAGGCTCAGCTCCGACACCTCGGGAAGGTCGTCCTTGAGCGCGGCGACCCGCTGCAGGAGGTCCTCGATGGACTTGAGGTCGGCACGAGGTCCGCCGCGGTAGCCGAACAGGAGCGGCGCCGACTTCAGCTCGCGGATCATGCTGGCGACGTCGACGTCGGTGACCGGCGGGATCCGGTACGAGCGGTCCTCGAGCAGGTCTGCAGCCGCGCCCGAGAGCGCGAACGACAGCACCGGCCCGAAGAGCGGGTCCTCGACCGTACGGATCGACATCGGGACGCCGGGAGGTGCCATCTTCTGGACGACGAACATCGCGCGCTCCGGCGGGCCGATGTCGGCGGTCATCACCGCCCACGCCTCACGCATGTCGTCGGCGTCAGCGATGTTGCGCCAGACGTGGGTGAGATCAGGGCGTGCCCGGACCGTGTCGGCGGTCGCCTTGAGCACGACGTTCCATTCGAACTGCTCCCCTGCCGCGATCGCGGCCTCGAGCGTCGGAGCCGGCTCCCAGTCCCACAGGTCGATGCCGTACATGGCGAGCAGCTGGTGCACCTCGTCGTCGGTGAGCCATCCGCCATCGGGGTTGCGAGCGAGCCCGGCGCGGACGAGGTCGCTGGCGGCCGTACGGTCGACGTCGTCGTAGTGGGCGATCACGCCCTGCTCGCTGCCTGCCCACTGCGCATAGCTGACGACGCGCGCCAGTGCGCGTACGGCGGACTCAGGCGCCGAGTACGACGGGACCGAGCCGCGCCCCGCCGCCCCCTCGACGTCGGGGACGCGCAGCAGCTCGGGCACCCCCTCGGTGCCGAGGAACGTCGAGACGATCGGCTTGTCGGACTGCTCCCCCACGGCAGCGAGCACGTTGGCGACCTCCTCGCCGGAGGTGTTGACCGGCGGGATGTAGACGGCCACGATCGCGTCCACCTCGGGGTTGTCGATCGCAGCGTCGAGGGCGGCCTCGAAGTCGTCGGCACCGGCGCTCGCGCCGAGCGCGATGGGTTCGGCGACGGTGAGTCCGGACGCGGCGGCGGCGTCGGCGACCAGCAGCGCCAGCGCGTCGCTGTTGCCGACCACCGCGACCCGCGGACCGCGCGGCAGCGGCTGGTGGGCGAGCAGCTGCGCGACGTCGAACATCTCGCCGAGCGTGTCGACCTGGATGACGCCCGCCTGACGGAACATCGCGTCGACCGCCGACTGCGGGGCCGTCGTCTTGC
This sequence comes from Mumia sp. zg.B21, assembly GCF_019550855.1. Lineage (NCBI taxonomy): Bacteria > Bacillati > Actinomycetota > Actinomycetes > Propionibacteriales > Nocardioidaceae > Mumia > Mumia sp. zg.B21. The sequence continues at coordinate 592,655 of NZ_JAHWCJ010000004.1, read as the reverse complement.
GCACGGCATGCCCCACCGGGACGCCCTGAGTCGAGCGACCCGACTTCACGGCCACGATCGGCTTCTTGCGGCCGACGCGCCGGGCGATGCGGGAGAACTTGCGCGGGTTGCCGATCGACTCGAGGTAGAGCAGCACGACCTCGGTCGCGTCGTCCTCCTCCCAGTACTGGAGGAGGTCGTTGCCGGAGACGTCGGCGCGGTTGCCCGCGGAGACGAAGGTGGACAGCCCGAGGCCCCGGCGGTCGACGTTCTCGAGGATCGCGAGACCCAGCGCGCCGGACTGGCAGAAGAACCCGACGCGCCCACGCGGCGGGATGATCGGCGACAACGACGCGTTGAGGCGTACACGTGAGGAGGTGTTGATGACGCCCAGGCAGTTGGGCCCGACCAGACGCAACCCGTACGACCGGGCGAGCCCGACCAGACGACGCTGACGCCGGCGTCCCTCCTCGCCGATCTCGGCGAATCCTGAGGAGATCACGACCAGGCCGTGGACGCCCTTGGCGGCGCAGTCGAGCACGACCTCGGGGACCGACTCGGCGGGGACGGCGATGACGGCGAGGTCGACCTCGCCCGGGATGTCCTGGACCTTCTTGTAGGCCGGGAGACCGGAGACCGCCTCCGCCTGCGGGTTCACCGCATAGACGGCGCCGGCGAAGTCGCCCAGCACGAGGTTGCGGATCATGCCCTGGCCGATGGTGTCCTGACGCCGGCTGGCACCGATGACGGCGACGCTGCGGGCGTTGAAGAAGCGCTCGATCGAGGCGGCCTCGGCCCGGTGCTCGCGAGACTGCATGACCCCGATCGCGGTCTCGGTCGGGTCGATCGAGAAGACCAGACGCATCACGCCGTCCTCGACGCTGCGCTCGACCTGGTAGCCCTGGTCGCGGAAGACCTGGATCATGCGGACGTTCGCCGGGAGCACGTCGGCCACGAACCGGTGGATGCCCATCTCGCGGCCGGCCTGCGCCAGGTGCTCGAGCAGCAGCTGTCCGAGCCCGCGTCCCTGGTGGTCGTCCTCGACGAGGAACGCGACCTCTGCCTCCCCTTCGCCGACCGCGTCATAGCGCCCGACGGCGATGATGCTGTCGCCGATGGTCACGACGAACGCGACCCGGGTCAGGTAGTCGACCACGGTGAACCGCTTGACGTCTCGGTCGGAGAGGGTCGGGTACGGGGCGAAGAACCGGTAGTACTTCGACTGCTCCGAGACGCGGGAGTAGAAGCGTACGAGCTCGTCGGCGTCCTCGGGGATGATCGGTCGGAGGTGGGCGGTGCCGCCGTCACGGAGCACCACGTCCGCCTCCCAGTGCTCGGGGTAGCGGTCGTCAGGTGCGTCGGATTGCTCGGCCACACCCAGAATCTACCGTCTGCTGCCCGGGTCACGGCGTCGCGACCCAGGGTCGTCGAGACGATGGCCTAGGGTTCTCTGGAGCGCTGACCGAGGCAGCGACCGACGAGAGAGGACGTGCATGGCCCGTCGTACGCCGAGCGCCCCGCCACCGGCCGACTACGAGGAGCACATCCTCGACGTCGACGTGCGCGAGGAGATGCGGTCGAGCTTTCTGGAGTACGCCTACTCGGTCATCTACTCCCGTGCGCTGCCCGATGCCCGCGACGGCCTGAAGCCGGTCCAGCGTCGGATCCTCTACACGATGGACGACATGAACCTGCGCCCCGACCGCGGGACGGTCAAGAGCGCGCGCGTGGTCGGCGAGGTCATGGGCCGCCTCCACCCGCACGGAGACGGGTCGATCTACGACGCGCTCGTCCGGATGGTCCAGCCGTGGTCCCTGCGGCTCCCGCTGGTGCACGGCCAGGGCAACTTCGGCTCTCCCGACGACGGTCCTGCCGCGATGCGCTACACCGAGTGCCGGATGGCGCCGCCGGCGACCGCGATGACCGAGAGCATCGACGAGGACACCGTCGACTTCCGGCCCAACTACGACTCCCGCGAGGAGGAGCCGTCGGTCCTGCCCGCCGCGCTCCCCAACCTCCTCGTCAACGGAGCGTCCGGCATCGCCGTGGGCATGGCGACCAACATGGCGCCGCACAACCTCGTCGAGGTCGTCCAGGCCCTGCGCCACCTGATCAAGAAGCCGGACGCGTCCCTGGACGACCTGATGCGCTTCGTTCCCGGCCCTGACCTCCCGACCGGGGGCAAGATCGTCGGTCTCGAGGGCATCCGAGAGGCCTACGCGACCGGCCGAGGCAAGTTCATGATGCGTGCCTCGGCCCAGATCGAGAGCATCACGCCCCGCCGCAAGGGCATCGTGATCAAGCAGCTCCCCTACAACGTGGGGCCCGAGAAGGTCATCGAGCGGATCAAGACCCTGGTCCAGTCCAAGAAGCTCCAGGGCATCTCCGACCTCAAGAACCTCTCCGAGGCCGACATCAACCTGGTGATCGAGGTCAAGAACGGCTTCAACCCCGACGCGGTGCTCGCCCAGCTCTACAAGATGACGCCGCTGGAGGACTCCTTCGGGATCAACAACGTCGCCCTCGTCGACGGGCAGCCGCGCACTCTCGGGCTCAAGGAGCTCCTGGAGGTGTTCCTCGCCCACCGCCTCGACGTGGTGCGACGCCGCAGCGAGTTCCGCCGCCGCAAGGCCGCCGACCGCCTGCACCTCGTCGAGGGGCTGCTGATCGCGATCCTCGACATCGACGAGGTCATCCAGCTGGTCCGGAGCAGCGACACCCGCAGTGAGGCGCACGAGCGGCTCAAGTCCGTCTTCGACCTCTCCGACGTCCAGGCCTCCTACATCCTCGACCTCCAGCTGGGCCGGCTGACCCGGACGTCACGGATCGAGCTCGAGCGGGAAGCCGACGAGCTCCGCGCGACGATCGAGCAGCTCGACGCGATCCTGGCCGACGAGACGATGCTCAGGGGCCTGGTGTCGGACGAGCTGGGCGAGGTCGCCAAGAAGTACGGCACCCCTCGGCGTACGGTCCTGCTGGAGAGCGCCGGTCAGGCCGTCACGGCCGCCGTCCCGCTCGAGGTCACCGACGACCCCTGCTACGTCCTGCTCTCCGCCACCGGTCTGCTCGCACGCACCACCGACGACACGGTCCCGGAGATCGAGTCCGGGCGCCACCTCCACGACGTCGTCGCCTCGGCCGTCCGTACGACCGCCCGCGGCGAGGTCGGGCTCCTCACCTCGGCGGGCCGCGTCATCAAACTGTCGGTCATCGACCTCCCCGGCCTTCCCCCCACCGCGGCCGCGCCCAACCTCCAGGGCGGCGTGCCGCTGACGGAGATGACCACGACGGGGCTGGGCCCGGACGAGCGGGTTCTGGCCCTCACGACGTTCGACCCGGAGTCGCCAGGGCTGGCACTCGGCACCCGCAAGGGGATCGTCAAGCGGGTCAAGCCCGACTACCTCGCCAGCAAGGACTCGTGGGACGTCGTGTCGCTCGACGACGGCGACGAGGTCGTCGGTGTCCGCGAGCTCCGGACGGGTGACGAGGAGCTCTGTTTCATCACCACCGACGCCCAGCTCCTGCGCTTCCCCGCGTCCGTGGTACGACCTCAGGGGCGTACGGGTGGCGGGGTCGCGGGCATCAAGCTCGCCGCGGGGGCGTCGGTGCTGTTCTTCGGAGCCTTCGAGCCGGTCGAGGACGCCCAGGTCGTCACGATCGCGAGCGCCGCAGGGACGATCCCGGGCACCGAGGCCGGGTCGGTGAAGGTGACGCCGTTCGACGCCTACCCCGGCAAGGGGCGCGCGACCGGTGGCGTCCGCTGCCACCGTCTCCTCAAGGGCGAGGCGGCCCTGGTCCTCGCGTGGGCCGGCCGTGGTCCGGCGATGGCCTCCGGCTCGGGCGGCGCGGCAGCCACCCTCCCGGCCGTCGACCCGCGTCGTGACGGGTCCGGCACGCCCGGTGCCCAACCCGTGCTGGCCGTGGGCAGCCCGGTCGCCACCCAGATCGGCTGACGTCAGCCCTCGGCGCCCTTGTGGTGGGCCTCCTGGACGTGCCAGGAGTTGCCGTCCGGGTCGTCGAGGTAGACGTAGGACATGAAGTCACGGTGCTCGGGATCGACGCCGGGCGCCATGCCGCCGGTCGCGACGTCGAAGTGCTGGATGCCGGAGCTCACGACGCCTCGCCCCTCCAGCTCCGCGTAGGCGGCCTCGATGTCGTCCACGACGAGGTGAAGGCCCTTGGTCGCGCCAGGCTCAGCCCCGTTGAGACCGACCCCGAACGTGACCGAGCACCCCGAGCCGACAGGCGTGACCTGGACGACCCGGAAGTCGTCGCTCGGCTGATGGTCGACGTCCAGGTGGAAGCCCAGACTCTGGGTGTAGAACTCCTTGGCCCGGTCGACGTCGGTGACTCCCAGGATGATGTTCTCGAGCTTCCAGTCCATCGGCTCGTCCTTCCGGTAGGTCGGTCACGACAGCCGCCTATGCTGACGCCATGCCGAAGTCTGCCAGCCTCGCCCTCCTCCTCTCCACGGTATTCCTGGCAGTAGCGGGGTGCTCCGGGGACGACGGCACGGACGAGCCCGCACGCGATCCCGGCGAGCGGCTCGCTGCCGCTCGTGCCGTGCTCGACGACGCCGAGAGCATCAAGCTCGATCTCGCGACCAAGAGCCTTCCGTCGGGCGTCACCGGGCTCCTCGAGGCCAAGGGGACGGGCACCCACGCTCCCGCTTTCGAGGGTGACGTCAAGGTCTCGCTCAAGGGCGTGCCGGTCAACGCCGAGGTGATCTCGGTCAACGGCACCGTGCACGCCAAGACCGGCTTCGCTCCCGACTTCCTGCCGATCGATCCGGCGTCGATCGGCGCGCCCGACCCGGCGACGCTGATGCGGACCGACGGCGGCGTCTCCTCGCTCCTGACCGAGACCGACGACGTCTCGACCGACGGCGAGAGCCGCGACGGTCGAGACGTGCTGACGACCATCAGCGGCACGATCGACGGCGCCGTGGTCCGAGGGCTGATCCCGACGGCTCAGGCCGGAGCGACGTTCGACGCGACCTATCGCCTGACCGACGACGACGTCCTCCGCGACATCACCCTGGAGGGTCCGTTCTACAAGGACGTCGAGCCGGTCACCTACACGGTCGCCGTCACCGCCTCCGACGACGCGGTCGAGATCACCGCACCGTGAGCGAGCCGTCCGCGGCCGCGGCACCGGTCGCGAACCCGGCGGCGCGCCTCCTGCTCGCACTCGCCGCGGTCGCGGTCGCGTTCGCCGCCGCCGACACGTACGTCGTCGTGATGGCGTTGCCGGACATGATGACGGCCGGTGGGCTGGGGCTCGACGAACTGCAGCGGGCAGCGCCGATCGTGTCGGGCTTCCTGCTGGGCTACGTCGCGGTCCTCCCCCTCGTCGGCCGGATCGCGGACATCCGTGGACGACGCCCCGTCCTCGTCGGCTCGCTGGTGCTCTTCGCCGTGGGGTCCGTCGTGACCGCTGCCGCCGACGGGCTCACGGTGATGGTCGTCGGTCGGTTCCTCCAGGGCGTCGGGGGTGGCGGGCTCGTTCCGGCGACGCTGGCACTCGTCGCGGACCTGTGGCCCCCGCGCCGGCGTGGTGTCCCGCTCGGCATCGTCGGCGCGGTGCAGGAGCTCGGGAGCGTCCTCGGCCCGCTGTACGGCGCCGCGGTGCTCGCGGTCGGCGACTGGCGCGCGATCTTCTGGTTGAACTGTGCCGTCGCCCTCGTGCTGGCTGCGGCGATCGCGGCCTCCGGCCGGATACTCGCCCTGTCTCACGAGCGAGGGTCTGACGAGCGAGGGTCGGGCGCCGGGTCGCCGGGCGAGAGAGGGGCGGGCGCCGGGTCGCCGGGCCGCGACGTCCTCGGCGCCGTCCTCGCCGTCCTCGCCGTCACGGGCCTCGCGCTCGCGATCGGCCAGCCCGACCGCGTGCGCAACGACGTCGAGCTCGGGACCCTGCTCCTCCCCCTCGTGGCGGAGTCACGCTGGACGACCCCGGTCGCGCTGGCGACGTACGCACTCGCCGCCGCCTTCGTCGCCCGTCAGCTGACGGCCCGGCGGCCGCTGATCGCGGTACGCACCTGGCCGGCGACGGTCCGCGCCGTCGACCTCGTCGGCGCCGCGCTGCTCGGCCTCGCGCTGGGCTGCGTGATCGTCACGTTCGCCTCGGCCGACCCCGAGCAGAGCGTCGTGTCCCCCAACGCTCCCCTGCTGCTCGGCGCGGCCGCTGTCGCCACCGCGGCCTTCGTCGTTCGACAGCGCACGGCTGCCGCACCCCTCATCCCCCGCCGTACGCTGCGCCAGCGCCCGGCGTGGGGCGCGCTGGTCGTGTCGCTGTTCGTGGGAGCGGCCTTGATCGCCGCCCTCGTGGACGTCCCGTTCTTTGCGCGGCTGACCGAGCATCGCGGCTCCCAGCTGGCCGCCGCCCTCGTGCTCGTCGAGTTCCTGGTGGCGATCCCCGTGGGTGCTGTCGTGGGCGGTTACGCCACCCGACGGGTCCGCCCGGCGTGGATCGCCGGCGCGGGGATGACGCTCGCCTGCGGGTGCTTCGTCGCGATGGCCGGCTGGGACGGTGACGCGCTCGCCCACGTGTCGTCGGCAGTCGTCCTGGCGCTCGCCGGCCTCGGCTTCGGTCTCGCCGTGGCCCCGGTCAACGCCGCGCTGCTCGACGCGACCCCGGACGAGACGCACGGCGTCGCCTCGGCGCTCGTCGTCGTGGCCCGGATGGTCGGCATGCTGGTCGGGATCTCGGTCCTGACGTCCTGGGGGCTGCGGGCCTACTACGACGCGGTGGACCGGATCCCTCCCCTGTCCGAGGTCTGTCCGGGGTCCGCCACCGCGTGCAAGGCCTACAACGCCGAGCTCGTGGACGCCGGCATCGTCCAGCTCAGCACGGTCTTCGCCGGCGCCGCGGTGTGCGCGGGTCTCGCGGCGGTCGCGGCCGTCCTGCTGCTCGACGTGCCTCGACGCCGTACGAAGGACGCCGCAACCAGGGAGCGGCCGTCGGGGTCGTGATCCTCATCACGAGGGCTGCTCCTGATCCACGCTCCTCCGCGACTGGTCGTACGCTCCTGCCCATGAAGGACGACTTCGACGACCTCCTCGCCGCCAACCGCCGGTACGCCGACGCGTTCGACCTGGCCGGGTTCGACGGCGTGGCCCGAGCCGGCATGGCGATCGTGACGTGCATGGACTCGCGCATCGACCCGCTGCGGATGGTCGGCCTCGAGCCAGGTGACGCCAAGATCCTGCGCAACCCGGGAGGGCGTGTCACCGAGCAGGTCCTGGTCGCTCTCGTGCTCGGCGCGAACCTGCTGAAGGTCGACCGCGTGATGGTCGTCGAGCACACCCGGTGCGCGATGGCGAGCGCGTCGGAGTCCGATCTGCAGGCACGGATCGGCGATGCCACCGGCACGGATGCGACGTGGATGTTCCTCGGGGCGATCAACGACCAGCGCGCGGAGCTGGCCGAGTCGGTGCACAAGATCGACTCGCACCCGCTGATCCCGCCGCACGTGAAGGCCGGCGGGTTCCTGTACGACGTCGACACAGGGCTGCTCGAGCAGGTCGTCTGATCGCGGCCACCCCGCGTCACGACGACGTACGCCCGCCTCAGCGCGGGCGTACGGTCGTCCCGCCCCAGGTCTCCGGACGCAGGTCCTCGACGGTCTCGGTGAACAGCCAGCGGTGGCCGGCCAGGTCCTCCGCGGCGTACTGACGTTCGCCGTACTCGAAGGTGATCGGCTCCATCACGATCGTCGCGCCATGCGATCGGGCATGGGCGCAGTGCTCGTCGACCGCATCGACGCGGACCAAGACCTCGTGGGTGACCTCACCGGCGCGAGGGGGCCGTTGGTCGTGGCGGACGTCAGCGACGATCACCGCCCCGTCACCGACGCCGAGCTGCGAGCGATGGTCCTCGCCGATCCGCACGTGCTCCTGGAATCCGAAGGCCGACTCGAGCCACTCGACGGCCGCACGGACGTCGGGATAGACGAGGACCGGGACCACCGTGGCGGCAGGAATCGAGCGATTGCGTCTCATGCGCTCCATGCTGCACCCGGCGTAGGCCCCGAGTCACGCCTTACGCGTCGATGCGGTCCGCGTCCAGCTCGTACGCTCCCTGGACGATGAACTCCTTGCGCGGCGCCACCTCGTTGCCCATGAGCAGCTCGAACACCGCGCTCGCCTCCTCGGCGTCGTCGACGGTGAGACGCCGCAGCGTGCGGCGCCTGGGGTCCATCGTCGTCTCTTTGAGCTGGTCGGCGTCCATCTCACCGAGGCCCTTGTAGCGCTGGATCGGGTCCTTCCAGCGCAGGCCCTTCTTGGTGAGCTCGGCGAGCCTCCGCTGGAGCTCGGGGTCGGAGTAGGTGTAGACGTACTTGTCCATCCCCTTCTTGGGGTTCGACAGCTCGATCCGGTGCAGCGGCGGCACCGCGGAGTAGACGCGGCCCTCCTCGACGAGGTCGCGCATGTAGCGGAAGAACAGTGTTGCGAGGAGGCATCGGATGTGGGCGCCGTCCGCATCCGCGTCGGCCATGAAGATGATCCGGCCGTAGCGCGCCTGCTCGGCGTCGAACGTGCGCCCCGACCCTGCGCCGACGACCTGGATGATCGACGAGCACTCGGCGTTCTTGAGCATGTCGGCGATGGAGGACTTCTGGACGTTGAGGATCTTGCCGCGGATCGGCAGCAGCGCCTGGAAGTCCGACGAGCGGGCGGCCTTGGCCGTACCGAGCGCGGAGTCGCCCTCGACGATGAAGAGCTCAGTGCGGTCGTTGTCGTTGCTACGGCAGTCGGCCAACTTGGCCGGGAGCGAGCTGGACTCGAGGGCGCTCTTGCGACGCTGCGTCTCGCGCTGCTGTCGGGCCATCTCGCGGGTGCGGGCGGCCGCGACGACCTTCTCCATGACGGCGCGCGCCTTGGCCTTGTGAGCGGTCTTGTTGGACGTCAGGAACGCCTTGAGCTCCTCGGAGACCACCTTGGCGACGATCCGGGTGACCGGCGGGGTCCCGAGGACCTCCTTGGTCTGCCCCTCGAACTGGGGCTCGGCCAGCCGGACCGTGACGACGGCCGTCATCCCCTCGAGGATGTCGTCCTTGATGACGTCCTTGTCGTTGGCCTTGAGCTGGCGGTTGGCGCGCAGGACCTCGTTGAAGGTCTTGGTCAGCGCTCGCTCGAACCCGCTCACGTGCGTGCCGCCCTTGGGCGTGGCGATGATGTTGACGTAGGACCTGGTCACCGTCTCGTAGCCGGTCCCCCACCGCAGCGCGATGTCGACGCCGAGGTCGCGCTCGACGTCCTGGGGACTCATGTGGCCCTTGTCGTCGAGCAGCGGAACGGTCTCGGTGAAGTGCCCGCTGCCCGCCAGCCGCAGCACGTCCGAGACAGCGGGGTCGGGGGCGAGGAACTCGCAGAACTCCGTGATGCCTCCGTCGTGCTTGAACGACTCCTTGAGCGGCGCGTCGCCGCGCTCGTCGCGCAGCACGATCTCAAGACCCGGCACCAGGAACGACGTCTGCCTGGCTCGGGCGACCAGCTCCTCGTACGAGAACTCCGCACCCTTGATGAAGATCTGGTGGTCCGCCCAGTAGCGGACGCGTGTGCCGGTCGTCGCCTTCTTGATGCGCCCGAGCTTGCGCAGTCCGCTTGAGGGCGTGAAGGGCGCGTCGGAACCCTCGCCGTCGAACGAGCCCGGTGCTCCGCGGCGGAACGACATCTCCCAGCGCCCACCGTCCTTGGCGACCTCGACGTCGAGCCGCTCCGACAGCGCGTTGACGACCGAGGCGCCCACGCCGTGGAGACCGCCGGTCGCGACGTACGAGCCGCCGCCGAACTTGCCGCCCGCGTGGAGCTTGGTGAAGACGACCTCGACACCGCTCAGCCCGGTCTTGGTCTCGGTGTCGACGGGGATGCCTCGACCGTTGTCCTGGACCTCGACGGAGCCGTCGGGATGCAGCACGACCTCGATCCGGTCGCAGAACCCACCGAGCGCCTCGTCCACCGCGTTGTCGATGATCTCCCAGAGGCAGTGCATCAACCCACGGGTGTCGGTCGAGCCGATGTACATCCCTGGCCGCTTGCGGACGGCCTCCAAGCCCTCAAGGACCAGCAGGTTGCGGGCGTTGTACTCGGTGTCGATGACAGGCTCCTTATCCACACGCTCCGGGGTCGTCCGGCGCGTCGGTGCCAAATCTACCCAGCCCGTACGACGCCCTCGGTGCACCGTACGGCCCTCGCGGCGCGGCGTGTCGTACGCCACACCGCAGGTCGCCACGTGGCGTCATTGCCCGCTGCGGGTACCGTCGAGTTGTCGAGCCATTCGCGAGGTGATCCGCTGCGGGAACACGCGCTCATGGTTGGATGTTGAAGCAGAGGAAGGCACTGAAGCCTTCCGCCCCTGAAGAACCGTTGTTCGGAGAGAAGAGGTCAGACGTGACAGCTACTGTCGCCCCCACCGCTGCCCTCAGCGCCGCTGATCGTTGCGACCGTTGTGGAGCCCAGGCCTACGTCCGTGTTGAGCTCGCCAACGGCTTCGAGCTGCTGTTCTGCGCCCACCACGGCCGCGCACACGACGCCAAGCTTCGCGAGGTCGCGGCGAACATCCACGACGAGAGCGACAAGCTCACGGCCACCCCGGCGAACGCGCCGGCCGAGGAGCACTGAGCCTCGGCGCCGCCGACGCCTGAACGAGCGTGACGAAGGGCCCCGTACCTGGTGGTACGGGGCCCTTCGTCGTGTCGGTGTCGCTGCCTGCTCCGTGTCAGTGACGCACGCCGTAGGCCCAGCGCGGCAGCATCACCAGACCATCGATGACGGCGTCACCGCTGAGCCGAACGGGGCCGGTGCGGCGTTGGGTCGGTCCAGGGGCGGTCCTCACGACGCCGAACTTCCGACGACCCGCCGCCCCGATGAAGGTGGTGCCCTTCACGCCAGGCCTGTGGATGGTGATCCCCCTGCGCCCGGGCTCACGCTTGAGCACGACGACGACCTCCGAGCGCTTCTGGACCCCGCGCAGGGTCACGGTCCCTCGAGCGCGAAGCCTCGTCGCGCTCCCGTCGACGAAGCGCTTGTCGCGGAGCCGCTTCGTGCTGCCCGAGCGGGCGAGCGCACGGTCGTCGTACGGGCGCGCGGCGCACTGCTGGCGGGTCCACGCCGACACGTTCCCGGCGCGGTCGGTCGCACGCATCTGGACGCAGACGACCTTGCCGCGCGGCACCGCGAGGATCACCGAGCGCCGGGTCGTCCGCGCCAGAGCACGCGGCGTACGCCAGGCCCGCGACATCCGCGCGGCGGTCTGGGCCGTCACCGAGTAACGGACCTGGTACGAGGCGACGCTCGACTCGTGCTCCTCGGCTCCCCACCGGAACATCGCCCGGGACGTCAGCACGACCTCCTTCGCGCGCACGAAGGTGTGCACCGGCGGCACCTGGTCGAGGATCCAGCGCGCCGTGACGACGGGCGAGACCCGCCCCGCGGCGTCGATGGCCCGGACGCGGAGCTCCTGCTTACGGCCCGCCACCTCGGGCGACCAGCGCGAGATCTGGTGAGGGCTCGAGCACTCCTCGAACCCCGCGTTGCTGCCGTAGCCACACTCGTACGTGAGCCACGCGTCGGCTGCGTCGGCGTCGGTCGCGGCGAAGCGGACGACCTGGTTCGCCACCTTGGTCACTGCCGGCGGGACGGCCGTGAAGCGTACGGACGGCGTCCGCGTGTCCGGGAACGAGCGCAGGAGGGTCGACCCGTGCATCACGAGCGGACCGTTCGCGCTCACGGCGACCGCCGATCGCCCGGTACTGGCGAACTGCCGCACGTGGGCCGTCGATGACCACACCACCCGGCGATACTCGCCGATGCGGCTCCACGATCCGTCGCCCGTCGAACGGTGCAGGCTCAGGCCGTCGCCCCCCGCGAAGAACGTGCCCCCCTCGGCCGCGAGGTCGAGCGTCTGCGTGGCCGAGAGACTGGCGAGCTTCGTGGGGGTCGACCAGGTGACACCGTCCGTGGAGGTACGGACCTCGCCACGTCGGGACCCGCCCTCTGCGTACGACAGCCCGAGGGCGATCCGGCCGCCGGCCGTGATCGCGACCCGCGGCGTCGCGCCGCCCCCTCCCGCCACGACAAGCGAGTGGGGAGCACCCCACGTGGTCCCGGCATCGGAGGAGGCCCGTACGGACCAGGTGTCGGCACCGGTCGCGGACACGACAACAGCCTCGTCCCCGTCGACGTCGACGTCGAGCTGCCCGTTGCCCACCTCGACGACGCTCGGTGTCGACCAGGTTGCGCCGCCGTCGCCGGTACGGGCGACGAAGACGTCAGAAGCGACCCTGTAGGCCAGGACCGCCCGGTTGCCGGAGGCAGCGAGCCGCAGGTTCGTCGGGGATGCGGTCGTCGCGATCTCGACCTTCTGAGGCGTGCCACCCGTAGCGCCACCTGACCAGCGGTTGACCCGGACGACGGGCTTGCCCGAGCCGGCGCGACCTGAGCTCGCGGTGAGGACGTGCACCCCCGCGACGGCCACGATGGGCGCGCTCGCGCTGTCATCGACCGTGCGCAGCGGTCCGAACGTCCGTCCCGCGTCGGTCGAGATGCGCAGATGGCTCTCCGGACGGCACGACGTCCCCGTGCACGGCCTCCACCGGACCGCGACCACCGAACCGTCCGCATCCGCGGCGACCGCGTCATCCGTCTGCGGCGCCCCACTGGACAGGTTCGTCACCGCCCACCCGAGCGGGGCGATGGGGTCGGCGGCGGCCAAGGTCTCACCGCCAGCGCTTCCCGGCGCGAACGCCAGAGCCCCCGCCACCAGCACCCCGCCGAGCGAGGTCGCCAGGATTGCCGCGAGCCGCGGCCGTCGTCCGATCTTCACGTGACCCTCCAGTCAGGTCACGCCACCGTGACTCTCAGACGTTGTTCTACCGCACCTCGGGGGTCACCCGACAGGGGCGGGGGTAACGATTCGTAACAGCGTTTCAGAGACAGTCCGTACGCCCGAACTCGACGTCGTTGCCGGGTCCGTCCGGTGTGAACCGGTAACAGCGCTGCTCGATCTTCTGCTGCTGCCCGAGCCACCCGTCTCCCACGGTGCGCTCGTACCGGACCACCACGGCCAGGTCGTCTCCGTCGCGGGTGCCCTCGACCGCGACGACAAGCCCGTTGCGGACCCAGGTGCCCAGCTCCTCCCCCGTGTCGGCTCCCCGGAAGAGCCCGAGGTTGAGCCGGTTGCGGTCGAGGTCGGCCGCCTTCCAGTGCCAGGAGTGCTCACAGCCCGCAAGCGCCAGCGCGAGCAGCAGCACCGCCGCTGCCGTACCGAGTCTGCGCGTCACCCGTCCGATCCTGCGCCGTCCCCAGACCGGACGGCAGCGTCGTCGTACTCAGATCGCTCTGGCACCCTTCCCCCATGGGAACCCTCGGCACCGTCCTCGTCGGCCTCGCAATCCTCGTCGGGCTCGCGGGGATCATCGTCCCGATCCTCCCCGGGTCTTTGCTCATCTGGGCGGCGATCGTCGTCTGGGCGATCGCGGTGGGCGAGCCGACCGGCTGGGCCGTCCTCGGGGTGGCGACGCTCGTGTACGCCGTCGCCCTCGTGGTGCAGTACGCGATCCCGGGCAAGCGGCTGAACCGGGCCGGGGTTCCTGGACGCGCCATGCTCGTGGGCGGCCTGTGCGGGATCGTCGGCTTCTTCGTCGTTCCGGTGCTGGGCCTGTTCCTCGGCTTCGTGCTGGGCGTGTACGTCTTCGAGATGGGACGGCACCGGACGCACGCCGCCGCCTGGGAGTCGACGAAGCACGCCATGAAGGCGGCCGGCCTGTCGATCCTCATCGAGCTCGCGGGCGGTCTGGTGTCGGCGACGCTGTGGGTCGTCGGCGTCGTGTTGACCTGAGAGTTCCTGACCCGTGGTTGCGGGGTGGCCGCGCTGAGCACGTGCCCGACGCGTGTCAGACCGGCGCCCTACTATCGAACACATGATCGAACACGGGGTCGGAGCGGCGACCGCTGCGACGCTGCTCGACGCACTCTCCACCCGTGTCGAGCAGGTCGTCGTGCTGACACGTGCCGGCCTCTCTCGCACAGACGACGTCGACCGGGCCGCCGGCGCCACGGAGATCGACGTCATCCGTGCGTGCGAGGTGGTGGTGCGGATCGCCCAGGGCGTCCAGCACGACGCGGTCTCGGCCCTCGAAGCCCGCCGTACGGGCGCCGAGCCGAGCCAGGACCCGAGCGCTGCGCAGCCGCGGACGCGTTCGCTTCGGGCCGAGGTCGGGATGGCTCGCGGTGTGGGCAACGGCGCCGGTCAGCACAGTCTCGACGTGGCGATCGCGCTCCGTGACCACCCGATGACCCACGCGCTCCTCCGCGACGGAGCCATCAGTGCCTCCGTCGCCGCAGCGGTCTGCGCCGAGACTGCGCCACTCGACCGACGACGGCGTCGGCGCATCGACGAGCGAGTCGTCAGCGTTCTTCCCGGCATGTCCGTCCGCGAGGCCTCCGCGGCGGCGCGGCGCCACGTCCTCGCACTCGACGCGGCGGGCTGCGCGGACCGGGCCGACGCGGCACGAGCAACACGGCACATCCGGCTGCGCCGACTCTCGGACGCGATGGCCGAGCTGACGGTCCGCGCTCCCGCCGAGCAAGTGATCGCCGCATGGCGACGTCTCCACTCCGACGCCTTCCGGCAGAAGGCCTCGACCGATCCGCGGACGACTCGCCAGATCGCCGCCGACCACGCGATCGAGGCGCTCACCGGTGTCGACGTCGACACACCGGACGGCTCATCGACGCACGCACCGGCGGAGATCGGTCTGTTGATGAGGCCGGAGACCTTGTTCGGCGTCGACGACGCTCCTGGCGTCCTCGACGGCTACGGACCCGTGCCGGCGGCCCTCTGCCGGCGGTTGGCCGGACGAGAGGCGAGCTGGCTCCGCAGGGTCTTCACCGACGACCGCGGCGACCCGCGCGACGCCGACGAGAGACGGCGCCGCTTCCCAGCACGGATCGCGCGGCTGATCCGGACGATCGACGGGCACTGTCTCCGCCCGTTCTGCGACTGCGACGCCACCGACATCGACCACGTCGACCCGCACGGTGCTGGAGGGCTGACGACCGTCGACAACGCGCAGGCACTCTGTCGTCACGACAACCTCGTCAAAGAGGTGCCCGGCTGGAGAGTGCACGCCTCCACGGGGTCCGCGGCGACAGGCGACCGCACTCCCATCCCTGACACGGTCACGTGGACCACGCCGACCGGCCACCACTACGCCGCCCGGCGTCGCCAGCGGGTCGACCAGCCATGGCCACACCGGGCCGGGCGAGGGCGCGGCGAGCTGAGCCCACTCGAGACCCACCTGCGCGATCTCGTCAGCGTCCATCGACCAGACCGGCGGTGAGGGTAGCCGCACCCAGGAGCCGCGACGGCTGGACTCAGGAAAACCTCGACCGCTGGGGCTGTCGACGCTCGTGGTTGTCCCGCCGGCCGAGCCACCACGCCATGACGACGCCCGCGACGGCGCCCATGAGGTGTCCCTCCCAGGAGATGCCGGCCTGACCGGGGAGGATCCCACCGACGATGCCGCCGTACATCACGGCGACCACCACCGCGACGAGCACCGACAGCAGACGGCGTGTCACGATCCCCCACACCACGAGGAACGCCGCGTAGCCGTAGATCAGCCCGCTCGCTCCGATGTGCACCGTGTACGGGGCACCGATCAGCCACGTGCCGAGGCCTCCGAGGAGCACGATCCCGAAGGTGGCCGGCCAGAATCGGGACCGCGCCGTGTACGCGAGGAGGATCCCGAGCACGACGAACGCCGTCGAGTTGGCGATCAGGTGGTCGAAGCCACCGTGCAGGAACGGAGCGGCCGCGATGCCGTACAGGCCGTCGGTGTCCCGCGGGCGGATGCCGTGCTGGTCGAGGAAGACGCCCGGAAGCGCGTCGAACAGCTCCAGCAACCACATGGCGCCGAGGAGGACGAGCACCGGGATCGCGGGGCCGAGGAACGACCGACGGCCCGGTGTACGCGTCGTGGACATGCCCTCAGCGTATCGGCGTACGACAAGGCAGCTCACGCACGAGCGCCGCGTACGGGACCCGTACGCGGCGCTCGTGAACGCTGATTGTGACTGCTGAGTTATCGCTCAGTCGAGGTAGTCGCGCAGGACCTGCGAACGCGACGGGTGACGCAGCTTGCTCATCGTCTTGGACTCGATCTGACGGATCCGCTCGCGCGTCACGCCATAGACCTTGCCGATCTCGTCGAGCGTCTTGGGCTGGCCGTCGGTCAGGCCGAAGCGCATCGACACCACACCGGCCTCACGCTCGGACAGCGTGTCGAGCACCGCGTGCAGCTGCTCCTGGAGCAGCGTGAACGAGACGGCGTCGGCGGGGACGATCGCCTCGGAGTCCTCGATGAGGTCACCGAACTCCGAGTCGCCGTCCTCGCCGAGAGGCGTGTGGAGGCTGATCGGCTCGCGGCCGTACTTCTGGACCTCGACGACCTTCTCCGGAGTCATGTCGAGCTCCTTGGCGAGCTCCTCCGGCGTAGGCTCGCGACCCAGGTCCTGCAGCATCTGACGCTGGACACGGGCGAGCTTGTTGATGACCTCGACCATGTGGACCGGGATGCGGATGGTGCGCGCCTGGTCGGCCATCGCACGGGTGATCGCCTGGCGGATCCACCACGTCGCGTAGGTCGAGAACTTGAAGCCCTTGGTGTAGTCGAACTTCTCCACCGCACGGATCAGACCGAGGTTGCCCTCCTGGATCAGGTCCAGGAACAGCATGCCGCGGCCGGTGTAGCGCTTGGCCAGCGAGACGACCAGTCGCAGGTTGGCCTCGAGCAGGTGGTTCTTGGCGCGGCGACCGTCCTCGACGATCCACTCGAGCTCCTCGCGCACCGGTTCCGACAGCTTGCCGCCCGAGGCGAGCTTTTCCTCGGAGAACAGGCCAGCCTCGATCCGCTTGGCCAGCTCGACCTCCTGGCCGGCGTT
This sequence comes from Mumia sp. zg.B21, assembly GCF_019550855.1. Taxonomy (NCBI): domain Bacteria; kingdom Bacillati; phylum Actinomycetota; class Actinomycetes; order Propionibacteriales; family Nocardioidaceae; genus Mumia; species Mumia sp. zg.B21. The sequence goes on along the minus strand of NZ_JAHWCJ010000004.1, from coordinate 575,730 downwards.
GAGCAGCGAGACCTTGCCGATCTGCTTGAGGTAGTCCTTGACCGGGTCGGCGGTGGCGCCGGCGACGGTGACCTTCTGCTCCGGCTCGTCGGTGTCGTCAGCCGCGGAGATCGTGAAGCCCGACGCCTCATCCTCCTTGAGGGTGGGGTCGGTCTTGAGGTCCTTCACGAAGACCTCGTCGGGGATGTCCGGCAGGACCTTCTTGCCGTTCTCGTCGACGATGATCGCGCCGGCGGTGATGTCGACCTCGGTGGCGCCCTTGGCCGCGGTCTTCTTCGCCGGCGCCTTCTTGGCCGCCGTCTTCTTGGCGGCCGCGCTCTTGGCCGGTGCCTTCTTGGCCGCCGGAGCCTTCTTGGCAGGCGCGGCCTTCTTGGTCGCGCCCTGCGAGGCCGAAGCCTTCACCGTGGTGCGGGCGGATCCCGCCTCCGCCACGACCGTCTTGCGTGCTCGGCTATCGGGCGCTGAAACCACGAGATGACTCCCTAGGGGTGCTCGGACCAGAAGGTCGCTGCAGTCTTGAGGGCGCGATCAACCGGCCTCCCGTCAACCGCGGCTCGTCCAGTCTGCCACGCGCTGGGGGCGAACCACGAACCGCCTGGCCCACGATCTCGTACCGTGACCGAAACGCGACCTTTTCGACCAAGGACGGCCGCGTCGTCGACCCGCCAGTCGCCGGTCAGGCCTTGACGGCGAGCACCGGGCAGGTGGCGTCGAGCAGCACGCGCTGCGCGTTGCTCCCGAGGATCAACTTGCCGACCGGCGACCGGCGACGCAGGCCGATGACGATGAACTCCGCCCCGGTCTCCTCGGCGACCTTGATCAGGTCGTCGGCGGGATCCATGCCGCGGACCAGCTGGCGAACCTCGGAGTCGACGCCCGAGTCGGCGAGCTGCTCGCGGACGTCCTTGAGCTGGGCCTCGGTCCGGACTGCGTCATCGTCGTCGAAGTCTCGCCCGCCGCGGTGAGAGTTGACCACCACGAGGCTCGACCCCCGGAGCTTTGCCTCCTCCACGGCCCGCGCGAGAGCCGCACGTCCCTCTGCCTTAGGGACGTATCCCACGACGATCGTGCCCATCCTCGACCTCCATAGCTCGACGGTGCTTCGACAGTATCGTGATCCATGTCGCTCGACAGCCTTCCACCGCCCTCGGCGCCGCGTCACCCCGACGTGTGGACATCCGAGCTCCGGCGAGACGAGGAGGACCCACCCTGGGTCCATGCCCTCGCTTCCCTCCGGCCCGTCGGTCGGCATCCCTCCCGCGGCTGCTTCGCGGCTCCTCGACGCGCTCGTCGAGCGGTGGGTGCGGCGGGCGACCCCGCCGGACGGCGAGCCGAGACTGTCGCTCTGGTCGTACGACGCAGGGCACGCGTCCCTCGTCGGGCGCTGGTCGTCGTCGCCGCGCGTCGTCCAGCGACTTGACGCGTGGATGCGTGCCGACGTCGTCGATCGGCTCGTGGCCCCGGTCGCCGCAGGCACAGGACCGCGCGACCGCGTGCTCGTCTGGGAGCGCGCGGGTCGGCCGGAGGTACGCGGCGCCGACCTCGCCTGGTACGCGGCGTGGCGGACCTGCGCGCGCGGGGACGGTGAGGTGTTCCTCGTCGTCACGCGGGCGGGCTGGGTCAGCGTGCCTGACGCCACCGTCGGGCCGCGCCGCTCGCGTCGGACGGCACGGTGAACCGTCGACAACCCGCAGCGGGACGAGCGCGGTCAGTCCCAGGTGTGCACGGGCTCGTTGGTGTGCATCCGCTCGCGATAGTGCATCGTCATCTCGCGCAGCGCCTCCGTACGGTCGGTGCCGGCGCGTTCGTACAACGTGCGGAAGCGTTCGCTCTGCCAGGTCGCACCGTTGCGACCCGTCAGGCACCGCTGCTCGATGATGCCGAGGTACTTGTCGCGGTCGGAGGGGTCCACCCCCATGGCGTCCAGCCCGTCGGCCGCCATCGGGAGGAGACGACGGAGCACCAGCTCGGTCACACCGACGGTGCCGATGCCGGGCCAATAGATACTCGCGCCGATCCCGCCCCTCGCCGCACTCGTGAAGTTTTCCTCGGCCGCGCTGAACGACATCTGCGTCCAGAGCGGACGGTCGGCATCGGCCATGGCCCGGACCAGCCCGAAGTAGTAGGCCGCGTTGGCCACCGTGTCGACCACCGTGGGCCCGGCGGGAAGCACGCGGTTCTCGACGCGCAGGTGGGGGCGGTCGCCGATCACGTCGTAGATCGGTCGGTTCCACCGATAGATCGTGCCGTTGTGCAGACGCAGCTCCGCCAGTGTCGGCGGGTCGCCGGCGGCGAGGACCGCCTCCGGGTCCTCGTCGTCGAGGACCGGCAGCAGGGCCGGGAAGTAACGGACGTTCTCCTCGAAGAGGTCGAAGATCGACGTGATCCACCGCTCTCCGAACCACACGCGCGGGCGGACCCCCTGGGCCTTGAGCTCCTCCGAGCGGGTGTCGGTCGCCTGCTCGAAGAGCGGGATCCGGGTCTCGTGCCACAGCTGCTTGCCGAGCAGGAAGGGCGAGTTCGCGCCGAGCGAGAGCTGGGTGGACGCGATGGCCTGGGAGGCGTTCCAGTACGACGCGAACTCGGCCGGTCCCACCTGGAGGTGGAGCTGCACGCTGGTGCAGGCGGCCTCGGGCATGATCGACTCGGAGGTCGTGGTCAGGCGCTCCTCCCCCGAGATCGAGATCGCGATGTCCTCCCCGCGAGCGGCGAGGACCTGCTCCGAGAGAAGGGAGTAGCGAGGGCTGGCAGAGATCGTCGACGGGGTCATGTGGCCCGCCTTGAGGGTCGGCATGATGCCGATCATCAGCAGATGTGCGTCGACCGACCTCGCGCGCTTCTCGGCGTGGTTGAGGTCCTCGCGGATCGTCTTCTCGTAGTGGCTCAACCCGTAGCCGTCGAGGGGCCGGGGGTCGATGTTGATCTCGATGTTGAACTGGCCGAGCTCTGTCTGGAAGTCCTCGTCGGCGATCGCCGCGAGGACGTCCTCGTTGCGCAGCGCGGGGTTGCCCACCTCGTCGATCAGGTTGAGCTCGATCTCCACCCCGGTCATCGGCTGGACCGCGTCGAATCGGGTGTCGCGCAGCATCCGGGAGAACACGTCCAGGCTGCGCCGGACCTTCTCCCGGAAGGCGGTCCGGTCCTCGCGGGTGAAGACCTGGTCGTCGACCTCTTGACCCATCTCAGCCTCCTCGGCCTCGTGACCGCGTCGTCGGCGTGTCGCAGCACCAACACTATGAGAGGCCGGGCACCGTCCGCAGAACGTCGTCGGTGTCGAATCCCTCCCAGTGCGCCGGGTCGAGGCACTCGGTGAGCGCCTGCTGCACCAGGGCGGCCATAGAATATCTGGGCGCGACCTCGGCGACGCGGTCCAGCGCGCACTGGGCCTGTGCCCCGTCCCCTGCCAACCATGCCGCGAACGCCGCAAGCGTCAACGGGGCCGCCTGGAACGGAGCCACGGCGCTCACGGCGACCTCGCGCCACATCGTGAGGCTGGCGAGCGCGTTGGCAGGCGTGATCCTCGACCAGAGGACGTCGCGTACGACGACGAGCGACGTCCACACCGACAGCGCAGCCACGTCGTCGGGGACCAGGCGATGGCCGCTGCCGCTCCCCCCGCCGCCCGTCGCCGGTCCACCCGGCCCTGCGCCGAGAGCCGCATCCACCACCGGGAGGACGCGGGCGAGTCCACGGCGCACGGTCTCGGCGTCGCGCTGAGCAGCTCCGTGCGCCCCGACGCGGCCCAAGCCCTGCACCTCTCGCTCGGTCGCTCGCTGCGCCTCCTCGAGCGCACGACCCGACACGGGGGCGAACCGGCGTACGAGGTCGTCCCGGTCGGACAGCACCTCGTGGCCACGGAAGACCGCCTCCGCGAGCAGCGGGGACGAGGAGACGTCGCACGGCACCCCCTCGCGAGGGCAGCACGTCGGGTCCTGGCAGGAGTAGGAGTAGTAGCGCGTGCCGTCGTAGCGGACGGCGTCGGTGACGTGGACGCCGTCCGCGCGGAGCAGTCGGGTCATCGCGTCGGTGAGTGCCCGCGCACCCTCGTCGAGATCGGTGTCGGCGTAGGCGATCAGGGCGACCGCGTCCGGATCCTGGCGGAGCAGGTAGCCCACCAGCTGGTCGGCGGCGAGCTCGGCGGCCTCCGGCGGAGGCAGGTCGACCCGCAGCCGGAAGCCGGCACGGCCGGCAGGACCGTCGAGGCACACGGCCACCAACGAGTCGCGGGGGTGGAACCCGAGCAGGACGGGGACAACACCGATCAGGTCGGACAGGGTGCGAGCGCGCATCACATCGGTCATGCCGAGAGGGTGGGTCCTCGGAGAGCACTCGGGACAGGTGACTTCTGGCCTGTGGACACCGGCCGGTCGACACCGGCCTGTGGACACTCGCCCGTGAACACGGGCCGGTCGACACTGGCCTCTCGACACTGGCCGACGAGCCGTCCGCAGCCGGAGCGAGAATGGGCCCATGCGCCGCCAGGCCACGATCCTCCACCTCGACCTCGACGCGTTCTTCGCCGCCGTCGAGCAGCGCGACAAGCCGTCGCTGCGCGGCAAGCCGGTGGTGGTCGGTGGTCTTGGTCACCGGGGCGTCGTGTCCACCGCCTCGTACGAGGCTCGGCTCTTCGGCGTCAGATCCGCCATGCGGACTGCGGAGGCGCGCGCCCGGTGCCCGCACGCGGCCTATCTGTCGGGACGCTTCGACGCCTACCGTGCCGCGAGCCGGGTCGTGATGGGTCGGCTCCGCGAGATCTCTCCGCTCGTCGAGCCCTTGTCTCTCGACGAGGCGTTCGTCGACCTCGCCGCCGGTGCGGAGTCACGGCACCTCGACCTCGACGGCGTGACCGCGCTCGCCGAGCAGGTCCGCGCCGACGTCGCCGAGCGCACCGGCGGTCTGACCGCCTCGGTGGGTGTCGCCTCATCCAAGTTCCTCGCCAAGATCGCGAGCGAGCTCGCCAAGCCCGACGGGTCGTACGTCGTCGCGCCCGGCACCGAGATCGAGACGCTCGACCCGCTCAGCGTGCGTACGATCCCGGGCGTCGGCCCGGTGACCGCCGAGCGCCTGCGCCGGATCGGCGTCCACACGGTCGAGCAGCTGCGCCGGCTCGACCTCCTCGAGCTCACGTCCCTGCTGGGCACGGCGTACGGGACCTCGCTGCACTCGCTCGCTCGCGGAGAGGACCACCGTGGGGTGGTCGCGGAGCGCGAGACGAAGTCGCTCAGCGTCGAGGACACCTTCGAGACCGACATCACCGATCCGCGCGTCCTCGCCGACGTGGCGACCACCATGAGCCGTCGAGTGTCGGAGCGCCTGCGCGCCAACGGCACCTCCGGCCGTACGGTCACGCTCAAGATCCGTCATCACGACTTCGAGACCCACACCCGGTCGGCGACGCTCGCCGGGCCCACCGACGACGCCCGCGTGATCGCACGCACGGTGACGGGGTTGCTCGCCGAGATCGACACCTCGTCAGGCATTCGGCTGCTCGGGGTCGGCGTCTCGGGGATGGCCGACTGGGTCCAGGACGACCTCTTCCCGCCCGACGACGACGAGCTCGCGGCCGCCACCGGATCGACGGGTGCTGCGACCACGCTCGCCGGCGAGCCGGACATGGCGACCGCCGGCGCGGTCCCGCGTCCGCTCCGTGCCCGCTCGCGATGGGCCCCGGGCGCCGACGTGGTCCACGACGAGCACGGCCCGGGATGGGTCTGGGGGTCGGGTCTGGGGCGGGTCACGGTGCGCTTCGAGACGGCCACCACGGGGCCTGGTCCCGTACGCACGTTCGACGCCGAGGACCCGTCCTTGACACCCGGTACGGTCGAGCCATGAGCACGTCTTCCGGTCCGCGGCCTCCGGTCGCGCCGCGCCACCCCCAGGTCAGGGTCCACCACGGCGACGAGGTCGTCGACGACTACGAGTGGCTCCGTGACAAGGACGCGCCCGAGACCCGCGCCTATCTCGAGGCCGAGAACGCCTACGCCGCCGAGCGGACCGAGCACCTCGAGGCGCTGCGCGGGCGGATCTTCGACGAGATCAAGTCGCGCGTCCTCGAGACCGACCTGTCCGTGCCGGTCCGGCGCGGATCCTGGTGGTACTACGCACGCACCTTCCAGGGCCGCGAGTACGCCGTCCACTGCCGCTGCCCCGTGACGAGCCCCGGCGACTGGACGCCGCCCGAGCTCGGCTCGGACACGCCCGTCGAGGGCGAGCAGGTCCTGATCGACGGCAACACCGAGGCCGAGGGACACGACTACTTCGCCCTGGGCGCGCTCAGCGTGAGCCGTGACGGGTCCCTGCTCGCCTACTCCGTCGACACCGCCGGCGACGAGCGGTTCACCCTGCGGGTCAAGGACCTGAGCTCGGGCGCCCTGCTCGACGACGAGATCAGCGACGTGTCGTACGGCGCGACGTGGTCGTTCGACGCCGATCACCTCTACTACTCGACCGTCGACGACGCGTGGCGTCCGGACAAGGTGTGGCGGCACACGATCGGGACGCCCTCGGACGCCGACGAGCTCGTGTTCCACGAGACCGACGAGCGCTACTTCACCGGTGTCGGCGCGACCCGCAGCGATCGATTCCTCGTGATCGCCTCGGGCTCCAAGGTCACGACCGAGATCCGGGTGCTCGACGCGACCGACCCCACGGGCGAGTTCCGAGTGGTGGCCCCCCGGCGCGAGGGCATCGAATACTCCGTCGAGCACGTCGTGGTCGGCGGCGAGGACCGCTTCCTCGTGCTCCACAACGACGGCGCGGTCAACTTCGAGCTGGCGAGCGCCCCGGTGTCCACGCCCGGACCGGAGCACTGGCGTACGGAGATCCCGCACCGCGACGACACCCGTCTGGAGGACGTCGACGCCTTCGCCGGGTTCGTCGCGCTGAGCCTGCGACGCGACGCGCTCAGCCAGGTGGCCGTGATCACCCTCGACGACGACGCCCGACCGGGCGCTCCGCTCGGCGACCCTGTCCCCGTCTCGTTCGACGAGCCCTTGTTCACCAGCGGGCTCGGGCCCAACCGCGAGTGGGAGCAACCGCTCGTCCGCCTCGGATACACCTCCTTCGTCACACCCGAGACCGTGTACGACTACGTCGTCGCGACGGGTGAGCTCCTCCTCCGCAAGCAGCAGCCCGTGTTGGGCGGCTACGACCCCGCCGACTACGAGCAGCACCGGCTGTGGGCGGTCGCGCGCGACGGCGCGAGGGTGCCGATCTCGCTCGTCGCTCGCAAGGGCGTGGCCCGCGACGGGAGCGCTCCGGCGCTGCTGTACGGCTACGGCGCCTACGAGTCGAGCATCGACCCCGGTTTCCGCGCGACACGGCTGTCGCTGCTCGACCGCGGGGTGGTGTTCGCGGTCGCCCACGTCCGCGGCGGCGGTGAGATGGGGCGCGGCTGGTACGAGGACGGCCGCCTCCTGCACAAGAAGAACACCTTCACCGACTTCGTCGACTGCGCTCGTCATCTCGTCGCCGAGCGGTGGACCACGAGCGAGCGCCTGGTGGCGGAGGGCGGTTCGGCCGGGGGCCTGCTGATGGGTGCCGTGGCCAACGACGCCCCGGACGACTTTGCCGGCATCTTGGCGGTCGTGCCGTTCGTGGACGCGCTGACCTCGATCCTCGACCCCTCGCTCCCCCTGACGGTCATCGAGTGGGACGAGTGGGGCGACCCGCTGCACGATCCCGAGGTCTACGCCTACATGAAGTCCTACACGCCGTACGAGAACGTCACCGCACAGCGATATCCCAAGATCCTCGCGATCACCAGCCTCAACGACACCCGCGTGCTCTACGTCGAGCCCGCCAAGTGGGTGGCGCGTCTTCGTGCCGTCGCCGGCGCAGACGTGCTCCTCAAGACCGAGATGAGTGCGGGACACGGGGGCGTGAGCGGGCGGTACGAGTCGTGGAAGGAGCGGGCGTACGAGCTCGCGTGGGTCATCGACACCCTCGGCGCGGCTCACGAGCCGCTCGCCGTCCGAGACTGAGGAAGGACGTCGGCGAGACTGACCGACCGGGCCAAAACTGTCGGTGCTGTCCGGGACGATCAGCCGATGACCCGGACGATCTACTACACCGCCAGCAGCCTCGACGGATTCATCGCCACGTCCGACCACGACCTCGGCTGGTTGCTCTCCCAGCCTGTCTCGGAGGACCTCGCGGGTGAGATGGAGGGTCTCACCACGCGCTTCGGGGCGATGGTGATGGGTTCCAGCTCCTACGAGTGGATCCTCGACCACGAGAGCCTGCTCGACAACCCCCAGGCCTGGCCCTACACCTCACCGAGCTGGGTGATGACACATCGCGACCTCCCGCGGGTCCCGGGGGCCGACATCCGCTTCGCCCAGGGCGACGTGGCGGCGGTCCACTCCGAGATGCTCGCGGTCGCCGACGACAAGGACGTCTGGGTGATCGGCGGGGGCGAGCTCGCCGGCCAGTTCGCCGACGCGGGTCTCCTGGACGAGCTCGAGGTCTCGTACGCTCCCGTCACGTTGGGCTCAGGCCAGCCGCTCCTCCCCCGGCGCCTCGACCTCACGCTGCGTGACGTTCGTCACGACGACCCGTTCGTGATCGCTCGATACGCGCTCGCCCACCCCTGAGCGGCCCGTGGTTAGGGGATATGGCCTAAGAAACACCTGAGACCGGCACCTTTAGCACGCTCTGTTCGTCTTTTCCAGTGCCAGACGGAATCGACCGGCGGCTGATCGCGTTGTGATGGATCGAGCCGAGAACGAAGTGAAGGAGCTGGTCTGCGTGACGACAGCAACGACTCAGGTGCGTGAGCGCGCCGAGGGACGAGACAGCGTCGGTATGTACCTCGACGAGATCTCGCGCACCCCTCTGCTCGACGCCGCCCGTGAGGTCGAGCTGAGCAAGACCATCGAAGCCGGACTCTTTGCCAAGCACCTCCTGGCCGAGGGTCGCGTGGGCCGCAAGAAGGGCGGAGCCCCGAAGTCGGCGACCCAGGAGGAGCTCGAGTGGATGGTCGCCGAGGGTGAGCGCGCCCTCGACGAGTTCATCACCGCGAACCTGCGTCTGGTCGTGTCGATCGCCCGCAAGTACGGTCGCTCGCAGATGCCGATGCTCGACCTGGTCCAGGAGGGCAACACCGGCCTGATCCGGGCGGTCGAGAAGTTCGACTACCTCAAGGGCTTCAAGTTCTCCACCTACGCCACGTGGTGGGTCCGCCAGGCCATCACCCGCGGCATCGCCCAGCAGGGCCGTGTCGTGAGGCTCCCCGTGCACGTCGTGGAGGAGCTCAACCAGGTGGGTGCCGCTCGTCGCAACCTCGAGCGCAAGCTGGGCCACGAGCCCGACCCGGCTGAGATCGCCGAAGAGCTCGGCATGCAGGTCGAGCGGGTGATCGACCTCATCTCGTGGGGTCGCGATCACGTCAGCCTCGACTCCCCGGTGGACGAGGACGGTGACACGTCCCTCGGCGACCTGGTCGCCCGCGAGACCCAGCCCGGCCCGGACCACGCGGTGCTCGACACGGAGTCCCGTGACCGCCTCTCGGGTCTGGTGGAGCACCTCGGCGAGCGCGAGGCCGACATCATCCGCTGCCGTTACGGTCTGCTCGACGGCCGCCAGCACAAGCTCGCCGACATCGGCAAGCGCCACGGAATCTCCGCCGAGCGCGTCCGCCAGCTCGAGCGAGAGGCGATCCAGCGTCTCCGCAAGATCGCCGACCCGGATCTCGCCGCCTGACGGGGGCGCAGCGAGTCCGCAGACGAACGGGCCGGTGTCCGCGACCGAAGGGTCGAGGCGCCGGCCCGTTCGGGGTCCCAGGCACCGCGCTGCCCCGGCGAGGTCAGCGAGGGGCAAGTGCGGGACGGAGCTCCTCGTACGCCCAAGCGGCCAGCGTCGTCGGCGTCGTGGTCACGGCGTCCCTGGCCTGCTCGGGGACGAATCCGTCGCGGATGCCCGACGTCATGCCCACGATCCCCTGCGCAGCCCTCTTGCCGAGACCGACCGACGTGAGCATCGCGAAGAGCTCGTCGTCCTCGACGTGGTGCACGGCCACGGGATGACCGGTGACGTCGCTCACCGTGCGCGCGACGTCGGAGAACGACAGGTCCTCTGGTCCGTGCACACCCTGGATCCGTCGCCCCGGCCGTCCGCTGAGCAGGTTAGCGGCCACGACGTCGCCGATGTCGCGCGGCGCCACCCACGGCAGCCGGCGATCGGGGGCCATCGCCGTCAGGAGCACACCACCACGGATCGCGTCGATGTCGTCGAGCAGGTTGGTGAAGAAGTAGCCGCAGCGCAGGACCAGCAGGTCGACGCCGGTGGCGCCCAGGATGTCCTCCGCAGCGCCCAGCCCGTCGATGAGTCCGACGCCCTGCCGGCGCTCGGCTCCGACGCTGCTCTGCAGCACGAGCCGCGAGATCGTGTTGCGCCGCACCGCGTCGGCGGCGTGCTCGGCGAGCTCTCGTGTCGAGGCATTGGGGTCGTCGACGGTCAGGTCGGTCGGATCCACCCAGAACAGGGCGTCGACGCCCTCGGTCGCGCGCACGACGTAGTCACGGTCGTGCAGGTCTCCCTCCCTCACCTGCACGTAGGGCAGGAGGTCAGGGTCGAGTCTGGCCGCGTCTCGCAACAGGAGGACGGGCCGCGTGCCGGCCTGGACGAGCAGGCGCACGACATGCGCCCCGACGTGACCGGTCGGCGTTGTCACAGCGAAGGTCGTCATGCGATCTGACGCTATCGGCGGTGTCTGACAACCTCTGGGCTCAAGCGCGTGGTCCAGAGCTGCTCCACCTCGCGCGCGAGGTCGTCGAGCGAGCCGGTGTTGTCGATGACGACGTCGGCCGCCGCGAGTCGGTCATCACGTGACGCCTGAGCCGCGATCCGGCTCGCGGCTTCCTCGCGCGACATGCCCCGCTGGGTCACCAGGCGCTCGATCTGGACCTCGACCGGAGCGTCCACGACGACGACCAGGTCGAAGCGAGAGGCCTGCCCCGTCTCCACGAGGAGAGGGACGTCGTGGACCACGACAGCATCGGGCCCTGCCTGGGCCTCGAGGTCAGCGCCACGAGCACGGACCAGCGGATGGACGATGTCCTCGAGGTCTCGACGAGCCGACAGGTCGGAGAAGACCAGCGCGCCGAGCGCCGGACGGTCGAGCTGCCCGTCGGCGGTCAGCACATCGTCGCCGAAGCGTTCGACGACCGCAGCCAACCCCGGCGTACCAGGCTCGACCACCTCGCGCGCGAGCACGTCGGAGTCGATGATGACAGCGCCGCGGTCTCGCAGCAGGGTTGACACAGCGCTCTTGCCGGAGCCGATCCCCCCGGTCAGACCGACGCGGATCACGCGGTCCGCCGTGCGCCGAGGTCAGCGCCCACGCGATGGTCGCTCTTCAGACTCTCCGCACGCTCGCGGGTCGCGTCGTCGAGCGGGACCACGTCGACGCTGGTCATGCGGTCGTACGCACGCAGCAACGTGCTCGCCACCGTGTCGACGTCGAGGCCGGGCACCTCTTCGTAGACCGCGCCCACCGAGCGGCGGCGCATGGGCAGCTCCAGGCGGTTGTGGATCACCGGCAGCGCCGCGCGGAGCATCGGGGCGTCTCCGAGGACGATGACAGCGCTGAACAGCCAGGCGCCTCGCACCACGCGCTGTGCGGTGCCGACCAGCTTGACGAGGCCGCGTGCGTTGACGCTGTAGTCGCCGGGGCAGTACTCCCCCGGGACAGCACCGACACGGGCATCGACACCGAGCTCGCCGAGGACCGAGGTCAGGAGGACCCCGTAGTCACGGAACCGGTCACGCATCCCTGTGCCCGGGTCGGGGTCGGGGCTGACGTGGTCCACGACCAGGGTCTGCTCGGTGTACGCGGCCACCCGGCCGCCCGCACCGCGGATGATCGGCTCGAAGCCGAGGGCACGACAGGCCTGCGCCGCAGAGGCGAAGCCAGGCCGGCGGACGTCCGAACGTCCGAACGCCGCGGTGGGGCCCACCGGGACGCTGATGCGCACCGTCGGCCCGATCTCACCGTCGGACGCCTGGCGGAGCAGGGCGTGCGCGGTCGCGACGTCGGTGACCGGGTCGTGGTCGACCGGCCGGGGGTCGAGGATGAAGCGCACGGGCACAGGCTACCTACCGCCCGTGGGACGCGACGAGGCCCCCGCCCAGATGGGCAGGGGCCTCGTGCAGCATGTCAACGGGAGCGGGTGATCACTCGCCGCCGGTCAGCTTGTCGCGCAGTGCCTGAAGTGCCTCGTCGGAGGCGAGCGCACCGCCGGTCGACCGGCCGTTGTCCTGCGAGGACGACGACGAGGACGACGAGCTGCTGGAGCCGCCGCCGGTGCTGCCGCTGGTGCTGCTGCTGGCGCCACCGGACGAGTACGACGAGCCGCTCGCGGCCTGCTGGCCGGCCTCGCGGGCCGAGGCCTCGGCGTCCACGATCTGCTTCTTGTGGGCCTCCCAGCGCGAGTGGGCCTCGGCGTACTGCCGCTCCCAGGTCTCCCGCTGGTCGTCGAACCCCTCGCGCCACTCGCCGGTCTCCGGGTCGAAGCCCTCGGGGTAGATGTAGTTGCCCTGCGCGTCGTAGGACGATGCCATGCCGTACAGCGTGGGATCGAACTCGTCGGCGTCCTGCGCGACCTCGGTCTCGTTGGCCTGCTTGAGCGACAGCGAGATACGACGACGCTCGAGGTCGATGTCGATGATCTTGACCATCACCGAGTCACCGACCTGGACGACCTGCTCGGGGATCTCCACGTGGCGCTCGGCCAGCTCGGAGATGTGCACCAGGCCCTCGATGCCCTCCTCGACGCGGACGAATGCGCCGAACGGGACGAGCTTGGTGACCTTGCCCGGCACGATCTGACCGATCTGGTGGGTCCGGGCGAAGTGCTGCCACGGATCCTCCTGGGTCGCCTTCAGCGACAGCGAGACGCGCTCGCGGTCCATGTCGACGTCCAAGACCTCGACCGTGACCTCGTCGCCGACCTGGACGACCTCGGACGGGTGGTCGATGTGCTTCCAGGACAGCTCCGAGACGTGCACCAGGCCGTCCACGCCGCCGAGATCGACGAACGCACCGAAGTTGACGATCGACGAGACGACGCCCTTGCGGATCTGACCCTTCTGGAGCTGCGTGAGGAAGTTCTGGCGGACCTCGGACTGGGTCTGCTCGAGCCACGCGCGACGGGACAGGACCACGTTGTTGCGGTTCTTGTCGAGCTCGATGATCTTGGCCTCGAGCTTCTGACCGACGTACGGGGCCAGGTCGCGGACACGACGCATCTCCACCAGCGAAGCAGGGAGGAAGCCGCGGAGCCCGATGTCGAGGATCAGGCCGCCCTTGACGACCTCGATGACCGTGCCCTCGACGACGCCGTCCTCTTCCTTGATCTTCTCGATGTCGCCCCAGGCGCGCTCGTACTGCGCCCGCTTCTTCGAGAGGATCAGACGTCCCTCCTTGTCCTCCTTCTGGAGGACGAGGGCCTCGACGGCGTCTCCGACGGAGACGACCTCGTGGGGATCGACGTCGTGCTTGATGGACAGCTCCCGCGAGGGGATGACACCTTCGGTCTTGTAACCGATGTCGAGGAGCACCTCGTCCCGGTCGACCTTCACGATGATGCCGTCGACGATGTCACCGTCGTTGAAGTACTTGATGGTCTTGTCGACCGCTGCGAGGAAGTCCTCCTCGCTGCCGATGTCGTTGATCGCGACCTGCGGCGCGGGTGCTGCCTGGATGCTGCTCGTCATATGGGATTGAGCTCCGATGGGTGGATAGGAGTTGTGCGGGGGGCTGCGGACCCGGATCGCAGCGTGCCGGTCGTTGCCGCGTGAGAACCTCGTGCGGTAGGACTGGAGACGCTGGCGAGCACGAACCCGCTCGGTCTGGGGCCGTACGAGTCCACAACGCACATCCAGGGTACGGGGTCGTTCGTCACACGGTCAACGCGGGCTAACACACGCCCGCGGACCACTCAGTACTCGGGGGCCAGGAACGCCGCGAGCGCGTCGGTGTACATCGCCGGGTCGGCCGCTCCCATCAGCTCCCTCGCCGCGTGCATCGCCAGCTGCGGGGCTCCGACGTCCACCGTGGTCATGCCGGTGCGGGCGGCCGTCAACGGACCGACGGTTGACCCGCAGGGCAGGTCGGCGCGGTGCTCGTAGCGCTGGAGCGGGACGCCGGCCTGCTCGCAGGCGAGCGCGAAGGCGCCGGCGCCCGACGCGTCCGTGGCGTAGCGGAGGTTGGGGTGAACCTTCAGGACGGGACCGCCGTTGGGGAGGATCCGGTGCGACGGCTCGTGGCGGTCGGCGTAGTTGGGGTGCGTCGCGTGAGACATGTCGCCCGACGCGACGACGGACCCCGACACCGCGCGATGGTAGTCGTCACGCGTGCCGCCGGCGGCGAGGACGATGCGTTCGACGACGGTCACGAGGAGGTCGGAGTCGGCGCCGCGGTCAGAGGTCGAGCCGACCTCCTCGTGGTCGAAGAGGACGAGCAGCGGAACGACACCCTCGGTTGGCTGGTCGACCACGTCGAGGAGGGCGGTCGTCCCCGCCCAGCACGTCGTCTGGTTGTCGAGGCGAGGAGCCGCCAGCAGGTCGGCCTTCCGGCCGAAGACCTGGCTCGGCACCAGGTCGTGCGTCATGATCTCCCAGCCGAGGAGCGCGTCTGTCTCCACATCGAGCCGGCCGGCGACGTCGGCCAGGAGGTCGGCCTTCTCCCCCACCCCGTAGATGCCGTCGAGATGACGCTGCGGGTCGAGCGCGACGCCCTTGCGGTCCTCCGAGAGGTGGATCGCGAGCTGGGCGACGGTGAGCACCGGTTCGTCGATGCGGACCAGCAGATGCTCCGCGCGCCCCCCGCGCCTCACGGTCACCCGACCTGAGAGGCCGAGCTCGCGGTCGAGCCACGAGTTGAGCAGCGGGCCGCCGTACGGCTCGAGGGCCACGGTCTCCCAGCCGGCGCTGGAGCGGTCCGGGCGCTGCTTGACACGCAGGTTGGGAGAGTCCGTGTGCCCCCCGACGATCCGGAACGCCGACTGAGGTCCAGCCGCCGACTCGGTGGACCAGGCCACGACCGAACCGCCACGGACGAGGAAGTAGCGTCCCTGCTCGGTCGGCCAGGCCTCGGTCTCGCGAACCTCGACGAACCCGGCCGCCCCGAGTCTGCGGGCCACCTCCGCGCAGAGGTGGAACGGACTCGGGGAAACGTCGACGAGCGCGCACAGGTCCTGTGCGCGCTCGTCTCGTGGGCTGGGGTCAGTGCTCTGCGTCGACATCGCCGTCATCGTAGCCAGCCGCTACGACAACGTCACACCGCTAGGCCTTGGCGGTCGACGGCTCGGCCGGCGAGTCCTCGTCGGACGAGGTGTGCTTGGGCGTCGAGTCGTCACCGTCGCGGCGTCCCCGGAGCAGCAGCAACGCACCGGCGATGATCAGCAGTCCGCCGAGGATGGCGCCGACCAGCGGGATGGTGGTGCGCACCATCCCGAGGAGCGAGGCCTTCGTCTTGTACTCGTCGACCGTCGCCTTGACCGTCTCGTCGTCGTAGGCCAGCTCCGCGTCGGTGATCGTCGCGCGAGTCTCGCCGTCGACGTCGAGCGTCGCGAGCTGGGCCTCCTGACCCTTGATGATCACACCGGTCTCCGGCTCGACCCACAGGGTGCGAACGTTGCCGTACATGCGGTCGGCGACCACGGTGGACGCCTCGGGCATGCCCACGAGGTTGCCCGGGACCTGCTGCTCGGCGATCTTGGTCGGCTCGATCGTCTGGACGAACTTGTAGACGGTGAGGCCCTCGAGCTCGTCGGTGCCCTCGTACTTGGCCGGCACCGCCTTCTTGAGCGAGCCGTCCCAGAAGTCGAG
The DNA here is from genome assembly GCF_019550855.1 of Mumia sp. zg.B21. Classification (NCBI taxonomy): domain Bacteria; kingdom Bacillati; phylum Actinomycetota; class Actinomycetes; order Propionibacteriales; family Nocardioidaceae; genus Mumia; species Mumia sp. zg.B21. Next base: position 559,899 of record NZ_JAHWCJ010000004.1, on the reverse strand, counting down.
CGACTCCTTCTGCGTGTTGAACGGGAACTTGAAGTAGTTGCCGAAGAAGCTGAACGGCTCGATCTCGACGCCGGTGCTCTCCGTCTTGGCTCCGGCCCACCGGACCGTCTCGCCGGTGTGGCGGTCGAACGGCACCACGTCGCGCGTGCCGCTGAGCGCCTCCTCGGCCGGCGTGCCCGGAGGCGCCGTGTAGGAGAGCGTGTCCCACACCGCGACGTCCTTGTCGAGCTCGTCACTCGCATCCTTGCCGGCCTCGACCTGGCCGACGACGACGCGACGGGACTCGAGCGGACCCGACTCGATCACGGGGCCGCTCGGAGCGGCGACGTTCAGGTAGGACGCGTCCTTGCCCTCGGCAGTCTTGGAGACCGTCGTGGACTCCTGGTCGAGCGGCACTACGGCCAGCTGGTCGTACGCGTACGTCTTGGCCAGAACGGCCAAGACCAGAAGGAACGCGCCGATCACAACAGCAGCGAACCCGGTCTTCTTGCCCACGTGAACTCCCTCACAGTCGATGAGACGCGGCAGACACTACCAGCCGGTAGCGCCCCAGCGGCACGCCGTCTACAACGATTCGGCAAAGCCGGTTATCGTGCCGCGGGCGAGCCCGGAACCGTGGCAGTCGAGAATGTGGCCGCGGCTACACTCCGTGCGGTGAACACTCTCGCCGCGGACACCAGCCGCGCGCTCCGAAGCTGGATCCCCTCGGACGTCTCCCGCACCCAGAAGGTGACGGCAGTCGCTCTCACGCTCATCGCCGCACAGCTGGCGCTGCGGACCTGGGTCGTCTCCGACAGCTGGTTCTTCGAGGACGACTTCCACTTCCTCAGCGACATCGCGGCCGGGGAGGACGATCTCGCCTGGTACTTCCGGCCCCACAACGTTCACTTCATGCCGTTGAGCTTCGTGCTGGTCAAGATGGTCACCTGGGCCGGCCCGTTCGCGTGGTGGGTGGCTGCCGTCCAGACCGTCGTGCTCCAGGCCGCGGCCAGCCTGAGCTGCTGGTGGATGCTGCGCAAGCTGTTCGGCGACCGCCCCGCGATGCTGATCCCGCTGGCGTTCTACCTGTTCTCGATCTTCAGCATCCCGACGCTCACCTGGTATGCGGCGATGATCAACCAGCTCCCGCTGCACACCTGCATCTTCCTCGGCGTCGCCGCCCACGTGGCATACCTGCGGACCCGGCGCTACCGCTGGGCGCTCGTCGCGACCGCCCTCACCGCTGTCGGGCTCCTCTTCTACGTGAAGGCGATCGCACTCCCGATGGTCTTCGGCCTGCTCGCGGTGCTGTATTTCGCCAGCGGCCGGCCCGTGCGGCGGTTCGTCGCGGTGGTGCGCCGCTATTTCTGGGGCTGGTTGACGTACGCGGCGCTCGGCGCGGCCTACCTCGCGATGTACTGGGTCCGGATGCCCCGCTCGGACGCCGGCGAGACCGACCACGCCGCGCTCGCGCAGTCGATGCTGGTCGACGTCCTCGGCACCGGGCTGACCGGCCTCAGCTGGACGTGGGCGCTGCTGGGGCAGGGCCCACGGTCGATCAGCGTGCCGTCGACGCTCCTGGTCTCGCTCTCATGGCTGATCGTGGTCGGCATCTGGGGCTATCTCTATGCGACCCGCACCCGGGCGCTGCGTGGTCTGGTGATCGCTGTCCCCTACCTCCTGCTGACCTACGCGATCCTCGCGGTCGGCCGTTCCGGGACCTTCGGGGACGTCGGCCGGGAGGTGCGCTACCTCTCCGATGCCACGGCCGTCCTCTGCCTGGTCCTGGCGCTCGCGATCATGCCGCTGCGCGGCGCGGTGGAGTCGTCGGAGCCTCGTGACCAACCGCTGGTGAACGCCTCGCTGTCGCGAGGTGCGGTGCTCGTGATCGTCTCCGGGTACGTCGCGGCCTCGGTCTGGTCGTCGATCACGTACGCCCGGCCCTGGCACGACACCAACCCGACGAAGGACTTCGCTCTGACGGCGATCGACGAGATCACGAAGGCCGACCGGCCGGCGTTGCTCGACGCGCCCGTCCCCGAGGCCGTGATGTGGTCCGTCAATGCGCCGTACAACCTGCCCTCGCGCATGTTCGCACCGCTGGGCGACGTGTTCACCACTCCCGACCAGGGCAACGACCTGGAGACCTTCACGGCCCAGGGCATGCTCGAGCCGGCAGAGATCGCCTCCGGGACCACCGCGCTCCCCGGCCCCGACGTCGGCTGCGGATACTCGCTCAAGGGGGACGACGCCCCGGTCGTGATCCCGCTGGCGAGCGCCACCTACGACTTCCCCTTCTGGATGGCGATCGGCTACCTCGCAGGTCAGGACGGGTACGCCGCGGTGTCAGCCGGTGACAACGCGTACCGTGTCCACCTGGAGCGCGGCCTGCACACGCTGTACCTGCGGACCGACGGCTCGTACGACCGCCTCACCATCGACGCAGGTGGGGCCAACGTCTGCGTGGACCGGGTGGCCGTCGGCCCGGTGGAGGTGAAGCCGTGAACGACCGGATCGACGAACGCGAGCAACCGCAGGTCTACCCCGTGCTGGACAGCCTGCGCGCGGTCGCCTCCATCTTCGTCGTCGCGACGCATGTGGCGTTCATCGCCGGCTTCTACACCGAGGGACAGCTGGGCGCGCTCACGGCTCGCCTCGACGTCGGCGTCGCGATCTTCTTCGTGCTCTCCGGGTTCCTGCTCGGACGTCCGTTCCTGGCCGCGATGGCAGACGGCAGGTCGCTCCCGTCCACCGGGCGCTACCTGTGGAAGCGCGCCCTGCGCATCCTCCCCACCTACTGGATCGCGGTGATCGCCGCGATGCTCCTGCTGGACGAGAACGACGGTGCCTCGTTCGGCGAGTGGGCGAAGGCCCTCACGATGACGACGCTGTACGGGACGCAGCCGTTCCCCTACGGCCTCGCACAGATGTGGAGCCTCGCGGTCGAGGTGAGCTTCTACCTGGCGCTCCCCGCTCTGGCGTGGGTGGTCGCCCGGACGCTGTGCCGCAGTCCTTGGACGGCGCGCGACCTGATCTCGTGGACCATGGTGCTCGTCTACGTCAGCGTCGGGTGGCTCATGATCGGCTACACGCTGGTCGACGCCGACCTGATCTTCGCCCACCAGTGGCTGCCCGGCTATCTGAGCTGGTTCGCCGGAGGGATCGTCCTGGCGATCGCGTCGCTACCCAGCACCGACGGCAAGATCGTCGCCCTGGTGCGTCAGCTCGGCCGAAGCCCGTGGACGTGCTGGGCCACGGCGGCGGCGCTCTTCGCGGTGGCCTCGACGCCGCTCGCAGGACCGGTCACGCTCGATGTGCCGACCGCGGGCGAGGGGGTGGTCCGCAACCTTCTGTACGCCCTGATCGCCACCCTGATCATCCTGCCGGGCGTCTTCGCCCCCGAGACCTCCGTGTTCTCGAGGATCTTCTCGGTGAGCTGGATGCGGCACCTCGGGCAGATCTCCTACGGCATCTTCTGCATGCACATGACGATCCACTTCCTCATCTTCGAGTGGCGCGGCATGGAGCTCTTCCAGGGCCGTGGCCTCGAGCTGTTCGTGCTGACGCTCGCTGCCAGCATCGTGGTGGCCGAGATCATCTACCGCGCGGTCGAGGTGCCCTCGCTGCGCCTGCGCAACCTCGGCCGCCGACCGACCACGCCTCCCGCGACGACCGACGAGGCGAGCAGCCCGAGCGAGCAGACGACCAGCAGCTGAGGCCACCCCCACTCCCCGGCCCAGCCATCGCCGGACCCCCACGGGCGGACGACGTAACCGGCGGCCGCGACTGCCACCGGCAGTCCCGTCGCCCAGGCGAGGATCTCCGGCGAAAACCGCCGGATGCCAAGGCCGACGACCAGCCCGCCCAGCGCGACCAGCACTCCCGTCGTCCCGGCGAGCAGCCCGACCACCACGCCGGTCGCCACCAGGACGGGCAATGCCCAGACCTGTCGGCGGCCGCGCTCAGGCGGAAGGCTGCTCCGTCGCCTGCGCATCAGCAGCACCGACACCAGCAGGCCGAGGAAGGCCACAGCGCCCGCCAGGAGCCCGGCGCGATACGCCCCGCTCGGCCCGAACTCGAGCGACAGGTCGCCGGTGCCGGCAGGCACGACCCATCCCTGTTGCCACCCGTTCACCTGGACCGACTGGTAGCCGTCACGCGCCCGCCAGCCTGCGTTCGTGTTCTCCGCGACCGTGACGAGCCGGTCACCGTCGCTGTCGGCACCGTCCAGCGAGACCGACCGCTCCGTCTTGCCCCACGACGACGCGGTCGCCGGTGACGCCTGAGTCGTGGTGCCGAGCGAACCCAGCACGAGCGAGGTCGGACGGAAGGCGTCGTTGCCGACGACCCGGATCCGGTGGTTCCCCTCGGCGAGGTCGACCGTGCGGACCCCGCACAACGTTGCCGAGACCGGTCCGCCCTCGAGGATCTCTGCCGCCGTGGCGGTCACCCGCGTCGGGATGCGCTTGCCGTCCACCTCCACGGTCGGTCCACTTCCACACTTGCCGATCGGGGCGTCGTCGCGCGGTCGCTGCGGGTAGAGCTGGAACCGGCCAGGCAGCTCGGCCTCGCTCACGCCCACTGGAAGGGGCTCGGTGAGGCCGAACGCGTCCGCACTCGAGCGAACGTCGGTGCGGCCGAAGTGGATCTCGATGAACTCCGTGGCTACCGGCGTGAAACGTGCGAGGCCGTCGCGGAACGTCACGTCCTGCGACGTGCCGTCGGAGAAGCGCAGCGTGGCCTCCTGCGGCACCGACGCCGCCAAGCGCCGGCTCGTCTCGACCCGCAACCGCGACAGCCGCCGCTCCCCCACCCACCGGAGTGTCAAGGTGGGATCGAGGTCCTCGGCTGCTGCGATCCATCCCGTCGCGGGGTCACCGTCGATCGTCTGTGCGGCGCTGTTGCGCGCGTCCTCGACGGCGTACGAGCTGACGCTGGCGCCTGCGAGGCGACCGGCCTGAACGAGCGCGTCGAGCCCTGCGCCACCGGCCGGCTCCACCGTGAGGGACGGCTCGTACGTCGCCGCCTCGTTCAACGTGAGCTCCCGGTCGAGCGTACGACCGTCCTCTCCCCAACGCTGCTGACCCTCGACGCACCGCGTCGCGCCCTTGACGACCAGGCAGCCCGAGCGGTCCGCCTGGTCGACGGCCATCACGATCTGCTCCGGAGCACCCCAGCTCTCGGCAAGCCGCGGCATGACCAGCGGCCGGGACAGCTGCAACCCAGGGACCTCGACCTCGCTGAGCGTCAGCGGGTCGAACGCGGAGGCTCCGCTGCTGATCCGCAACCGCCGGGTCGCCCCCTCGGGGAGCGAGACATCCACCGACACCCCCGGTTGGAGCCCCGCCTCGACGGTGCCGGCGTCGGTGTGCACCGTGACCGTGCGCTGACGCTCCGCGCTGCTGTCGAGGGTGAGGCGCACCCGCGGAATGTCGGTCCTCCCGCTCAGCCGCATCTCGATCCACGACGTCCCGGTGTCACCGGCGCCGGCTTTCCACGCCGTCAGCGGGTCGCCGTCGAACGCCGACCACGGGTGCTGGCCCGGCACGAGGGCACCCGGCGCGTTCGCGTCGGACTGCGACGAGGACGCGGTGATGCTCTGCGCGCCTTCCAGGCGCCGTACGGAGACGTGTTCCTCTTCGGGACTGACGCGATAGTCGTGGACTGGGCGGTCCAGGGTGAACGGTTCGTCTGCGGTGAGTGACGCCGACCTGTTCTGCTCCGCACGGCCGAACGCCGCCTCCTGGCGGCGGGCGCCGTCGGTGAGGACGACCCGCTCGGGCACCTCACCAGACGCGACGTCGTCCGCGAGCACCGCGGCACCGAGCCCGTCGCCGATCTCGTCGAGCGTCAGCAGCGACGCCGGGCCGCCGGCCACGACCGCCGTGCTGTCCGCGTCCTGCACGGTCACAGGGCCGGCGTCGTCCTCGCCGACGTTGAAGATCTCGACCGCCGCGCGCTCGGCCTGCCAGCCACCGGCGACCCAGACGGGTCCGCCGTCCTCCCCCGTGACGAGCGGTTTGCTGCCGAGGGTGGGCCCGAACTGGGCGGCCAGGGTGATCTCCGGTGTGGAGGCGAGCGTCGAGTACACCCGCGTGGTGTCGGTGTGCTCGGTACCGAAGCCGAGGTCGTTGCGGACGACGAGGTGGCGAACCCCGGCTCGCTTCAAGTAGCGCAGGAAGCCCGCCGAGCCTTCGCCACTGGCCAGCTTGCGCTCGATCGCGTCGAGCGTGCGGATGTTGCCGCCCGGCACCAGAGGGATCGCGTTGCGCGTCGCCCAGGGCGTGCGGGCGAGCGGCTGGAGCACGTCGTCGCCGGTGCTGCCCCAGAGGTAGTCGCCGAACGAGGCAGCCGGGACCACGAGCGCACGCTGGTCGGAGTCCTGCTCGGCGAGCCAGTCGGCCGCCTCCTCCCAGTACCCCGGGACGCTCTCGTAGGTGCCTCGGTTGGCGATCTGGCCGGTCCAGGCGGGCACCGTCGCGCCGAGCACCGCGACGACGCCGAGCACCGCGACGCCCAGCCGCATCGCCCGGTCGCTCTCGCGGTTGCGGGCGGCCGCGGTGGCCAGGCCCGAGATCAGGTGGGCGAAACCGAGCACCAGCGGGATGCGGATCAACAGGTCGAACTTGTGGGTGTTGCGCAGAGGTGAGAGCACTCCGTCCAGGACGGACTGGAAGGTGGCCGACCCCCACCCGTCCACCGTCCCGGTGTGGCCGAGCGTGACGAGCACCAGTCCGAGCAGGAGCCCACTCACGAGGAAGCGACGGTACGGGGTTCCGCGGCGGGCGAGGCCGACCAGCCCGAGCGCCACGACGACCGCGCCGTTGGCGATCAGTCCGATCGAGCGGACCAGCTCGTTGCCGGCGAGGGAGTCGGTGTCGACGTAGGGAACCCAGTTGCTGGTCCCCCGCAGAGCGTCGAAGACGGTGGCGGCGAAGGTGGTCGTCGACGCGCTCTCGATGTAGTCCAGGAAGGGCGGGCTGTACTGGCCCAGCACGAACAGCGGGACCAGCCACCACAACGTGCCCATCAGCACGAAGACCGGCCACCAGATCATCATCGCCCGTCGGCGCGGGCCTCCCGGCGCGAGCAGCAGCCACAGGGCACCAAGGGGGATCACGGCGAACGTCGCCACGGCGTTGACACCGCCGACGCAGGCGACCGCCAGTGCGCTGAGCGCCGCCATCCGGCGCGGGTCGGCCCGACGCAGCCCGAGCACGAGCGGGACCAGCACCCACGGCGCGAGCGCCATCGGCCAGACCTCGATCGAGCTCGGCCCGATCACGCTGAGGATGCGGGGTGAGAGGGCGTACGCCAGCCCCGCCACGATCCGAGCCCACGGTGCGCCGATCTGCATCGCCGCGCAGAGCTTGACGATGCCGAGGAACGCCGTGACCAGCAGCAGCGACCACCACAGTCGTTGAACGATCCACGGCTCGATCTGCACGAGGTCGCCGAGCAGGAAGAAGGGCCCCATCGGGAAGAGGTAGCCGTACGCCTGGTTCTGGACCTGGCCGAACGCCCCGATGGGGTCCCACATGGTGAGCGCTCGTCCAAGGAAGCCGGCGGGGTCGACGACGAGGTCGAGCTTGGTGTCGGTGAGGACCCGTCCCGGCGCCTGCACGAAGGCGAGGGCGAACAGCCCGAGACTGACCGCGAGCAGGCGGAAGCGCCAGGCGAGTGTCTGGGCCGACCGTGTCGAGGGAGTCAGCGCTTGCGGAGCACGATCGCGAGATTCCACGTCGTCACCTCCCGCAGCACCGGTACATGCAGGGTCCACCACGCCCACCGCGGGTGGTAGCGCGGGATCAACGCCAGCACCTCCGCCTCGGACTGGGTGCGGGCCCAGCGCATGCCCGCGCCGGCGGTGACGGGGAACAGCGAGGTGCCGAAGTCGTTCTTGGGCCGCTTGCCGTGCGTACGCGCATAGCGGTCGGCGGCGCGGTAGCCGCCCAGGTAGTGCCAGGGCGCCGTCTCGTGACCACCCCACGGCCCGAACCAGAGGGTGTACGACAGGAAGACCAGACCGCCGGGCCGTGTCACCCGCAGCATCTCGTCAGCCATCGTCCAGGGCTCGGGCACGTGCTCGAGCACGTTGGACGAGTATGTGACGTCGAACGCGCCGTCGCGGAACGGGAGCGACATTCCGCTGCCGATCACCGTGCCGGGCTCGGGGTCGCCGAGGCCGGACAGCTCACCGAGGTCGGAGTCGAGCGGCGTGTATGTCGCCCCCACCGCCCGGAACGCCTTCGCGAAGTAGCCGGGCCCGCCGCCGACGTCGAGCACGCTGGCGCCCGTGAGGTCGGCGTACTGCGCCAGCTGCCCCACCGAGTCCGCCGCGAGCATCCCGTAGAAGTGGTCGGGATCGGTCTGCTCGACCCTGTGGGCGCGGAAGAGCTGGACGGACCGGCCCAGCGTCGGGCGCGAGGTCGGGGCGTGGAGGGGCGGTGCAGTCACGGCGCCGACGATATCCGACGGCCACGAGCGCGCAGTGACGTACCTAACTCGCTGGTAACCTGGGCCGCTCTTGGGAGGGAGAACACCTGTATGTCCACGAGCCACGTGCTGATCTGCAACTGGCGCGATACCCGCAACCCCGAGGGTGGCGGCTCCGAGCGTTACGTCGAGGAAGTCGCGCGCGGCCTCGCCGCGCGCGGCCACCGGGTCACGCTGTTCTGCGCAGCGCACCCGAACGCCTCTCGCGACGAGATCCGCGACGGGGTCCGTTTCGTCCGCCGCGGCGACAAGATGGCGGTGTACGCCTTCGCGCTGCTAGGGCTGCTGCTGCGCCGGTTCGGTCGGATCGACGTCGTGGTGGACGTCCAGAACGGACTCCCCTTCTTCACCCGGCTCGCGACCCGCAAGCCCGTCGTGGTGCTGGTGCACCACGTCCACCGCGAGCAGTGGCCGGTCGTCTACCCGGGGTTGATCGGCCGGATCGGCTGGTGGATCGAGTCGCGGCTGGCACCCCGGCTCTACCGACGCTCACGCTATGTCGCGGTCTCGACGGCGACCCGCGACGAGCTGGTAGCGCTCGGCGTGGACGCCGAGCGGATCTCCATCGTGCACAACGGCACCGACCCCACGCCGGTCACTCACGCCCGGCGCAGTCTCCACCCCTCGATCTGCGTGGTCGGCCGGCTCGTCCCGCACAAGCAGGTCGAGCACGCCATCGACGCGGTCGCCGAGCTGACCGAGATGCCCGACCTGACGGTCACCGTGGTGGGAGACGGCTGGTGGGAGGAAGAGCTCCGGGCGTACGCCCGCGCGCGCGGCGTGGCCGACCGGGTGGTGTTCACCGGGTTCGTCGACGAGCGGACCAAGCACGAGGTCTACGCGAGCTCCTGGCTGATGGCGCTCCCCTCGCTGAAGGAGGGCTGGGGCCTGGTCGTCGGAGAGGCCGGGTCGCACACGACGCCGACCGTCGCCTACCGCTCGGCGGGCGGCACCCAGGAATCCATCGACCACGAGGAGTCCGGCGTGCTCGTGGAGGATCACGCCGAGTTCGTGGCGGCGGTACGCCGGTTGCTCACCGACCACGAGTACCGCACGCGCCTGGGCAAGGGTGCCTACGAGAAGTCGCTGATGTTCACCTGGGACCAGACGCGAGAAGGCTTCGCCAGTCTCCTGGCGAAGCCTTCTCGGTGAGAGCTAGTCGGTCAGCCGTTGTTGCCGTACTCGACGACCTGAGTGGTCGGCTGAGTCGGGTTGTCGTCCGCACCCGAGGTCTGCACAATGCCCACGACGGTTGCCGCCCCGAGCCCGGCGCCGACGATGATGGCAGCCACACCGCCAAGAAAACTACTCACGTGTTCTTCCCTCCTGAAGTCCGAGCCGCCAGGTTACCAGTCAGTCGCAGCCGATGACCAACGTCACACCCACCGGCACGTCACCATCGGGACCGAGGCCCTCGGGTCGCAGGGGATCCTCTAGTGTGAGCCCACCATGAGCACGACCACACCCCGCCGATCTCAGGTGGCGAGCCTGCTCGCGACCACCCGCCCCCGTCAGTGGCTGAAGAACGTCATCGTCGTGACGGCGCCGCTCGCGGCCGGAATCCTCGCCCAGCCGGACGTCCTCGGCCGGGTCGCGGTCGCGCTGGTCGCGTTCATCATGGTCTCGGCGGCGGTCTACCTCATCAACGACGTCTGCGACGCCGAAGAGGATCGCCGTCACCCGGTCAAGTCGGCACGTCCGGTCGCGGCCGGCGAGGTCACGCCGGCGGCCGCGCTCGGGCTGGCGGTGGTGCTGACCATCGTCGGCGTGGGCATCGGGTCCTGGCTGACCTGGGAGCTCGGCCTCACCCTGGCTGTCTACGTCACGCTCCAGGTTTCGTACGCGCTGTGGCTCAAGCACATGGCCGTGATCGACCTCGCCGTGGTCGCGTCGGGGTTCCTGCTGCGCGCGGTCGGCGGTGGTGTGGCGACCGGTGTCGCCCTCTCACAGTGGTTCCTGCTGGTCGCCGCGTTCGGGTCGCTCTTCATGGTGGCGGGCAAGCGCTACTCCGAGTTCCATGCCCTCGGCAGCCAGGCCGGGACCCGCCGCTCGCTCACGCTCTACTCCGAGTCGTACCTGCGCTTCGTCTGGGGTCTGGCCGCGAGTGTCACGATCACCGCGTACTGCCTGTGGGCCTTCGAGATCGCGCCCGAGTCGGGCATCCCTTGGCAGACCATCTCGATCGCGCCGTTCGTGCTCGGACTGCTCCGCTACGCCGTGGACATCGACCGCGGGCTCGCGGGTGAGCCGGAGGACATCGTGCTGCGCGACCGGGTCCTGCAGTCGATCGGCGTCGTCTGGCTCATCACCTTCGCCCTCGGCGTCCTCGGGTAGCACACTCCGTTCGGTCGCTGGTTCGAGCCGCGCCGTCACGGCACTGCATAGACCGTGAGGTCGTCGCCGGTGAAGACGGGGGTCAGGCTGTTGCGGAGGCTGTCGAGATCGTCGGCACCGTAGGCGTCCTCCTCTACCAGGACCAGGCCGATCCCTTCCGCCCTCAGAGCGGCGGCCGGGTCCGGCGAGTCGAGAGCGCGAGCGGCGGCGCGTGCCCGCGGGTTCTCCCCCGCGATCACCTCGCCGGAGACCACGAGGTCGTCGTTGACCACGGTCTCGCGCGGGAAGTAGCGCCCGGCCGGGTCGAGGACGACACGCCCGCCGTTCCAGGCCGGGGCGCGGAATGCACTGAACGGCAGCACCAGCAAGTCCCCGGCAACGTCGCTGTCGGCGATGGCTGCACGGGCCTGCTCCCACTCTGCGGGGTACGACACCGCCTCGAGCCGCCCGCCCGCGCCCCAGGCCAGATCCGGCATCACGGCGATCGGGAGCAGGACGGCGACGGCCAGCACGCTCCAACGGGCGACGCGCTCGCGCAGGCGTCGTGTGAGCGCTTCGACGCCGGCGGCGACGAGGACGGCCTGCAGCGGCGCGAGCAGGGCGAGATAGCGCGCTCCGTCACGCAGCAGACCTGCGCCCGGCACGTTCTCCACCAACCAGCCGAGCAGGTCCGGGGCGAGCGTCCCGAGAAGGGCGATCGCGAGCCCCACCGCCGCCGCGGGGACCAGCGCGACGACCATCGTCCGCCGTCGCGGACGGCGCCAGGCGGCGACGGCACCCACTGCCATCACTGCCCACAGCAGCAGACAGAAGACCGTTGCGGTCGCCAGGCCCCGCGATGACGGGACGACGTCGGCATTCCAGATCCCCCCGAGGCTGAGCGCGGCGCCGAGCCGCCCGAGGCCTGCCTCGGCCTGCAACGCGAACGCCGCCACGCCGGCGGCATCGCTGCGTCCGCTCGCCGAGTGGGCGAACCCGGCCACGATCCAGGGCAGGTTCAGCACCAGCGCGAGCAGCGCACCCCGGCCCCATCGCCGGCCGCAGACAGACACCGCAAGCACCGCGCCGATCATCCCTGAGGCCGGCGACAGCGCGGTCGCGGCGAGCGGCACGACGAGCCGCCACCACCGCATCCGCTCGCCCGCGCGCACCTGCAGGCAGGCCACGACGAGCCAGGGCAGCGCCGCGTAAGCCACCAGCAAGGGCCAGTGGCCGATGACGAGACGCTCCGCGACGTAGGGGTTCCAGACGAACCAGGTGGCACCGGCGAGCTGGGCGCCGAGGCCGAACCGCTCCAGCAGCCGCATCGCTCCCACCCCGGCGAGCAGCAACGAGCCGAACAGCACCGCCTTCTGGAGCAGCCAGCCAGGGACGATCAGGTTGAGGACCGCGACGACGGCGTCCGAAGGCACCGCTCGGGGGGTCGCCGACCCGAGCCCCCACACGTCCGCACGGCCGACATCCAGGCGCGGGACGAAGACCATGTCGTACGACAGCACGTAGCCGCCGACGAGCATCGGGGCGCAGATCAGCAGCGCCATGGCCCACGGCCAGGCGCGCCCCAAACGACGTCGTCCCATCACGCATGGTTATATCGGGTCCGTGTCTGGGCCCCCCGCTGAACCGTCCCGCGCGCCCGCCAACGTCAGCGCCGGCGGGAGGATCGCGGTGGCCATGACGGTGCAGAACGTCGGCGCGTACGGCTTCACGCTGCTTGCGGCGCGACTGCTGGTGCCGTCGTCGTTCGGCGCGCTCACCGCACTGCTCGGCGTCATCCTCGTCGCCAACGTCGCCTCGCTGGCGGTGCAGACCACGACCGCGCGCCGGATCTCGGTCGACCCCGGCAGCGCCGAGCGGGTCGCTGGGACCGCCACGGCGGCCTCGGCCGCGCTCGGTCTGGGCGTCGGGCTCGTTCTGGTCGTGCTCAGCCCTGTGCTGTCGAGCATCCTCCAGCTCGACTCGGTCTGGCCGGTCGTGCTGTGCGGGGCCGCGGTCGTTCCGTTGACGCTGATGGGCGCCCTTGCGGGCATCACCCAGGGCCAGCACCGCTGGAAGGCACTGTCGGCGATCTACATCTCGAGCGGCGTCGGCCGAGCGGTCTTCGGCACCGCCGCGATGGCGATCAGCGCCACCCCCACCGCCGCGGTCGCCGGGATCATGGTGGGCGCCTGGCTGCCGGTGCTGGTCTGCCTGCGGTACCTGCGGCCGGGCAGGCTGTCGGGAGCGCGCAACTACCTGTGGGAGGTCACGGTCGGCTCCCACGCCATGCTCGCCTACCTGGTCCTGAGCAACCTGGACGCGCTGCTGGCCCGGGTCGCCCTGAGCCCGCACGACAGCGGGTTGTACGGCGCCGGCCTGATCCTGACCAAGGCCGCGCTGTTCCTCCCCCAGTTCGTCGGCATCGTGGCGTTCCCGCGGCTCGCCCGGGCCCGTCCTGAACGGGCGCGCCGGCTCGCGACCGGCGCCGTCGCAGTGGTCGGCCTGTGTGCCACCGCGGCCACCGCGGCGATGCCGTGGCTCGCCCTGGTGCTGGTCGGCGGCGACCAGTACGCCGAGGTGAAGCCCCTGCTGTGGCTGTTCGCGCTCGAGGGCTCGATCCTCGCCATCGTCCAGCTGCTGGTCTTCGACGCGCTCGCCCGCCGCTCGCACGGCATCGTGGCGGTGCTGTGGGTCGCCAGCGGGATCGCCGCCGGCGTGATCCTGGTGGCTCCGTTCCACGTCGCGGGCATGGTGATGACGATGGCCATCACGGCAGCCGTCGTCGCAGCGGCGGCTTGGTACCTGTCCGGCCGCACGCCCGAGCTGGTGCGATCGCCGCGCCCCTGAGCCGGCGGTGCCGCGCTAGTGGCCGGCCTCGTGCCAGGACCGCCCCACACCGACGGACACGTCGAGCGGGACAGCGAGGGTCGCAGCTGCCGCCATCTCGGCGCGGACGAGCTTCTCGACCTCGTCCCGCTCCCCCGGCGCCACCTCGAGCACCAGCTCGTCGTGGACCTGGAGCAGGAGCCGCGACGCCAGCCCCGACTCCCGCAGGGCCCGGTGCACGCCGAGCATCGCGACCTTGATGATGTCGGCGGCCGATCCCTGGATCGGGGCGTTGAGCGCCATCCGCTCGGCCATCTCGCGACGCTGACGGTTGTCGCTGGTGAGGTCGGGGAGATAACGCCGGCGACCCATGATGGTCTCCGTGAACCCGGTCCGGCGGGCTTCGTCGACCACGCCTCGCAGGTAGTCGCGCACGCCGCCGAACTGAGCGAAGTATTCGTCCATGAGCGCCTGGGCCTCACGGGTCTCGATGCCCAGCTGCTGGCTCAGGCCGTACGAGGAGAGCCCGTAGGCCAGGCCGTAGTTCATCGCCTTGATCCGTGAGCGCATGCCCACGTCGATCGACTCCGGGTCGACCTGGAACACCCGGGCCGCGGTCTGCGTGTGGAAGTCGGTGCCGGAGTTGAAGGCGTCGATGATGCCGTGGTCCTCCGACAGGTCGGCCATGATTCGCATCTCGATCTGGCTGTAGTCGGCCGTCAGCAGCGTCTCGAACGCCTCGCCGACGACGAACGCCTCACGGATCCGGCGCCCGGCAGCCGTGCGGATCGGGATGTTCTGGAGGTTGGGGTCGGCCGAGCTGAGTCGACCGGTGGCGGCGATGGTCTGGTTGTAGGTCGTGTGGATGCGACCGTCGGGCGCCACCGTCTTGCGCAGGCCCTCGACCGTCACCCGCAGCCGGGTGGCGTCGCGGTGCTCGAGCATGTGCAGGAGGAACGGGTGCTCGGTCTTGACGTAGAGCTGCTGCAGGGCGTCGGCGTCGGTCGTGTAGCCGGTCTTGGTCCGCTTGGTCTTGGGCATGCCCAGCTCGTCGAACAGGACGACCTGCAGCTGCTTGGGCGAGCCGAGGTTGATCTCCTTGCCGATCACCGCGTACGCCTCCTCGGCGGCGGTGCGGACCCGCGTGGCGAACTCGTCCTCGAGCGACTCGAGGGCGTCGCCGTCGACCGCGACCCCGACCTCCTCCATGTCGGCCAGCACCTGGACGAGGGGCAGCTCGACGGTGTCGAGCAGCGTGCGCCCACCCTGCTTGTCGAGCTCGGCGTCCAGCGCCGAGCCGAGCTCGACGACGGCGGCCGCCTGGAGCATCGCGTCCTGCGCCGCGGCGTCGTCGGCTACGTCGAGGGTGAGCTGGTCGCCGTGGTCCTCCACCCGCAGCTCGCGCTTGAGGTAGCGCAGCGCGAGGTCCTCGAGGTCGTAGGAGCGCTGGTCGGGTCGTGCGAGGTAGGCGGCGAGCGCGGTGTCGCTGGCGATCCCGTCCACGGCCCATCCCTGCGCCCGCAGCGCGAGGATCGGCCCCTTGGCGTCGTGGATCACCTTGGGCCGGTCGGCATCGCCCAGCCACGACGCGACCGCGGTGTCGTCGGCCGGTGTGAGGGTGGAGACGTCCCACCAGGCGGCAGCGCCCTCGGCGGTGGCGACGGCCAGGGCATCGACGCGCCCCGTGCCGCGCCCCCAGGCGCCGCTCACCTGGACACCGACCCGGACGCCGGGAGGCGCGTGCTCGGCCAGCCAGGGGCCGACCTGGCCCTCGCCGAGCACCTCCCCGGCCACCTCGAAGCCCTCCTCGGCCTCCGGCTCCTCGGTCGAGAGCGTCTCGAAGAGGCGGTCGCGCAGCACTCGGAACTCCAGCCCGTCGAAGACGCGGTGGACGGCATCGCGGTCCCACTGCTGCAGGCTGAGGTCGGCCGTCGTGACGGGGAGGTCGAGATCTCGGACCAGGGCGTTGATCCGACGGTTGCGCACGACGTCGCCGAGGTGGTCGCGGAAGGACTGCCCCGCCTTGCCCGGCACCTTGTCAGCGTCGCGGACCAGGCCCTCGAGGCCGTCGAACTGGGCGAGCCACTTGGCCGCCGTCTTGGGACCGACGCCGGGGACGCCGGGGAGGTTGTCGCTGGTCTCGCCCACGAGTGCGGCGACGTCGGGATAGCGCTCCGGGGCGACCCCGTACTTGTCCTGGACCGCCTGCGGCGTCATGCGCGCGAGGTCGGAGACGCCCTTGCGTGGATAGAGGACGGTCGTGCGGTCGGTGACCAGCTGCAGGGCGTCGCGGTCGCCGGTGCAGATGAGCACCTCGAAGCCGTCCTGCTCGGCGCGCGTCGCGAGGGTGCCGATGATGTCGTCGGCCTCGTAGCCCTCGAGCTCCAGATAGGTCACCCGCAGCGCGTCCAGCACCTCTTTGACCAGGGCTACCTGGCCGCTGAACTCCTCCGGCGACTTGGAGCGGTTGGCCTTGTACTCGGCGTACTGCTCGCTGCGGAACGTCTGCCTGGACACGTCGAAGGCGACCGCGAGATGGGTCGGCTGCTCGTCGCGGAGCACGTTGATCAGCATCGACGTGAAGCCGTAGACCGCGTTGGTGTGCTGTCCGGTGGTGGTCGAGAAGTTCTCGACGGGGAGCGCGAAGAACGCGCGGTAGGCGACGGAGTGACCGTCGATGAGGAGCAGACGGCCGTTGTCGACCGTTGCGTCGTCGGCCGGTGCGGTGTCAGCGGTGCTGGTCGAATCCACGCACCGACTCTAACGGGCGCGGCAGACAGCGTTCGTCCGGCCGACCGGCCCCTCCCTCGACCGACCGGCTCAGTCGCCGGCGGGGACCGCGGCGAGCTCCCCGCGCGTACGGCGCAGCGACCGGCGCACGGCGATCAGGCGCCCCGTGCCCCGGCTGGCGCCCGTACGGCCGACGGCGCGCGCCCTCAGGACCCGCACTTTCGCGGCACGCACGGTGGCGTAGTGGCCGAACCCGAGCCGGGTGAGGAAGCGGTGCGCGTCGCGCGAGTCCGACGGCGCCCACGCGTACACCAGCGAAGAGTCGACCTGCTCGGCCCAGTCCACCGCGACGTTCATCAGCGCGCAGGCGACGCCCTTGCGGCGGAAGCGCGGGTCGACGTGCAGCTCGCTCACGACGACGACCGTCCGAAGGTGCAGCGGCGTCGCCGGGGACAGGTCGACGTGGATGGCGCCGACCACCCGGTCACCGAAGACCGCCACGCACAACCGCCGAGACGTGGAGTCGCCCACGAGGGTCAGCGCCTGCCGCGCCTCGTCCTCCGAGGGTTCCTCCCACGCGGCCACGACCTGTGTCGGGTCGGCGAGCGCAGCGCCCTCCGCGACGCAGACCGACCAGAGGTCGATCAGGCTGCGGGCGTCACCGGGGACTGCCTCACGGACCTCCATCTGAAGGCGCGCCACCACTCCTCCTCCTGCGAGCGGCGGCCCGCGACTCGTGCTCCGGCGGGCGAAGGCCCGCACCGAGCGGCATGGTGTCGAGTTCGGAGTGAAACACTACGCCGTGGCGGAGCCCGCTGTCAGCGGGCTGGGGAGGGAGACTCGTGTTCGTCGGAGCAGGAACGGTCGCCAACGTGGTCGCCGTCCTCGTCGGGTCCGGGATCGGCCTGCTCGTCGGCAACCGTCTGCCGGCCCGCACCCGCGTCGTCGTCACCGACGGGCTCGGCCTGGTGACGCTCCTCATCGCCGGGCTCTCGGCCGTCGCCGTCACCGACCGCGTCCTGTCCGACGCCGTCGGCCCGAGCGCGCCCGTCCTCATCGTGCTCGGTGCGGTCGTCATCGGCGGGCTGATCGGGTCGCTGCTCCGCCTCGAGCACCGTCTGGAGAGCTCGGGCACGTGGCTCCAGGGCCGTCTCGGCGGATCGGACGACGAGGGGGCGCGGGCACGGTTCGTCGAAGGCTTCGTCACCGCGTCACTCGTGTTCTGCGTGGGGCCGCTGACGATCCTGGGAGCCCTCACCGACGGTCTCGGCGGGGGTGCCGAGCAGCTCCTCCTCAAGTCCGCGCTCGACGGGTTCGCGGCGATCGCGTTCGCCGCATCGCTCGGGGTCGGCGTGATGGCAGCGGCCATCACCGTCGGGGTCGTCCAGGGCGGCCTCACCGTGCTGGGGGCGCTCCTGGGGTCCTTCGTGCCCGAGCCGCACGTCGTGGCGCTCACCGCCACCGGTGGCGTCCTCCTCGTCGGCGTGGGCCTGCGGCTGCTCAACCTCAGATCCGTCGCGGTGGGCGACATGCTGCCCGCGCTCGTCGTCGCGCCGCTGCTCGTCCAGTCGGTGGTCTGGCTGCGCTGACGACCGTCGGGCCTACTCCCGCGCGTCGTCTGCGGGTCCGGCAGCGCCGTCGGCGACCGCCGCACCACCGAGGGTGGGTCCGTGCTCCACGACGCCCTCGGCCACGGCACGCATCGGCAGACGCAGGTCCATCGCGGTCTTCTGGATCCACCGGAACGCCGCCGGCTCGGACACCCCGAGAGCCTCCTGCAGCAGTCCCTTCGCCCGCTCCACCGCGCGACGCGTCTCGAGCCGGTCCTCCAGGCTCGCCACCTCGGCCTCGAGGGCCGCGACCTCGGCGAACCGGCTCACGGCCATCTCGATCGCCGGGACGAGGTCTGCCTTGCTGAAGGGCTTGACGAGATAGGCCATCGCGCCCGCGTCCCGGGCCCGCTCGACGAGCTCGCGCTGGCTGAAGGCGGTCAGCATGACGACGGGCGCGATCCGCTGCGCCGCGATCCGCTCGGCGGCCGAGATCCCATCGAGCTTGGGCATCTTGACGTCCATCACGACAAGGTCCGGACGAAGCTCCTCGACGAGGGCGACCGCCTGCTCGCCGTCGGCCGCCTGACCGACGACCTCGACGCCCTCCTCGGCAAGCATCTCGGCGAGGTCGAGGCGGATGAGGGCCTCGTCCTCCGCAATGACGACGCGACGGACGGGAGAGGGACTACCAGGGGTGCTCTGCGCAGATGTCACATGAGTAAGGTTATCCCGCGCCTGCCGGTGTCCGACGGGCGCGAGCCGGGTTGGCGGAATGGTAGACGCGGTGGTCTCAAACACCACTGTCCGAGAGGGCGTGCGGGTTCGAGTCCCGCACCCGGCACACCTCCCTTCGCGAGCGCACCGAGAAATCTCCGAGCACCATGCGTCCCTGACGCTCGCCCTCGCCCAAGATCGTTGACCGGGACAACCGTGTCGTAAGGGATTCCAACCGTTTCATAACGGCTTGCCATCATCGGGCTGCGAACGCCCTCGGCTGTGCTAAAACGATGCAGTTACTGCATGGGACGCACCACCCCCGCCCTCGGCACTTCCGGGGCCGGGCACGACGAATCGGAGGACACCACCGTGTCTCGTTCCACGAAGGCGCTCGCGCTCGCCGCAGCGCTGGCCCTGGCCCTCGCGGGCTGCGCCAACAACGACGATGGCGACAACGGCGACGACAACAACAACGCCGCTCCCGAGCTCGAGGTCCAGACCGCAATCGACGCCCCGGACGATGCCGTCACCCCGGCCGGCGATGGCAAGGCGGAGTGCCCGGCGACGACCACGCTCGCCTACCTCGGCGCCGAGACCGGCCCCAACGCCCAGCTGGGCATCAACATCCTCAACGGCGTCCAGCTCGCGATCAACGAGCACAACGAGGCCAACCCGAACTGCCAGGTCAAGCTGCGCAAGTTCGACACCGAGGGCGACCCGAACAAGGCCACCGGCCCGGTGACGCAGGCGACCAACGACGAGAACATCATCGGTGTCGTCGGTCTCCCCTTCTCGGGTGAGTCCAAGGCCACGGGCAACATCTTCGAGCAGGCCGGACTCGTCCACATCACGCCGTCGGCGACGAACCCGCTGCTGACGACCAACGGCTGGACGACGTTCTTCCGCGGTCTCGGCAACGACAACGTCCAGGGCCCGGCCGTGCCGGTGCTCGCCGAGAAGCTCGGCGCCGACAAGGTCTACGTCGTCCAGGACGACTCCGACTACGGCATCGGCCTCGCGACCTCCACGAACAAGGCGCTCGGTGACGCCCTCGTCGGCACCGACAAGGTGACGACGGGCCAGAAGGACTTCTCGGCCACGATCTCCAAGATCCTCGCCGCGAAGCCGGACGCGGTCTTCTACTCGGGCTACTACGCCGAGGCGGCACCCTTCAACCAGCAGCTGGTGAGCAAGGGCTACAAGGGCATCTTCATCGGCCCGGACGGCGTCAAGGACGACCAGTTCGTCAAGCAGGCCGGCGACGCCTCGAGCAACGCCTACTTCACCTGCCCGTGCATCCCCGGTGAGCTGATCACCAGCTTCGCCGACGCCTACAAGGGAGTCTCGAAGGGTGTCGACCCCGGCACCTACTCGGTCGAGGGCTACGACGCCACGACCGTGCTCCTCGCGGGCATCGATGCCGGCAACACCGACCGCGCCAAGCTGAAGGACTGGGTCAAGAACTACGACGCCCAGGGCATCAGCAAGACCTTCAAGTGGGACGAGACCGGTGAGCTCACCGAGCTTCCCGTCTACGGCTACAAGGTGCAGGACGGCAAGATCGTCTCGGTCGGCGTGATCGAGTAACAACCGACTGCCCAACGGAGGGGGTCCGTCTGATCCAGACGGGCCCCCTTTCTGCCCCTTCCGACTCCCAAAAGGAGCCCTAGTGGACCAGTGGATCACCCTCGACTGGGAGGCACTGGGCGCGAACTTCTGGAGCGCGACCGTCGACGGACTCACGTTCGGCGGCATCTACGCACTCGTCGCGCTCGGGTACACGCTCGTGTACGGCGTTCTCAACCTCATCAACTTCGCGCACTCCGAAGTCTTCATCGTCGGTGCGTACGCGATCGTCTTCACCCTCACGTCCCTCGGCTTCGGCCCGTCCGTCCCGAACCTCGCCTGGTACGCGATCGCAGCGAACCTGCTGCTGGCGGTGGTCTTCGGCATGCTCGCGTCCGCCATCACAGCCTTCATCGTCGAACGGGTGGCCTACAAACCACTGCGTGACAAGGGCGCGCCACGGCTCGTCTTCCTGATCTCCGCGATCGGCATGTCGTTCGTCATCCAGTACCTGATCTTCGTCTGGCGCGGGCCCAACCCCGAGCCGTCGGTGATCATGTTCGAGAACAAGGCGATCTTCGACATCGGCGGGACGCTGATCTACTTCGACTCGATCCTCATCGTGAGCGCAGCGATCCTCATGATGATCCTGGTCGACCAGTTCATCCGGCGGACCAAGCTGGGTCGAGGCATCCGCGCTGTCGCGCAGGATCCCGACACGGCCACCCTCATGGGCGTGAACCGCGAGCGGATCATCATCAGCACGTTCATCATCGGTGGCCTCCTCGCCGGTGTGGCAGCGCTCTTCTACGTCATGAAGGTGCCGTCGGGCGTCCTCTACCTCGGTGGCTTCCTCCTCGGGGTCAAGGCGTTCACGGCGGCAGTCCTCGGCGGCATCGGCAACGTCCGGGGAGCACTCCTCGGCGGGCTGCTGCTCGGACTGATCGGCAACTACGGGCAGATCCTGCTCGGGAGCGCGCAGTGGACCGACGTCGTCTGCTTCGTCGTCCTGATCGTCGTCCTGATGGTCCGACCGGAAGGCATCCTCGGGAGCAACCTCGGAAAGGTGAGGGCATGAGCACCGGTACGCCGATGGGCGGGGCCTCGGAGTCCCAGGCCCGCGCCGACGAGCTGGTCGAGGAGACGACCAAGCCGTCCCGCCTGCGAGGTCTCTCGTACTGGTGGAACCATCTTCCGCGCACGGGTCAGTGGGGCTTCCTGCTGATCGCCGTCGCGGCGGCCTTCGCGCTGCCGCTGGTCAACATCCCGCTGATCACCACCGAGCCCGGCAACAACTGGCCGCTCGCCTGTGCCGAGATGGCCCGTTACGCCCTCGTCGCGATCGGCCTGAACGTCGTCGTCGGCCAGGCGGGCCTCCTCGACCTGGGCTACGTCGGCTTCTTCGCCGTCGGTGCCTACGTCGCCGCTCTGTGGACGTCGCCGGACTCCACGCTGGTGCACATCCCCTACCTCCTGACGCTGCCGCTCGCGGCCATGGTCACGGTGGTGTTCGGGGTGCTGCTCGGTATCCCCACGTTGCGGCTCCGCGGGGACTACCTGGCGATCGTGACGCTCGGCTTCGGCGAGATCATCCGCCTGCTGGCGACGATCATCCCGGCGCTGAAGGGCCAGGTCGGCTTCCAGAACGTGGGTCGCCCGCCGGGCCAGGACGCGGACGGCAACGACGTGTTCGTCAACAGCGCCGGCGCGCCGTGGTACTGGCTGACGATCACGGTGATCATCGTCATCATGATCGCGCTGGGCAACCTCGAGCGAAGCCGTGTCGGACGCAACTGGATCGCCCTGCGTGAGGACGAGGACGCCGCCGAGATCATGGGCGTCCCCACCTTCCGCTTCAAGCTGTGGGCGTTCGGGATCGGCGCCGCCCTCGGCGGCGGCGCAGGTGCCATCGCGGCCGGTCAGATCGGCTTCGTCAACAACCAGCGGTTCGACGTCCAGATGTCGATCATGTTCCTCGTGGCAGTCGTCCTCGGCGGCCAGGGCAACAAGTTCGGAGCGATCATCGGCGGGGCGCTCGTGGCCTACATCCCGCTGCGGTTCACCGCGATCGCCGAGTACAAGTACCTCATCTTCGGTGCCGTGCTCGTCGTGCTGATGATCTTCCGGCCGCAGGGTCTCTTCGGCAAGCGTCCCCACCTGCTCACGTTCGAACGCCGAGCGCACAAGCGGATCGCGAACCTCTCCGAGGCTCCCTCCGCTCCGGCCACGAAGGAGGCAGGACAGTGACCGACAAGCTCACTCCCCCGTCGGCCACCCCGAAGCCGGACGCCCCGCCGCCGCTCGACTCCGAGGTGGCCCAGCTCGCTGCTCCGGAGCGCGAGATCGCCGTCGAGGTCGGGGACAAACTGGTCGAGATCCAGAACCTCACGATGCGCTTCGGCGGACTCACGGCGCTCGACGACGTGTCGTTCGACATCAAGCGCGGAGAGATCCTGGGTCTCATCGGTCCCAACGGTGCCGGCAAGACCACGTGCTTCAACGCGATGACCGGCGTCTACCGCCCCACCGAGGGCCAGGTGCTCCTCGAGGGCGAGGCGATCGGCCGACGCAAGCAGCACAAGATCACGAGGCTCGGCATCGCGCGGACCTTCCAGAACGTCCGCCTGTTCGGCGAGATGACGGCTCTGGAGAACGTCGTCGTCGGTCTCGACGCCCGGCACA
This sequence comes from Mumia sp. zg.B21, assembly GCF_019550855.1. Classification (NCBI taxonomy): domain Bacteria; kingdom Bacillati; phylum Actinomycetota; class Actinomycetes; order Propionibacteriales; family Nocardioidaceae; genus Mumia; species Mumia sp. zg.B21. The sequence goes on along the minus strand of NZ_JAHWCJ010000004.1, from coordinate 537,037 downwards.
AGGTGGGTGTCTGGGGCTCGCTGTTCCGTACCCCGCGGCTCTACCGCGAGGAGAAGGAGGCCATCGACCGCGGCATGGCGCTGCTCGAGTTCGTGGGCATCGCCGACAAGGCGATGGACCAGGCGAGCGCTCTCCCGTACGGCTACCAGCGCCGGCTCGAGATCGCCCGCGCGCTGGCGACCGACCCCAAGCTGCTGTGCCTGGACGAGCCGGCGGCAGGCTTCAACCCTGCCGAGAAGGAAGAGCTCATGGAGCTCATCCGGACCATCCGCGACGACGGCTACACGGTGCTGCTCATCGAGCACGACATGCGGCTCGTGATGGGGGTGACCGACCGGATCGTGGTCCTGGAGTTCGGCAAGAAGATCGCCGACGGGCTCCCCAAGGACATCCGTAACGACCCGACGGTCATCGCCGCCTACCTCGGAGAGGAAGACTGACGTGGCGTTGCTCGAGATCAACGACGTCTCTGTCCACTATGGACGCATCCAGGCGCTGCACGGCATCTCGCTGACGGTCGACGAGGGTGAGATCGTCACCCTCATCGGCGCGAACGGTGCCGGCAAGACCACGACGATGCGCGCGCTCGCCGGGCTGCTGAGCCTGTCCTCCGGCACCGTGATGTTCGAGGGCGAGGACATCTCCAAGCTCGCGGGCCACAAGCGCGTCGTGCGTGGCATCTCCCTCACGCCGGAGGGTCGAGGCATCTTCCCCGCGATGACGGTGCGCGAGAACCTCGAGATGGGGACGTACGCGCTCAAGGAGCGTGACACGGTCAACGAGAGCTTCGACCGGGTCTTCGACCTGTTCCCTCGGCTCAAGGAGCGGGAGACCCAGGCGGGAGGCACGTTGTCCGGCGGCGAGCAGCAGATGCTCGCCATCGGGCGCGCCCTGATGGGCCGACCCAAGGTGCTGCTGCTCGACGAGCCCTCCATGGGACTGGCGCCGCAGTTCATCCGGCAGATCTTCTCGATCATCTCGCAGGTGAACGAGCAGGGCATCACGGTGCTGCTCGTGGAGCAGAACGCCAACCAGGCGCTCAGCCGTGCCGACCGGGCGTACGTGCTGGAGACGGGACGGATCACGCGCTCGGGCACCGGCCCCGAGCTGCTGGCCGACCCGGCCGTCAAGGAGGCCTACCTCGGCGTCGCCTGAGCGCCGTCGCCGTACGACGAAGCCGGCCCACTCCCTCTCGGGGTGGGCCGGCTTCGTCGTGGCAGGAGTCCGCGCGCGCGGCGACGCTAGTCGCGGACGAGCCGTGTCGTGTACGCCGGGGAGATGCCCTTGATCGCGTCGCCCATCCGGTGGATCCGCAGGGCGTTCGTGGAGCCGGCGATCCCCGGCGGGCTGCCGGCCACGATGACGACCTCCTCGCCCTCCGAGCACTGACCGATGGCGAGCAGCGCACGGTCGACCTGGAGCACCATCATGTCGGTGTGCTCGACCTCGGGCACCAGGAAGGTCTGGACTCCCCACGACAGCGCGAGCTGGTTGCGGACGACCGGGTCCGGGGTGAAGGCGAGGACCGGCACCGTCGACCGGTAGCGGGTCATGCGCCGGGCGCTGTCACCCGACGTCGTGAACGCGCAGAGATATCTGGCACCGATGCTCTGTGCCACACCCGCCGCCGCACGGCCGATGACGCCGCTGCGGGTCCGGGGGTCCCAGTGGTACGCCGCCATCCGCGGGAGCCCGTGCTCCTCGGTGCTCTCGACGATCCGCGCCATCGTGCGGACGGTCTCCATGGGGAACTCCCCCACGCTCGTCTCGCCCGACAGCATCACGGCGTCGGCACCGTCGAGGACGGCGTTGGCGACGTCGGAGGCCTCGGCTCGTGTCGGCCGCGGAGCCGAGATCATCGACTCGAGCATCTGCGTGGCGACGATCACCGGCTTGGCGTTGCGCCGAGCCTTCTCGACGATCAGCTTCTGGACGATCGGGACGTCCTCCAGCGGCAGCTCGACACCGAGGTCGCCTCGCGCGACCATGATGCCGTCGAAGGCATTCATGATCTCGTCGAGGTTCTCGACGGCCTGGGGCTTCTCGATCTTGGCAATGACCGGTCGGCGGACGCCCACCTCGTCCATGATCGCGCGGACGTCGTCGGCGTCCGCGCCGTGGCGGACGAACGACAGCGCGATGAAGTCGACGCCGGCGCGCAACGCCCACCGGAGGTCGTCACGGTCCTTCTCGGAGAGAGCGGGCACGCTCACGCTCACGCCAGGCAGGTTGATGCCCTTGTTGTCGCTGAGCAGGCCGGGCACCTCGCACTCGGTGACGACGTCCTTGTCCGTCACCTCCGTCGCGCGCAGACGCACCTTGCCGTCGTCGATGAGGATCGCGTCGCCCGGATTGACGTCGCCGGTCAGCCCGGCGTACGTCGTCGAGCACCGGTGCTGGTCACCGACGACGTCCTCGACGGTGATCGTGAACGAGTCACCGACCGCGAGCGGCACCGGCCCGGAGCCAAACCGACCGAGGCGGATCTTGGGGCCCTGGAGGTCGGCCAGGATCGCGATGGGCTCCCCGTGTACCTCTGCGGCGTTGCGGATCCAGGCGAACGAACGATCGTGGGTCGCGTGGTCGGCGTGGCTCAGGTTGAGGCGGGCGACGTTCATGCCTGCTTCTGCCAGCTCGAGGATCTTCTCCTCCGACCAGACGGCGGGACCGATGGTGCAGACGATCTTTGCTCTACGCACCACTCAACCCTAGAGCGCACCCCCAGGACCACGCGACCCGACCCGCGATATTTGTTGTTCGAAAATCAGAATTCTGTCGAAAGGCGGCCCCACGGCAGGGCCGCGTCCCCGATGTGGGCAGTTGGACACGAAACCGGGTACGGGATTCCGTGATGAACTGCCCACATCGGGGACGAGAGGTCCGCTCAGACGACGAGGGGCCGCTCGGTCGGCCGGATCGGCGACGGCAGCGTGGTGGCGCCGTTCAGATAGGCATCCACGCCCGCGGCGCAGGACCGGCCTTCGGCCAGGGCCCAGACGATCAGCGACTGCCCGCGGCCGGCGTCGCCGGCGACGAAGACCCCGTCGACCGACGTCATGTAGGACGCGTCCCGCGACACGTTGCCACGCTCGTCGAGCCCGACACCGAGCTGCGAGACGACTCCGTCGGTCTCCGGGCCGGTGAAGCCCATCGCCAGCAGCACCAGCTGCGCGGGGATCTCACGGACGCTCCCCTCGACCTCCTGGAACCGGCCGTCGACCAGCTCGACCTCGACCATCCTCAGCGCGCGGACGTTGCCCTCGTCGTCGCCGAGGAACTCCTGCGTGGAGACGGCGTAGACACGCTCGCCACCCTCCTCGTGGGCCGAGGCCACCCGGTAGGTCATCGGGTACGTCGGCCACGGCTGGTGGCCGGGTCGCTCCTCGGCCGGACGGGGCATGATCTCGAGCTGGGTGATCGAGCGAGCCTGCTGCCGGATCGCGGTCCCGAGGCAGTCCGCGCCGGTGTCGCCGCCACCGATGATGACGACGTCCTTGCCCTCGGCCGTCACCTGTCCCTCGACCGACTCGCCGAGCGCCACCCGGTTGGCCTGCGGGAGATAGTCCATCGCCTGGTGGATCCCTCCGAGCTCACGGCCCACCGTGGGAAGGTCCCGGCGCACCGTCGCACCGGTGGCGAGCACCACGGCGTCGTAGCGGTCGCGAAGCTCGTCGCCGGTGATGTCGGCACCGACCGCCACCCCGTTGCGGAAGATGGTGCCCTCAGCCGTCATCTGCTCGATGCGGCGGTCGAGGACAGCCTTCTCCATCTTGAACTCGGGGATCCCGTAGCGGAGCAGACCACCAGGGCGGTCGTCACGCTCGTACACGGCGACCGTGTGGCCGGCCCGCGTCAGCTGCTGGGCGACGGCCAGGCCGGCCGGTCCGGAGCCGACCACCGCGACCGTCCGACCCGTCAGCCACTCCGGCGGCTCGGGCACGACACGACCGTCGTCCCAGGCGCGGTCGATGATCGAGACCTCGACGTTCTTGATCGTCACGGCGTCGCGGTTGATCCCGACGACGCAGGCGGTCTCGCACGGTGCCGGGCACAGGCGTCCGGTGAACTCCGGGAAGTTGTTCGTCGCGTGCAGCCGCGAGAGCGCCTCGTTCCAGTCGTCGCGCCAGACGAGGTCGTTCCACTCCGGGATCAGGTTGCCCAGCGGACAGCCGGAGTGGCAGAACGGGATGCCGCAGTCCATGCAGCGTCCCGCCTGCTGCGTGATGATCGGCAGGAGGGCACGCCCCGGGCTGCCCGGATAGACCTCTTTCCAGTCGTGGATCCGGTCTCCGACCGGACGGCGCGGCGCGACCTCGCGCGGCGTCTTCATGAAACCCTTCGGATCAGCCACGGATCGCTGCCTCCATCATCGCTGCGGTGGTCTCGTCCTCGCCGAGACCGGCCTCCTCGGCTGCGGCTCGCGCCTGCAGCACCCTGCGGTAGTCCATCGGCATCACCTCGGAGAATCGTGCCAGCGCGGTCTCCCAGTCGGCCAGCAGCGCCGCTGCCACCTCCGAGCCGGTCTCCTCGGCATGGCGCGTCACGAGTGCCTTGAGCTCGTCGGGCGCACCGACCTCGTGGACCTCGACCAGCTCACGGTTGACGAGGTCGGGGTCGAGGTCGAGGACGTACGCGACTCCCCCGCTCATGCCCGCCGCGACGTTGCGGCCGGTGCTGCCGAGGATCACCACGCGGCCACCGGTCATGTACTCGCAGGCGTGGTCGCCGACGCCCTCGACGACCGCGGTCGCTCCCGAGTTGCGGACGCAGAACCGCTCGCCGGCGCGTCCGCGGACGAAGATCTCGCCGCTGGTGGCGCCGTACCCGATGACGTTGCCGGCGATGATCTGCTCCTCGGCGGCGAACCGCGCCTCACGGGGAGGACGGATCACGAGGCGCCCGCCGGACAGGCCCTTGCCCACGTAGTCGTTGCCGTCACCCTCGAGCCGCAGCGTGATGCCGCGAGGGACGAAGGCGCCGAACGACTGACCGGCGGAGCCGGTGAACGTGATGTCGATCGTGTCGTCAGGCAGGCCCGCCCCGCGGTAGCGCTTGGTCACCTCGTGGCCGAGCATCGTGCCGACGGTGCGGTTGACGTTGCGGATCTCCAGCTGGGCCCGCACCGGCTCGCCCCGCTCCAGGGCGTCGGCCGAGAGGGCGATCAGCTCGTTGTCGAGCGCTCGCTCCAGGCCGTGGTCCTGACCGACGGTGTGGTGCCGAGGCGTGCCCTCGGGCAGCTCGGGCACGTGCAGGATCGGCGCCAGGTCGAGCCCGCTGGCCTTCCAGTGAGCGATCGCCTCGCGGGTGTCGAGCATCTCGGCGTGTCCCACGGCCTCCTCGATGGAGCGGAAGCCGAGCGCCGCGAGGTACTCCCGCACCTCCTGCGCGATGTACTCGAAGAAGTTCACGACGAACTCCGGCTTGCCCGAGTACATCTTCCGGAGCTCGCGGTTCTGGGTGGCCACGCCCACGGGGCAGGTGTCGAGGTGGCAGACCCGCATCATGATGCACCCGGACACCACCAGCGGCGCGGTGGCGAAGCCGAACTCCTCCGCACCGAGCAGCGCGGCGACGACGACGTCGCGTCCGGTCTTGAGCTGGCCGTCGGCCTGCACGACGATGCGGTCGCGCAGACCGTTGAGCAGCAGCGTCTGCTGGGTCTCCGCGAGGCCCAGCTCCCACGGACCACCGGCGTGCTTCAACGACGTCAGCGGGGAAGCACCGGTGCCGCCGTCGTTGCCCGAGATGAGGACGACGTCGGCGTGGGCCTTGGACACACCGGCGGCGACGGTGCCGACGCCGACCTCCGCGACCAACTTGACGTGGACCCGCGCCGACGGGTTCGCGTTCTTGAGGTCGTGGATGAGCTGCTTGAGGTCCTCGATCGAGTAGATGTCGTGGTGCGGGGGCGGCGAGATGAGGCCGACACCGGGCGTGGAGTGGCGCGTCCTCGCGACCCAGGGATAGACCTTGGGCCCCGGCAGCTGACCGCCCTCGCCCGGCTTGGCGCCCTGGGCCATCTTGATCTGGATGTCGTCGGCGTTGGTGAGGTACTCGGCGGTGACGCCGAACCGGCCCGAGGCGACCTGCTTGATGGCGCTGCGCCGCTCCGGGTCGTACAGGCGGTCGGGATCCTCGCCGCCCTCACCGGTGTTGGACTTGCCGCCCAGACGGTTCATCGCGATCGCGAGGGTCTCGTGCGCCTCCTGGCTGATGGAGCCGTACGACATCGCGCCGGTGGAGAACCGCGTGACGATCGCTGAGACCGGCTCGACCTCGTCGACCGGCACCGGCGGGCGGGCGCCCTCCCTGAGCTTGAGCAGACCGCGCAAGGTCATCAGACGCTCCGACTGGTCGTCGACGCGCTCGGTGTACTGCTTGAAGACGTCGTAGCGACCTGCCCGCGTGGAGTGCTGGAGCCGGAAGACGGTCTCGGGGTCGAAGAGATGCTCCGCACCTCCACGACGCCACTGGTACTCGCCGCCGACGTCGAGCTGGCGACGCGAGGCCGAGATGCCCGCCGTCGGGTACGCCTTCGCGTGCCGGGTGCGCACCTCCTCGGCGACGACGTCGAGGTCGATGCCGCCGAGTCGCGACGTCGTCCCGCTGAAGTAGCGGTCGACGAGCGCGGCGGACAGTCCGACCGCCTCGAAGATCTGCGCGCCCGTGTACGAGGCGACGGTCGAGACGCCCATCTTGGACATCACCTTGAGCACCCCCTTGCCGAGGGCATAGCGCAGGTTGGCGACCGCCTTCTCGGGCGTGACACCGTCGATGTAGACGGCGTTGCGGGCGAGATCCTCCGCAGTCTCGAGCGCGAGGTAGGGATTGACCGCCGAGGCGCCGTAGCCGAGCAGCAGGGCGACGTGGTGGACCTCGCGCACGTCGCCGGCCTCGACGAGGAGCCCGACCCGGGTGCGAGTCTTCTCGCGCACCAGGTGGTGGTGCACGGCGCCGGTCATCAGCAGCGACGGGATCGGCGCGAGCTCGTGGTTGGCGTGCCGGTCCGACAGCACGATGATGCGCGCACCGTCGGCGATGGCCGCCGAGACCTCGGTGCACAGCTCGTCGAGCCGTGCGCGCATCGCGTCGGCACCACCGGCGACGTCGTACAGGCCACGGACCACGTACGTCGAGAGCCCGGGCATGTTGCCGTGCCGGTTGACGTGGCGGATCTTGGCCAGCTCGTCGTTGGTGATCACCGGGAACGACATCTGGAGCTGCCGGCACGACGCCGGCGTCGCCTCGAGCAGGTTGCCCTCGGCACCGACCGTGCTCAGCAGCGACGTGACGAGCTCCTCACGGATGGCGTCGAGCGGCGGGTTGGTGACCTGGGCGAACAGCTGGTTGAAGTAGTCGAAGAGCAGCCGCGACCGGTCCGACAGCACCGCGATCGGCGTGTCGGTGCCCATCGACCCGATCGGCTCGGCACCCGTGCGTGCCATCGGCGCGAGGAGGATGCGCAGCTCCTCCTCGGTGTATCCGAAGACCTGCTGGCGTCGCGTCACCGAGGCATGGGTGTGGACGACGTGCTCGATGTCGGGGAGGTCCGAGAAGCGGACGAGGCCGGAGTAGAGCCACTCGTCGTACGGGTGGGCACCGGCGAGCTCGTGCTTGATCTCGTCGTTGGTCACCACACGCTTCTCCTCGAGATCGAGGAGGAACATCTGACCCGGCTCCAACCGGCCCTTGCTGACGATCGTCGCCGGGTCGAGGTCGAGGACGCCGGCCTCGGATGCGAGGACCACGAGTCCGTCCTCGGTCTGCCAGTAGCGTCCCGGTCGCAGCCCGTTGCGGTCGAGGACCGCGCCGATCTGCGTGCCGTCGGTGAAGACGACACAGGCCGGCCCGTCCCACGGCTCCATCATCGTCGAGTGGAACTCGTAGAACGCCCGCAGCCGCGGGTCCATCACCGGATTGTTCTCCCAGGCCTCCGGGATCATCATCATCATCGCGTGAGGGAGGCTGCGACCGCCGAGGTGCAGCAGCTCGAGCGCCTCGTCGAACGACGCCGAGTCGGAGTCCTCCGGGTCGACGATCGGGAAGAGTCGGCTCAGGTCGCCCGGGATCAAGGACGACTCGAGCAGAGCCTCGCGGGCCCGCATCCAGTTGCGGTTGCCGCGGGCGGTGTTGATCTCGCCGTTGTGCGCGATGAAGCGGAACGGGTGGGCCAGCGGCCAGCTCGGGAACGTGTTGGTCGAGAAGCGGCTGTGGACCACGGCGAGCGCCGAGGCCATCCGAGCGTCAGTGAGGTCGGGGAAGAAGTGGTCGAGCTGGTCGGTGGTCAGCATGCCCTTGTAGGTCAGGGTGCGGGCCGACAGCGACGCGAAGTAGACGTCGAGCTCGTGCTCGGCGCGCTTGCGCAGTGCGAAGGCGCGGCGGTCGAGATCGATCCCCGTACGCTCCCCGTCGGCGTCGGCGACGAACAGCTGGGCGAACGAGGGCATCGCGCCTCGCGCGGTCGCCCCCAGGATGCCGGGATTCACCGGGACCTCACGCCATCCGAGCACCGTGAGGCTCTCCTCCGCGGCGAGCCGCTCGACACCCTCGCGTGCCGCCTCCGAGAGCGCCGCGTCGACGGGCAGGAACGCCGTGCCGACGGCGTACGCCCCCGGGTCGGGGAGCGCGAAGTCGACCGCGTCACGCAGGAACGCGTGCGGAACCTGGATGAGGATGCCGGCGCCGTCGCCGGAGTCGACCTCGGCGCCCACGGCGCCGCGGTGGTCGAGGTTGCGCAGGGCCGTGAGGCCCTGTGCCACGATCTCGTGGCTGGCCTGGCCGGTCAGTGTCGCGACGAAGGCGACGCCACAGGCGTCGTGCTCGTCCTCGCCGGAGTACAGGCCTTGAGCTGGGGGAATCCCGCGCATGCCGCTCTTCTCCCGTCGTCTTCGCGATGGTGCTGCGGACGGGGGACTCACGTCGAACGCGAGGGCCAGTCCGTCAGCGGGGAACAACCACACCGAAGGGACGACAGTGGCCCTCTATGGCCTGCTCAGGTTACACGATTGTTGCCGCTGGCGACCCGCTGGTACGAATCGGACTCAGACGGCCACTCCCCCGACGAGACTGCCGACGAGGAACGTGAGGCCGGCGGCAGCTCCACCGAGGATCAGCTGGCGCAGCCCGCCGAACCACCAGGGCCGGTCGGTGATCGCGGTGACGACGGCGCCGACGCCGAACAGCGCGAGCAGGGACACCGTGACCGTCGGAACGACCGAGACGATCCCGAAGAGCAGGGGTACGAGCGGGATGATGGCCCCGACGGCGAAGGACAGGAACGAGGAACCCGCGGCAAGCATCGGCGACGGGAGGTCGGTGAGGTCGACCCCGAACTCCTCTCGCGCATGCACCCGCACGGCGTTCTCGGGATCGGAGTGGATCTGCTGCGCCACCTCGCGCGCCACGTCCTCGTCGACGCCCTTGGCGACGAACATGGACGCGAGCTCCGCCTGCTCGGCACGGTCATGGCGGGCGATCTCTCGGCTCTCCCGCTCGACCTCCGCGCGTGCGAACTCTGCCTGGCTGGCGACGGAGGTGTACTCCCCCACCGCCATGGAGAAGGCGCCCGCGGCCAGTCCGGCGAAGCCCGCGAGGATCACGGGCTTCGGGTCGGTGGTCCCGCCTGCCATGCCCATGATCAGCGCGAAGTTGGAGACCAGTCCGTCCGAGGCGCCGAAGACCGCTGGTCGGAGCCAGCCGCCTGTGACGTCGGGGTGCTCGCTCCCGATGGTCGCCGGATCGGGCAGCGGGTACGACGGCTGGTCCGGCGCGTCGTCGGGCGTGCGGCGGTCGCTCATGCCCTGAACCTACGACCGCGGCTCGTCGCCGTCATCCCGGGCACGGCTCGTCTCATGGTCGCCGGACGACGTCGTCCGGTCCTCCGCGGGGTCCTCGGCAGCACCGCTGTCGTCACCGTCGGACGCGCCGTCGTGGTCGCGCCCGTCGATCTGGACGGTCGTCTCGCGGTCGCCACGACCGGTCCGGGTCAACCAGACGAACAACGCGACCGCGGCCACGAACAGCACGATCGACGTCCACTGGTTGAGCCGGAGCCCGAGGAACTCGTGGGCGGTGTCGATCCGAAGACCTTCGATCCAGAACCGGCCCGCGGTGTAGATCGCGACGTACAGCGCGACGACGCGGCCGCCGCCGAGCCGGAACCGTCGGTCGGCCCAGATGAGCACGAAGAAGCCGAGGAGGTTCCACAGGGACTCGTAGAGGAAGGTGGGGTGGAACGTCTCGTACTGCGCCACGTCCGCGGGACGGTGGGCAGCATCGATCTCCAGGCCCCACGGGAGGTCGGTCGGGCTGCCGAACAGCTCCTGGTTGAACCAGTTGCCGAGGCGACCGATGGCCTGGGCGAGCAGGACCGCAGGAGCGAGCGCGTCGGCGAAGGGAGCGAAGCGGATGCCTTGGCGACGGCAACCGATGTAGGCGCCGAGCGCGCCGAGCGCGATCGCACCCCAGACCCCGAGGCCACCCTCCCAGACGTAGAGCGCCCGGATCGGCTCTCGACCCTCGCCGAAGTAGAGCTCAGGGTTGGTCGCCACGTGGTAGAGCCGAGCGCCGACGAGGCCGAAGGGGATCGCCCAGACCGCGACGTCGGCGACGGCTCCGGGCTTGCCGCCGCGAGCCTGGAATCGGCGGTCTCCGACCACGATCGCAGCGACGACGCCGGCGATGATGCACAGCGCGTACGCCCGCAACGGGAACGGCCCGATGTGCCAGACCGACTCGGCCGGGCTCGGGATGGACGCGAGGATCACGCGGGAGCTCCCTCTTCTGGGCTGTGAACGTCGGCACGAGCCCGCTCGACGCCGGCGCGGAGGTCCTGGGCGAGGCTGCGGACGGCGGCCACACCCGCGGGGCGGTCGGAACCAGCCTGGAGCAGGCACGCCACCAGGGCGGAGCCGACGATCACCGCGTCGGCGAAGCGACCCACGTCCGCGGCCTGGTCACCGTTGCTGACCCCCAGACCGACGCCGATCGGGATGTCAGTGAGGCGTCGGACGCGTTCGACCAGCGCCGGCGCCGCCGTGCTCGTCGCGGTGCGCGCGCCCGTCACTCCCATGACCGAGGTCGCATAGAGGAACCCGCTCGACGCGGCACCGGTCATCGCGATGCGCTCGTCGGTCGAGGAGGGCGCGACGAGGAACACCCGGTCGAGGCCGTGCGCAGAGGCTGCGGCGACCCACTCACCGGCCTCGTCGGGGATGAGGTCCGGCGTGATCAGGCCCGCACCTCCCGCAGCCGCGAGCCGGGAGGCGAACGTGTCGACGCCGATGCGCTCGACCGGGTTCCAGTAGGTCATGACCAGGGTGGGCGCCCCCGTGGCGGCGACAGCCTCCACGGTGTCGAACACGTCGGCGATCCGGGTGCCGGCGCGCAACGCCGCGTCGGCCGCCTTCTGGATGGTCGGCCCGTCCATCACCGGGTCGGAGTAGGGCAGCCCGATCTCGACGATGTCGACACCGGCGTCGACCATCGCGACCATCGCCTCGATGGCCGTCTGCTTGTCCGGGAAGCCCGCCGGCAGGTAGCCGACGAGTGCGGGGCGACCCTCCGCGCGGGTCTTCGCGAGGACCTCGTCCAACCGGCTCATGCGTCATCCTCGGCGAGCAGGCCGAAGTGCTCACCGGCGGTGTGGACGTCCTTGTCACCGCGACCGGACAGGTTCACCAGAATCGTCGGCGTGCGCCCGAGCGTCTCGGCGAGCTGCGGTGCGATCCGCAGCGCGCCCGCGATCGCGTGCGCGGACTCGATCGCGGGGATGATCCCCTCGGTCTTGCAGAGCAGGTCGAAGGCGGCCATCGCCTCGTCGTCGGTCACCGGCTCGTACGTCGCCCGGCCCGTCTCGGCGAGGTAGGCGTGCTCGGGACCAACCCCCGGGTAGTCCAGGCCTGCCGAGATCGAGTGCGACTCCATCGTCTGCCCGTCCTCGTCCTGCAACAGGTAGGAACGTGTGCCGTGCAGGACGCCGACGTCACCGGCCGTGATCGTCGCGGCGTGGCGCCCGGTCTCGAACCCGTCGCCACCAGCCTCGAACCCGTACAGCCGGACGTCGGCGTCGCCGACGAAGGCGGCGAAGAGCCCGATCGCGTTGGACCCGCCGCCGACGCACGCGGCGGCGGCGTCGGGGAGCGAGCCGGTCAGCTCGAACATCTGAGCGCGGGCCTCGTCGCCGATCCCCCGCACGAGGTCGCGGACGATCTCCGGGAACGGGTGGGCGCCGGCAGCGGTGCCCAGGAGGTAGTGCGTGTCGTCGACGGTGCCGACCCAGTCGCGCAGCGCCTCGTTGATGGCGTCCTTCAGCGTGCGGCTGCCGGTGGTCACCGGCACGACGGTGGCACCGAGCATCTGCATGCGGGCGACGTTGAGCGCCTGGCGCTCGGTGTCGACCTCGCCCATGTAGACGACGCACTCGAGATCGAGATACGCGCAGGCGGTGGCCGTCGCGACGCCGTGCTGGCCCGCACCGGTCTCGGCGATCACGCGACGCTTTCCCATCCGGCGGGTGAGCAGGGCCTGGCCGAGGACGTTGCGGATCTTGTGGGCCCCGGTGTGGTTGAGGTCCTCACGCTTGAGCAGGATGCGCGCACCGGCCCGCTCCGACAGCCGGGTCGCCTCGTAGAGCGGGCTCGGCACGTTGGCGTACTCGCGGAGCATCCGGTCGAGCTCGCCGGTGAAGGTCGGGTCGGCCTTGGCCTCACGCCATGCTCGCTCGAGCTCGTCGAGGGGCGCGATGAGCGCCTCGGGCATGAACCGTCCCCCGAACTGGCCGAAGTGGCCGTGCGCGTCGGGGAGCGTCGAAGGGCTGGTGCCGGCCGAGGCCGCGGAACTACTCATAGATCGATCCTTGCAGGTGGCGTCAACACGAGGTGCGACGGGAGACGGAGGCCGGAGCGAGTCCGGTCACCATCGGTGCTGCAGCGCCGGGTGGGATCCGGCCGCCACCAGGTCGGCCACCGTCGAGCGCGGGTTGCCGCCGGTGACCAGGGTCTCGCCGACCAGGACGACCTGGGCCCCCGCGCGGGCGTACTCGATGACGTCCTTGGTGTCACGGACACCGGACTCGGCGATCTTGACGACGGAGTCGGGGATCCGTGGCGCGAGGCGTGAGAACGTCGTGCGGTCGACCTCGAGCGTCTTGAGGTTGCGGGCGTTGACACCCACGAGGGTCGCTCCCGCGTCGATCGCCCGCTCGACCTCGTCCTCGTCGTGGACCTCCACCAGCGGGGTGAGGCCGATGGACCTGGCCCGCTCGATCAGCGACTCGAGCGCCGACTGGTCGAGGGCGGCGACGATCAGGAGCGCCATGTCGGCCCCGGCTGCCCGCGCCTCCCACAGCTGGTAGGAGGTGGTGATGAAGTCCTTGCGGAGCACCGGGCAGTCGACCTGGGCCCGCACCGCGCGGAGATCGTCGAGGCTCCCCGAGAAGCGACGCTGCTCGGTCAGGACCGAGATCGCTGCGGCACCTCCCGCGGCGTAGTCCACCGCGAGCGCCGCCGGGTCCTTGATGTCGGCCAACGATCCCTTGGACGGGCTGGCACGCTTGACCTCGGCGATCACGGAGACACCGTCGGCGCGGAAGGCCGGCATCGGATCGAGGGCCGGGTCCTGGCGTCCGGCGCGCTCCTTCAGGTCGGCGAGGGGGATGGTAGCCATCCGCTCCTCGAGGTCCTCGAGAACTCCCGCAAGGATGTCGTCAAGAACAGACATCGCGGCCCTGCCTTCCCACCCGTGGACGCCGGCGCACGCTCCCCGACGTGACCGACCTGCCTCACAGCGTATCCAGCCCGGCTTCCACCAGGACACCGCCCCCTCGCCGCGACGCGCGACGGCTCGCCCTCCGGACACCAGGCGCACCGGGAGCCACGGTGCGCACCCGCCGAGGCGTACGGCAGAATGCGGGACTCCCAGCGCCTGATGAAGGAGCACCATGAGCTATCCCCCGCCCGGTGGGCCGACACCACCCGACAACGACCCGCCCCGATACGACCCGTCTCAGGGCGGCTACGGCGATCAGCCCCCCGGCGGGTATGGCAACCAGCCCCCCGGCGGCTACGGCGACCAGCCCCCCGGCGGCTACGGCTACACGCCTCAGGGCGATGGGCCGTACGGCGAGCCGCCCAAGAACTCGCCCAAGGCGATCTGGGCGCTGGTCACGGGCATCCTGGGCCTCTGCTGCGGCCCGCTCGGCATCGTCGGCATCATCCTCGGCCGTAGCGCCAAGGCGGAGATCGACGCCTCGAACGGCCGTCTCACCGGAGGCGGCCTTGCCCAGGCAGGCCTCATCATCGGCATCATCGCCGTCGTCCTCTGGGTCCTCACCGTGCTCGTGCGATTCGTCTTCTCGGCCGGCAACTAGCCGGTCGACGCGAAGCGCCCCTCACCGCACCTGCGGTGAGGGGCGCTTCGTCGCTCCGGGCACTAGGGAGCCAGCGACGAGCCCCACGGGGTGTTGCGGACCACGGTGAAGACGAAGCCGACCACGATCAGCACCACGCCGACACGCGACGTGATCGCGATCATCGGCGCTCGGGCGTCGCGGAGCCGACGAGGGATCCACAGGGCGAACGCGACGGCGAGGGTCGCGACGAGCAGGACCGCCAGGACGTTGCTCGAGAGAGCGGCACCCACATCCAGGTCGGTGAGGGCGTGGACGGCACGCAGCCCACCGCAACCGGGGCAGGCCCAGCCCGTCACGGCCTGGAACGGGCAGAAGCCGTAGCTCCCGGACGTGTTCGGGTCACGGAAGTGCAGCAGTGCCGCGGCGGCGATCCCGCCCGCCCCGACCAGGGCCGGCGTGCGCAGGGCACGCCACCTGGAGACGCGGGGCGGGACCTCCACCGGCATGGTCACGCCTTCACGACCACCGACGACACGATCATGTCGTGCCAGGTCTGCTTCTTCTTGTCCCACAGGGGCCAGAGGAGGTCGAGGAAGCACAGGCTGGACAGCACGCTGTAGAGCAGCCAGCGCAGCACGCCTGTGCCGGCGCCCTGTGGCTGACCGGTCTTCAGGTCGACGACCTTGATGCCGAGAATCTGCTTGCCGATGCTCTGGCCGCCCTTGCCCTGGCGGGTGCCCTGGTTCCAGATCTGGAACGCGAGACCGACGAGGAAACCGAGGATCAGGATGATCACGCCGGCGGTCATGAGGCCGCTGTTGCTGACCTCGCTGGTCGTCGTGCCGAAGGAGTCGGTCTCGGTCTCCGTCGCCGCACCCATCATGACGGCGCCGATGACCACCGGGATGATCATGATGAGCCACGCGATGATCCCGTCGATGAGGAGCGCACCGACCCGTGACCACCAGCCCGCGTACGGCGCCGGAGGCTGGTAGTCCTGGACCTGCCCATAGCCGCTCCCCCCGTACTGGCCGTACTGCGGCGGCTGCGGACCGTAGCCCTGCGGCGGCGGACCGTAGCCCTGCGGCGGCTGGCCGTAGCCCTGCGGCGGCTGCTGGCCATAGCCGGGCGGGGGCTGCTGGCCGAACGGCGGTGGCTGCTGGCCGTACGGCGCGGGCTGCTGCGGCGGGTACGGCGGTTGGTCGGACACGGGATCTCCCTCGGGGTCACCACCGCTCGAGCGGTGGGATGTGCGTACGGCCGAAGTCTGGCGGAATCAGTGCTCCTTCGCGCCGAGACCCGCCGCAGACATCACCTTGCCGACGAGGGCCGAGCCGAGGACGAGCGCGACGCCGATCCAGAACAGCACCCAGGCGGGGCCCATCAGCAGCGCCACACCGCCGACGGTGAAACCGATCAGGCAGATGACGACCGCAGTCCAAGCGGCCGGGGAGGAACCATGCATCGTGCAAACCTCTCTACGACGGGTCGTGCTCGCAGGCGAGCGTCAGGGGGATGCCGCTCAGCCTAGACGGTCGGGTCCTCGCCCCGGTCGAGTGCCTTCCACGGGTCCTCGTCGGTCTGGGCCCGCTGCTGCCCCACGGAGTCGTAGCGGCGCCCCATCGACGGCCAGCCCCGGCCCCAGCGCACGACCGCGAGCCCGGCCAGCGCGGGGAGGACGAGCGCGACGAGGCACGCCCATCGCCAGGCCGTGCCGGTCGCCCGGTCGGCGAGCCGATCCTGCAGCGCGGCGTCACCTGCCATCGCGGGCGAGTCGGCGAGCGACGTGACCAGCGCGTCGTGGACGGCATCACCGCCGGTCGCCACGACCACGATCGCGCCGACGGACGCGAGCGCCACCAGGAGACCCACGCCGGTCCGGACCCGACCGGCGCTCGCGAGCACGGCGACGCTGCCGGCGAGCGCGACGAGGGCGAGCCCGCCGACCACCGGGAGTGCGTCGTTGCCGCTCACCGAGACCGCGTCGCGGGCGAGACCCTGGGTCTCCACCGTGACCTTCGACCAAGGCTGCGACGCGGCGAAGAAGGCCGCCGCCGCTCCCACCACGCCGAGCAGGACGGTCAGGCCGTAACCGCGGCGGTTCACCGCTCCGACCCCAGCAGCACGTCGTCGTCGAAGCAGGTCCGTGCCCCTGTGTGGCAGGCGGGACCGGTCTGCGCCACCGTGACGAGAAGGGTGTCGCCGTCACAGTCCAGCCGGACCTCGCGCACCTCCTGGACGTGGCCCGAGGTGGCGCCCTTGACCCAGTACTCCCGCCGACTGCGGCTCCAGAACGTCGAACGCCCCGAGGTCAGCGTGCGACGCAGCGCCTCGTCGTCCATCCACCCGACCATGAGGACCTCGCGCGTGTCCGCCTCCTGGACGACGGCGGGGACGAGACCGTCGGCGTCCCGCTTGAGGCGAGCGGCGATCGCAGGGTCGAGGCGTGCGGAGTCAGTCACGCCAGCCATTGTCCCAGGCAGCACCAGCGGCGTCGTCGAGGCCGTCGGGCGAGGGCGACGCCTCGATGCCCAGGTGGGCCTGGGCCACCCAGGAGGCGTGCAGGCGGGCGTACGTCCCGTGACCGGCGGCGAGCCGGGCGTGCGGTCCGTCCTCCACGAGGCGTCCCGCATCGAAGACGAGCACCCGGTCGGCCGCCTCGGCGGTCGAGAGACGGTGAGCGATCACCACCGACGTCCGGCCGGCCAGCAGGTGCTCCAGCGCCCGTGACGCCCGCATCTCGGTCTGCGGGTCGACCGCGCTCGTCGCCTCGTCGAGAACCAGCAGATCAGGATCGGCGAGGTAGGCGCGGACGAGCGAGACGAGCTGCCGCTCACCCGCCGACATCGACTCGCCACGCTGCCCGACCTGGGTGTCGAGCCCGTCCGGCAGGGACATGAACCAGTCGTCGATCTGCAACGCGGCGAAGGCCTCGCGCATGCGCTCGGGAGACGCGTCGAGGTCCCCGTAGCGGAGGTTCTCGGCGAGCGACGCGTCGAAGAGAAAGCCCTCCTGCGGCACCATCACCACCCGCTTGCGCAGGGTCGCGAAACCGATGTCTCGCAGGTCGACGCCGTCGAGCGTCACCCGGCCGTCCGACGGGTCGGTCAGGCGCGTGAGGAGCTTCGCGAACGTGCTCTTGCCGGAACCGGTCTCGCCGACGACGGCCACCCTCTGCTCGGCGGGGATGGTGACGTCGAGGTCGTGGAGCACGTCCGGACCACCCGGGTAGGCGAAGCGCACGCCTTCGAACCCGACCTCGAGGGCACCGCCGGGCAGGACCGACCGCCCCTCGCCCGGGTCACGGATGTCAGCGGGCGTGTCGAGGATCTCGATCACCCGGCGCCAGGACGAGATCGCGTTCTGGGCCTCGGTCAGCACCTGGGTCGCGGTCTGGACGGGACCGACGAACAGCGACACGAGGAACGCGAAGGCGATCACGCCGCCCAGGGTCAGGTCTCCAGCCACGCCGAGCAGCACGCCGACGACGATGACGGCCGCGTTGGCGAGGCCTCCCGCGATCCCCGCCGAGGCGAAGGTGCCGGCGACCAGCCGCTGTGCCCGCACGTTGGCCCGCAGGTTGGTGTCGATGGCCTCGTCGATGCGGCGCTGGGTGCGGCGCTCCACGGCGTACGCGCGGACGACGGATGCGCCGACCACCGGCTCGGCGATCACGCCCAGCATCGTGCCGACCGTGGCACGCGCATGGTCGTACGCCCGCGACATCCGACCCTGGAGCAGCACCAACGTGAGGACCAGCGGGACGAAGCAGGCCCAGACGACGAGCGTGAGCTCCCAGCTGTAGAACGCCATGATCAGGGTCGCGACGGCGACCTGGCCGACGCTGGTGACGATCATGATCCCGTTGAACTGGAGGAACAGCGACACCTGGTCGATGTCGGACGTGACACGCGAGACCAGCGCGCCCCGGCGCTCGTGGTTCTGGGTGAGGATCGACAGGTCGTGCACGTGGCGGAACGCCTTGATCCGCAGCTCTGAGAGCCCTCGCTCGCTGGCGGAGAAGAGCCGGACCTTCATCGCCCACGCGCACACGGCGGTGAGAAGGACGACGAGGGCGGCCACGGCGCTCCATCGCAGCACCACACCCTCGTCGGGCCCGCCCTCGGTGGCAAGGCCGCGGTCGATCGCGACCTGGACGACGATCGGGACCACGGCGCCGCCGACCGTGCTCAGCGCGGCGAGGAGCAGGGTGAGGGGAAGCCCTTTGGAGAGGGCGGGCGACAGCGCGAACCCTCGGCGGATGACGTCGAGCCCGCGGACCCGGGGCGCTCCGCCACCGCCGACACCGGTCATGGGCGGTGCGGTCGGCGTGGCCGTCGTCTGCGTGCTCACGGCGCCTCCCGGGTCTGGTCGTAGGCCTGGACGATGTCGGCGTACTCCGGCGAGCGCGCGACCAGCTCGGCGTGGGTGCCGCGGTCGACGACCTTCCCTCCACGCAGGAAGAGCACCTCGTCGGCGAGGGAGATGGTGGCCTTGCGGTAGGCGACGATGAACACCGTCGGTCCGGCGCCGGAGGCGGTGGAGCGGGCGAGCGCGGACAGGATCCGCTGCTCGACGTCGGGGTCGAGGGCACTGGTGGCATCGTCGAGGACGAGCAGCCTGGGGTCGCGGACGAGGGCGCGGGCGAGCGCGAGCCGCTGGCGCTGACCACCGGAAAGCGTGGTGCCGCGCTCCCCCAGCTGCGTGTCGAGGCCGTCCGGGAGGGCGTCGACGAACCCGCTCGCCTGGGTCAGCTCCAGCACCTCACGCACGCGTGCGTCATCGACGTCCGCGCCGAGGGTGATGTTGTCGCGAACGGTGTCGTCGAAGACGAACGTGTGCTGCGGCACCAGCGCGACCGCCTCGGCGAGCGCGTCGTGGGTCAGTGACGCGATGTCGGTGCCGTCCAGGCGGATCGTGCCCTCCTCCGGGTCGACCAGACGGTCGAGGAGGGACGCGAGGGTGCTCTTGCCCGATCCGGTCAGCCCGACGACCGCGGTGACCGTGCCGGGCTCGAGCGTGAAGCTGAGGTCCTGGAGCACCGGGCGGCCCGGCTCGTACCCGTAGGCCACCGCCTCGACGTCGACGCGGAGCGCACCGTCCCCGGGCAGCCCCTCACGGCCGTACGGCATGTCGCCCGTCGCGCGGAGGACAGCCTGGATACGGTCCCATCCGACGACGGTGCGTGGGAGCTCTCCGAGCACCCACCCGAAGGCGCGGACCGGGAAGCCCACGACCGTGAAGAGGTAGGCGACCTGCACCACGGCGCCCGCCTCGATGTCACCGGCGATCACCCGCTCGACGCCGATCACCACGACGAGCAGGACCGCGAGGTTGGGGAGCATCTCGATCAGGGGGTCGAAGACCGAACGGATCCGGCCCGAGGCCACGTTGGCGTCGCGGAGCTCTCTCGTGACGGCGGCGAAGCGCGCGGTCTCCTCGTCCTCGCGGCCGAGCGTCTTGACGACCAGGGCTCCGTCGAACGACTCGTGCGCGACGGCGCTGACCCGGCCGCGCAGCTCCTGGGCGCGGGTCACCCGCGGTGACAGCAGGCGCTGGTAGCCGACGTTGATGGTGAACAGCAGGGGGAAGACCACGAGACCGACGACGGTGAGCACGATGTCGGCGGTGAGCATCGCCGCCACGGCGGTGACGAGCATCGCCGCGACGCCGACCGCCATCGGAAGCGGCATCATCACCGCCCAGGTGGCCTCGACGTCGGCGTTGGCGTTGGACAGCAGCTGGCCGGTCGGGTGGCGGGCGTGCCACGACATCGGCAGCGCGAGATAGCGGCGGGTGACCTTGCGGCGGTACGAGGCCATGAGCCGGTAGTAGACGATGCCGCCGACCAGACGGCGCACGATCACGCCCCAGGCCCGGAGCAGGGCGACCGAGATGAAGAGCAGGCTCGCGACGACGGCAGCGCCGGTGGCGAGCTCGCCGTCACGGAACGACGGGACCACCACGTGGTCGGTCGCCCACCCGAGCACCCAGGCGTCGGCCACCGTCATCGCGCCGTAGACGAGAGATCCGACGACCGCGAGCGCGAAGCGACGGCGCTCCTCGGCCACGCCTCGCCCGATGATGCCGAAGCCGCGCCGGGTGACGCTGCGGGCCGGTCGGCTCGCCGTACGGGGGGAGACCTGCGCGGAGCTCACCGGACGACGTGCCCGGCGTTGCGAAGCGCACTCTTGACGTCGCCGACCGTCAGGGTGCCGAAGTGGAAAACGCTGGCGGCGAGAAGAGCGTCCGCCCCGGCGTCGACCGCCTCGCAGAAGTGCTCCGGCGTGCCGGCGCCCCCGCTCGCGATCAGCGGCACCCCGGTGACGGTGCGGGCGGCCCGGATCATCTCCAGGTCGAACCCGTCGCGGGTGCCGTCGGCGTCCATCGAGTTGAGGAGCACCTCGCCGATGCCGAGCTCGGTCGCGGCGCGCACCCAGGCGATGGCGTCGCGTCCGGCGGACTGCCGCCCGCCGTGGGTGGTGACCTCGAAGCCGGACGGCTGGTCGGCGGCACGGCGCGCATCGACGCTCAGCACGAGCACCTGGTTGCCGAAACGATGGGCGATCTCGGCGATCAGCTCCGGTCGCTGGAGAGCCGCCGTGTTGACCCCGACCTTGTCGGCGCCGGCTCGCAGGAGCCGGTCGACGTCGTCGACGGTGCGTACGCCGCCGCCGACCGTCAGCGGGATGAAAACCTGCTCGGCCGTCTGCGACACGACGTCGAACGTCGTCGCGCGGGCGTCGGAGGACGCGGTGATGTCGAGGAAGGTGAGCTCGTCGGCGCCCTCGGCGTCGTAGACGCGGGCCATCTCCACCGGGTCGCCGGCATCACGGAGGTCGACGAAGTTGACCCCCTTGACGACGCGGCCGGCGTCGACGTCGAGGCAGGGAATGACACGGATCGCCAGCGTCACCGAGCGCTGCCCGGGTCTGCTTCGGAGACGGCCTGGAGCGCCTCGGGGAGGGTGAAGTTGCCGGCGTACAGCGCCGTCCCGACGATCGCGCCCTCGACGCCGATGCCGGCCAGTCCGGCGAGGGCGCGCAGGTCGTCGAGCGTGGTGATGCCGCCCGAGGCGACCACCGGACGGTCGGTGACCGCGCAGACGTCGCGCAGAAGCTGGAGGTTGGGACCCTGGAGCATCCCGTCCTTGTTGACGTCCGTCACGACGTAGCGGGCGCAGCCCTCCGCGTCGAGCCTCGCGAGCACCTCGTAGAGGTCGCCGCCCTCACGGGTCCATCCGCGGGCCGCGAGCGTGCGGCCGCGGACGTCGAGACCCACGGCCACCCGGTCGCCGTACGTCGCGATCGCCTTGGCGCACCAGTCGGGGTCCTCGAGCGCGGCGGTGCCGATGTTGACCCGGCGGCAGCCGGTGGCCATCGCGCGGTCGAGGGAGGCGTCGTCGCGGATGCCGCCCGACATCTCGACCTTCATCTCCACGGAGTCGACGATCCGCGCGAGGAGATCGGCGTTGGAGCCGCGGCCGAAGGCGGCATCGAGGTCGACGAGGTGCAGCCACTGCGAGCCGCCCTCCTGCCAGCGCAGAGCCGCCTCGAGGGCGTCGCCGAACGCCTTCTCGGAGCCGGCCACCCCCTGGACGAGCTGGACGGCCCGCCCCTCGATGACGTCGACGGCGGGGAGGAGCTCGAGCGTGGTCACGTCCTTGATCGTACTGACCCGGTCGGACAGGGACGCCCGAGGCCAGCACTCGGGACCACCGGTGTCAGGCGACGGCCACCCGGTTCTGGACCACGGCCGAGAAGAAGTATCCGCCGTCGTTGAACGGCACCTGGTCCGGCTGGGTGCGCCCGGTGACGTCGGTCGCGCGGGCCAGCAGCACGTGCTCCCCCGAGGACCGGGGCCGCCACGGGTGCGACCACTGCGTCCAGCCACTGCCGCGGGCACGGTCGGTACGCGCGCGCTGCCACGTCTCGCCACCGTCGGTGCTCACCTCGACGCGGCGGATCGCTCCCGCACCCGACCACGACCGCCCGGTCAGCACCGTGCGGCGACCGCTCGCCAGCCCGGTCGGCGGCTCGAACACCGACTTCACCGGGAGGACGGTCAGGGGCGGCGAGTCCGCGGGGTAGTCCGGCCCGGTCATCCGGTACCACTTCGTGTTCCAGGGCGAGGTCAGGGTCGTACGCGACACCTCGAGCTCGCCGAGCCACTTGATGCTGGCGATGCCGACCCAGCCCGGCAGGAGCAGGCGTACGGGGAAGCCGTGGTCGGGCAGCAGCGGCCGCCCGTCCATCGCGTAGACGAGCAGGGCGTCCTCGAGGGCCTTGGCGACGGGGAACGGGCGGCGCACACGCCCGTAGTCGACTCCCCCGCTGACGAACGGTTCGTCGAGCCCGGTGGCCTGGATGTCGACCGCGTCGCGACGGATCCCCAGCCGCCGCAGGACGAGTGACAGCGGCACCCCGGTCCAGCGCACGGTCCCCACCGCTCCGAGGCCCCACGCCGTCCCGCTCACCGGCGTCCCCTGCTGGGTCGCGAACAGGGTCCGACCGTTTCCGGTGCACTCCAGGACGGTGGTGACGGTCCGCGCCGGGAGACGACGGAGGTCGCGGTAGGTCAGCACGTGCGCTCGCTCCGGCGTGCGGGGATCCGCGAGCCCGTCACCGTGGATCCTCAGCTCCCAGGTGCGGGCGTCGATGATCGGTGTGCGCGTGTGGTTGCGGACGAAGAGCCGCTCGGGTGCCGTGAGGTAACGGCGCGGGTCCACCGAGTCCCACCGCATCTCCGCGTTGGTCCCGAGCGGCACGAACCACTCCGGGGGCAGCGGCTTGAGGATCGGTCCTTCGGTCAGAGGGAGGAGAGACCCTGGGGCGGGTGCCGCTGCGGCCGCCGATCCTCCGACCGCGCGCGCAGCGACGAGGGCGGCGGCCGCGCCGGCACCGAGCCGGAGGACGTCGCGACGGGCGTAGGACGACGAGGCAGGCGGCATGCCCGTGACGCTAGAGGGCGTCGATCCTCGCGGGCAGGGTTTCGCGCGCTCCGATCACAACGCTCGCGCAGGTCGTCTCGCGCACGCGCTCAGGAGAGCGACCGTACCCAGTTGCGCAGCAGCGCCGCGCCCGCGTCGCCGGACTTCTCCGGGTGGAACTGGGTGGCCGAGAGCGGCCCGTTCTCCGCGGCGGCCACGAACCGGTCTCCCCCGTACGACGCCCAGGTGACCCGCGCCGGCATCGCCGCATGGGTGTCGGTCAGCTCCCAGCGGCGTACGCCGTAGGAGTGGACGAAGTAGAACCGCTCGTCGGCGATCCCGTCGAACAGGACCGAGTCGGCGGGTGCCTCGACGGTGTTCCACCCCATGTGCGGCACGATGTCGGCGTCGATCCGCTCCACGGTGCCAGGCCACTCGCCGCACCCCTCGGTGCGCACCCCGTGCTCGATCCCGGTCTCGAAGAGGATCTGCATCCCCACGCAGATCCCGAGCACCGGGCGTCCTCCGGCGAGCCGTCGACCGATCAGCTGGTCGCCGCGGACCGCCCGCAGACCCTGCATGCAGGCGGCGTACGCCCCGACCCCGGGCACGACGAGGCCGTCCGAGCCGAGGGCGGTGGCGAAGTCGGAGGTCAAGGTCACGTTCGCGCCGGCCCGCTCGAGCGCGCGCACCGCCGACCGCAGGTTGCCCGACCCGTAGTCGAGGACGACGACGTCCGGGCTCACAGGGCACCCTTCGTGCTCGGCACCCCGGTCTCGCGCGGATCGCGCTCGACGGCCTGGCGCAGGGCCCGGGCGACGGCCTTGAACTGGGCCTCCGCGATGTGGTGCGGGTCGCGACCGGCCACGAGCCGGACATGCATCGTCAACCCCGCGTGGTGGGCGAGCGACTCGAGGACGTGCTGCGTGAGGGAGCCGCTGTACTGACCGCCGATGACGACCGTCACCTGCGATTCGGGCTCACCGCTGTGCACGAAGTAGGGGCGTCCCGACACGTCGACGACAGCCTGGGCGAGCGCCTCGTCCAGGGGCACGAGCGCGTCGCCGTACCGCCGGATGCCGGCCTTGTCGCCCAGCGCGGCCTTGATCGCCTCGCCGATGCAGATCGCGGTGTCCTCGACCGTGTGGTGGGCGTCGATGTGGAGATCACCCTCCGACCGCACCGTGAGGTCGATCAGCGAGTGGCGCGAGAGCGCGGTGAGCATGTGGTCGTAGAAGCCGACGCCCGTGGAGATGTCGTGCGTCCCGGTACCGTCCAGGTCGACCTCCACCACGACGTGGGACTCGGAGGTCTTGCGCTCCACCCGGGCGCGGCGGGGTCCGGTGGTCTCGATCGTGGTCATGCGTTCTCCTGACGGATCGACGGGGTCTCGAGGGTGGTGACCAGGGCCTCGCGGAAGGCCGTCATCTCCTCGGGCGTGCCGACGCTGACCCGCAGCCACCCCTCGGGACCGGTCTCGCGGATGAGGACGCCCTGGTCGAGCAGGCCCTGCCACACGGCGTGCCGGTCGCCGAACGTGCCGAACAGCACGAAGTTGGCGTCGGAGTCGACGACCTCGAGGCCCTGCTCGCGCAACCAGCGTGCCGTCTCGTCCCGCGTCTCCCGAAGCTCGGCCACCCGTGCCAGCATCTCGTCGGCGTGACGCAGCACGGCGAGCGCCACGGTCTGGGTGACGGCCGACAGGTGGTACGGGAGGCGGACGATGCGGAGCGCGTCGACGATCGCGGGGTCGGCCGCCAGGTAGCCGACCCGGCCTCCGGCGAACGCGAACGCCTTGCTCATCGTGCGTGTGACGACCAGCCGGGGGTGCTCGCCGAGCAGCGACAGCGCGGTCGGGGTCTCCGGCCGGCGGAACTCCGCGTACGCCTCGTCGACGACGACCAGGCCGGGCGCCGCGTCGTAGACCGCGCGCACCGCCTCGAGGGTCAACGACTCCCCTGTCGGGTTGTTGGGCGACGCGAGCAGGACGACGTCCGGCTGCTCCGCGGTGACCAGGGCGAGCGCGGCCTCGACGTCGAAGGTGAAGTCGTCGGCGCGGCGACCGGTGAGCCAGCGCGTGTGGGTGTTGCGGGCGTACTCGGGATACATCGAGTACGTCGGGGTGAACGACGCGGCAGTCCGCCCCGGGCCGCCGAAGGCCTGCAGGATCTGCTGCATGACCTCGTTGGAGCCGTTGGCCGCCCACACCGCGTCGGCGGTGAGACCGTGCCCGAGGTACGACGCCAACGCCGTCCGCAGCGCCCACGCCTCACGGTCGGGGTAGCGGTTGAGGTCCGTGGCGACCACGCGCAGCGACTCGGCGACGTCGTCGGCCGTGGCCTTGGACGGGCCGTACGGGTTCTCGTTGACGTTCAGCTGCACGGGGACGTCGAGCTGCGGCGCGCCGTACGGCTCGAAGCCTCGGAGATCGGCCCGGATGGGCACCCACTCCGGGACGCTCACGAGCCGCTCCTCCCCTCAGGTGCGTCGAGACGCGCCGACACGGCCGCGCCGTGGGACGGGAGATCCTCTGCCTCGGCGAGGACCACGACCTCGGGGCCGACCTCACGCAGCGCCGGCTCGTCGTAGGTGACGACCTGCATGGTCTTGCAGAACGAGCGCACCGACAGCCCCGAGGAGCGGCACGCGCAGCCTGCGGTGGGGAGCACGTGGTTGGAGCCGGCCGCGTAGTCGCCGAGCGAGACCGGCGACCAGCTCCCGACGAACACCGCGCCGGCGTTCTCGACCTGGGAGGCGACACCGGCGGCGTCGGCGGTCTGGATCTCCAGGTGCTCGGCGGCGTAGGCGTTGACGACCTCGAGGCCCTGCTGCACGTCGCGGACGAGAACGGTCGCCGACTGCGTGGACGTCAGCGCGGTCTCGATGCGCTGGGCGTGCTTGGCCGCGGGCACCTGGCGGGCCAGCTCCTCGTCGACGGCGTCGGCCAGAGCGGGGCTCGGGGTCACCAGCACGGCCGCCGCGAGGGGGTCGTGCTCGGCCTGGCTGATCAGGTCCGCGGCGACGAAGGCCGGTGTCGCCGTGTCGTCGGCCAGGATCGCGATCTCCGTCGGCCCGGCCTCGGAGTCGATCCCCGTCACGCTCTGCACCAGGCGCTTGGCCGCCACCACGTAGATGTTGCCCGGTCCGGTGACCAGGTCGACCGGCTCGCACGGGCCGGCGCCATAGGCGAACATCGCGATCGCCTGGGCGCCGCCGACGGCGTACACCTCGTCGACACCCAGCAGCGCGCACGCTGCCAGGACCGTCGGGTGCGGAGCGCCGCCGTACTCGCGCTGCGGCGGCGTCGCGAGGGCCAGCGACCGGACGCCCGCGACCTGGGCCGGGACGGCGTTCATGATGACGCTCGAGACCAGCGGGGCGAGCCCGCCCGGGACGTACAGGCCGACGCGTCCGACCGGCACGATGCGCCGCTCGACACGGGCTCCGGGGCCGAGGTCGGTGACGACGTCGCGATCGAGCTCGGCCTCGCAGGTCGCGCGGAGCCGGCGGATCGACTCCTCGAGCGCGGCGCGGACGTCGGGCGCCAACGACGCGAGGGCAGCGTCGGCCTCCTCGGCCGGCACCGCGAGGGACGCGCGTTGCACCTGGTCGAACCGCTCGGTCGCGTCCAGCACCGCCGCCTCACCGCGGTGTCGCACGTCGTCGACGACCGGACGGACGACCTCGACGGCCGCCTCGACGTCGAACGGCGCGCGAGGAAGCAGCGCGCGGTACTGCGCGGGAGTCGTGCCCGCGGGGGTCTCCCGCAGGTCGGTGCGACGGATCATGCCTCAAGTCTACGGAGAGTGACGCGCCGGCCCTGCCCGTGTCCGCCGCGCGGCTAGGCTGACGGCGTGGCACGCACGATCCCGCTGTTCCCCCTCGGAAGCGTCGTCCTCCCGGGACAGACGGTGTCCCTGCACGTCTTCGAGGACCGCTATCGCGAGCTCGTCACCTATCTGCTCGACCTCCCCGAGCCCGAGCGCCGGTTCGGCATCGTGTCGATCCGCGAGGGCTACGAGGTCGGCGAGAGCGGGGTGCAGTCCATCCACCGGGTGGGTGTGGAGGTGGCACTGACCGACGTGACCGGCTACGACGACGGCCGGTACGACGTGACCGTGGACGCGATCGGCCGGATCCGGCTCGACGCGGGTGTCACGGGCGAGAGCTTCATGTGGGGCCACGTCGAGGACCTGGAGGAGCCCGTGGGCGAGGGAGCGGTCGTGGCCGCCGACAAGGCGCACGCCGTGTTCGACGTCTACCGCACCGAGCTCAACCGCTTCCGGCTGGACGCGAGCGTCGACGACCTGCCGGGCGACCCGGTCGACCTCTCCTACCTCCTGGCCTCGAGTGCGGTGCTGACGCTCCCCGACCGCCAGGAGCTGCTCGAGGCGGACGACGCGGCCGAGAGGCTGCGCCGCTACCACCACCTGATGATCACCGAGATCGGTGCCATGAGGGCGGTGCCGAGCCTCCCCGCCGTGGACGTGGCCCGTACCGCCTGGTCGCCCAACTAACGCGGCCAGGTGGCGGCTCGTCCCGTCCGCCCATCCGCCCGTCCGTCGGCCCCGTCCGCGACGTGAAGGGTTCGGGTCGCTTTTCAGACGCAGAAACGACCCGAACTCGACACGTCGCGGACGACGGCCTCAGGCGGGCTCGACCAGGCCCGAGGGCTTCGCGGGATCCCAGCGCAGCACCGCACCGACCCCGTCGGTGAGGAGGTCGTCCTCGCCGTAGACGATCGTGATGCCGGCATCCTGCTGCGCCGCGGCCGTGCCGAGCGCGATGTCGCCGCGTCGCGCTCGGGCATCTCCGGACGAGAGCTGACGGATCTCGTCGCGGTGCATGGACAGCTCGAGCGGCTTGTCACCCACCCAGACCATGACATCGGCAAGCGTGCTGACCGGTCCTGCGACCTCGTCGGTGATGAGAAGCTCCTCCACCTGCGCCTTACGCAGGGCGTCGATGACCCGGTCGATGCCCGTCACGGCCATGGCGTTGCGGCCGAGCTCCTGACGGAAGCGGTCGACCGAGGCTGCCCGGCGCCGGACCCGGAACGCCTCGAGCACCTCGTCCACCTTCGCCTCGAACGCACCGTTGATCCCGTTGTGACGAGCGCCGCCCGGCACGTGCTCGGTGAGGTCCTTGGCGGCCGCGCCGAGCGCACCGTGAACCAGCGCGACGGCCCGGACGTCTCCGGTGATGACGAGGAGGTCAGGACGACGCTCGCTCACGATCCGGTCGAGATCCGCGGCGACGGTCTCGGCGTTGCGCTCCCACGAGTCCTCGACGCGGCTCTCGATCCGCTTGTGCGAGAGTCCTCCCCCGCGAATCTTGTTGAGCACGTCGTGGTCGCCGTCCACGCTCTCGCGGACCGGTGAACCGCCGACGGCGCCGGAGGTGGAGTCGTACAGGGTGACGTCAGCGCCGGTCCGGTCGATCGCCGCCAGGAGATATCTGACGGTGTCGTCGGCCTCCCGCGCCAGGGCGAAGACGTCCGGCCCCGTGGAGAGGACGGCCTCGTCCTTGCGGGGCGGGAAGAGGAGCAGGCGGTCCATGAGGATGCCTTCGTCCGAGGCGACGATGAGACGCCCGTGCGGACCTGTGGCCCTGGTCGGCTGCAGCACCTGCTCTTCCAGCACCGCTGACATCTCCGGCGTGATCCCTTGCCCGTCGAGCGAGCGGCGGAGCTCGGACCATCGTGCCGCGACGGTCCGGTCCCCGCTCTCGGTGTCGCGACTTGCGTCCATGACCACGGTCGCCAGCATCTCGTCGGACGGAAGCTGCTCAGTCAGCCACTGGAAGTGCATGCGTGCCCCTCTCTGCGGTGGGATCCCGGTCCTGCCTGCAGGGTCACGCACTGAGCGCCCCTGGGCAGGTCATCGGCTTGCCTCCACCCTGCCCCAGCCCGACGTTGCGGACAACCGTGATGCACCCGCGGCTCGGGGCCCCGGCTGGCCGTCAGACGCCGACGGGAGGCAGCGGCGCGTCGTCGCGGTGCGTGCCGGCGGCCGGCTCCCGCGGGAGGGTCAACCACGCGACGAGGAGCAGCCCGAGGAGCGCGGCGACCGGCCAGACGAAGAGCATCCCGTACGCGTCGAGGGCGACCTGCCCGGAGACCGTGGCACCCGCCGGCCGCGAGCCGACAGTCGGCTCAGGGGGCCCGGCCAGCACGCCTGTCCCCCATGCCACCAGCGCACCGACGACGGCGCCCAGAGCAGTCCGGACGATCACGGCGTTGCCGCCGGCGCGTCCCCAGAGCCAGGTGGCGACGGAGCCCCACAGCGCCGCGATCACCGCGCCGATCCAGGCATAGGTGACTTCGACGCCGAACTGCGCGGTCGACGCCGCCTCGTCTGCGCTCAGCCCGGACTGGTCGCCGATCCGGACGACGGTGTACTGGATGGGGTCGCTGAGCAGGGCCCAGAGGACCCCGGCGACGGCACCGGCAACGACGAAGCCGACCACCGTCGCGAAGCCACCCTTGCGTGTCCTGCGCACACGTTCCTCCTGTGCCCTGCGCCCGCGACGGGCGCGGTGTCCATCCTCCCCCACGGGGTACGGACGCGTCGGCGCGGTCACGAGACGAGGCAGCCGGGACCGAGCAGTGCCTTGAGGTCGGCGATCAACGACGACGACGGGGACACGCGAAGGCGCGGGTCCAGGCGCATGAGCTTGGTGCTCTTGGTCCCCACCAGACGCAGGTGGACCTCGGTGGCGCCGGGGTGGCTCGCGAGGACGTCGCGGAGCTGGTCGAGGGTTGGCGGAGTGCAGCGCGCGGTCGGGATGGAGAGGACGACGGGACCGTCGTCACCCACGCTCAGATCCGCGGCCGTGAGCTCGGTCGCCGCGATCTCGGGCGTGTCCTCCTTGCGCTTGAGGCGTCCCTTGACCACCACCACCGCGTCCTCGACGAGAAGGTGCCCCGACAAGGTGTAGACCGACGGGAAGAGCATCACGTTGACGGCACCCTCGAGGTCCTCGACGGTCACGATGGCCCAGGGATCGCCCTTCTTGGTCAGCTTGCGCTGGATCGAGGTCACCAGGCCGGCCACCGCGATCTGCGCCCCGTCGGGTCGCTCCTCGTCGGCGATCACATCGCCGATCGTGCAGTCGCTGGCCGCACGGAGGACGTGCTCCAGACCGAACAGCGGATGGTCGGAGACGTACAGGCCGAGCATCTCGCGCTCGTGGGCGAGCAGCGTCGTCTTGTCCCACTCGTCGAGGTCGGGGACGACGACGGCCGAACCGGCGAACCCGGCATCGGCGTCGTCGAGGCCGGCGAAGAGCGAGTCCTGCCCGATCGCCTCGTTGCGCTTGATGTCGACGTACTGGTCGACGGCATCCTCGTGGACGGTCACCAGGGCGCGGCGGTGGTGCTTGAGCGAGTCGAAGGATCCGGACTTGATCAGCGACTCGATCACGCGCTTGTTGCAGACGACCGGCGGGACCTTCTCCATGAAGTCGGCGAAGTCGGTGAACGGGGACTTCTCCGTCCGCGCCTCGACGATGGCGTCCACGACGTTGTGCCCCACGTTGCGCACGGCGGACAGACCGAACCGGATGTCGCGGTCGACGGCCGTGAAGTTGGCCTCGGAGTCGTTGACGTCGGGCGGAAGCACCTTGATGCCCATCCGGCGGCACTCGTTGAGGTAGATCGCCGACTTGTCCTTGTCTCCGCGCACGCTGGTGAGGAGGGCGGCCATGTATTCGGCCGGGTAGTGCGCCTTGAGGTAGGCGGTCCAGAACGACACGACTCCGTACGCCGCCGAGTGCGCCTTGTTGAAGGCGTAGTCGGAGAACGGCAGCAGGATGTCCCACAGCGTCTTGACCGCCGCCGCCGAGAAGCCGCGCGCGTTCATGCCGGCGGAGAAGTTCTCGAACTGCTTGTCCAGCTCGGACTTCTTCTTCTTGCCCATCGCGCGGCGGAGCAGGTCGGCCTGTCCGAGCGAGTAGCCCGCCAGCTGCTGCGCGATGGCCATGACCTGCTCTTGGTACACGATCAGGCCGTACGTCTCGCCCAGGATGTCCTCGAGGGCGTCAGCGAGCTCGGGGTGGATCGGCTCGACCTTCTCGCGCCCGTTCTTGCGGCGGGCGTACTTGTTGTGCGAGTCGGCGCCCATCGGGCCGGGACGATAGAGCGCACCGACGGCGGAGATGTCCTCGAAGCTGTCGGGGCGCATGCTCCGCAGCAGGGCTCGCATCGGGCCGCCGTCGAGCTGGAAGACGCCGAGGGTGTCGCCGCGCGACAGCAGCGCGAAGGTCTCCTCGTCGCTCAGCTCGAGGTCCTCGAGGACGACCTCCTCGCCACGGTTGGCGCGGATGTTGTCGAGGGCGTCGTCGAGGACCGTGAGGTTGCGCAACCCCAGGAAGTCCATCTTGATCAGTCCGAGCGCCTCGCACGTCGGGTAGTCGAACTGGGTGATGATCGCGCCGTCCTGCTCGCGCTTCATCACCGGGATGATGTCGAGCAACGGCTCGCTCGACATGATGACGCCGGCGGCGTGGACGCCCCACTGACGCTTGAGGCCCTCGAGGCCGACCGCCGTGTCGACCACGCGCTTGGCGTCGGGGTCGGTGTCATAGAGCGACCGGAACTCGCCGCCCTCGTTGTAGCGGGCGTGCCCGGCGTTGAAGATCTCCTTGAGCGGGACGTCCTTGCCCATGATCACCGGCGGCATCGCCTTGGTGATCCGCTCTCCCATGGAGAACGGGTAGCCCAGCACGCGCGACGCGTCCTTGACGGCCTGCTTGGACTTGATCGTGCCGTAGGTGACGATCTGCGAGACGCGGTCGTCGCCGTACTTGTCGGTGACGTAGCGGATGACCTCGCCGCGCCGACGCTCGTCGAAGTCGACGTCGAAGTCGGGCATCGAGACACGGTCGGGGTTGAGGAACCGCTCGAAGATCAGGCCGTGGACGATCGGGTCCAGATCGGTGATGCGCATCGCGTACGCGACCATCGATCCGGCGCCGGAGCCTCGGCCGGGCCCCACCCGGATGCCGTTCTCCTTGGCCCAGTTGATGAAGTCGGCAACGACGAGGAAGTATCCGGCGAAGCCCATCTTGAGGATGACATCGACCTCGAAGTCGGCGCGGGCCCGCACCTCCTCCGTGATGCCCTGGGGGTAGCGATCAGCCAGCCCGCGGTCGACCTCCTTGAGGAGCCACGTCTCCTCCGATTCGCCCTCGGGGACCGGGAACCGCGGCATGAAAGTGCCGTTGCCCTCGGTGAACTCGACCTCGCACCGCTGCGCGATCAGCAGTGTCGTGTCGCACGCCTCGGCCAGACCGGCGTCCTGCTCCCAGATCTGCCGCATCTCCTGCGGCGACTTGATGTAGTAGCCGTTGCCGTCGAACTTGAACCGCGTCGGGTCGGCCAGCGTCTTGCCGGACTGCACGCACAGCAGCGCCTCGTGCGCCGTGCTGTCCTCCGGGTTGGTGTAGTGCGAGTCGTTGGTGGCGACGAGGCGGAGGTCGAGGTCCTTGGCGAGGCGCAGGAGGTCGTCCCGGACCCGCGTCTCGATCGAGAGGCCGTGGTCCATGAGCTCGACGAAGAAGTTGTCACGGCCGAAGATGTCCATGAACTCAGCGGCGGACTGGCGAGCCCTCGCGTAGTCGCCGATGCGGAGCCACGTCTGCACCTCGCCGGACGGGCACCCGGTCGTCGCGATGAGCCCCTCGGCGTACTCGGCGAGAAGCTCGCGGTCGGCACGGGGCTTGTAGAAGAAGCCCTCGAGCGAGGACCGCGACGACAGCCGGAACAGGTTGTGCATCCCGGTGGTGCTCTCGGCGAGCAGCGTCATGTGCGTGAACGCACCGCCGCCCGAGACGTCGTCACCGCCGCCCTTGTTCCACTGGACGCGCTTGCGCTCCGAGCGGTGGGTGTCGGGGGTGAGGTAGGCCTCCATGCCGATGATCGGCTTGACCCCGGCCGCCTTCGCCTTGGCGTAGAAGTCGTACGCCCCGAACACGTTGCCGTGGTCGGTCATCGCGATGGCGTCCATCCCGAGCTCGGCCGTCCGCGCGAACATCTCGGTCAGCCGGGCCGCCCCGTCGAGCATGGAGTACTCGGTGTGGACGTGCAGGTGCACGAACGAGTCGGCGCTCGACATCGGGGTGGGGCCTCCTGGAAGAACGGGCCGGCGAGGGGGTCGATGACAGCCTACGACCACCGACCGACACCCGGGACGAGGCTCGCGGGGTGGTCTCGATCGGTGGTCGGCAGGTGTCAGTCGGCGTTGCGGATGACCTCGAGCGCACGCTCCAGGTCGTCGGGGTACGGCGAGGTGAACGTCACCCAGTCACGGGTCCGAGGATGCTCGAAGCCGAGCCTGTGGGCGTGCAGCCACTGGCGTTCGAGCCCCACCCGCTTGGTCAACGTCGGGTCCGAGCCGTAGAGCGGATCGCCGACGCACGGATGCTTCAGCGCGGCCATGTGGACTCGGATCTGGTGCGTACGACCGGTCTCGAGCTTGATCTCGAGGAGGCTCGCGAAGCGGTGCGCCTCGAGCGTCTCGTAGTGCGTCACGCTGGCCCGTCCGTCGGCCATCACGGCGAACTTCCAGTCGTGCTTCGGGTGGCGGGCGATCGGGGCGTCGACCGTGCCCTCGAGCGGGTCCGGGTGCCCCTGCACCATCGCGTGGTAGGTCTTGTCGACCTCGCGCTCGCGGAAGGCGCGCTTGAGGACGGTGTAGGCGTGCTCCGACTTCGCGACGACCATCAGCCCGCTGGTCCCGACGTCGAGCCGCTGGACGATGCCCTGTCGCTCCGGGGCACCCGAGGTGCTGATCCGGAAGCCGGCGCCGGCCAGGTGACCCACGACGGTCGGCCCGGTCCACCCGACGCTGGGGTGGGCGGCGACCCCCGCCGGCTTGTCGACGACGACGATCTCGTCGTCGTCGTGGACGATGCGGAGGTCGTCGACGATCTCGGGGACAACCTCGGCGACGTCGCGCTGCCGCGGGATCTCGACCTCCAGGAACGCCCCGGCCTCGACGCGGTCCGACTTGGACGCCGGCTTGTGGTCCACCGTGACCAGGCCGTCGGCGACGAGCTCGGCGACACGGCTGCGCGAGAGGCCCAGGAGGCGGGCCAGCGCGGCGTCGAGCCGCTCGCCCGCGAGCCCGTCCGGGACGAAGTAGGCACGCTGCTCCGCGGCTGCGGCGGGGCCGGTCATGGCGCTTCCGGCTCGGAGCCGGCCTTCTTGGCTGCCCGGGTGCCGTCGAGACCGACACCGCGGACGGTCTGCAGGACGATGATGACCGCCGCGATGTTGATCATCACGTCGGCGATGTTGAAGACCGGCCAGTTGGGTGGCCAGTCGGGGAACTGCAGGAAGTCGACGACGTGGCCCTCGAGCGGCGAGGGCTCTCGGAAGATCCGGTCGGTCAGGTTGCCCAGGGCGCCTGCCAGGAGGAGACCCAGTCCGACGGCCCACAAGGGGTCGCGCAGCTGTCGGGCCATCCGGATCACGACCACGCACACCGTGATGGCGATGAGCGTGAGCACGATCGTGAACCCGGTCGCCATCCCGAAGGCGGCGCCCGGGTTGCGCAGGAAGGTGAGGTGGAGCACGTGCGGCACGAGGACGACGGGGTCGGCGTCCTCGAGGCGTGCGACGGCGATGATCTTGGTGATGAGGTCGGTGAGGTAGCCGACCAGCGCGACCACCGCGAACAGCACGATCCGTCGGGACCGTGCTGGGGGGTGGTCGGCGTCGTGATCGGGGGTCAGCGACGTTCCTCGCGTTGCTTGCATGTCATGCACAGTGTGGCACGGGGGAACGCCATCAGCCGCATCTTCCCGATCGGCTGACCGCAGATCTCGCAGTTGCCGTAGGTGCCGGCCTCGATCCGGGCGAGGGCCTTCTCCACCTGGAGGAGAAGCTCGCGGTGGTTCGCGGCGAGCGACATCTCCGCGTCGCGCTCGAGGGACGTGGAGCCCACGTCGGCCTGGTCGTTGCCCGCCCCGTCTACTCCCCCGCTGAGGAGGTCGGCGAGTCCACGCTCGGCCACCTGGATCTCGTCCAGGAGTCGGGTCCGGTCGGCCTCCAGCGCGGCGCGGACCTCCGAAATCTCGTCGGCGGACCAGGGAGCCTCGTCGGCCTTGACAGCCAAGGAGCCGGTCGTCGTCGGGTTCGTCACAGTTCTCGGTGCTCCTGTCGTACGGGGTCGCTTCGCGGCGCCCTTGGCTGGTGTCTTCTTCGCGGTCGCCTTCTTGGCCGGCGCCGCCTTCTTCGCGGTCGCCTTCTTGGCCGGCGCCGTCTTCTTGGCCGGCGCCGTCTTCTTGACCGGCGCCGCCTTCGTGGCGGTCGCCTTCTTGGCCGGCGCCGTCTTCTTGGCGGTCGTCTTCTTAGCCGCCGGCGACTTCTTGGCGGTCGTCTTCTTAGCCGCCGCCTTCGTGGCGGTCGCCTTCTTGACCGGCGCCGCCTTCTTGGCCGCCGGCGCCTTCTTCAGGGTCGCCTTCTTGGCCGGCGCCGCCTTCGTGGCGGTCGTCGTCGTGTCCGGCGCCTTCTTCGAGGGCGTCGCCTTGCTCGCCACCTTGCGTGCGGCACCCTTCACGGCTGCCACGCCGCGCGACGCGGCACTGCGCTTGCTGGTCTTGGTCGTGCTCGCCATCTCTGGCCCCCTCGATGTGCACGAAATGCCACACATCGAGGCCATCCGCTCGGGATCGCCTCGATGTGACGTGGTGCCCGAACAATAGGCGGGCGTTCGGCCGTTCACAAGCCGATTTGCCTGTGTCGCCCGCTCTGCCCGACTCCTGGCGTGCTGCACTAGACTGGTGTCCGCCGCAGGCATCGACGAGGACGCGCGGCGTACGTCTCCTGAGCACGAGCGATCCGGGGTTGGTGCGAGCCCGGAGCCCAGCCGTACGCCGTATCACCTCGGAGCCGCCGGAAGAACGGCGCACACCGTGCGCTCACTAGACCCGCGCAGCGGCAGACCAGAGAGGGTGGGCGGATCGTCGTCCACCAAGGAGGGTGGTACCGCGGGGCCGAGCGCCTCGTCCCTTCGCCGAGCCGAAGCTTTCGTGACTTGTCGGAGGAAGACCGTGACCGCCGCGTACCCCGCTGTTCCCGCCCACGTGGACCTACCCGCCATGGAGCGCGACATGATCGCGCTCTGGGAGCGGGAAGGCACCTTCGAGGCCTCGCTCGAACGGCGCGACGGCGCCCCGCGCTGGACGTTCTACGAGGGCCCTCCGACCGCCAACGGCACGCCGGGCGTCCACCACGTCGAGGCGCGGGTCTTCAAGGACGTGTTCCCGCGGTTCCGCACGATGCAGGGCTACCTGGTCGAGCGCAAGGGCGGCTGGGACTGCCACGGCCTCCCCGTCGAGATCGCCGTCGAGAAGGAGCTCGGCTTCAACGGCAAGCCCGACATCGAAGCCTTCGGTGTCGCCGAGTTCAACGCGAAGTGCCGCGAGGCGGTGCTGCGCAACGTCGGCCTGTTCGAGCAGATGACCGAGCGGATGGGCTACTGGGTCGACACGGACAACCCGTACCGCACGATGGACACGCCGTACGTCGAGAGCGTCTGGTGGGCTCTGCAGCAGATCTTCGACAAAGGGCTGCTCGCGGAGGACTACCGCGTGGCGCCGTACTGTCCGCGATGCGGCACCGGCCTGAGCGACCATGAGGTCGCCCAGGGGTACGAGTCGGTCGTCGACCCGTCGGTCTACGTGCGCTTCCCTCTGACCTCTGGTCCCCTGGCCGGCGAGGCCTCGTTGCTGGTCTGGACGACCACGCCGTGGACGTTGGTGTCCAACGCCCTGGTCGCGGCCAAGGCCGACATCACGTACGTGGCGGTCAGCAACGGGCACGAGACGCTCGTCGTCGCGGAGCCCTTGGTCGAGACGGCCCTCGGCGAAGGATGGACCGTCGATGCGCGCTTCGAGGGCGCCGAGCTCGAGGGGTGGACGTACGCGCGTCCGTTCGACCTCGTCGACTGGCCCGACGACAACGCGCACTACGTGGTGACCGAGGACTACGTCACCACCGACGACGGCTCGGGCCTGGTCCACCAGGCGCCAGCGTTCGGCGCGGACGACTTCGCGTCCGGGAAGCGCAACGGCGTGGCGATGGTCAACCCGATCGACCCCACCGGCCACTTCGAGGACGGGCTGGACCTGGTTGGCGGCGCGTTCTTCAAGAAGGCCGACGCGATCCTGGTCGAGGACCTCGAGCGTCGAGGCCTGCTCTTCCGCCACCTCCCCTACGAGCACAGCTACCCGCACTGCTGGCGCTGCCACACGCCTCTGATGTACTACGCCTCCCCCGCCTGGTACGTCCGCACCACGGCAGCCAAGGACGCACTGCTGCGCGAGAACGAGAGCACGAACTGGTTCCCGCAGACGATCAAGTGGGGCCGCTACGGCGACTGGCTGCAGAACAACGTCGACTGGTCCCTGTCGCGCAACCGCTACTGGGGCACCCCGCTGCCGATCTGGCGCAACGACGCCGATCCCGGCCGGCTGGTGTGCGTCGGGTCGCTCGCGGAGCTGTCGGAGCTCACCGGGCGCGACCTGTCCGACCTCGACCCGCACCGCCCGTACATCGACGACGTCACCTTCACGGTCGAGGGCGAGGAGGGCACCTACCGTCGAGTGCCGGAGGTCATCGACGCATGGTTCGACTCCGGGTCGATGCCTTTCGCGCAGTGGGGATACCCGCACCTGCCCGGCTCGGAGGAGAAGTTCCGCCAGGCCTTCCCCGCCCAGTACATCTGCGAGGCGATCGACCAGACGCGGGGATGGTTCTACTCGCTGATGGCCGTCTCGACCCTCGTCTTCGACCAGAACTCGTACGAGAACGTCGTCTGCCTGGGGCACATCCTCGCCGAGGACGGCCGCAAGATGTCCAAGCACCTGGGCAACATCCTGCTCCCCGTCCCCTTGATGGACGAGCACGGCGCCGACGCCGTCCGCTGGTTCATGGCCTGCTCAGGCTCGCCGTGGCAGGCCCGCCGTGTGGGGCACTCGGCGCTGCAGGAGATCGTGCGCAAGGTCCTGCTGACCTACTGGAACACCGTCGCCTTCCACGTCCTGTACGCGCGCACCGCCCACTGGTCGCCTGCCGACGGCGCACCGCCCGTCGCGGAGCGCCCGATCCTCGACCGCTGGCTGGTCTCGCGGACACAGGGCCTGGTCTCCGAGGTCACGACCTGCCTGGAGCGGTTCGACACCCAGCGCGCCGGCGCCCTCCTCTCGCAGTTCGTCGACGACCTGTCCAACTGGTACGTCCGCCGCTCCCGGCGCCGGTTCTGGAGCGGTGATCCTGCGGCGCTCGCGACCTTGCACGACACGCTCGACGTGCTCACGCGTCTGATGGCGCCGTTGGTCCCGTTCGTCACCGAGCGGGTCTGGCAGGACCTCGTCCGTGCGTCCGACCCCGATGCGCCGCCGTCGGTGCACCTGGCGTCGTGGCCCGTGGCCGACGAGTCGCTGGCGGTCAACGGTCTGGACGAGCAGGTCGCGCTCGCGCGGCGGGTCACCGAGCTGGGACGTGCCGCACGCGCCGAGGCCAAGGTCCGGACGCGGCAGCCGCTTCGCCGTGCGCTGGTCCCCTCACGTGCGTGGGAGCAGCTCGGCGACGAGCTTCGGGCAGAGGTGTGCGACGAGCTCAACGTCGGCTCCCTGGAGTCTTTGGCGGCTGCGTCGGGTGACCTCGTGGAGCACTCGGCCAAGGGCAACTTCCGCAGCCTCGGCAAGCGGTTCGGCAAGCAGACGCCGAAGGTGGCCGGCGCTGTCGCAGAGGCCGACGCCGCCGAGCTCGCCGCAGCCGTCGCGGACGGCGGGTCGTACGCCCTGCAGGTGGACGGCGAGACGATCGAGGTGACGGCCGACGACGTCATCGTGTCGGAACGTCCTCGAGAGGGCTGGGCCGTCGTCAACGACCAGGGCGAGACCGTCGCGCTCGACCTGGACCTCGACGAGGACCTCCTCCGGGCCGGCACCGCACGCGAGGTCGTCCGCATGCTCCAGGAGGCGCGCAAGAACGCCGGTCTCGACCTCACCGACCGGATCCGCGTGACGTGGGCGGCCGAGGGAGAAACCGCGGAGGCGGTCCGGGCCCATGAGTCCACGATCGCGGACGAGGTCCTCGCGGTCGAGATCGCGCAAGGTCCGGCAGTCGTCGACGGACACGTGGCGACCGACGAGGACCTGGGGGTGACCGTCTCGCTGCGCAAGGCCTGAGCAGGTCGCCGACGTGCGAAGGCCCCCTCCGACCCGATGGTCGGACGGGGCCTTCGAACGTGCGGTGAAGAGCCGGTGGCTCAGGAGCGCTCGTCGTCGCCGAACAGCGACTTGAGACGGCGCGGCGCGTGCTCCGGGGTGGGGGACCCGTGCACCGCCGCAGGCGTCGGGCTGCTGGTCGGCAGCGACGCCGCGACCGGCTGCTCGCCCTCGAGGTGCGAGAGCTGCGCCTGGAAGTAGCTCTTGAGGCGGCTGCGGTACTCGCGCTCGAAGGTGCGGAGCCGCTCGAGCTCGCGGTTGAGGTCGTCGCGCTCCTTCTCGATGTTGCCGAAGGCCTGCTGGCGGCGCTCGGCGGTCTCGGCGTCGAGCTTCTGGGCGCGCATCCGCGCCTCGCTCTCGAGCCGCTCCGCCTTGCCCCGAGCCTCGTTCTCGACCCGGTCGGCCTTGGTCCGGGCCTCACCCAGGATCCGGTCGGCCTCGTTCTTGGCGGCGTCGACGAGCTCGTCGGCGTTGTGCGTCGCGATCTCGAGGAGGCGGGCAGCGGCGCTGGAGGCGTCACCCACCGACGAGGAGGCCGGCGACTGCGCCTGGACCGGCATCGGAGCCGGCGGCGGCGGAGCCATCGGCGCCGGAGCCGGGGCGGGCGCGCGGAAGCTGTCGAACGACGAGGTCGACGAGCCGGAGCCGGACGAGGCGGAAGCGAGCTTGCTCCTCAGGTCCTCGTTCTCCAGGGTCAGACGCTCGAGCTCGGCCTCAACCTCGTCGAGGAACTGGTCGACCTCGCCCATGTCGTAGCCCTCACGAAGGCGGACCGGGGTAAATCGCTTGTTCCGCACGTCCTCTGGCGTCAACGGCATGGTTTCACCTCGGGGTCATGTTTCATCGGACAGTCCTGACAACGGTACTTGGTCGGGGAAGCCATCCCTGCGGCACCCCGTGGGGAACCACCTTAGTGCGACTCCCCCGCGGGAAAGAAGGCTCATGCTCAGCGGAAGAAGATCTGAGCGTTGATGATCTGGAGAAGGTAGAGGCCGATCAGCAGCACCATCGGCGACAGGTCGAGCGCCATCCCGCCGAAGCGGATCGGCGGGATCACGCGGCGCACCGCCCGCATCGGCGGATCGGTGACCGAGTAGATCGCCTCGCAGAACACGAGCACGATGCCCTTGGGCTGCCACGAGCGTGACAGCACCTGGACCCAGTCGATGACGAAGCGGGCCAGCAGGAGCAGGATGCACGCCCACAGAACGAAGTTGATGACCTCACCGACGACGACCATGAACGACAGTGTGTCCTACGTCAGCTCTGGTTGAAGAACCCGCCCTGCGCGAGGCGCTGGCGATCCTCCGCAGTGACCGTCACATTGGGCGGCGAAAGAAGGAACACCTTGCTCGTGATCCGCTCGATCGACCCGTAGACGGCGAAGATGAGTCCGGCCGCGAAGTCGACGAGACGCTTGGCGTCGTTGTCGTCCATCTCGCTGAGGTTCATGATGACCGGGGTGCCCTCGCGGAAGTGCTCGCCGATGATCCGGGCCTCGTTGTAGGTCCGCGGGTGCAGCGTCGTGATCCTCGTGAACTCTGCCGGCGCGGGCACGACCGTCGGGGTCGACGCCGGTCGGCGCCGGTCGTCGATCCGGGCGACAGGCCGCGGCTCCGCCTCGCGCACGGCCGGGCCCGCCGGTCGGACGGGCCGACGCGCGGCCTCCGGCTCCGACTCGTAGTCGTCGTACTCGTCGTACTCGCCGGACTGCTCGACGAGGCCGAGGTACTCACCCATCTTGCGCATCGCGCCAGCCATCGCCTGACCTCCCTGAAAACCACGCTGCTTGCTCGAACTCATGAACCGGCGGTGTGCTCACCGTCGCCCTCAACCTACCGGAGCGGAGGGCGCTCTCCGAGCACCGAACGCCCGATCCGTACGTGTGTCGCGCCGTGCTTGACAGCCACCTCCAGGTCACCGCTCATGCCCGCGGAGATCGCCGTCGCACGCGGGTACGCCGCCGCGACGCTGGCCGCCACCTCCGCGAGGCGCGCGAACGCGTCGTCGGGGTCGGCGTCGAGGGGGGCCACGGCCATCACGCCTTCGAGCCGCAGCGCCTCTGCCGCGTCGACCTGCGCGGCGAGCCCCAGGACGTCGCCGGGGGCGGCGCCGGCCCTCCCGGCGGGGTCGTCGTCGCGGCCCTCGAGGTTGACCTGGACGAGCACGCCGAGGGTACGGCCCGCCTGACGCGCGCCACGGTCGAGCGCATCGACGAGCCTGGGCCGGTCCACCGAGTGGACGACGTCGGCGTAGCGGGCCACCGCGGCAGCCTTGTTGGTCTGCAGGGCGCCCACGAAGTGCCACCGGAGGGCGGCGGCAGGATCGCCCGCCTCCTCCCGCTTGCGGGCCGCCTCCGGGTGGCGGTTCTCGCCGACGTCGGTGACCCCCAGGTCGCCGAGGAGCGCGACGTCGGAGGCAGGGTAGGTTTTGGTGACCACGATCAGGGTGACCTCGTCCGGTGCGCGACCGGCCGTGGCGGCCGCGGTCTCGATGCGGTCGCGGACCGCACGGAGGCTGCGGGCGAGCTCGTCACGGCGTGCGTCGTTGGTGTCGGTCACGCGCTCAGCCTCGCACGCGGACGAGCGCGGCGAGCCGGCCGGAGCGCTCACCCTGGCGCCGGTAGGAGAAGAAGTCCTTCTCCCCCTCGATCGTGCACATCGGGTGGTGGTCGGCGAGGTCGACGACGTCGACGTCCGCGGCACGGAGCTGGCCGGCGACACCGGCCGCCAGGTCCAGAGCAGGTGTGCCGCTCCGGGTCTGTGCCCACGTGCCGGTGACCTGGCGTGCGACCTCGTCACGCATCGCCTCCGGGACCTCGTAGCAGTGCCCGCACGCACGAGGTCCCAGCCACGCCGTGATCCGCTCGGCGCCCAGGGCACGCATCGCCTCGACCGCGGCACCGGCGACGTCGAGGACGACGCCCTTGCGCCCGGCGTGGACGACTGCGGCGACCGCGTTCTCGTCGTCGACGAGCACGACAGGAAGACAGTCGGCCACCCGGACGACGAGCACCGCGCCCGGCACAGCTGTCACCAGCGCGTCGGCAGCGGCGCGCGGGGCGGTCGGGTCGTCGTCGGCCGTCACGACACGGACACCACGGCCGTGCACCTG
Organism: Mumia sp. zg.B21; assembly: GCF_019550855.1. NCBI lineage: Bacteria > Bacillati > Actinomycetota > Actinomycetes > Propionibacteriales > Nocardioidaceae > Mumia > Mumia sp. zg.B21. Next base: position 494,405 of record NZ_JAHWCJ010000004.1, on the reverse strand, counting down.
GCGTACGAGATGCGTCCGGTCAGGGTCCCCACCGAAGGCCTCGACGGCGTCTCGAAGGTTGCGCGCGACTGTGGCCTCGTCGTCGCCGTTGCTCGCCCCCAGGTTCAGCGAGGCCCAGGGACCCGTGCTGTGACCGTCGTGACGGTCGGTGAACGCGAGGTCGGCGCGCGAGAGGGTCTCGTGGAAGGCGAACACTTACTTCAGGAAGTCGGGGATGTCGAGGTCGTCCTCGAAGGGATCGACAGCCTGACGCTTCGGGGTCGACGGCCGAGCCCCGTTGCCTGAGCCGGTCGCCGGACCCGTGACAGGGGACGGGCCGCGCGAGGCACGGGACTCGGTGGTCGGGGTGGTGCTGTCGCCGGCCTGGCTGCGCACCCCCACGGGGACACGGTCGCCGCGGCTGGCCGTCTCCGCCGGCGCTGCCGGTGCGGCGGGCGGCTCCTTGGTCACGGGCCGGGCCGGCGCTGTGTCGCGGCGCAGGGCAGGACGTGACGCGTCGCGTCGTTTGGGCGTGCCTCCGTCGAAGCCTGCGGCGATGACGGTGACACGCACCTCGTCGCCGAGGGCGTCGTCGATCACGGCACCGAAGATGATGTTGGCCTCGGCGTGAGCTGCCTCGCTGACGAGCGCCGCGGCCTCGTTGATCTCGAAGAGGCCGAGGTCGGACCCGCCGGCGATCGAGAGCAGCACGCCGTGCGCACCGTCGATCGACGCCTCGAGCAGAGGGCTGGAGACGGCCATCTCCGCGGCCGCCACCGCGCGGTCGTCTCCCCGAGCGGACCCTATTCCCATCAACGCTGAGCCGGCATCAGACATCACGGACTTGACGTCGGCGAAGTCGAGGTTGATCAGGCCCGGCGTCGTGATCAGGTCGGTGATGCCCGAGACGCCCTGGAGGAGGACCTGGTCGGCCTGCTTGAACGCGTCGAGCATGGTGACGTTGCGGTCGCTGATCGACAGCAGCCGGTCGTTCGGGATGACGATCAGCGTGTCGACCTCCTCCCGCAGCCCTTCGATGCCGTCATCGGCCTGGTTGGCGCGGCGTCGACCCTCGAAGGAGAACGGGCGGGTGACGACGCCGATCGTGAGGGCGCCCAGCGAGCGGGCGATGCGGGCGACCACCGGCGCACCGCCGGTGCCCGTGCCGCCTCCCTCACCTGCGGTGACGAACACCATGTCGGCGCCCTTGAGCACCTCTTCGATGTCGTCCGCGTGGTCGTCGGCCGCCTGTCGCCCGGTGTCGGGGTTGGCGCCGGCGCCGAGGCCGCGGGTGAGCTCGCGACCGATGTCGAGCTTGACGTCGGCGTCGCTCATCAGCAACGCCTGGGCGTCGGTGTTGATCGCGATGAACTCGACTCCCTTGAGGCCGGCCTCGATCATCCGGTTGACCGCGTTGACGCCACCTCCGCCGATGCCGACGACCTTGATCACGGCCAGGTAGTTCTGAGCTGCCACGATGGTGCCCCTCACGTGCTTGTGTGTCCGAGTCTTCACGAGGCACCGCAGTCCGGTGTCGGCGCCACAGGCTCCGAGCGGTGAGCCCAGAACCCTAACCCTCAAGTTCAGGGTTATAGTTATGTCAACCTCGTGTCTGTGCATGAACCTACGTGCTCGACCGCGCCGCTCTGCGCCGACACGCCGCCGGTCCCGCCGCTCCTCGTCGAGATGTCACCCACAGAGCGTGCTCGGAGGTCGGTCACGGCCGGATGGTCGGCCGTTCAGGTGCACGGACGTCGTAGGCGCTGGCCTTCTGGGGCAGCAGCGCCGAGAGGACCTGGGCCTTCAGACCGGCATGGTCGGCGCTCCCCCAGGCGACCTCGGCACCGTCCCGCAGCTCGAGCGTGATCCCGTCCCGACTGCTCACCCGGACCTCACGGACCCTCCGGGCGAGGTCTCGGTCCATCGCGCGGACGGCGTCGGCCGCCTCCTTCAGCGCCTCCGCCCTGGGCCCCGACCCCGAGGCGAGGACGACCCGCGGCAACCGGCGCGGCGTCTTGCCGGCAGGAGGATAGACGACTCCGTCGCGATCGAGCAGGCGTACGTCGTCGCCGGACAGGCGTGCCACAGGAGTCCGCTCGGTGACCTCGACGACGACCGAGCGCGGCCACCGGCGGCTGACGTCGACGGTCGCCACCTGCGGGATCTGCTCGACACGTTCGCGCACGGCCTCCACGTCGAGGCGCGCGAGGGGACGGCCCTCCACGACGTCGGCGCGTGCGCGGACCACGCTCGGCGACACGGTGGTCGCCCCACGGACCTGGACGGAGTGGGCACCCAGGACGGACGTCTCGAGGGTGACCCACGCGCCGGCGCCGATCACGGCGAGCGCGGCCGCCACGAGGAGGTACGGACGCAGCCGCCCGAGCCGCGCCCGCCAGCGCCGCCCTGCGAACCGGTCCGTGACGGTCACGAGCCCACTGCCCTCTCCCGCAGACGCGCGACGAGCCGGGGTCCGACCGTCGTGATGTCACCGGCGCCGAGCAGGAGGACGAGGTCACCCTCCGCCGCGAGGTCGGCCAGCTGGGCGTCCAGCGTCTCGAGGTCGGCGCCCGCGTGGACGTCCTCCGGCGGGAGGGACACCGCGTCCCGAACGAGGGCCGAGGTCACGTCGGGGTCGGCGTCCTCGCGGGCGAGATAGACGTCGGTCACGACGACGACGTCGGCCGCGCTGAGCGCCTCCCCCATCGCCGTGCCGAAGATTCGGGTCCGGCTGACGAGGTGGGGCTGGAACGCCACGACGACCCGCCCGTCACCCGCCAGTGCCCGCGCCGCCTGGAGGTCACCGGCGATCTCGACCGGGTGGTGGGCGTAGGAGTCGTACACCGTCACGCCGGCACCCTCGCCGATCCGCTCCATCCGCCGGCTCGCGCCGGTGTAGGCCGCGAGACCGGCTGCGGCGTCGGCGAACGACGCGCCGCACTCGAGCGCGGCGCCGAGCGCTCCGAGAGCGTCGACGACGTAGTGCTCCCCCGGGACCTGCAACCTGACCCGCCCGAGCGACTCCCCCCGGCGGACCACGGTGAACGAGGTGCCTCCACCCTCCGTCACCAGGTCGGTGCCGCGCAGCTCCGCCGACTCGCCGAGACCGGCGCGCAGGACCCGCAGCCCACGTCCCTCGGCACGGGCCTCCAGCGCCGCAGCACCGGGATCGTCGACGCAGAGCACGAGGAACCCGTCAGGCGAGACGCGGTCGACGAACCGCGCGAAGGCCTGCTCGTACGCCTCCGGCGTACCCCAGACGTCGAGGTGGTCGGCGTCGACGTTGGTGACCACGGCGGCGTACGGCTCGTAGACGAGGAAGGCGCCGTCGCTCTCGTCGGCCTCCGCGACGAACCAGCGACCCGTGCCGGCGTGCGCGTTGGTCCCGAGCGAGGCGACCGGCGCCCCGATCGCGTACGAGGGGTCCAGCCCGGCATGCACCAGCGCGCTCGCCAGCATCGACGTCGTCGTCGTCTTGCCGTGGGTGCCGGCCACCGCCACCACGTCGTGCCCGACCATCACCGACTGCAGACCCGCGGACCGTGGATACAGCCGCAGGCCGCGTGCCAGGGCCGCCACGATCTCCGGGTTGTCGGCGCGGACCGCGGTCGTCGCGATGACGGTGTCGGCCTCACCGAGGTTGTCGGCCGCCTGTCCCACCGTCACTGTCGCCCCGTCACGCTCGAGCGCCCTGAGGAGGTCCGAGTCGGCCGCATCGCTGCCCTGCACGGTGATGCCCCGCTCGAGCATGATGCGGGCGATCGCCGACAGGCCGGCGCCGCCGATGCCGACGAGGTGGACCACGCCGAGCCGTTCGGCCGCGTCGATCTGCTCCGGGACCTCGATCTTCATCCCTGCGCCGCCTCACCGGCAGCCTCGAGCACGATCTTGGCCAGCACCTCGTCGGCGTCACGGGGCATCAGGTGCGACGCCGCCGTGGACATCCGCGTCAGCCGGTCGGGATCGCGCAGCAGCGACACGACCGCGGTCGCCACCCACTCGGGCGTCAGCGCCGCGTCGTCGACGAGGATGCCGCCGCCGGCGCCGACGACCGGGTGTGCGTTGAGCGCCTGCTCGCCGTTGCCGATCGGCAGCGGGACGAAGATCGCGGGCAGTCCCACGGCTGCCACCTCGGCGACCGTATTGGCCCCCGACCGGCAGACGATCGCGTCAGCAGCGGCGTAGGCCAGGTCGATGCGGTCGATGAACGGGAGGGTGACGTACGGCGGCTCGCCCGGTCCACGCTTGACCTGCGCCTCCTCGACGCGGCCTGCGGCGTGCAAGACCTGCACGCCGGCAGCGGCGAGCTCGTCGGCGGCGCCCGACACGGCCTCGTTGATGCGCCGTGCGCCCTGCGATCCGCCCGTCACGAGCAACGTCGGGAGCTCGGGATCGAGCCCGAACGCACGGCGGGCCTCGGCGCGCTCGGCGCCCCGGTCCAGACGCGCGATCTGCTCGCGCATCGGCAGGCCGATGTAGCGCGAGCTCGGCAGGGGCGTCTCGGGGAAGCTGGTGAAGACACGCGAGGTGAATCGTGCTCCGAGCTTGTTGGCGACGCCGGGGAGGGCGTTCTGCTCGTGGACGACGATCGGCACCTTGCGCTTGCGGGCGACGAGGTAGGCAGGGACCGACACGTAGCCGCCGAACCCGACGACGACGTCCGGACGCACCCGGTCGAAGACCTCACCGGTCGCCTTGACGGTCCCGGCGAGCCTGCCGGGAACCCGGAGCAGGTCGGCTCCCACGCTGCGTGGGAGCGGCACCGCCGGGACCAGCTCGAGGGGGTAGCCCGCCTGCGGGACCAGCGTCACCTCCAGCCCTCTGGGGGTCCCCAGTGCCGTGATCTCCGCCTCGGGGGTGAGCCTGCGGACCGCAGCAGCGGTGGCCAGCAGGGGTGAGGTGTGGCCGGCGGTGCCTCCGCCGGCCAGCAGGACGCGTGGCGCCACCGATCATCCTTCCTCGCGGACGATGCGTCCGACAGGTCGTGGGGCAGGTTTGATGGGGTCGTGCAGCGGCACCGTACCGCTCGCGCCGCGCCCCCGGGCACGGCGGCGTCGGTGCGCCCGCAGCGCCGTCTGCGCACCAGGCTCGTTGCGCGCGAAGTTGGCGAGCATCCCGAGCGCGACCACGGTCGGGACGAGTGCGGAACCACCGTAGGAGATGAGCGGCAGAGGGATGCCGATGACCGGCAGCATGCCGAGCACCATCCCGATGTTGACGATCGTCTGGACCATCAGCCAGACGGTGATCCCGGCGGCCGCGAGGCGGCAGAACGGGTCGCGCGCCCGTCGCGCGATGCGGAAGCCGACGTAGGCCAGAAGGCCGAAGAGCAGCAGCACGCTGAGGGCTCCCACCAAGCCGAGCTCCTCGCCGATCACGGCGAACACGAAGTCGGTGTGGGCTCCCGGCAGCGAGCCCCACTTCTGCCGGCTATATCCGAGCCCTACCCCGAACCACTGGCCGGTCGCGAGCCCCATCAGTCCGTGGGCGGCCTGGTAGCCGCTGTTCTGGGCGTCGGCGAAGGGATCGGTGAACGAGGTGATGCGCTGCAGACGCTCTGCGCTGGAGCGCACGAACACCAGGACCACGGCACCGATGCCGAGGAGCGAGACCAGGAAGAGGCGTCCCGGAAGTCCGGCGACGAAGAGCAGGCCCAGGATGATCGCGAAGAGCACGAGCGCCGTACCGAGGTCGCGCTGCAGCACGACGAGCATCGCGACGAACCCCGTCACCGGCAACATCGGCAGGAGGACGTGCTTCGGCTGGTGCAGCAGGCGCTGCTTGCGGGCGAAGAGGTCGGCCGTCCACAGCACGATCGCGAGCTTCGCGACCTCCGACGGCTGGATGAGGAACGGGCCTCCGAAGTCGAGCCAGTTCTGGTTGCCACGCACCTCCTCGCCCAGCGGGGTGAAGGTCAGGCCGAGCAGCACCAGGGCCAGCAGCAGCAACGGGTAGACGCACCATCGCATCGCGCGCAGCGGCATCTTCCACGCCACCAGGCCCAGCACGAGGGCCGCCACGAGGAAACCTCCCTGGCGGGCGGCGATGGCGTAGGGACTTCCGTTGTTGAGCTGGGAGGTGACCGAGCTGGCGCTGAGCACCATCACCATGCCGAAGCCGATGAGCAGGCCGGCGACCGCCAGCACGAGGTAGTAGGAGGTCAGGGGCTTCTCGAGGGTGTCGCGCAACGTCGCGACCCACGTGTGCCTGCCCGACCTCGCCACCGGTCGCCTCCCGCTCGTGTGCTCGTCGGGCGGCGGCGGTCTCACCGTCGCGTCGCCGCGTGCCTGGCCACGGCTGCGGCGAAGGAGTCGCCTCGCTCCGCGTAGCTCGTGAACTGGTCCAAGGACGCGCACCCCGGGGCGAGCAGCACCGTGTCGCCCGGCCGGGCGAACCGCACTGCCGCGTCCACGACGCGATCCATGAGCACATCCTTGCCCGCATCGACCTCGACGACCGGCACCTCCGGCGCGTGTCGCCGCAACGCGTCCCGGATCACGGCGCGGTCGGCGCCGATCAGCACCGCCGCCCGCAGCCGAGAGCCCGTGCGCTCGACGAGACCGTCGAACGTCGTGCCCTTGGCCTGTCCGCCGGCTACCCAGACGACCGAGGGGTAGGCGAGGAGCGACCCGATCGCCGCGTGCGGGTTGGTGGCCTTGGAGTCGTCGACGAACGTGACGCCGTCGACCTCCGCGATCTGCTGGATCCGGTGGGCTCCGGGCTGGTAGGCCCGCAGCCCGTCGCGCACGGCGACGGGCGGCACCCCGTGGGCACGGGCGAGCGCGGCGGCCGCCAGTGCGTTGGCGACCACGTGAGGCGCGGGCGGCTCTCCCGCGGGACCGGCGAGGTCACCCAGCGTGGCAAGCTCTGCGGCGCTGGTCGTGCGCTCGGGGACGAAGGCGCGGTCGGCGAGCACGTCGTCGACCATGCCGACCATCCCGACCGACGGCACGCCGAGGGTGAACCCGATCGCGCGCGCGCCTTCCTGCACGTCGGCGTCGCGCACCAGACGCTCCGTGGCCGGGTCGTCGACGTTGTAGACGCACGCCCGCTCCACGTGCTCGTAGATCCTGCCCTTGTCACGGGCGTAGTCGGCCGGGCCACCGTGCCAGTCGAGGTGGTCGTCGGCGACGTTGAGCACGGCCGACGCCTCGCAGGCCAGGGATCGGGCGAAGTGCAGCTGGAAGCTCGACAGCTCCACGGCCAGCACGTCGTAGCCTGCGGGGTCCATCACCGCCTCGGTCACCGGGACCCCGATGTTGCCCACGGCGGGCGCACGGAGCCCGGCGGCAGCGAGGATCGACTCGAGCATCTGGACGGTGGTGGTCTTGCCGTTGGTGCCGGTGACCGCGAGCCAGGGTGCCGCGCCCGGTTCGCGCAACCGCCACGCGAGCTCGGGCTCGGACCAGACCGCGACGTCGCGGGCCTGCGCCGCCTCGGCGACGATCGGCGTGCGAGGTGGCAGTCCCGGGAACGGAACGAGGAGAGCGGCCCCGGCGGGCAGGGTCGCGGTCGCACCCGGACCCAGCCGCACCTCGGCCCCGAGCACCTCGAGGATGCCCGCCCGCTCGCGCAGGAGGTCGCCCTCGCCGTCGTCGAGGATGGTGACTCGCGCACCGACCTGCACCAGGGCGTCCGCGGCGGCGTAGCCGCTGGCGCCCAGGCCGGCGACGACGGCGTGCACCCCCTCCCACGAGTCGTGCCGTCCGAGGTGGTCCACAGAGGGCTCGGCGGTCACAGTCCGCTGACCCACTCGGAGTAGAAGATGCCCAGGCCGAGCGCTACGAAGAGCCCGCTGATGATCCAGAACCGGACGACGATGGTGATCTCGGCCCACCCCATCAGCTCGAAGTGGTGCTGCAGCGGCGCCATCCTGAACAGCCGCTTGCCCCCCGACATCTTGAACCACCCGACCTGGAGGATCACCGACAGCGTGATGATGACGAACAGGCCGCCGAGGACCAGGAGGAGGACCTCCGTACGGGTCATGATCGCGAAGCCGGCCATCGCGCCGCCCAGCGACAGCGACCCGGTGTCGCCCATGAAGATCTTGGCCGGTGAGGCGTTCCACCACAGGAAACCGAAGCAGGCGCCGGTGAGGGCGGCCGCGACCACGGCGAGGTCGAGCGGGTCTCGGACGTCGTAGCACTTGGGGCCGGGGTTGAAGGCGCACGACTGGTTGCTCTGCCAGAGGTTGATCAGCATGTAGGCGCCGAAGACCATCACGGACGCTCCGGTCGCGAGACCGTCGAGACCGTCGGTGAGGTTGACCGCGTTGCTGGTGCCCCAGATCATCACGAGCACCCAGATGACGATCAGCGCGGCGGGGACGGTCCACCCGGGGATGTCACGGATGAACGAGATGCCCTCGGAGATCGGGGTCCGACCGTTCGCGTCGGGGAAGCTGAGCGCGAGCAGGGCGAAGCTGAGCGCGACGAGCGCCTGCCCCGCCAGCTTTGCCTTGGACCGAAGACCGAGGCTGCGCTGCTTGATCACCTTGATGTAGTCGTCCAGGAACCCGACCAGCCCGAGCCCGACGAAGAGGTAGAGCAGCAGGACCGCTGAGGCCGACGGCACGCTCCCCGTGATCAGCTTGGCCAGCGCGTAGGCCAGGACGACCGAGATGATGATCACCAGGCCGCCCATGGTCGGCGTCCCGCGCTTGGTGTGGTGCGAGGTAGGACCGTCGTCGCGGATCAGCTGCCCGTAGCCCTTGCGGACGAGCAGACGGATCGCCAGCGGCGTGCCGAGCAACGTGCCGATCAGCCCGAAACCGCTGGCGATCAGAATGGCCCTCATCGACCGTCGTTCCCTTCGTCGTCGCGTCCTCCGCCGTCCTCGGGCTCGGTGCCCGCGACTCGTTCGTGCTGCGCCGGTGGCGAGAGCAGCGCGTCAGCCACCCGCTCCAGACCACTCGCGCGAGAGGCCTTCACCAGCACGATGTCACCCGGGCCGGCGTACGTCCGCAGCCACGCGACGGCGTCGTTGACGTCGTCGACGGCGACGGACGGAGCGCCGGCGGCGAGCACCGCCTCGTGGATCGGGCGTGCGCCCGACCCGACGGCGACCACGTGGGTGACACCGAGGTCCGCGGCGAGACTACCAACGTCGGAGTGGGCACGGTGAGACGCATCGCCGAGCTCGAGCATCTCTCCGAGGACGGCCACCACTCTCCCCTCTCCCCGCATCGCTGCCACCGCGCGCAGGGCGGCTGCCGTGGACTCCGGGTTGGCGTTGTAGGCGTCGTTGACGACCACGAGGCCGTCGTCGCGCACGAGGCGCTCCATCCGCCACGCCGAGCGCGTCGTGGCCGCACCGAGGGCGTCGCTCACGGTCGGAAGGTCCATGCCGACCGCGAGTGCCACCGCGGCCGCCGCAGCAGCGTTGGAGGCCTGGTGAGCACCGAGCAGCGGGACGTGGACCCCGACGCTCTCGTCGCCGGCGACCAGCCGGAAGCGAGGCTCGCCGTCGGGTCCGACAGCGAGGTCGCGCACCGCCACGTCGGCGCCGTCGGACATGCCGTAGGTCACCACCCGCGCCCTCGTGCGTGTCGACATCGCCGCGACGGTCGCGTCGTCGGCGTTGAGCACCGCCACACCCTGCGGAGGGAGCGCTTCCACGAGCTCGCCCTTCGTGCGCGCGATCGTCTCCACCGACCCGAACTCACCCAGGTGGGCCGACCCGACGCTGAGGACGGCGCCGACGTCCGGGCGGGCGATCGCACACAGCTCGGCGATGTTGCCCAGCGCTCGCGCCCCCATCTCGACGACGAGGAACCGGGTGTCGGGGTCGGCGCGCAGCACGGTGAGCGGCACCCCCAGCTCGTTGTTGTAGTTGCCAGCGGTGGCCACGGTCGTCCCCGCACGGGTGAGGACCTGCGCCAGCAGGTCCTTCACACTGGTCTTGCCCTGCGACCCGGTCACCCCTACGACCGTGCAGCCGTCCAGCCGGTCGCGCACGTCGGCCGCGAGCGTGCCGAGCGCTCGGGTCACGTCGTCGACGACCACGCAGGGGCCGTCGACCCGGCGCTCGCCGAGGACTGCGGCGGCACCCGCCCGCAGCGCCGCGGGCGCGTATTCATGACCGTCGACGTGCTCGCCCCGGACGGCGACGAAGAGCCCCCCGGACGCGACGTCGCGCGAGTCGAGCGTGGCGGGGCCGGTGACGACCACGTCGTCGGAGTCGTAGGCCGTACCGTCGACGAGGTCGGCGACGCGGGCGAGCGAGGTCGCGATCACCCGTCTCTCCTCTCCCGGTCACGCAGCGCCTCGGCGACGACCTCGCGGTCGTCGAACCGGTGCACGACGTCGCCCACGACCTGTCCGCTCTCGTCGCCCTTGCCCGCCACGACGACCGTGTCGCCGGGCCGGGCGTCGGCGACGGCGTGCGCGATGGCCGCCCGTCGGTCGCCGATCTCGACCAGCGTCGCGGTGGCCCCGCGGAGGATGGCGTCCTGCGCCCCGGCCAGGATCGCGGCCCGGATCGCGGCCGGCTCTTCCGTGCGCGGGTTGTCGTCGGTGACCACCACCACGTCGGCGAGCTCAGCAGCGACGGCGCCCATCAGCGGACGCTTGCCGGGGTCGCGGTCGCCGCCGGCACCGACCACGACCAGCAGCCGCCCGGGGCCCAGCCCACGCAGGGACGCCAGCACCGCTCGGAGGGCGTCCGGCTTGTGCGCGTAGTCGACCAGGGCGACGAAGTCCTGACCCACGTCGACGGGCTCCATCCTGCCCGGCACGCCGGTGCAGGCGGCGATCCCGGCCAGCGCGTCGTCGACCGCACGGCCGGTCGCGGTGACGGCTGCGAGGACGGCGAGCGCGTTGGCGACGTTGAAGCGGCCCGGCAGGCCGACGACGAGCGTCCTCTCCTGACCGTCCGGTCCGACGACCTCTGCGGTCGAACCGGAGGGGGTGCTCTCCAACGACGCGACCCGCCAGTCGGCCTCCTCGCGCCCGTCCACCGAGACCGTGGTCACCGGGAGGGCGGTCTCCGCGGCCAGCCGACGGCCGTACGGGTCGTCCACGTCGACGACGGCGTGGCCGGCGTGCTCGGGAGTGAACAAAGACGCCTTGGCCGCGAAGTAGTCCTCGACGTCGGCGTGGAAGTCGAGGTGGTCGCGGCCCAGGTTGAGAAAGACCGCGACGTCGTAGACGACACCGTCGACGCGGTGCAGCGCGAGGGCGTGGCTGGAGACCTCCATCACGACCGCGTCGGCCCCGTGGTCGCGCATCACCGCGAAGAGCGCGTGCAGCGCCGGGGCCTCGGGAGTCGTCAGCGCCGAGCTGACCGGACGGTCCTCCAGGAAGGCGCCGGTCGTGCCGATCACACCCACACGGTCGCCGCACGCCCGCAGCGCAGATGCCATCAGGAAGGCACTGGTCGTCTTGCCCTGCGTGCCCGTGATCCCGATCGTCGTCACGCTCTCGGCAGGCCAGCCGTAGACGTGCGCAGCGACGCGACCGAGCACCTCTCGGGGGTCGTCGACGCGGAGGACGGGCACGTCCACGCCGGCCTCGGAGAGAAGGTCGGCACCTGGCCCGTCGGTGAGCACGGCCACGGCGCCGGACGCCACGGCGTCCGCGGCGAAGCGCGCCCCGTGGGTTCGCATGCCCGGGAGCGCGGCGTAGAGGTCGCCGTCCCGCACGTCGCGCGACGACAGGGTGACGCCGGTGACGACACCTCCCGTACCGCCGACGAGGGTGGCGCCGACAGCCTCGGCGAGATCATCGAGAGCGACCGGGACCACCGAGGGCGGTCGCGTGTCGAGAGGGGTGAGAGGCTCAGAAGACATCGCAGCCGAGCGTATCGAGTCTCACCACTTGACCGGCGTCCTGGGCGCACGCGACCCGCTCGGCGCGATGCCGTAGCGCTGCAGGGACTGCTGCATGATGTCTCGGAAGACCGGGCCTGCCGTGCCGCTGCCCGATCCTCCCCCCTGCGGGTTGTCGAGCACGACGTAGGTGAGGAAGCGCGGCTTCTCCGCCGGCGCGAACCCGATGAACGACACGGTGTTCTCGCCGCGCACGTACCGCCCGGTGTCGGGATTCACCCGCCAGGCGGTGCCGGTCTTCCCGGCGACCCGGTAGCCGGGGATCGACACGTTGGGCGCCGACCCCCGCGGCGAGGTGACCGCCTCCATCATCGTCGTGACCATCGACGCGGCCTCGGGCGAGACGACCTCACGGGCCTCGGGTGCCTTCCGCGGGACCGTGGTGCCGTCGGCGCGACGGACCTCGGTGACCAGGGTCGGGCTGGTGTAGCGGCCGCCGTTGGCGATCGCTGCGACCGCGGCGGTCTGCTGCATCGCCGTCACCGAGATCCCCTGGCCGAACGAGATGGTCGCGTGCTGCGCCCTCGACCACCGCTCCGCCGGGGTGAGGATGCCTCGCGACTCCGAGGACAGCCCGACGCCCGTGGGCCGACCGAACCCGAACTTCGTCAGGTAGTCGTGCATCGTCGCGTCGTCCATCTGCTGGGCCAGGGCGATCGTGCCGAGGTTGGACGACTTCGCCACCACACCCGCGGCGGTGAGCCGCAGGCGTCCGTGGTCCCACCAGTCGCTGATCGTGAACCCGTCGAGACGCAGCTCGCTGGGCACCCGGACCTTGGTCTGCGGCGTCACGAGACCGGCGTCGGCGAGCGCGGCCATCGTGACGACCTTCTGCACCGAGCCCGGCTCGTAGACGTTCTGCACGGCGCGGTTGTTCATCGACGCCGGCGTGACGGTCGAGCGGTCCTCGGCGTCGAACGTCGGGAGCTGCGACAGCTGCAGCACCTGCATCGTCTCGAGGTCGACCGTGATCGCGACGCCCCAGTCGGAGTCGCTCGCGCGCACGGCCGCGGCGAGACGCTTGTCGGCGTACCACTGGAGGTCGCGGTCGATCGTGGTCACCACGTCGGCGCCAGGCACCGCCTCCTTCATCGTCTGACGCGCCAGCGGGATGCGTACCCCCTTGGGGGAGGTCTCGTAGGTCGCCTTCCCGTCGCTGCCCGTCAGGTCGTCGTCGAACGCCTTCTCCAGCCCGCTGGTGCCCTCGCCCGTCTCACCCGAGACCAGGCCGATCAGCGTGGCGCCGAGAGTGCCGCCGGGGTACGTCCGGACCGCGTCGCGCTCCGTCGTCACACCGTTGAGGAGGCCGGCGTCGGCGAGCTTGGCCATCGCGCTGCTGGCCTGGTAGGCCGGGACCTTGCGGGCGACGTAGACGAACTGCGTCCCCTCGCGACGCAGCTTCGTCACCGTGTCGAAGTAGTCGACGCCCAGCTCCGCGGCGAGGATGCTCGCAATCTCGGTGGCCGGCTTGGCGGTGAACCTCGGGTTGGCGATGATCGACTGCGCGTCGAGCGAGGTGGCCAGAGGTTCACCGTCGCGGTCGAGGATCCGCCCACGGTCGGCGTGCAGCACCGTCGGCTGCACCGTCTCCTTCAGAGCACGCTCGGCGTACGCGTTCGCGTCGACACCCTGGATCTGGAAGAGGCGGCCGGCGAAGATCACGAGGAGGGTCGCGACGACCACGAAGCAGAAGCGCGCACGGTTGCGGACCGCCGGACTCACTCGCGGGCTCCCACGGCGGCCGGCGACGGCCCTCCGACCCCGGAAGGGCTTTCGCCCCGGGCGGCGGGCTCCGGGTCGCCGACGACCTTCCCGTCGGAGAGTCGCAGGAAGACGGGAGTCGTGTTGGGCACCATGCCGAGCTCTGCGGCTCGCTCCGCGAGTGCCGCCGGGGTCGCACGCTCCTCGACCTCGAGGGACAGCTGGGCGTGCCTGCTCTGCAGCGTCTCCGCCTCCTTCTCCAGCTCGGCGAGCTGGAAGGCGCCGTTCTGCATCGAGGTGTTGAGGAGCAGCAGACCGACGAGCCCACCGGCGAGCAGGGTGACCACGAGGAGCACGAAGGGCGCGCGCGGCGAACGGGGGCGAGCGGCCGGGACGACGCGCAGGGGACTGCGCGTCGGCTGCGGACGACCCGGCGCCCGGCGCGGAGCGCTGTGGACGACACTCATGCTGCCTCCTTCACTCGCTCGACGACGCGGAGCCTGACGGGCTTCGCGCGGGGGTTCTGCTCGATCTCGGCCTCCGACGCCGTCTCGGCGCCGCGGGTGACGAGTCGGAACCGGGGCTCGAGGGCCTCGGGGACGACGGGGAGTCCTGGCGGGACGTCCAGCCGGGTGACCTTCGCGAACGCCTGCTTGACGATCCGGTCCTCGAGGGAGTGGTAGGCCATGGACACGACTCGACCACCGAGGCTGACCGCGTCCAGCGCGGCCGGGACAGCACGCCGGAGCACGCCGAGCTCGTCGTTCACCTCGATGCGCAGTGCCTGGAAGGTCCGCTTGGCGGGGTTTCCGCCGGTGCGCATCGCCGCCGCGGGGAGGGCCTCGCGGACCAGCGCCACCAGTTCGTCGCTCGTGCGCAGGGGTGCTTCGGCCCGCCTCCGTACGATCGCGTCGGCGATCCGCCCCGCGTGCTTCTCCTCGCCGTAGGTCCGCAGGATGCGGGCCAGGTCGTCCCGGCTGTAGGTCTCGAGGACCTCCGCCGCGGTCGTCCCCTCACTCCCCATGCGCATGTCGAGCGGAGCAGGGCGGGAGTACGAGAAGCCGCGCTCGTCGAGGTCGAGCTGCATCGAGGAGACGCCCAGGTCGAACAGGACGGCATCGACGTGGGAGCGCCCGGCCTCGGCGATCGCCTCCTCGAGCTGGTCGTACACGCCCTCGAAGAAGGTCACCCGGTCTCCGAAGGGAGCGAGGCGCTCGCGAGAGCGCCGGAGGGCCTCGGGATCACGGTCGATCCCGATCAGCTGCACGCCGGCGAAGCGCGACAGCACCGCCTCCGCGTGCCCGCCCAGGCCCAGCGTCGCGTCGACCAGGACCGCGTCGCTTCCGGCCAGGGCGGGCGCGAGGAGCTCGACCGTCCGATCCAGCAGCACCGGTACGTGCTTCGTCTCACCCATGCGTCCCGGCCCCGGGACGTCCGACCACCATCTCGACCCCTCGTTCCGTGTGGTTCAGCGTTGTGTGCGCCTCGATCCGCTACCCGTGCGGTCTGATCGCGGGTGGTTCGTCCGGCCAGGTCCCTGGCCGCTTGCCCTGGGAAGTCACCTCTTGGCACCGGGGAAGTGGAGCCAGGAGGTGGAGCAAGCGGCCCAGAGGCCTCGACGGACGAGCCTCTAGAGCAGTCCCTCGATCACCTCCTCCGAGAGGGTCGCGAAGCTCTCCTCCTGCTCGTCGGAGTACTCCGCCCAGCGTGCGGCGTCCCAGATCTCGACCCGCTCCATCGCCCCGACGACCACGCAGTCGCGGTCGAGCCGGGCGTAGTCACGCAGAGGTCCCGGGACGGTGATGCGGCCTTGCTTGTCGGGAACCTCGTCCGAGGCGCCCGAGAACAGGACGCGGACGAAGTCGCGAGTGGCCTTGTTGGTGAACGGCGTCTTGCTGATCCGGTCGCTGAACTCCTGGAAGCTCGCCTGCGGCCAGACGTAGATGCAGCGGTCCTGCCCCTTCGTCAGCACGAGACCCTCCGTGAGCCGGTCGCGGAACTTGGCGGGGAGGAACAGGCGACCCTTGTCGTCGAGTCGAGGCGTGTATGTGCCGAAGAACATCGCACCGCACACTCCCTCGTCTCGCGCCGCCGAACCGGACACCCGAGGACCCGAAAGTCGATGACCGGCTGTTGCTCCACTTTGCGCCACCATACTCCACAACGCACCACGAATGCCGATCTTGCACGTCGGCGCGCCCTCCTGACGCCGTCGCGCACGAGAGGGCAGGTCAGGCGTCGATGCCTCGCGATCGCTGGGATCCCAGGCACTCCCCTGGCCGTGGCGCAGAGGATGGGGAAGAGTGGAGGAGAAGTGGAGGACGAGAGCGCGCGCTCCGCGTTCCGAGGTGGCCCGTTGGGACGCGCGGGTAGTCTCGGAACCTCCGGGGGGTGATCGCGTCATCTCCCGACCGAGCCCCGCTGGAGCCCCAGGAGACTGCCGTGACGACGACACCTCGCCGAGAGCCGGCCGCCCCTCCCGGGCCGGACCAGACCGACGAGCTCGTCGTCGCCGCGCAGCGTCTGGTGGACAACGTCGGGACGGTGATCGTCGGCAAGGCCGACGTCGTCCGCACCGCCGTCATCGTGCTCCTCGCCGGCGGACATCTCCTCCTCGAGGACGTCCCCGGAGTCGGCAAGACGATGCTCAGCAAGGCGCTCGCGCGATCGATCGACGGGTCGATGCGGCGGATCCAGTTCACTCCCGACCTACTCCCCAGCGACGTCACCGGCTCGTCGGTCTGGGATCCGGCGACCCGCACCTTCGAGTTCCGGCAGGGCGCGGTGTTCGGCAACGTGGTCGTCGGAGACGAGATCAACCGCGCGTCCCCCAAGACGCAGTCGGCGCTCCTGGAGTGCATGGAGGAGCGTCAGGTCACCGTCGACGGCACCTCGTACCCGCTCGACGACCCGTTCATGGTCGTCGCCACCCAGAACCCGCTGGAGATGGAGGGCACCTACCCGCTGCCCGAGGCGCAGCGTGACCGGTTCATGGCCCGCGTGGCGATGGGCTACCCGTCCGCCGATGCCGAGGCGGCGATGCTGCGCGAGCACGGCAGCACCGACCCTCTCGCCGACCTCGTCCCGGTGACCGACGTCAAGCAGGTGGCCGACCTCGTCGCCACCGTGCGCACCGTCCACGTCGCGCCCGCCATCGAGAAGTACGCCGTCGCGCTCACGACCGCGACCCGCTCCTCGCCCCGCCTGCGGCTCGGCGCCTCCCCGCGCGCCACGCTGCACCTCGTGCGTGCGGCTCGCGCACGCGCTGCGCTGGAGCGGCGTCCGTACGTCCTGCCCGACGACGTCTCGACCCTGGCCGTCCCGGTGCTCGCTCACCGTCTGCTCCTGTCCCCCGACGCCGTCGTCGCGGGTTGGCAGGCTGCCGACGTCGTCAGCGAGGTCCTGTCCGACGTCCGCGTGCCCGACCCTGGGCGATGACGTGCGCTCGACGCTCGGTGCTCTGACGTCGCGCGGCCGCGCGTTCCTGGCCGCGGGGACCACCGTGGTGCTCGGGGGCATGTTCCTGGGACTCGACCTCCTGGTCCGCATCGGCGCCCTCGCGCTCGCGCTGCCGCTGCTGGCGGTCATCGCGGTCGCTCACAGCCGGAGCACGGTGGGCGCCAGCCGCGAGGTGTCGCCGGCGCGGGTGCCTGCGGGCACGGACGTCGACGTGTCGCTCGACCTTTCCGGCCGTGGTCGAGGCACGTCGGGCACCCTCCTCCTGGAGGACCGGCTGCCCGACGCCCTGGGGGGCGACCGCCGCTTCGCCGTCGACACGGTCGGAGCGCGGTGGCAGTGCCCGGCCCGTTATCGACTGGTTCCTCGGCGGCGCGGCTTCTATTCCCTGGGTCCCCTGTCGGTCCGGGTCGGAGACCCCTTCGGCTTCCTGTCCGTCCGCAAGACCTTCCACACCACGACGCCCCTCGTCGTCACCCCCACCATCCACCCGCTCGGCCGGCTGTGGGCGGGAGGCGTGGGAACCGAGCAGGGAGAGCACCGGGTCCGGCTCGGCTCGAACGGACGCCCCGACGACGCCTCCGTACGCGAGTACCGCATCGGCGACGACCTCCGCCGCATCCACTGGCGCACGACGGCGCGGACCGGAGAGCTGATGGTCCGCCGCGAGGAGGAGGGTCGCCACGCCGACGTCACCGTCTACCTCGACACCCGCCGCCACGTCCACCGCCCTGGCTCGGACGGCTCCTTCGAGTGGGCGGTGTCGGCAGCCGCCTCGGTCGTCGCCCACTTCGCCGGCAACGGGTGGGACGTCCGTCTGATCACCGACACCACCGACTCCCACGACTCCGCACGTGACGAGCTCGGCCTGATCCTCGACGACCTGGCCGCCGTACGCATGTCGGCCCGGCGCGGGAGCGACCTGGTGCCCGCCGACGTGATGGCGTCGCGAGGAACGGTCGTGGCCATCGTCGGCGGAGCAGACCCGGACTCGCTGGAGCACGTCAACCGGTGCTCGCTCGGCGCCGGACGGCGACTGGCCCTGGTGCTCGACGGCGACGGCTGGCTGCGCGGGGCCCACGGTGGTTCGGGCACCGCGGCCGACCTCGCCTCCTCGGCACGCGCGCAGGGTTGGGCCGCCACGGCGGTCGGCGGCGGCGACACGGTGGGCGAGGCGTGGCACGCCCTTGCGGCCCAGTCCACGAAGGATGCGGTGCGATGAACGCGTCGGTGGCGCACACGTTCTGGGTCGGGCTGTGGGTGTGGCTGCTTGCGGTCACGACGGGAGCCGCGTTCTCGCCGCTGGTGGCCGACAGCCGCTTCCTGCTCGAGGGCGCGCTCGGCGCCGCGGCCGTGGTCCTCGTCGGCGTCGTCGTCCGCGCGGCAGGCGGACGCCGACCCGTCGTCGTCGCCGCGCAGGCCGCGGTGACGCTCGGGTGGCTCACCGCGGCGTACGGGGCAGGCACCGGGATCGCCGGGGTGATTCCTACCCCCGACACGCTCGAACGTGCCGGTGCCCTGGCCGAGGCGACCTATCTGCACGCCCAGCGATATGCGGCGCCTGTCCCCGACACCGCGGCGCTCACCGCGACCCTCGCCGCCCTCGTCATCGTCCTGGCGCTGGTGATCGACGTCCTCGCCGCCGAGCTGCGATGGACGCCGGCCCTCGGGCTCGTCCTCCTCGCCGTCGTCATGGTGCCGGCGACCCTCCTCGAGGGTCGCTCGCCGCTCCTCGTGTTCGTCCTGGGCGCTGCGGCGTACGCCGGCCTGCTCGCCGTCACGCGCAACGACGACGGCCGTGCCTGGGGACCGCGCGTCACCGCGGTCGGCTCCCAGCCGCAGGACCCCGTCGACTCCGCGGTCGGGCACGTGCGCGCGTCGATTCCCGCGGTCGGGATCGCGATCGGCGCGATCGCCGTCGCCCTGGTCGTCCCCCTGGTCACGCCGACCGCCGGTGAGAGCTTCCTCGACGGGGCCGGCTCGGGTGCCGGATCCGGCATCGGCACGGGCCTCGACAACCCGGTGCTCGACATGCGCCGCAACCTCCGCGGACAGAGTCGCGACGTCCTCCTGACGATGACCGAGGAGAAGGACGCGCCCCGGCCGCGATACGTCCGGCTCGCCTCGATGCAGTCGGTCGGCGACCAGGGGTGGACCCTCGGTGACCGCGTCGGTGCCGGCCAGCAGCTCGACGACGACCTCCCGTCGGTGCCGGGTCTCAATCCCGGCGTGCCGACGACGACAGCGCGCTACCGGACCGCGGTCTCACCCGGGTTCGAGACGCGCTGGCTCCCCCATGTCTATGCTCCGACCGCCGTGAGGCTCGAGGACTCCTCCGGTGTCGAGATCAACCGGAGCATGCTCGACATCAGTCGCCTCCCACGTCTCGGGTCCTTCGCCGGAGCGTCCTACGACGTCGAGGTCATGGTCGCGCGTCCGACTCAGGCCGACCTGCGCACCGCTCCTGCCTCGACGCTGACGATGTCGTCCTACGTCGATCTCCCCTCCTCCACGCCGGATGTCGTGAACGAACGCGCGGAGGAGGTCACCGCCGGCGCGTCCAACGCGTTCGACCGTGCCCTCGCTCTCCAGCGGTGGTTCCGTCAGGACGGTGGCTTCAAGTACTCGCTCGCCCAGCGCCCCGGATCGGGGATGGAGACGATCGAGGCCTTCCTCACCGACGATCGGGTCGGCTACTGCGAGCAGTTCGCCACCGCGATGGCAATGATGGCCCGGTCGTTGGGGATCCCCTCACGCGTCTCCGTCGGCTTCCTCTCCGGTGAGCCCGCCCGTCAGAAGGGCACGTGGGTCTTCCGGGGAACCGCCATGCACGCGTGGCCCGAGCTGTACTTCGCGGGCGTCGGCTGGATCGGCTTCGAGCCGACACCTGGCGGCAGCGGCTACACACCTCCGACGTTCGCCGAAGGCTCGGCCGACCCGCAGGAGGCTCCGGACCCGTCAGCAGACCCGACGGCGCTGCCGACCGGCGCCGCGTCCCCGGCTCCGGGCAGCGCTGAGGCAGACGCCGCGGGGGACGCCGCTGACGGCGGAGGGTCGTGGGTGCCCGTGGCCCTCGTGGTGCTCGGGCTCCTCACGGTCGCGCTCGCCGTCCCCGCGGCCGTCCGCACCGCCCGGCGACGCCGTCGACGCGCGGCCCACGACGATCCGGCGGCGGCAGCCGAGGACGCCTGGGCAGAGGTCCGCGACACCGCGACCGACCACGGGATCGGTTGGACCGAAGGCGTCTCACCGCGAACGTCGATCGCGCCGCTGCGGGCACGGCTGGACGACGACCCGGTGGCGCGAGAGGCGATCGACACGCTCGTCGACGCGGTCGAGCGCAGTCGCTACGCGCCTGTCTACGAGCCGGCAGACCTCACCGCGGCGGTCGACCACCTAGTCGGTGCGACGGCGGCCGGCGTCACGCGCCGGCAGCGACTGGGTGCCGCGGTGCTCCCCCGGTCGGTCCTCGTGCCGGCCGAGCGGCGTGTCGGGGTCCGGGAAGAGGACGAGGTTCTTTCGCTGCGGGAGTAGCCCGCGGGGCGAGAGTCGGAAGCTCGGTCCCGAGCGGGCACGCCCGCTCAGGAGGCCGCAGCCGTCAGGAGCCGGAGTCGTCGCGCCGGCGGCGCCAGCGCTCCTCCATGCGGTGCATGAAGGAGTCCGAGGTGCTTCCGCTGCCCTGCTTCGGACGCGGCGGCGCGGTCTGGGTGGACTCGTCAGGTCCTTCGACGTCACGCGAACGCCACGTCGTGAGGAAGAAGTAGGCGCCCGCGACCATGAGGGCGAACCCGGCAACTCCGACGGGCGTCGAGGCGGCGATCACGCCGATCATCAGCATCGCGACCCCGGCGACGAAGCCGATCGACGCCAGGACGATGATCCGGCGAGCGCGGGCTCGGAGCTTCGAACCGCGCAAGGTCGAAGCGAGTCGCGGGTCTTCGGCAGCAAGCGCCTGCTCAAGTTGCTCGAGCAGTCGCTGCTCTTCCTCTGAGAGCGGCACTTCGGGCCTCCCCTGAACTCGACCGGCGGTTGCCGCCGGACCTTGGGTGTCCAGTCTAGGCAGGCGTCATCGGCTGCGCCACAGCACGGGCTATTGTTTGTGCGCAGGGGGGCAACGGCTCCCGTCTGCCATCCCGGAAGGACGCCGATGCGCCGGTCCACCACCCTTGTCTGCTCTGCCGCCCTGGCCTTCTCAGGACTCGCTCTCGGCGCTGGGTCGCCGGCGAGCGCGGCCCCGGCCGCCGTGGTGCCGGCCGTGGTGTCACCGGCCGCCGCCGGCCAGTCCACGGTCGCGGCCGCGCCGGCAGCCCTCCGCGCAGCCAGGCCCTCCCGCAAGGACCGGTTCTACCGGGCGACGACGCGTCCGGGCGACCGCGACCGGTCGGTGACCTCGATCAAGCACGTCCGCGAGCTCCAGTACCGCCTGCGTTGGGCCGGCGTCTACGGAGGCTCGGTCAACGGCGTCTACACCGCCCGCACCGCGAAGGCCGTCAAGAAGTTCCAGAAGCGCCACGGGCTCAAGCGCTCGGGCGTGGCGAACACCGCGACCTGGAAGCGCCTCATCCAGAAGACGGTGCGTGGCAAGTCCAAGATCCCCAAGCGGTGCAAGTCGTCGGGCTGGAACGCCTGCTACGACCGCCGTCGGCACCAGGTCGTGCTCTACCGCAACGGCACGCTGTGGAACAGCTGGCTGGTGCGTGGCGGCGCCGCCTCGTCGAAGACCCGCACCGGCAAGTTCACCGTGTTCTCCCGTAGCAAGAACCACGTCAGCTCGATCTACGAAGCCAAGATGCCGTACGCGCAGTTCTTCTCGGGCGGTCAGGCCTTCCACGCCTCCTACCTGATGATGGACCCCTTCGTCGGGCACAGCCACGGCTGCGTGAACCTCTACATCCCCGACGCCAAGCAGCTGTGGGCGCTGACCTCCAACAAGAAGCTCAAGGTGACCGTCTACGGCGCCTGGAGCTGAGGGCGCCGGCGAGCGCTGGCCCCCACAGCCAGTACGGTCGCCCGATGACTGCGACACATCCGAGGGTCCAGCAGGTGATCCAGGCCCTTGCCGATCGTGGGGTCGTCGACGAGGTCGTGCGGATGCTGCCCGACTCCGTACGTACGGCGCAGGAGGCGGCCGACGCACTCGGCGTCGACGTCGCCGCGATCGCCAACAGTCTCGTCTTCGACGCCGGGGGCGAGGTGGTGCTTGTCCTGACCAGCGGCGCGCACCGCGTCGACACCGAGGCCCTGGCTGCCGCCCACGGACTGCCGACGCTCGAGCGTGCCCGACCCGAGGCGGTTCGGGCCGCGACCGGCCAGGTGATCGGCGGGGTGGCGCCGGTCGGCCACCCCGCACCGCTTCGGACCTTCGTCGACCTCGCCCTGAGGGAGCACGAGGTGGTCTGGGCGGCGGCCGGCCATCCGCGCGCGGTGTTCGCAACCTCGTTCGACCAGCTCGTCGCGATCACGGGCGGCACTCCCACCGAGGTCGCCTGACCCGGCAGCGCCGATCACCCGGAGACATGGAGCTGCCCGCCCGGCTCGACCCCCGACGCGAGCCGGACGAGCAGCGTCGCCACCATCGTCTCGCGCGTGAGCGCCGATCCACATGAGCATTCGTACTCAGATCGTGACCTGAGTGAGGACCGCGACGTGCAGGTCGGCGCGGCGGCGTCGCTCGGTAGCCTGACCCGGTGGCTGACGTGGTGGTGGTCGGGGGCGGGTTCGCGGGCATCTCTGCTGCGGTCCGCCTGGCCAAGATGCGGCACCGCGTGGTCCTGCTCGAGGCCGACGACCGTCTCGGTGGGCAGCTCCGGCCGTACGAGGCGGGAGGCTGGTCCTTCGACCACGGGTGGTCGGAGCTGACGCTGCCCGCGACGGTGCGTGACCTCTTCAAGAAGTCCGGCCGGCCGCTCGAGCGCGTCCTCGACCTCGAGCCTCTTGCCGTCGCCCGGCGGCATGTGTTCGACCGCGACCTGGTCCTCGACCTTCCCACCGGCAGCCGGGGAGCCCAGACCGACGCGATCGACGCCGTGCTCGGCCGTGGCACGGGCGAGCGGTGGACCCGGTGGCTCGACGGGTTCGACGACGCGTGGGAGGTGCTGCGCCACGTCGCGCTCGGGCGGCCGCTGACCGGACGCGACGACTTCGACCGTGAGCAGTGGCGGACGCTGCGGATGCGCCTGTCCCTCGAGCGCGCGGCTCGACGCGGTCTTCGCGATCCTCACCTGCGCGCGCTCGTGCTCGACCGCCACCGGCTCGACGGGCAGCAGCCCCGCTCGATGCCCGCCTTCCTCGGGGTGTACGACCTGGTCGAGCGTTCCTTCGGCCGCTGGCGGATCGCCGGCGGCTCGACGGCCCTCCTCGCGGCGCTCGAGCGACGGCTGGAGGAGCGGCGGGTGGAGATCAGGCTCGGCGTGCGTGCCCACGACGTGACAGGGACCGACGTCGTCGACGGTGTCCTCACCGACGACGGCAGGGTCGGCGCGGACGTCGTCGTGTGGGCAGTCCCGACCGGACCGGGCGGGCGGTCGGAGACCGACGCCCTCCCCCGGGTGCCGTCGGCGGTCACCTACCTCGGCCTGGGCCCGTACGCCCCCCGGCTGGCTCAGCAGACGGTCGTCCACGGCACCCCCGTCCGGGTCACGCCCAGCGCCACGCACACGGGCGACGGGCAGGCATGGACGGTCGAGCACCTCGCCGCCGAAGACCCCGTGCTGACCTTGCGCCGGGTCGGGATCGACGTCGGCGACCACGTCGTCCACCGGGAGGACGTGAGCCCGGTCGACGTGGCGCGCCGCCACGGGGCGCGCCACGGCTGGCAGTGGTCGGGGTGGCGTACGGCGTTCACGCTCCCCGGGGTCGGGCCGGAGCGACGCGGCCTGCTCCGGGTCGGCGTCAACGCCCACCCAGGCCCGTCGACCGAGCTGGTCGCACTCGGGACCGCCGCGGCGGCCGAGACCCTCCGACCATGAGGCCGACCGCTCAGCGGCGCCCGTGGGTGCCGGTGTGGCTCCACTCCTGACGGAGACCGGTGACGAGCGAGCCGAGATAGTGGGGACGCTCGATGCCGTCGTCCTCGACGCCACAGGTCGCCACCCCCAGACCGACGCTCACCAGGCCGCTGGTCCACCACGCGACGACGAGGAGGCCCCCGTGGACGCCTCCGTGGAAGTACAGGTAGGCGCAGCCGACGAACACGACGGCCCCGATCAGACCGCCGAGCACCAGCATCCCCCGCTTGCGGTGCTGCTCCCGAGTCACAACGTCAGGATCGCACCGCTGGGGTCCACGCGCCGGACGCAGGCGATGGCCGCGCGTGTCGCAGGTCACATCACGGGGAGCGGAGCGAGGCTCTCGTAGATGCGCCGGGTCGCCGTCGAGCGGTTGAGCGTGTAGAAGTGCAGGCCCGGCGCCCCGCCCTCGAGGAGCGCGTCGCACAGCTCGGTCGCGACCAGCGTCCCCTCCGCGCGCAGGCCGTCGGGATCGTCGGCCCACGGCTCCAGCCGTGAGACCACCGACGGCGGCACGTCGTGACCCGAGAGCTCGGCCATGCGGGAGATCTGCTTGAGGTTCGTGATCGGCATGATGCCCGGCACCACGGGGATCTCGCATCCTCGGGCGCGGACGCGCTCCACGAGCGCGAAGTAGTCCTCGGCGAGGAAGAAGAAGTCGGTGACCACGAACTCCGCCCCGGCACGGGCCTTCGCCACCACGACGTCGGCGTCCGCCTCCAGGCTGGAGGACTCGCGGTGTCCCTTCGGGTACGCCGCCGCACCGACGCAGAAGGTCCCCAACCCCGCGACCAGGGCGACCAGCTCGTCGCCGTGGTCGAGGCCGCCCGGGTGCGGCGTCCAGGGCGCACCGGGACCTCCGACCGGGTCACCGCGCAGCGCGAGGATGTTGCGCACACCCGCGGCCGCGTACTGGCCGAGCACCGTACGAAGGTCGTCGCGCGACTGGCCGACGCAGGTCAGGTGCCCCATCGGGCGGAGCGTGGTCTCGGTGGCGATGCGCTCGGTGATGCGCACGGTGCGGTCACGGGTGGACCCGCCGGCGCCATACGTCACCGAGACGAACGTCGGGTGCAAGGGCTCCAGCTCGCGGATCGCCGTCCACAGCGCGCGCTCGCCGGCGTCGTTCTTCGGCGGGAAGAACTCGAACGAGAAGCTCGGCGCCGAGGCGGCGATGTCCTCGCTGAGGCGGCGGGCGGTCGACATGACCTCACCTTAACCGGGCGTACGGCCGCAGGCGGCGTTCCGGCCGAGTCGTGGACGTCGGTGTGGACGTCGGTAGGGTGGAGATCGTGTCCGACTCCCCCGACCTCTCGACCCGGGTCGGTGAGGAGCTCCAGGCCTTCGCGGCCGCCCAGCGCGAGCGACTCGCCCCCCTCGGGCCCCGCCTGATCCCCTTCCTCGCCGCCGCGTCGGAGGCCGCGGCAGGCGGCAAGCGTCTCCGCGCGGCGTTCTGCCACGCGGGGTGGGTCGTCGGCGGCGGGACCGGCGACGACGCGGCAGTCGCTCGCGCGTCCGCCGCCCTCGAGTGGCTCCAGGCGAGCGCGCTCGTGCACGACGACGTGATCGACGCCTCGCTGACTCGGCGTGGCAACCCGTCCGCGTACGCCGCCTTCGCGATCGCCCACCGAGAGGCCGGCTGGTCAGGAGACCCCGACGCGTACGGCACCGGGGCGGCGCTCCTGCTCGGCGACCTCCTGCTCTCCTGGTCGGACGAGATGTTCCGTACGTCGGGGTTCGCACCCGCCGTCGTCGCACGGGCCACCCCGTACCTCGATGCCTGCAAGACCGAGGTGGTCTCGGGCCAGTTCCTCGACCTCGTCGGCCAGGCGATCGGCGAGAGCTCGGTCGAGGAGGCGCTGCGAGTGGTGCGCTACAAGGCGGCGAAGTACACCGTGGAACGCCCCCTCCACCTCGGTGCGGCCCTGGCGGGGGCCGGTCAGGACACGATCGACGCGCTCAGCGAGTACGCCGTCCCGCTCGGCGAGGCGTTCCAGCTGCGCGACGACGTGCTCGGCGTGTTCGGCGACCCGGCGGTCACCGGCAAGCCGGCCGGCGACGACCTCCGCGAGGGCAAGCAGACGGTGCTCGTCGCGCACGCCTACGAGCGGGCGACGAGCGAGCAGCGCGCGGCTCTCGACGGAGGGCTCGGCGATCCGTCTCTCACCCCGGAGGCGGTCGACCGCCTCCGCGACGTGATGCGTGACACCGGTGCCCTGGCTCGGCTCGAGGAGGACATCGTCGCCCTCGAGGATCGGGCGTCAGCCGCGCTCACGCATCCGCGGCTGGCGCCGTACGCCGGGCTGCTCTCGGATCTCGCGACCCGCGCGGTGCGTCGCTCGGCCTGAGCCGGTCGGGCGCTTCGCTCAGAAGCCGAGCGCCTGCGCGCGCCGGCGGACCTCACGGCCGCGGCCCTCGCGCAGCGCGTCGACGGGGCGACCCGGCAGCGTGTCGTCGGCGGTGAAGAGCCAGACCGCCGCCTCCTCGTCGGTGAAGCGTGCATCCCCCAGGAGCACCAGCGTGCCGCGAAGCCCTTCGAGCGGGGCGCCGTCGACCAGGAGCAGCGCGGGGACACGCTGCTTCGACGACGACGCCGTGCGCACAGCGAGCAGGTCGCGCTCGCGCACCTTCTGGCGTACGCGGCTCACCGTCGTCTCCAGCGCCGTCGCAGCCTCGTCCAGCGTGAGCCACTCGTCAACGAGCTCGTCGAGCTGTTCGCCCGTCGTCGGGACGGATCCGGTCTCGTCAGCCATGGGTCAAGACTCGCACGACCCGACGGAGTCGCCTCCGCCGGTCGGGGTAGGCGCTCACCTACACTGAGGCGGGGCCGTTCCCCGCGTTGGCCTGCCCGGACCACGATCCGGCCCGCACGCCGTGAGGAGGTGACCGTGACGACACTCGACGACGATCTGCTCGTAGGACGAGTGCTCGACGGTCGCTACCACCTGCGCAAGATCCTCGCCCGCGGCGGCATGGGCACCGTCCTGCTCGCCACCGACACGCGCCTCGACCGTACCGTCGCGGTGAAGGTGATGCAGTCCGGTCCCGACGCCGACGGCTTCACCACGCGCCTCCAGGGCGAGGCACGGGCCGCAGCCCGCCTCAGCCACCCCAACGTCGTCGCGGTGTTCGACCAGGGGGCCGACCTGGGGCTCCTGTACCTCGTCATGGAGTACGTCGCCGGCCACACTCTCCGCGACGTGATCAGCCGCGAGGCCCCGCTGCCCCCTCGCCGCGTGCTCACTCTCGTCGAGCCGCTGCTGCTCGCGCTCTCGGCGGCGCACGACGCACGCATGATCCACCGCGACGTGAAGCCCGAGAACGTCCTCATCACCCCCGACGGGCAGCTGAAGGTCGCCGACTTCGGCCTCGCCCGGGCGATCAGCTCCGACTCCCAGGCGACGGGCGGCGTCCTGGTCGGGTCCGTCTCGTACCTCGCCCCCGAGCTCGTTCTCAACGAGGCCGCCGACGCCCGCTGCGACGTCTACGCGGTCGGCGCGATGATGTTCGAGATGCTGACCGGCTCCAAGCCGCACACCGGTGAGACCCCGCTCCAGGTCGCCTACCAGCACGTCCACGCCGACGTCCCCGCGCCGTCGACCCTGGTGGCCGGCATCCCGCCGTACGTCGATGCGCTGGTCGCCCGCGCGACAGCGCGCGACCGCGACCAGCGCTCCGCCGACGCCCGGGTCCTCCTCCACCAGGTGCGCAGAGTCCGGTCCGCGTTGGAGGCTGACGTCGCCGACGACGTCGAGCTCACCCAGGACCTGCGTCTGCACAAGATCGTGATGGCTCCGAGCGACGAGATCCCGCACCACCCGACGGAGGCGATGACGGCCCTCGCGCCCGCCGACGCCGCCCACGACCACTGGGGGCCGCGCGACCCCTCCGCGGACGCGCCGACGACGGTGGCGTCGTACGCCGACGGTGACCACGGCGGCTACGAGGCGACCCGGACCGTCACCCGCGACGCGTCCGGCATCCCCTCAGCGCCCGCGTCTCCCCCGTCGACGCCCCGCGGCGGACCACGGAGCCGGCGCGGGCGACTCCTGCTCGTCGGAGTCCTCCTCGTCGCGCTCCTCGCGGCGGGCGCCGGCTGGTGGTACGGCGTGGCCCGCTACGACTCCGCACCCGACCTCGTCGGGCTGCCGCTCGCCGAGGCGCGCGCCGAGGGAGAGCGCGCGGGCTACGTGGTCGAGACAGGCGGCGACTCCTACAGCGAGACGGTCGCTCGCGGGTCGGTCGTCTCCACCGACCCCGGTCCCGGCGGACGAATCCTTCCCGACGGCACGCTGACGCTCACCGTGTCCAAGGGCAAAGAGCGCTACCCCCTCCCCGACCTCGAAGGCATGTCCGAGAGCGAGGCGGAGCAGGCGCTGGCCGACATCAAGGCCGTCGTCGGTCAGGTCGACCGCAAGTACGACGACTCCGTCGAGCTCGGTGACGTGATCGCCGTCTCGTTGCCGGTCGGACGGATGATCCGGCCCGACACCGAGGTCGACCTGGTGGTGAGCAAGGGACGGCGCCCGGTCAAGGTGACCGACTACACCGGCAAGCCGGTCGACCGGGCTCAGCAGGAGCTTGAGAAGGCGGGCTTCGAGGTCGAGGTCACGCGGGTCAACGACGACGAGGTCCCCAAGGACGAGGTCATGAGTCAGGACCCCTCGGGCGGCACGGCCTACAAGGGCGACACTGTCACGCTCACGGTCTCCGACGGTCGCGAGCCCATCGAGGTCCCCGGCGTGGTCGGCAAGAACGTCGATGACGCGCGGGCCATCCTGGAGGCCGCCGGCTTCGTGGTCGAGGTCGAGAAGGAGCGCATCCACTTCGGGAGCAACCTGGTCTCCCGGCAGTCGCCGGGCGGTGGCGACGAGGCTCCGCCCGGGTCCACGATCATCCTCAGGATCGTTTGACCGGCCCCTCGGTCGTCGTACCGTCCGGACGGTACGACCTAAGATGGTCGGCGTGCCGAACCCCTCCCCCTCTGCCCCCGTCACGCACGCCCGCAACCCTCTGGGGGCGCACATCGCCGTCGGAGCCGGGCTCGCCCGAGGTGCGTGGACGACCATGCGCGCCCTCGGGGCCGACACGCTCCAGGTCTTCGCCGGGAACCCGCGTGGATGGGCGGCGTCGGCGGGCAACCCGGGCCAGGACGCCGCGTTCCGCCAGCGGTGCGAGGACGAGGACGTGCCGGCGTTCGTCCACGCGCCGTACCTGGTGAACCTCGGCAGCCCGAACCCCACGACGTACGAGAGGTCGATCGCCGCGGTCGCGCACAACCTCGGACGCACCGCCGCCATCGGGGCGCAGGGTCTGGTCGTCCACACCGGGTCCTGCGTCGACGAAGGGGCGTACGACACGGGCCTCAAGCAGGTGCGCGAAGGGCTTCTCCCGCTCCTCGACGCGCTCCCGGATGACGGCCCGCGGCTGCTCCTCGAGCCCACCGCCGGACAGGGACGATCGCTCTGCGCCCGGGTCGACGACCTCGAGCCCTATCTCGACATCCTCGAACACCACCCTCGCCTCGGCATCTGCCTCGACACGTGCCACGCCTTCGCGGCCGGCGAGCCGCTCGACGAGCCAGACGGGGTCGCCACAACCCTCGAACGCCTGGTGGAGATCGCCGGGCCGGGTCGGCTGGCGCTGGTCCATGCCAACGACTCGATGGACGTGCGGGGGAGCTTCAAGGACCGGCACGAGCGGATCGGGCAGGGGCACATCGGGACGGAGGCGTTCGCGGCGCTGCTCGCGCACCCGGCGACTGCGGGCGTGCCGTTCGTGCTCGAGACACCGGGGGGCGACGCCGCGACCGCCGAGGATCTCGTCCTGCTCGCCGGGCTGCGCGGCCGCTAACTTCCTCCGCCCGCGGGTCACCCTCTCGCAGTCGCGGGTCACCTTCTTCCGTCCGCGGGTCACCTTCTCGCAGTCGCGAGTCACCATCTCGCGCCCGCGGATCACAGTCGAACTCCGGGAACTGACCCACGAACACCAAAGACTGACCCGCTAGCGCAAGAAACTGACCCGCGGGCGGAAGGGGGTGACCCGCGGGCGGAAGGGACCGACCCGCGAGCGCCAGGGACCGACCCGCGAGCGCCAGGGACTGACCCGCGGGCAGTCAGCGAAGGCGCTCGACCGCGAACTCCATCGGCGGGTCGGCGATGACATCCTGCGCGGCCACCACTTCCATCTCCCGCGCCCCGGTACGGCGGGTGTGCTCGAGGATGCCGAAGATCGACGAGGCGACCGTGCCCAGCGCACCGGGCACGTCCATGTCCGACTGCAGGAGGCGGCCGAGGAACATCGACGTCGTCGCGTCGCCGGATCCGGCGACCACGTTCATCTCCAGCTTCGGCGTGGTCACCACGTACGCCCCCGTGTCGTCGACGGCCACCATCGAGATGGTCTTCTCGCTGGGGTCGAACACCTCGACCGAGGTCACGAGCACGATGCGGGGTCCACGCGCGCGCAACGCGTCGACGGCCGCCAGCAGCGCATCGAGGGAGCCGACCTCGGCGCCGGTCAGCAGCTCGAGCTCGAACTGGTTGGGCGTGGTGATGTCGGCCGCGGGGACGATCCGGTCGCGCATCAGCTCCGCGATGCCCGGTCGCACGTAGACGCCGCGTCCGCGGTCGCCGATCACCGGGTCCGCGCAGTAGACGGCACGTGGGCTGGCCGCCTTGACCTGCGCGACGGCATCGAGGATGACCTCGGCGATCTCAGGCGCCCCCTGGTAGCCGGAGAGGACCGCGTCGAGGGAGGGGAACACTCCCCGCTCGGCGACACCGGTGATGACGTCGGCGACCTGGGACGCCTCGAAGACGGTGCCACGCCAGACGCCGTAGCCGGAGTGGTTGGAGAACGCGACCGTGTTGACCGGCCATGTATCGACGCCGAGGCGCTGGAGCGGGAAGACGGCCGAGCTGTTGCCTGCGTGGCCGTACGCGACGGAGGACTGGATCGAGAGCACCTGCACGAAGCACAGCGTACGACCTGTCGAGCCGACGGGCGGTGCCGACCGACTCTCCACCGACGAGGCCGGGCGGCCTGCGGCGTACGGACGTCAGCGTGCGCGCAGCATCTCCGCGACGAGGAAGGCCAGCTCGAGGGACTGGGCACGGTTGAGGCGCGGGTCGCAGAGCGTCTCGTAACGGTGCGTGAGGTCTGCCGCGACGAGCTTGCCGCCACCACCGACGCACTCGGTCACGTCGTCACCGGTGAGCTCGACGTGGACGCCGCCCGGCCAGGTCCCGAGCGCCCGGTGCACCTCGAAGAAGCCGCGCACCTCGTCGATCACGTCGTCGAACTCGCGCGTCTTGTAGCCGTTGTCCGTGGCGAAGGTGTTGCCGTGCATCGGGTCGCTGATCCACGCGACCTGGACGCCGGCGGCGTGGACCTTCTCCACGAGCACGGGCAGCAGGTCGCGGATCCGGTCGGCACCGAAGCGGGTCACGAAGGTCAGCTTGCCGGGGATGTTCTCCGGGTTGAGCTTGTGCGCGTACGCGAGGGCGTCGTCGGGCGACGTCGTCGGGCCGAGCTTGATGCCGACCGGGTTGGCGATCCTGCTGAGGAGCTCGACGTGCGCCCCGTCGAGCTGGCGGGTCCGCTCGCCGATCCACAGGAAGTGCCCGGAGACGTCGTAGAGGTGACCGGTGCGCGAGTCGACGCGGGTGAGCGCCTGCTCGTACTCCAGGAGGAGCGCCTCGTGGGACGAGTAGAAGTCGACGGTGTGGAACTCGTCGGGGTCGACCCCGATCGCGTCCATGAAGGCGAGCGCCTTGTCGATCTCGTTGCCGATCGTCTCGTACTTGGTGCCCACCGGGCTGTTGCGGACGAAGTCGGAGTTCCAGGCGTGCATCTTGCGCAGGTCGGCGTAGCCGCCCTGGGTGAAGGCGCGGGCGAGGTTCAGGGTGGCGGCCGACGCGTGGTAGACCTCGAGCAGACGCTGCGGGTCGTGGGCCCGCGCCTCGGGCGTGAACTCGAAGCCGTTGACCGCGTCGCCGCGGTAGGCCGGCAGCGTCACACCGTCGCGGGTCTCGGTGTCGCTCGAGCGCGGCTTGGCGTACTGCCCGGCGATCCTCCCGATCTTGACGACCGGCACGCTCGCGGCATAGGTGAGCACGACGGCCATCGACAGCAGGACGCGCAGCTTGTTGCGGATGTTGTCGGCGTTGACGCCGTCGAAGGTCTCGGCGCAGTCACCACCCTGCAGCACGAACGCCTCACCGCGCGCCACGGCGCCCAGCTTGTCGCGCAGCTGGTCGGCCTCGCCGGCGAACACCAGCGGCGGCATCCCCCGCAGTCGCTGCACCGCGGCGTCACGGGCCGCGGGGTCAGCGTACGTCGGCTGCTGCGCGGGGCCCATGGCGCGCAGGGCTTCGAGGCTCGGGATGCTCACGATCCCAGGGTACGACGCCCCGCGCACGGGGCTCTCCCGGTCCCGGTCGGCGGGACGAGCCGTCAGCCGAGCAGCGCCGCCACCTCGGCATACCGCTCGGGCGACACGGTCTTGAGCTGCCCCACCGCGTCGGCCAGCGGAACCCGGGTGATGTCGTCACCCCGCAGGGCGACCATCGAGCCCCATGCCCCGTCGACGACCGCCTCGACGGCGTGAAGTCCGTAGCGGGTCCCGAGGCTGCGGTCGTACGCCGTCGGCGTGCCGCCGCGCTGCACGTGCCCGAGCACCGCGGCCCGGGTGCTGGGGTCTTGCGCCCGCGCGAACTCGGCGGCCAGCCAGTCACCGACGCCACCGAGCTGGGTGTGTCCGAACGCATCGGTGCCGGCGTTGGCGAGCACCTCGGCACCATCCTCGGGGACCGCGCCCTCAGCGACGACGACGATGGGAGCACGTCCCCTCGCGACGACGCGGGCGCACCGCTCGAGGACATCGTCGACGACGACCGGCTGCTCCGGGATCAGGATGTCGTCGGCGCCACCGGCGAGACCGGCGCGCAGCGCGATCCAGCCCGCGTGCCGTCCCATCACCTCGAGGACGATCGGACGGTGGTGGGACTCGGCGGTGGTGCGAAGCCGGTCCACGGCCTCGGTCGCGATCACGACGGCGGTGTCGTGACCGAGCGTGATGTCGGTCGCGGAGAGGTCGTTGTCGATCGTCTTGGGCACTCCGACGACGGCGACGCCCTCGTCGGCGAGGGCGTGCGCCACCCCCAGGGTGTCCTCGCCCCCGATCGCGATGAGCGCGTCGCAGCCGGCGGAGTCGAGTCCTGCGCGCACCCTCGCGATCCCGTCGTCCATGGCGACCGGGTTCGTGCGCGAGGATCCGAGCATCGTGCCGCCGCGGTCGAGCAGGTCGGCGACGTCGTCCCAGCCGAGCGGGCGGGTGTCGACGTCGATCGGCCCCCGCCAGCCGTCACGGAAGCCGACGATCTCCATCGACGACTCCGACCGGGCACGGCCGACGATCGCTCTGAGGGCCGCGTTGAGACCGGGGCAGTCTCCGCCACCGGTCAGCACTCCGACTCGCATGTGACTCCCCTTCCAGCGTCAGCGGCGGTGTGGTGGCTACTCGTCGAGCCCGCGCTCGATCGCGTAGCGGACCAGCTCGACCCGGTTGTGCAGCTGGAGCTTGCGCAAGGTGTTCTGGACGTGGTTCTGGACCGTACGGTGGCTCAGTACCAGGCGTTCGGCGATCTGCTTGTAGGTCAGACCCTTGGCGACGAGGCGCAGCACCTCGGTCTCCCGCTCGGTCAGGCGGGGCGCGTCCGGCTCGTCGGTCGGGGGTGCCTCCGACAGCCGGCGGTACTCGCCGAGCACGAGGCCCGCGAGCCCGGGCGTGAAGACCGACTCTCCACGAGCCACCGCCTGGACCGCGTCCAGCAGCGCCTCGCGTGACGCCGACTTGACGAGGTAGCCGCTCGCACCGGCCTTCACGGCGTCGAGGACGTCCTGCTGCTCGCCGGAGGCGCTCAGGACGAGGACCTTGGTGTCGAGCCCGCGCTGGGTCAGCGTCGCGGTCACCTCGACGCCGTCGGGAGCGGGGATGTTGAGGTCGAGCAGGAGGACCTCCGGCCGCGTGGCGAGCACCCGGTTGATCGCGTCGACGCCGTTGGCCGCGGTCGCGACCACGTCGAGGCCGGCCTCGGTCAGATCACGCGCGACGCCCTCCCGCCACAACGGGTGGTCGTCCACGACCATCACTCGCACCATGGGCCGCACCCTATCGTGCGCCTGTGGGCCACGACACACGCGTCAGGGGTACGGAGAGCTCCCACTCGCACCCCTGTCCGCCGGTGTCGACGAGGTCAGCGCTCCCGCCCAGGTCACGCAGACGTCCCTTGATCGACGTGGCGACACCCATCCGGCCCTCGGCCTCCGCCTCCTCCAGCCGTCCTGACGGGATCCCGGGTCCGTCGTCGCGCACGCTCACGACCACCCGGTCGCCGACCGTCTCGAGCAGGATCCACGTGGACGGCTCCGGCCCGCCGTGGAGCGTGGTGTTGGCGCGGCACGCCCGGATGGCAGCGACCAGCTCCTCGACGACCTCCGCCGGAAGCATGACCGGACGGCTTGGCGTCGCGACGCTCACCCGCGGCTCCGCCAGCGTGTCGAGGGCACGGCCCAGGTCGATCATCTGACCGTCGGTCGTCGGCTCGTCGCGTCCCCGGGACTGGATGAGACTCCGCAGCGCCAGCTCCTGCTCCCCCGCCAGACGCCCCAGCTCGGCGGCCTCGCCTCCGATCTCGTTGCCGCGTCGCTGGACCAGCGCGAGGATCTGGAGAACGCCGTCGTGCACCGCGCGACCGAGCCGCTCGCGCTCGCTGGCCATCGCCGCCGCGCGCTCGGCCTCGACCCTGCGCACCGCCGAGACCCTCAGGGCGTGGGCGCAGAAGCCGACGAGCATGGAGGCGAGGACCATCAGGAAGATGTTGCCGACGGTGGACGAGTTGACCGTCGGACGCATGGTGACGTCGACGGTCTGCACGATGGCGGTGGCGAGCAGCCCTCCCGTGACCCCCCAGCGCACCGCCCAGCACACGACGACGGTGGTCACCCAGTAGGTGGTGAGGGTGAACGTGTGCTCGGCGAGCATCTCGGGCGTGTGGACGTACTGCGTCGAACGCAGGAGCGCCAGGGTGACCACCATGTCGACGATGAAGACCCACGTCGCGCGGTGGCGGGGCTCGTACAGCCACGTGACCACACCCGACCAGATGACCATCACGCCG
Organism: Mumia sp. zg.B21; assembly: GCF_019550855.1. NCBI lineage: Bacteria > Bacillati > Actinomycetota > Actinomycetes > Propionibacteriales > Nocardioidaceae > Mumia > Mumia sp. zg.B21. Next base: position 459,249 of record NZ_JAHWCJ010000004.1, on the reverse strand, counting down.
ATGAGCAACCACGCTGCGACAGGATGCTCGAAGTCGCGCCAACGGGCGGCGTTGACGCCGACGGCGTAGACCAGCGTCACGGCCCGCAGGACGGTGAGGACACGGTAGAACTGGTCGTCGACCTGCTGTGCAGCGCGCGTCACGCGGTCCATGCTCGCGGCCTACGACGCCTTCGGGAGCTCGCGGGGCGGAGCGTCCGAGAGCGACTCGGGCCCGGGCCTGCGAGAGCGGGATGCGTACGTGTCGACGTACTCCTGGCCCGAGAGCCGCATGATCTCGTACATGATCTCGTCGGTGACCGCCCGAAGGATGTAGCGGTCGTCGGCCATGCCCTCGTAGCGGCTGAAGTCGAGCGGCTCGCCGAACCGTACGGTCGGCCGCGTGTAGCGGCCGAAGACCTTGCCGGGGGGTGCGACGACGTTGGTGCCCCGCACTGCCACCGGGACGACGGTCACCCCGGACTCGAGCGCCAGCCGGGCGACGCCGGTGCGCCCGCGGTAGAGGCGGCCGTCGGGCGACCTCGTGCCCTCGGGATAGATCCCGCACACCTCGCCCTTGCGCAGCAGACGGAGCTGGGTGCGCAGAGCGCCCTCGGACGCACGTCCGCCGGTCCGGTCGATGGGGACCTGACCGGTGGACGAGAAGAACGTCTTCTGGAACCACCCCTTGATGCCGGGGGTGGTGAAGTATTCCGCCTTGGCGACGAAGGTGACACGCCGCGGCACGACGAGCGGCATGAACAGCCAGTCGCTGTAGGAGAGGTGGTTGCTCGCGATGATCACCGGGCCCTCAGCGGGGACGTTCTCGGCCCCGGAGGCCTCAGGCCGGAACACGAGCCGCAGCAGCGGACCGAGGAACACGAACTTGAGTAGCCAGTAGGTCACATCATCCCCTCCTTGATCAGCGAAAGCGTACAGCGCCTGACACCCTCTGCTGTACGGACGGGCGGCACTGGGCGAAGATGGGCTCATGGCCGACTCCCCTGCGCTGCACCCCCTCGCGCACCCGCTCGTCGCCGACGGAGGACCGACCGGCGTGCTGCTGCTCCACGGCTTCACCGGCTCGCCGGCGTCGATGGCTCCCTGGGGACGCCACCTTGCCGACCGGGGCTTCACCGTGCGGGTCCCCCGTCTTCCCGGCCACGGCACCACCTGGCAGGAGCTGAACCGCACCCGCTGGGACGACTGGTACGCAGAGGCCGACCGGACCCTGTCGGAGCTGCGTGGACGCTGCGAGCACGTTGCGGTCGCCGGGCTGTCGATGGGCGGCGCCCTCGCGCTTCGGCTCGCCGAGCAGCGACCCGACGACCTGGACGCCGTCGTGCTGGTCAACCCGGCCGTCACCATCGCCGACCGCCGGCTCGCCGCGCTCCCGGTGGTGCGTCACCTGGTGCCGTCGCTGGCCGGCATCGGCAACGACATCAAGAAGAGCGGCGTCGAGGAGTCCGGGTACGACCGGACCCCGCTCCACGCGCTGTGGTCGCAGACGCGGCTGTGGGCCGACGTCCGCGCCAACCTCCACAAGGTCTCGCAGCCGCTGCTGATGTTCCGGTCGGCCGAGGACCACGTCGTGGACCCGTCGTCGGGTCGCCTCATCCTCGCGGGGGTCTCCTCTGCGGTGGCGGTCGAGGTCGTCCTCACCGACAGCTACCACGTCGCCACGCTCGACAACGACGCCGAGCGCATCTGGTCGGAGTCGGCCGACTTCATCGCCCGGCACACCGCCGGCACAACGCTGGAGGGTGACCCGGCCCTGTGAGCGGCGCGACCTCCGACGACGAGGAGTTCGAGCGGATCGTCGCAGGCCTCGAGCTCTCGATGCCCGACCTCGACCCGCCTGCCGAGGAGCGTCCGACGTCCGATCCACATGACGCAACAGGCACCTCCGATCCCCGCGACGTCCTCGAACCCCAGGGCGTCTTCCAGCCGCGCTGGTCCGACCCGGTCCCCGACGAGGACGACGACGCGTGGGACGAGGAGGAGTTCGTCCCACCCGAGCCCGAGCCGATGCCGCGAGGTGACCTGTGGACCAGGGTGGCGTGGGGCGGCCTGGTCGGAGGGCCGTTGCTGCTCTTCGCCCTCGCCGTGATCGGCGCGCCGGTGCCGGGCATCATCCCCGGCGTCGCGGTGGTCGCCTTCGTGGTGGCCCTGGTGTTCCTGCTCGTCCGCCGTGGAGACCACGACCGGGGAGACGACCCCGACCACGGCGCGGTCCTCTGAGAGGTCAGTGCTCGACCGTGAACGCGTCGCGGAAGCGCTCGAGCGCGAGGTCGGAGTCAACCGAGGCCCACGCCTCCAGGGCGACGACCCCGTCGTACCCGGCCGCCGCGAGCTCACGGGCGACGTAGGACCACCGGATCTCGCCGGTGCCGGGCTCGCATCGTCCCGGAACGTCGGCGACCTGCACCTCACCGAGGTACGGGATCGATCGCCGTACGAGATCGACGAGGTTCCCCTCGCCGATCTGGGCGTGGTAGAGATCCAGGTTCATCCGGAGGTGCGGGCTGCCCACCTCCCGGACGAGCGCAAGGGTGTCGGTGGCGCGTGCGAACGGCGTCCCCGGGTGATCGACCTCGGTGTTGAGGTTCTCGAGGACGTAGGTCACGCCCTCCCCCTCGGCCAGCGCAGCGAGCCGCTCGAGGGTCCGCCGGGCGGCGAGCCACATGCCGCCCGTGACGTGCTCGACCGGCCGGACCGGGAGGCCACCGTCGCCCAGGCCGGTGCCATGGACGTTGAGGGTGGGGCAGCCGATCTCGTGCGCGAACCGGATCGACGCTGCCGCGGTCCGAAGGAGGGCGTCGGCTCCCTCGGGCGTGGTCAGGTCGCCGTGCAGGTAGCCGGTCATCGAGGTGAACCGTGCGCCGGTGGCGGCGAGCGTCGCGGCGTCCTTGTCGGTCCAGCCCCAGATCTCGACGGCGAAGCCGGCGTCGTGGATCCTCCTCACGCGTTCGAGGTGCGGCAGGTCGAGATGGACCATCTCGGCGCAGGCCGCCAGGGTGAACGTCACGCCAGGACTCCTGGGTCAACCTCGGCCCGGCCTCCGGAGCGGATCGAGGCGATGCATGCCTCGGCGATCGCGAGCGCGGCGCGGGCGTCCGCGCCGGTGACCTCGGGGGCCCGGCACTCCTGGACGGCGGCGACCAGCTCGGCGAGCTCGGCGGCGTAGGCGTCACCCAGCAGCGCGACGTCGCTGCGGGCGGTGGCAGCGCGTCGCCCCGACGCATCGTGCAGCCGCATGGTCGAGGCCGCCGCGTCGCCGGCGGTCACCATCCCCGCGGAGCCCAGGACCTCCGCCCGTACGTCATAGCCGTAGGCCGCAGCAAAGCTGGCCTCCGCAGTGCCGATGGCGCCGCTGTCGTAGCGGATGACCACGACCGCCGAGTCCAGCAGCCCGGACGACTTCAGCCGGGGCGCGACGAGGGCGTCGGCGGTGGCGAGGACATCGACCGCACGAGCACCCGGATTGAGCCAGTTGAGCATGTCGAAGTCATGGATCAACGTCTGGGTGAAGATCGTCCACGGAGGCACGGCAGCAGGGTCGGGTGGTCCTTCCCCGGCGTCGCGGGTCAGCGAGCGGAGCATCCGCACCTGGCCGATGGCGCCGTCGACGACCGCGTCGTGAGCCGCGCGGAAGTCCCGGGCGAAGCGCCGGTTGAAGCCGACCTGGAACACCACGCCTGCAGCCGAGGCCGCCGCCACACCGGCGTCGATCTCGGCGAGCGTCATGCCCGCCGGCTTCTCGCAGAACACGTGCTTGCCCGCCTCTGCCGCCGCGACCACCAGTGCCGAGTGCGCAGTCGAAGAGGCGGTGATGACGACCGCGTCGATGTCGTCGGCGGCTGTCACCGCCTCAGCGGTGGTCTCCCCGCGGGCTCCCAGCGGTTGCGCGAGCGCCGCCGCGACACCCGGTCGCGGGTCGGCCACGGCGACGAGATCGGCTCCGTGCACCGTCCGGACCAACGTCTCGGCGTGGGCAGCACCGATACGACCCGCGCCGATCAGCCCGATGCGCACCCCGTTCATCAGTCAGCCCGCCGGGGGTAGAGGTCAGGACGCGGGACCGGCGTGACGGCCTGCCGCACGCCGCTCGTCAACGCGGTGACGCCGGCCTCGGCGACGAGGTTCGCGAGGTAGCCGTCCCAGGCGGTCGGCCCGTCGACGCCGCCGGCTCGCGCGGCTCGGGTCCACGCTGACAGCTCGACCCGGTAGGCGTCGGCGAAGTGGACGACGAAGTCGCTCGCGACCACGATTCCTTCGACCCCGGCGATCCTGGTGCTGACGTCGGCGCCGCGCGTCAGCGCCGCGGTCCCGCTCGTGCCGACGACCTCGCACCGCACGTCGTAGCCGTAGCCGGCGTTGACGAACACCTCGACCGTCGCGAGTGTCCCTCCGGCCATCTCCAGCGTCGCCAGCTGGGGGTCGGGCAGGCCGTCCTTGACCGGCGACTCGATCCGGATGCCGACGACCTCGTCGTCGAGCAGCCACGGGACGGTGTCGAGCTCGTGGATCATCGACCCGGTGACGATGCCCGGTCCGGTGGCGCTCGTGGCGCTGGAGGCGTTGCGGTGCACGTTGTGGACCACCCTCACCTCACCCAGCGCACCCGAGGACACGGTCGCCTTGAGGCGGTTGTAGCCGGGGTCGTACCGACGCATGAACCCCACCTGGACCAGCCGTCGTCCGGCCGACACCTCGGCCTCGACGACGCCGAGCGCCTCCTCGGAGGTGACCGCGAGCGGCTTCTCGCACAGCACCGGCTTGCCCGCGGCGATGCAGGCCAGGACCAGATCGGCGTGGGTCGCATCCGGGGAGGCGACCACCACGGCGTCCACCTCGTCGGAGGCGATCAGCTCCTCGGCGGACCGCGCCGCGACACCCCCGGCCGCCGCGGCGACCTGCTCGGCACGGTCGGTGTCGCGGTCGTAGACCTGGGTGACGGCAACGCCCGGGACCGTCGTGGTGAGGGTACGGACGTGGTCGGCACCCATCGCCCCCGCACCCACCACGCCGACCCGCAGCATGCCCGTCACAGCGCCACCCACCGTCGCTCGACGATCGAGGCACGCATCGCCTCGACGATCTCGGCAGCGACGACCGCATCGTCGATCGTCGCGCCACGCGGCGTGCCGGTGGCGATCGACTCGACGAGCCGGAGGGCCTCGACGACCTTCAGGTCGTCGTACCCCATCGCGATCCCCGCCCCGGGCTGGAACGCGGACACGACGCCGTCCTCCGGTCCGACGAACACCGTCGCGTACGAGGCGTCCTGGTAGTCCTGGTCGAGGCAGACGCGCAGCTCGCCCATCCGGCGGAAGTCCCACGCCAGCGCACCCCGCTCGCCGTGCACCTCGATCCCGTACGAGCACTGCTCGCCGACGGAGGTCCTCCCCGCCTCGAGCACGCCCCGCGACCCGTCGGCGAAGCGCAGCAGCGCGGAGACGTAGTCCTCGTTCTCGACCTCCTGCAGCGGTCCCTGACCACCGCGGGAGAAGTGCGACGCAGCACCGACAGCCGCCGGACGCCGAGGGATGAAGCGACCGTCGTCGGCGACCAGCTCGCCGATCTCCCCGACCACGTGACGGGCGAGGTCGACCGCATGGCTCACGAGGTCACCGAGCACACCGCTGCCGGCCAGGTCCTGGCGGAACCGCCAGGTCAGCGCCCCGGCGGGGTGCGCGGCGTAGTCGGAGAGGAACCGGACGGTCGTGTGGGTCACCGCGCCGATCCGGCCCGAGGCCACCAGCTCCCGTGCGCGCTGGACAGCGGGCGCGTTGCGGTAGTTGAACCCGACGGTCGCCTGGACGCCCGCCTCTCGGGCTGCGGCAGCGATCTCGCGCGTCTCGACCGCGGTCCGCCCGGCCGGCTTCTCCACCCACAGGTGCTTGCCGGCCCGAGCCGCCGCGACGGCGACATCTCGGTGGACGTGGTTGGGTCCGGTCACCGAGACGACGTCCACGTCGTCACGGGCGACCAGGTCGTGCCAGTCGTCCACGAGCACCTCGGCACCGTAAGCCCTGGCGGCCCGCCCGAGCCGGTCGTCGGGGGCAGGATCGGCTGCGGCGACCACCCGGACGCGCCGCGGTAGGTCGGCGAAGTGGTGGGCCAGGCGGCTGACGGCTCGCGCGTGGACCTCGCCCATCCAGCCGAACCCGACGATCCCGAGCCGGAGCTCGTCGGTCATGGGCGCGGGGACGTGCCGTGTCCGGGGGACGTCTCGGTCGTCGCGCCGTGCGACGTCTCGACCGCTGCCTCGACACCGGCGGCGTCTGCGCTCATCTCCTGCGCGATGGGGGAGTCGGCACCCAGGTCGCGGCTCAGCTCGTGGCTGAGCGCCTCCAGCTCGGTGCCACCGGCCATCATCGCGGTGAGCTCGTCGAGCGTCATCTCGGACTTGGGAAAGTCGCCCATGCTGCGTCCGCGGCGCAGCAGCACGAAGCGGTCACCCACGGGGTAGGCGTGGTGCGGGTTGTGCGTGATGAAGACGACGCCGAGGCCCCTCTCGCGAGCCTTGGCGATGTATTTCAGGACGACGCCGGACTGCTTCACCCCGAGCGCGGCGGTGGGCTCGTCGAGGATCAGGACGCGCGCCCCGAAGTGCACCGCGCGGGCGATCGCGACGCACTGCCGCTCTCCGCCTGACAGCGTGCCGATCGGCTGGTCGACGTCACGCAGGTCGATCCCCATGTCGCCGAGCTCGCTCTTGGTGATCCGCTTCATGGCGGGGATGTCGAGCCGCTTGAGCGGACCGCGGCCCTTCGTCGGCTCCGAGCCCAGGAAGAAGTTGCGCCACACCGGCATCAGCGGCACGACCGCGAGGTCCTGGTAGACGGTGGCGATGCCGAGGTTGAGGGCGGCGCGAGGGCTGGAGAACTGCCGCGCGATGCCGTCGACGAGCAGCGTCCCCTCGCTGTGCTCGTGGGCGCCGGCGAGGATCTTGATGAATGTCGACTTGCCCGCGCCGTTGTCGCCGAGGACGCAGGTCACCTCGCCGGCCTTCACCGTGGTCGAGACGTCGCTGAGCGCGATGATGTTGCCGTAGCGCTTGCCGATGTCACGGACCTCGACGATCGTCGTCCCTCGAGGCGGCGGAGCGCTGGTGCTGACGTCGTCGCTGGTGGCCTCGTCCCTGCTCGCTGTGCTCATCGCGCGTTCTCCGCCCTCTTGCGAACCCAGTTGTTGATCAGGCAGGCCCCCAGGAGCATCACGCCGAGGACTGCCTTGAGCCAGTTGCTGTCCCACCCCGAGTACGGGATGCCCTGGTTCACCATCCCGTAGATCAGCGCGCCGAGGGCGGCGCCGATCGCCGAGCCGTACCCGCCGGTCAGCAGACACCCGCCGACGACCGCGCAGATGATGTAGATGAACTCCTGGCCGATGCCGGTGTTGCTCTGGACCGTCGAGGTACGGAACAGCACGAGCATCCCGACCAGCCACCCTGCGAAGGCCGTGGTCATGAAGAGACCGATCTTGGTGCGGAAGACGGGCACGCCGACCTGTCGCGAGGCGGTCTGCGCACCGCCCACGGCAAAGATCCAGTTGCCCGCGCGGGTCCTCATCAGCACCCACGAGGCGATGATCGTGACGGCGATCCACCAGAAGACCGAGACGTGGATGGTGGCGCCGCCGACAGTGACGGTCGATCCGAAGATCTTGTGAGGCTGGTCGTAGAAGGGGACGTTGGACATCCCCTGGATGGCGACCTGGCCGATGATGAGCTTGACGAGGGCGAGGTCGATGCCCTGGAGCACGAAGAACGTGCCGAGCGTGACGATGAAGCTCGGCAAGCCCGTCTTCATCACCATGAAGCCGTTGAGCGCGCCGACCGCGAGCGCGAGGGCCAACGCGACCAGGATCGCGACCCAGATGTTGAGGCCCCAGTGCGTGGTGAGGACCCCGACCGTCAGTCCGGTGAAGCCGGTCATGACGCCGGCGGAGAGGTCGAACTCGCCGCCGATCATGAGCAGCGCGACGGCCACCGCCATGATCCCGATCGTCGAGGAGGTCTGGAGCCACGTGCTGGCCCCGGCAGGAGTGGCGAACGTCTCCGTGGTGAGGGCGAAGAAGAGGAACACCGCGAGCGCGGCGATCAGTGCGCCGATCTCCGGGCGCTTGAGGAGTCGCGCGACCGGTCCCGTCGCTGCGACCCGCTCGTCTGGTTGTGCGGTAGCCGTTGCCATCGTCGTTCTCCTGTCACGGTGGCTGAGAGGGGTGGTGGGGCCTCGTTTTCACGAGGCCCCACCAGGCGTTGTCAGCGCGTGCCGTTCTTCGCGAACTGGAGCACGTCGTCGGCATTCTCCTGCGTGACGAACGCAGGTCCCGAGTTGACCGGCTGGCCACCACCGAGGTCGTTGCCGTTGAGGTCCTTGAGGTACAGGGTGGTCACCCCGAGGTAGCCCTGGACGTACGGCTGCTGGTCGACGGCGAAGAGGATCTTGCCGTCCTGGATGTTGGTGATGACGTCCTCGGACAGGTCGAACGTCGCGACCTTCGCGCCACTGCCTGACTGCTCGACCGCTGCGACCGCGTCGATCGCGTACTGCCCACCGAGGGTCAGCACACCGTCGACGGCGGAGTCCGCCTGGAGCTTGGAGGTGATGCTCGCCTGGACGGCCGCGTCGTCGGTGCCGTCGACCTGGAGGTTCTCGACCTTGCCGCCGAGCGTCTCGTTGACGGCCTTGCACCGCTCCTCGAGACCGACGTTGCCGGCCTCCTGGATCACGCACACGACGTTCTTGAGGCCCTCGGACTTGAGCCGCTCCCCCACGGCCTTGCCGGCGATGGCCTCGCTCTGACCGATGTGGGTGATCGCGCCGAACTCCTGGAACCGGTCGACGCCGGAGTTGATCGTGACGACCGGGATACCGGCGCTGACGGCTCCCTTGATGGCCGTCTCCAGGCCGTCGGGGTTGGCCATCGAGACGACGATGCCGTCGACCTTGTCGGCGACCGCGCCGTCGATCTTCTGCGCCTGGCCGGCCGGGTCGGGATCGCTCTCGTAGCGGACGGTGACTCCGTAGTCGTCCGCGGCCTGCTCGCCCCCGGACTTCACCCGGTCCCAGAAAGCGTCGCCCGAGCTGGAGTGCGTGATGACGGCGTAGGTGAAGTCCTTCTTGTTGTCTGACGCGCCGTCGTCCTGGCCCGTACCGCTGCACGCGGTCAGCGTCAGCGCTGACGCCGCGACGACTCCGAGGAGCCTGAGTTTGTTCATGACTGGCGATCTCCTTGCTGTTCTGTGATGGTCCCGAGATGGTGGCGCTGGGCCGCCTTGTGCTGCTCGTACGTGGTTCGGGCGGCCCGGGTCGTGTCGAGGGTCGACACCTCCGAGACGGGGACGTCCCACCAGGCCGGACTGTCCGGCGCCGGGACGAGCGGATCGGTCTCGACGTGGATCACGGTCGTACGCTCCGACGCCTTCGCGCTGCGCAGCGCCGCCCTGAGGTCGTCGAGGCCCTTGGCCACGATCACGTCGGCCCCCAGCGACGCGGCGTTGGCGGCCAGGTCGACCGGAAGACGCTCGCCGTCGAGGCCGGTAGGCGTCCGATAGCGGTACCGCGTGCCGAAGCGCTGCGAGCCGAGCGACTCCGACAGCGCACCGATCGAGGCGAAGCCGTGGTTCTGTACGAGCACGACGATGATCTTGACATCCTCCGCGACCGCAGTGACCAGCTCGGTCCCCATCATGAGGTACGAGCCGTCCCCGACCATCACCACCACGTCGCGCGGATCACCGGTGTCGTCGGCCGCCAGCTTCACCCCGAGACCGCCGGCGATCTCGTATCCCATGCACGAGAAGCCGTACTCCACGTGGTAGCCCTTGCGGTCGCGCGTACGCCACAGCTTGTGGAGGTCACCCGGCATGGACCCCGCCGCGCACACCACCACGTCGCGCGGGTCGGTGCCGTCGTTGACAGCGCCGATCACGGCCGACTGCGCGAGCAACGGCTCGTTCTCGACCGCGTACGCCGCCTCGACGACGGCATCCCACGCGCGGGCGCGCTCCGTCGCCTCGCTGGTGTGCTCCGCCGGCGCCCGCCACCCCTCCAGCGCGACCCCGAGCGCCTCCAGACCGGCGCGGGCATCGGCGACGAGCGCGAGCCCGGACTGCTTGTGAGCGTCGACGCTCGCCACGTTGAGGTTCACGAAGCGCACCTCGGGACGCGCGAACACCGTCCGGGAGGCCGTGGTGAAGTCGCTCCACCGGGTGCCGACCCCGATGACGACGTCGGCCTCGTTGGCGAGAGCGTCGGCGGCATCGCTCCCGGTCGCACCGATCGCCCCGACGGCCTGCGGGTGGTCGTACGGCAGGGACCCCTTGCCCGCCTGGGTCTCGGCGACCGGGATGCCGGTGGCCTCCGCGAAGTGGCGGAGCGCACCGTCGGCACCGGAGTAGATGACGCCGCCGCCGGCGACGAGCAGCGGTCGCCGCGCCGACCGGACGAGGGTGGCGGCCCGCTCGACGGCCGCGGCCTCCGGCACCGGCCGGGCGACATGCCACACCCGCCGGTCGAACAGCGCCTCGGGCCAGTCGTACGCCTCGGCCTGGACGTCCTGGGGCAGGCAGAGCGTGACCGCTCCGGTGTCGGCGGGATCGGTGAGGACCCGCATCGCGGCCAGCAGCGCGGACGGGAGCTGCTCGGGGCGCTCGATGCGGTCCCAGTAGCGCGAGACCGGGCGGAGTGCGTCGTTGACCGACGCCGTCATGCTGGCCGGGTCCTCGAGCTCCTGGAGGACGGGGTTGGCGACCCGGGTCGCGAACACGTCGCCCGGGAGCAGCAGCACCGGCAGTCGGTTGATCGTGGCGAGCGCCGCACCGGTGACCATGTTCGTCGAGCCCGGCCCGACCGACGCCGTCACCGCGAACGCGGCCAGCCGGTCGCGCTGGCGGGCGTAGGCGACACTCGCGTGGACCATCGCCTGCTCGTTGCGGCCCTGGAGATAGCGCAGCCGTCCCGGGTCGTCCGACAGCTCCCGCTCGAGCAGAGCCTCCCCGATGCCGGCGACGTTGCCGTGCCCGAAGATGCCCCAGCACCCTGCGAAGAAGGCGTTCTCGGCACCGTCGCGTTCGACGTGCTGCACCTCCAGGAAACGGACGACGGCCTGGGCGACGGTCAGTCGGGTCGTGGTCATCGGGGTCCTCCCATCGGGAGCCGGGGATCGACCGGCTGCGTCGTCCACGTGTCGCGCACCCAGGCGTGCTGGGGATCATCGCTGATGAGCCACGCCCGCTCGTGACCGGGGCCCGCCATCACGTTGAGGTAGTAGAGGTCGTAGCCGGGTGCCGCCATCGACGGGCCGTGCCAGCCGTACGGGATGAGGACCGCGTCGCCCGAGCGCACCTCGGCGAGGACGTCGATGTCCGCACCGTCGTGCCCGTACACGCGCTGGTAGCCGAAACCCGCCCCGCGCGGGCCGTCGGCGACCTCGAAGTAGTAGATCTCCTCCAGCGCACTCTCACCGTCCCCGTCCTCGTCGTGCTTGTGCGGCGGGTAGGACGACCAGTTGCCTCCTGGAGTGAGCACCTCGCACACGATCAGCCTGTCGGCCTCGAAGGTGCCCGGCAGGCAGAGGTTGTGGACCTGCCGGCTGGCGTGGCCCGCGCCGCGCAGCTCGACGGGCACGTCGACCGCAGGTTGGTGCCGGAACGCGAGAGTACGGTCGCACCGCGCCGAGGCCAGCGCGAACCGGCCGCCCTCCGCGCTCACGACCTCGAAGTCCGCCCCCCGAGGCACGTACACGAAGTCGCTCGGTCCGGTGAAGACGTCGGGCCGTCCGGCGACGACGTGCACCTGGTCCCCGCAACGGACCCGGCAGGAGCCCGACAGCGACAGCACGAGGACCTCGGTGTCGTCGGTGGCGGCGCCGTACGACTCGCCTGCGGCCAGCCGCAGCACCCGCAGCCCGCTGAACTCCCACCCCGCCACCTCCGGCGTGACCTCGAGGGCGGTCGAGCCTTCGGCAGCGCTGTGCAGCACATGACGGCTCATCGGGCGACCATCTCCACCGTCGCGTCCACGGCGGCCTCCACGTCGCCGTCGGGGGGATAGAGGAGCGAGCGACCCACGACCATCCCGCGCACCTGCGGGCTGGTCAGAGCCTTGGACCAGGCTGCGAACTGAGCCCGCTGGTCGGCCGACACCTCGCCGCCGAGGAGCACCACCGGCAGCGTGGTCGCGGCGAGGACCGACTCCATGTCGTCGACGACCGGGAGCTTCAGCCACGTCCGCGCGGAGGTCCCGCCGAGACCCGCGGCGACCGAGGCCGAGCGCACCACAGCCTCGGTCGTGAGGTCGTTGCGGACCCGGCCCCGGTCGTCTCGGTGGGAGATGAACGGCTCGACCATCGCCGCGAGCCCGTGGGCGGCGAGGTCGTCGACCGCACGTGCGCAGGCTTCCATCGTCCGCACGGTAGCGGGGTCCGTCGGGTCGATGCGCAGCAGCATCTTGCCACCCTGGAGACCTGCCCGGTCGATCGCCGCAGCCTCGTACCCGGTGAAGCGGTCGTCGATCTCGAAGCTCGTGCCGGCGAGACCGCCGCGGTTCATCGACCCGAGCACCACCTTGCCCTCGAGAGCGCCCAGGAGGAGCAGGTCGTCGACGAGGTCGGCGGTGCCGAGGAATCCGTCCACACCAGGACGGTCGAGCGCCCTCACGATCCGGTCCAGCAGGCGGGCCCGGTCCCCCATGGCCAGCGGCTCGTCTCCGGCGCGCAGTGCACCGCGGGCAGGGTGGTCGGCAGCGACGAGCAGGAGCCGCCCGGTCTGGCCGGTCAAGCCCTCCGGTCGCCTCCGGCCGCGGGCGAGCTGCGCGATCCGGTCGGGGTCGCGGACCCGCGCGTCGACGAGGTCGGCGACGGCGGCGTCGGTCACGCGCGCGCTCACGCGGCTCGTCCGAGCATCGTCGTCACCTGGTCGACGTCCGGCATCGCATCGGCACACGCGAGCTGACCGGCGACGTACGCGCCGGCGGCGTTGGCGAACGCCAGCGTCCGGCGCAGGTCCCAGCCCGCCAGCAACCCGTGGCAGAGGGCGCCACCGAAGGCATCACCGGCCCCCAGTCCGTTGACGACGTCCACGGGGACCGGCGGCACCACCACGTGCTCGCGCCGGTCCGACCCGAGCACGCCGGCCGGGCCCTGCTTGACGACGGCCAGGTCCACCCCGGCGTCGCGCAGAGCCTTCGCCGCGGACTCGGGGTCGGACTCGCCGACCGCGACCTGACACTCCTCGCGGTTGCCGACGGCCACCGTGACGTACGGCAGCGCTCGCGCCACCTGCGCGGTCGCCTCCGCGGCCGACGACCAGAACATCGGCCGGTAGTCCAGGTCGAGGACGGTGACGCCGCGCCTGCCTCGTGCCTCGAGCGCGGCCAGGGTCGCTTCCCGGCTCGGCTCCTCGGCGAGACCGGTGCCGGTGACCCAGAAGACATCAGCCGCACGCACCGCGTCCAGGTCGAGCTCGTCGGCGCGGATCTGCAGGTCGGGCGCGGTGGGGAGGCGGTAGAAGTAGAGCGGGAAGTCGTCCGGCGGGAAGATCTCGCAGAACGTGACCGGGGTGGGCAGGCCCGCCACGGCCGTCACGAACCGGTCGTCGACGCCGAAGCCGTCGAGCGCGCGGTGGACGAACCGGCCGAAGGGGTCCTCGCCGGTGCGGGTGATCACCGCCGCCCGGCGCCCGAGCCGGGATGCAGCGACGGCGACGTTGGTCGGGCTTCCGCCGAGGAACTTGGCGAACGACGTCACCTCGTCGAGACCGACCCCGATCTGCTCCGGATAGACGTCGACACCGACCCGGCCCATCGTGAGCACCTCGAAGCCGGTCACGAGGCGAGCCCTTCGAGGTAGGCAAGGCTCGTGCGCACGTCCTCGAGGGGTCCGTCCCCCGTCGGGTCACCGTCGAGCATCACGTCCTGCTCGAGGACGTACCAGCCGTCGTAGCCGCGCTCCTCGAGCGTGGTGACGAGCCCGACGACGTCGACGTCGCCGCGACCGAGCGGGCGGAAGAGACCACCGCGGACGGCCTCGCTGAAGGAGACGGAGCCTTCGTGGACCTCGGTCGCGAGCCGCGCGTCGACGTCCTTGAGGTGCACGTGCCTCACCCGCTCGGCGTGCACCTTGGCCAGCGGCAGCGGGTCGACACCCGCCGCCATCAGGTGACCGGTGTCGAGGCACAGCGCCACCCGTGACCGGGCCATGACCGTCCCCACGTCCTCAGCCCTCTCGACCACCGTGCCCACGTGCGGGTGGAGCGCGAGGCTCAGACCGCGCGCCCGGACACGGTCATCGAGAACATCGAGGTTCACGCAGAGCGTGCGCCACTGCTCGTCGGTCAGCTCCGGGCGCGCGTCGTACCCGGTGACGCCCGTGGCGGCGGCAAGGACGACGACCATCGCGCCGGCAGCGACGCAGGCGTCGGCGAAGGCATCGAGCTCGGGCGCCGGGTCGTGACCGGCGTCGTGGAGCACCACCGGAAGGAATCCGCCGACCGCCGTCAGCCCGTGCTCACCCAGCGTCCGTGCCCTGGTCGCCGGCTCCCGTGGCAGCCAGCCCTCGGGGCCGAACTCGGTCGCCGTCAGGCCCAGCCGGCTCATCTCCTCGAGCACCCGCTCCACCGGCAGCTGGAACCCCCACCCGTCGACCTCGCTCACACCCCACGAGATCGGGGCACCCGCGATGCGGCCACGCTCCATCGTCACCCGCCTCCGTCGATGCTTCACCTGATCCGTCAGTGTGACGTGGGACACAATCGACTGTCAACGATTTGTCCGGACATATAGACCTAGTGGCCGCCCCCGCCCCTATAGTGCTCGCATGGGTGCGCGGCCGGAGATCTCGCTGGACCGCTCGAGCCCGGTCCCTCTTTACTTCCAGATGGCCGAGCAGCTCGAGGGTGCGATCGTCAGCGGCACGCTCGCACCCGGCGACAAGCTGGACAACGAGCTCGTCCTCGCCGACCGGCTCGGACTCTCGCGCCCCACGGTCCGCCAGGCGATCCAGGTGCTCGTCGACAAGGGCATGCTCGTCCGCAAGCGAGGCGTCGGGACGCAGGTGGTGCACGGCAGGGTCAGCCGTTCGGTCGAGCTCACGAGCCTGCACGACGACCTGACCGCGGCCGGGCAGGCCCCCCGTACGGAGGTGCTGAGCCTCGCTCGCCTCGAGGCGAGCGAGGAGAGTGCGCGCGCGCTCCAGCTGGAGCCGGGCAGCCCGGTCTGGTCGCTCGAGCGGGTCCGCTACATCGGCGACGAGCCACTCGCGCTCATGCAGAACCTGCTCCCCGCCTCGCTGCTCGACCTCGCCGCGGTCGACCTGGCCGACAACGGCCTGTACGCGGCACTGCGCCGCGCCGGGATCTGGATGCGGGTCGCCAAGCAACGGATCGGCGCCCGTCGCGCCGACGCGCGGGAGTCGCGGCTCCTCGGCGAGCGCAGGGGGGCGCCCCTCCTCACGATGCAGCGCACGGCGTACGACGACGCCGGGCGTGCGGTCGAGTACGGCGAGCACGCCTACCGCCCCGACCTCTATGCGTTCGAGCTCACCCTCGTCGACCGCTGAGCCGCACCAGCGAGCCCTCGGCGCGAGGTCGGCGACGCCGCCCCCGCCGTGCACGACGACGCACCGAGCGGGCCATGTCGGCCGCGCCGATCATGCCCGCGTCGTTGCCGAGGTGGGCGCGCACGATCAACGCCTCCGGGCGGAAGCCTCGACCGGTGAGCGTCCTCCGGAACGACTCGCGCGCAGGCTCGAGCAACAGCTCGTCGGCGTCGGAGACTCCCCCGCCGATCACGAACAACGCCGGGTCGAACGCAGCCGCCAGGTTGGCGATGCCGATCCCGAGCCACGCGCCGACGTCCTCCAAGCACCGCAGAGCGTCTTCGTCCCCGTCACGCGCCAGCTCCGACACCACCAGCCCGCTCACCTGGTCCGGGTCACCGTCGAGGCGCTCCAGCAGCCGCTTGCCGTAGTCGTCGCCGCGATCCATCGCCTCGCGTGCGTCCCGGATCAGCGCATTGCCGCTCGCGTACTGCTCGAGGCAGCCGTGGTTGCCGCACTCGCACGCCCGGCCGTCCGGCACGACGATCATGTGCCCGAACTCCCCCGCGATGCCGTACCGGCCGCGGTGCGGGCGCCCGTCGATCACCAGCGCCCCGCCGATTCCGGTGCCGAGGGTGAGACAGACCATGTACTCCTCGTTCTGGGCGGCACCGAACCGCCACTCCGCCCAGCCGGCGGCGTTGGCGTCGTTGTCCACCAGGACCGACAGCCCTGTACGCCGCTGCACCGCGTCCCGCAGCGGCTCGTGCCGCCACGCCAGGTGCGGGGAGAAGAGCACGGTGGACTGCGTCGCGTCGACGAAGCCCGCCGCGCCGATGCCGACGGAGGTGACGTAGTGGTGCCGTCGTAGCGTCGCCACGATGTCCGCGATCGCGTCGAGGACCGCCATCGGGCTGGTCGTCGGCGTGTCCCGGCTCAGACGTGCCAGGACGTGACCGTCGAGGTCCACCACACCGGCCTTGACCCGAGTGCCACCGATGTCGATCCCGATCGAGAGCCGCTCAGCCATCGTGCCTCGTCACCGCGCGCGAGCGAGGTCGGCGGCACCGATCATGCCGGCGTCGTTGCCCAGGCTCGCGGGCCGCAGCGTCGCCTGCGGACGATAGACCGGGGCCGAGAGCGTACGGAGGAACGACGCGTGCGCGGGCTCGAGCAACAACGCCCCTGCCTTGGCGACACCACCGCCGATTGCGACCACGCTCGGGTCGATGACCGCCGCCAGCGACGCGATGCCCTCTCCGAGCCACCGGCCGACGTCGGCGATGAGCTCGATGGCCAGAGGGTCGCCCTTCTGGGCCTGCTCGGTCACCATCTGCCCCGTGATCCGCGTGACGTCACCGTCGATCAGCGCGGCCAGCGGCTGCGCCTGCGCCATCCCCGCACTGATCCGGTCGCGGGTCTCGCGCACCAGCGCGCGGCCTGAGGCGTACTGCTCCCAGCACCCGTACTGGCCGCAGCCGCACCGGATCCCGGCGGGGACCATCCGCAGGTGACCGATCTCACCGGCGACGCCGAACGCGCCCCGGTCCAGGCGTCCGCCCTGGATGATCCCGCCACCGATGCCGGTGCCGACCGTGACGAGGAGCATGTCGTCGACGTCGGCCCCCGCCCCGAACCGGAACTCGCCCCACGCCGCGGCGTTGGCGTCGTTCTCGATCACCACGGGAAGGTCGATGAGGTCTTCGAGGCGGTCGGCGAGCGGTTCGTCGATCCACTTGATGTTGGGGGCGAACAGCACGGAGCGCCGCGCGGCGTCGACGAACCCGGCGGCGCCCACACCGACGGCCTCCACCTGGTGGTCTCGCTTGAGGGCGTTGACGGACCGGCCGACGGCGTCCCCGATGAGGGTGGGGTCCGTCGCCGGCGTCTCCAGCTGGTCGTGAGCGATGACGGTGCCGTCGACGTCGACGACGCCCACAGCGATCTTGGTGCCGCCGATGTCGACGCCGACCGTCAGCCCCATGGCTCGTCCTCCCCGTCCCTGTCCGCCGGCCCGTCGGCGGCCGCCCGCCCGGACGCGTGCGGCGGACGCGTCTGCGCCCACGCGTCCACCACACCACGCGCGGCGAGGGTGAGCGAGGCCAGGGCCGACGTCAGGTGGTCGGCCACCTCGGGGCGCGCGTGACGCACGACTGTCATGAGCTGGCACAGGGGGCAGGAGTCGCAGGTCTCGGGACGATGCTCGGCCGACGAGGTGTCGTCGGCTCCTCGCCGGCCCTGCGACGCCTGGTCGGCGAGCACGCGAGCGAGCTTGAGGGCCTCCTGCGCGAGGGTGCCGACATGGTCGTCGCCGGTGTGTTCGGTCATGCCTCTCCTCGTGCAGAGAACCTGGGGACGTGCGAGCGCGGTCGTCAGATCCTATCGAGACCCGCGCCTCGCCACGTCGTCCCGGTCACACCTCGGATGACTCGACGCGCTTCTTGAGGCCCTTGAGAGCTGTCTCGATGATGACCTTCTCCGCCTTGCGACGGAGCATCCCCAGCAGCGGGATGGAGACCTCGACAGCGAGACGGTAGGTGACGCGGGTCCGCCCGTCCTCGAGGGGTTCGAGGACGTAGGCCCCGTCCATGCCCGTGACCATGGACCCCGGCTCGGTGACTCGCCAGTCGACCTCACGGTCGCCGTCCCAGGTGTAGCCGAGGGTGTAGGTGTCGCGGATCGGCGTGGCGTCGAGGACGAACTGCACCTCGGTGGGGCGTGCCCGGAACTCGTCGAGCTCCACGACCCGCGCCTCTTTCACCCCCGTCGCCCACGAGGGGTACGACGCGAAGTCGGCGATGACCGCCATGATGACGCCGGGATCGGCGTCGACCACGATGTCGCTGGTCGTCTGGTCAGTCATCCAGAGCCCTCCTGGTCGTCGGTGCTGCGGCCGACCCTATCGCGCATCCCGGACGTCCTCGGTCGGGGCAGCCCCGCGCTGCGCTGTGGCGGGCGGCTCCCCGACGGGCCGTCCGACGTCGAGAGTGTCCCGGACCTGGGTCACCCATCGCTTCAAGCGCTCCCGTACGTCGCGCTCCATCCGCCGGACGCCCTGCGTCGACATCCCCGGCGCGCTCGGGTCCGCCTGTAGGAACAGGTGCACGATCGTCCCCTCGGGCGCCTGCTCCAGCCACACCTCGGCCGTCCCGTCGAGCGTGCCGCTCACGCTCCAGCGCTTGCCGCGGTCGCCCCGGTCCTCGAAGCACCGCAGCTCCAGGCCGGGCAGCACCTCGGACCAGCCGGACTCCGCGCAGAGAACCTCGCGCAACTGGCGCTGCGGCACGGGCGCGTACGTCTGGTCGATCACGTCCACCGCCGGCATCGAGGTCTCCTTCGCAGGTGCTCCGAGTGGTGAATGTAACCTGCCCCAGGGGGAGTACGTCGTGTCGGCGTACCCAGATCACTCGATCGGAGGCAGAGTGCGTACCTACGCGACCCCAGCCACGTACCAGGTCCCAGAGACGGGCAGCATCACCAACGACATCCTGGTGCGGGTTGACGAGGACCCTGACCGGGTCGCCTTCCAGCGCAGGGTCTCCGGCGCCTGGACCGACGTCACCATCGCGCAGTTCCGCGACGAGGTCGTCTCCCTCGCCAAGGGGTTCGTCGCCGCCGGAGTCGCGCCGGGAGATCGTGTCGGTCTCCTCTCCCGCACGCGCTACGAGTGGACGCAGGTCGACTACGCGCTGTGGTGGATCGGTGCCGTCTCCGTCCCCATCTACGAGTCCTCGTCGGTCGAGCAGATCTCGTGGATCCTGTCCGACTCCGCCGCGGTGGGCTGCGTCGTGGAGAACGAGGAGCACGCGGAGCGGGTCGCGGCGTCCGGCACCGATCTCACCGACCTCAAGAACGTGTGGGTCATCGACTCCGGTCTGGACACTCTCGCCGCGTCGGGTGCCGTCATCTCCGACGCCGACCTTGCCGCCCGTCGTGACGCCGTGGCTCCGTCGGACCTCGCCACGATCATCTACACCTCCGGCACGACCGGACGCCCCAAGGGCGCAGAGATCACGCACGCCAACTTCATGTTCGAGCTCGGCGACGTCATCGACGTCCTTCCTGAGCTGTTCCACGACAACTCCGTGACGCTGCTCTTCCTGCCGCTGGCGCACGTCTTCGCCCGCATCGTCGAGGTCGGCTCCATCCGGGCAGGCGCGAAGCTCTCGCACTCCCCGGACGTCAAGAACCTCCTCCCCGAGCTGGCGGAGATCAAGCCGACGTTCCTCCTGGCCGTCCCACGCGTGTTCGAGAAGATCTACAACGGCGCCAGCCAGAACGCCCACGCGTCCGGCAAGGGCAAGATCTTCGACGTCGCGACCTCGACGGCGATCGCCTACAGCCGGGCGCGCGAGAGCGGCAAGCGCATCGGCCCGGTCCTCAAGGCGAAGCACACGCTGTTCGACCGGCTGGTCTACACCAAGCTTCGTGACGCCATGGGCGGGCACGTCGAGCATGCGATCTCCGGCGGCGCTCCGCTGGGCGAGCGGCTCGCGCACTTCTTCTCGGGCATCGGCATCCCGGTGATCGAGGGGTACGGCCTCACCGAGACCACGGCCGCGCTCGCGGCGAACCTCGCCGGCGACTCCAAGATCGGCACCGTCGGGCGCCCTCTGCCGGGCACCGAGGTCCGGGTCGCCGATGACGGCGAGCTGCTGTTCCGCGGCGGACAGGTGTTCCGGGGTTACTGGAACGCGCCGGAGGCGACGGCGGCCGCGTTCGACGAGGACGGCTGGTTCCACACCGGTGACATCGGTGAGATCGACTCCGACGGCTTCATCTCCATCACGGGCCGCAAGAAGGAGATCATCGTCACCGCCGGCGGCAAGAACGTCGTGCCCGCGGTCCTCGAGGACCGCATCCGGGCGCACGTCCTGGTGAGCCAGGCGGTGGTCGTGGGCGAAGGCAAGCCCTTCGTCGGCGCACTCATCACGCTCGACCAGGAGTCGATCGGCTCGTGGCTCGAGAACCACGGCAAGCCGGCTGATACGCCGATCGAGCAGCTCGCTGACGATCCCGACGTGCTGGCGGCCGTGCAGACCGCGGTGGACGAGGCCAACTCCCACGTGTCCCGAGCGGAGGCGATCCGCAAGTTCCGGGTCCTCGCCAAGGACTGGACCGAGGAGGGCGGCCAGATCACACCGACCCTCAAGCTCAAGCGCAACGTCGTGATGCGTGAGCACCGCGACGACGTCGAGGCCCTGTACGGCTAGGCCCCCACCCTCACGCAGACAGCAGCAGCCCTCGGCGCACACGCGCTGGGGGCTGCTGTCGTCCGTGAGGGTTCGGAGCTGCTGCCCAGGGGTGGCCGCACGTCGTACGCAGAAGAGCCACGA
Source organism: Mumia sp. zg.B21 (assembly GCF_019550855.1). Classification (NCBI taxonomy): domain Bacteria; kingdom Bacillati; phylum Actinomycetota; class Actinomycetes; order Propionibacteriales; family Nocardioidaceae; genus Mumia; species Mumia sp. zg.B21. Next base: position 438,389 of record NZ_JAHWCJ010000004.1, on the reverse strand, counting down.
CCCGAGACGGGTCGTGGCTCTTCGTACGGAGCGGAGGCGGTCAGCCGACGCGACGCACTCCGCTGACCGGCATGACGTCCACCGAGACGATCTCGACGCTGCGCCCGGGACGCGGGGCGTGGATCAGCTTGCCGTTGCCGATGTAGATGCCGACGTGGCTGACCGGGCTGTAGTAGAAGACCAGGTCGCCCGGGCTCATCGACGACCGCGACACCGAGGAGCCCATCCCGGACTGCGCGGAGGACGAATGCGGGAGCGACACGCCGGCCGCGCCGAACGCCTTCATCGTCAGGCCCGAGCAGTCCCAGCTGCCGGGGCCCGCAGAACCGTAGGAGTAGGGCTCGCCCAGCTGCGCCATCGCGAAGTCGATCGCCTTCTTGGCCCGCCCGGACGCGTTCACCTTCGGGGCGCTGGTCGACGGACGGTCTTCGCTGCGGCTCGGACCACCGTGGTCGTTGTCGTAGACCTCTTCGCGCTCAGCAGGAGTCAGGCTCGCGACGAGAGCCTCGGCCTTGGTGACGCGATCGTCGAGCTTGGCCTTCTGCTTGGTCATCTCCTTCTGCGACTCCGAGATGATCTCGAGCTTGGAGGAGAGCTGCTCACGGCGGACCTTGAGCTCTCCGGCCTCGCGCTCGAAGGCGGCCAGCCGGTCGGCCTGGGTGCTGTTGTAGGACTGGAGCGCCGTCAGGCCCTCCAGGAACTCGTCGACATCGTCGCTCGCGAGCAGCTGGGTGGTCGGGCCCATCGGGGAGCTCGACAACCGCTCGGTGACGGTCTTGGCGAGGGCGTTGCGGACGTCCTCGACCTCAGCCTGCTGCGCCTTGACGTCGGTCCGGAGCTTCTTGATCTGCTTCTTGGCTCCGTCGACCTCGGTCCGGAGCTCGAGGAAGCGCTCGTTGGCCTGCTCGGCCTCGTGGCTGAGCTCGGCGACCTTGCGCTGGGCCTCGGACAGGCTCGGCGTCTGGGGGTCTGCTGCGCTGGGGGACGCGGTGAGCGTGGCAGCGAGGACCAACCCGGACCCGGCGGCGACTGCTGCCCTCATCGACAGCTTTCGGCCGTTCCGCACTCGGCGGCTCCTTCACGTTCTCGACGCCTACCGGGTGAGCTGACGGGTTCGGGCCAAGAACGTGCCCTACCGTCCGAGCGGACGGATTCACCCCAGGAACGTGGGTCCCCGGCTCCAGCGTCGATCGGGGGATCTCGGCCGAACTAGGCGGCGTGCCTGCGCCCTCCGGGGTAGAGAACTCCTCAGACACGCGAGCCTCACCCTATGCGCCAACGGGGTGGGGAATCAACGTGAAGCAGTGGGAAAGTCAGATCTCTCTCGCGGGCGGCGGTGGTTGGGTGAGAAGGCTCACACGTCGTCGATGGTCTCGCTGTCGGTCTGGGTCACGAGGCGGAGCGGAGACACGAGGCCGGCGGCGCTCAGCGCCTGGAGCGCGGCACCCTCGTCGGCGTCGATGCTGACGCCCTCGTCGGGGGCACCGAGCAGCGCGGTCACCACGCAGTCGCCGCATGCCTGGGGCCGGGCGAGGCAGCGACCGCAGTCGATGGTCAGAAGCTCGCCGTGACCCGTCGCCGGGCCCGGCTGCTGATGGAGCACGCGGGATTCGTCCATGCCCTGGACGCTACGCAGCCGCTCTGACACAAACCCGTCGTGCGACACGCCGTACGCCCCGACGGCCGGACATGTCAGCGGACGCACCTACCGTCGTTCCCATGACCCTCGCCCCCGAGACCGCTCCCCCGCCGACCGTCCCGGTTCCCGCGGTCGAGGGCACCGCGGTCGAGGGCACCGCGGTCCAAGGGACTCTCGACGAGCTGGGTCGAGACCTGTCGGGCATCACGTTCTGCGTCGTCGACCTCGAGACGACGGGCGGCTCGGCGGCCGCCGGCTCCATGATCACCGAGATCGGTGCGGTCAAGGTCCGCGGCGGAGAGGTCCTGGGTGAGTTCCAGACCCTCGTCGACCCCGAGGGTCCGATCCCGACGTTCATCACGGTCCTCACCGGCATCACCGACGCGATGGTCGTGGCCGCCCCGAGGATCGGCGAGGCGCTGCCGTCGTTCCTGGAGTTCGCCCGGGGCACCGTGCTCGTCGCGCACAACGCTCCCTTCGACGTCGGCTTCCTCAAGCACTTCACCCAGCACCTCGGGCTGGCCTGGCCCGGCTTCGAGTCGCTCGACACCGCCCGCATCGCCCGTCGCGTCCTGCTGCGCGACGAGGTCCCCAACTGCAAGCTGAGCACGCTCGCGCGCCACTTCCACGCCGCCACCACCCCCAACCACCGCGCCCTCGCCGACGCCCGCGCGACGGTCGACGTCCTCCACGCGCTCCTCGAGCGCCTGGGCACCATGGGGGTGTCGACGATGGAGGAGCTCGCCACCTTCAGCTCCCGCGTCAGTCCCGCCCAGCGCAAGAAGAGCCGGCTCGCCGACCACCTCCCCCACCTCCCCGGCGTCTACCTCTTCCGCGACCGTCACGAGAACGTCCTGTACGTCGGGACCTCCAAGGACCTCCGTGCGCGGGTCCGCTCCTACTTCACCTCCAGCGAGACCCGCACGCGGATGGGCGAGATGGTGGCGCTGGCGACCCGCGTCGAGGGCATCACGTGTGCGACGGCCCTGGAGGCGCAGGTGCGCGAGCTGCGGTTGATCGCACACCACAAGCCGCCCTACAACCGCAGGTCCCGACACCCCGAGCGTGCGACCTGGATCAAGCTCACCCGAGAGCCGTGGCCCCGCCTCTCGTTCGTCCGCAAGACCGACGACGACGCCGACTACCTCGGTCCCTTCACGCGCCGCTCGTCCGCCGAGCGTGTCGCGGCGACGCTCTACGAGGCGTTCCGCATCCGCCAGTGCTCCGGACGGCTCCCGCGCCGTCCGTCACGCAGCGCGTGCGCCCTCGCCGAGATGGGCAGCTGCCTCGCACCCTGCGACGGCACCGCCACCCCCGAGACGTACGCGGCCGAGGTCGACCGCGTCCGGACGGCTCTCACGCTCGACCCCACCGTGGTGGTCGATGCCTCGACCGACCGCATGCGCACGCTCTCGGGGCAGGGACGCTTCGAGGACGCCGCCCATGAGCGAGACCGGCTCGTCGCGCTCGTCCGTGCCACCCACCGCAGCCAGCGGCTCGCCGCGCTGCTCTCGTGCGCCGAGGTGGTCGCAGCACGCCCCCTCGACCCGCAGTGGCGGGAGTGGGAGGTCCACGTCGTACGCCACGGACGTCTGGTCGCCTCCGGGGTGATGCCAGCCTCGACGCCGTCCGGTCCGTGGGTGGAGGCGCTCCGATCGACCGCCGAGACGATCGTGCCCGACGAGACACCGGCTGCCACCGCGGCCGAGTCCGAGCTGGTCCTGCGCTGGCTGGAGTCCGACGGGGTCCGCCTCGTCGACCTCGACGGCGAGTGGGCCAGCCCGGTACGCGGCGCCGGTCGGCACCTGCCCATCGTCGAGGCTGCCGAGCGATCACGTGCGGCCGCTGCGCCCTTCGACGAGGCGCGAGGCGAGGGCTGGCGGACCGAGCACCGCCCACGCCGCTGACGAGTAGGCTGCAGCCCGTACGCCGACTCGTCCGCAGGAGGACCCGTGATCACCGCGATCGTGTTCATCAACGCCGAGGTCGACCGCATCCCGGAGGTCGCCGAGGAGGTCGCCGCGCTCGACGGCGTGAGCGAGGTCTACTCCGTCACCGGACACATCGACCTGATCGCGCTCGTCCGGGTGCGGCGCACCGAGGAGATCGCCGACGTGGTCGCCGACCGCGTCAACAAGGTCCCGGGAGTGCGGTCGACCGAGACGCACATCGCGTTCCGCACCTACTCCCAGCACGACCTCGAGGCAGCCTTCAGCATCGGTGGCGACTTCGAGTGATCGTGCGCCGCTGACCGCGCCCCGCGTCGGTCAGCTCTCGCGCTGCGACGCGTCGGCCCACACCGCGAGCGCCTCGCGGGCCGCCCCGGAGTCGAGCGCCTCACGGGCGCGAGCGACGTTGCGCTCCATCCGGGTCACGAGGTCGTCCTCGCCTCCCTCGTACGCCGCCAGCCCCGCGGCGGCGTTGAGCACGACCGCGTCGCGGACGGGCCCCTGCTCGCCCGCGACCACACGTCGGAAGACGTCGGCGTTGAAGGCCGGGTCGCCTCCGCGCAGCGCCTCGGGGGGAGACGGCGCGATCCCGACCTCGGTGGGGTCGAAGGTGTGCTCCGCCACGGACTTCTGACCGTCCGGACCCGACACGACCCACACCCGCGAGGTCGTCGTCGTCGTGATCTCGTCGAGGCCGTCGTCGCCACGGAAAACGAGCGCATCGAGCCCGCGCCGCGCGAAGACGCCGGCGACGACGCTCGCCATCCTCGCGTCGGCGACACCCACCGCCATCGCGGCGGGCTTCGAGGGGTTGGTGAGCGGCCCGAGGAAGTTGAAGGCGGTCGGGATGCCGAGCTCCTTCCGCGGCGCCGCGGTGAAGCGGAACGACGAGTGGAAGACGGGGGCGAAGCAGAAGGTGATCCCCACCTCACCCGCGAGCGACGCCACGCGCTGGGGTGTGAGGTCCAGCCGGACCCCGAGCTCCTCGAGGACGTCGGCCGCCCCGCTGGCGCTCGACGCAGCGCGGTTGCCGTGCTTGACCACCAACGCACCGGCACCGCGCATGGTCACCGCCGACATCGTCGAGATGTTGACGGTCTTGGCGCGGTCACCTCCGGTCCCGACGATGTCGACGGTCCGGCCCTCGACCTCGATCAGCCTCGCGTGGTCGAGCATGGTCGCCGCGAGTCCCTCGACCTCGGCGACGGTCTCACCCTTCGCCCTCAGCGCCACGGCGAAGCCGGCGATCTGCGCGGCCGTGGCGTTGCCGGAGAGGATCTCCTCCATCGCCCACGCCGTCTGCCCTGCCGTGAGGTCCTCGCCTGCCACGAGCCCGCCGAGGACCTCCGGCCAGCGGGTCGCGACCGTCATGCGGAGGCCGTGGTCGCCGCGGGGGCGATGAGGCCGAGGACGGCGTTCGCGAGCTTGAGCGGGTCGATCGGGTGGCTCGCGATGCCGTCGGCGCGCGACCAGGTCGCGAGCCAGACGTCCTGGTCCCGCGCGGTCAGCACCAGGAGCGGCGGGCACTGGAAGATCTCGTCCTTCAGCTGGCGCGCGACGCCCATGCCACCCGCCGGCGTCGCCTCGCCGTCGAGGATCGCCAGGGCGATGCCACCGGCGTCCATGTGCTGGAGCACCACCGGGAGCGTCGCGCACTCGACGTACTCGACGGGCGGCAGGTCGGGGTGGATCCGACGGCCGAGGGCGGTCGTCACCTGCGTGCGGGTGTCACCGTCGTCGGAGTAGACGAGGACGCGCAACGGGAGTTGACGTTCGGATGCGACATCAGTGCTGGGATCGGTCACAGCGCGATCGTAGCGACTCGCGAGGGCGTGAGGCAGGGGCCGGGGATGCCTCGCACAGGTCGGGGGTTAATAATGACACCCGTGGCGACGACATCTGTGATCCCAGCATCCCGCCTGCACGGGCAACCCAACCGACCCTCGCAAGTGACGGTCGGGACCGTGGTCTGGCTGTCGAGCGAGCTGATGTTCTTCGCGGCCCTCTTCGCCGCGTACTTCACCATCCGTGCGGTGAGCCCGGAGCTGTGGGCGGCGGAGACGGCCAAGCTCAACGTCCCGTTCGCCACGGTCAACACAACCATCCTCGTGCTGTCCTCGGTCACCTGCCAGTGGGGCGTCTTCGCCGCCGAGAAGGGCAAGGTCGGCCGCAGCGGACGCATCTGGCAGATCGGCCAGTGGGGTCTGCGCGAGTGGTTCGCCCTCACCTACGTGATGGGCGCCGTCTTCGTCGCCGGCCAGGCCACCGAGTACGTCGAGCTGATCCACGAGAACGTCACGCTCTCGTCGTCGGGCTACGGCTCGGTCTTCTACCTCGCCACCGGCTTCCACGGTCTGCACGTCATCGGCGGTCTCATCGCCTTCCTCCTCGTGATCGGCCGTACCTTCATGGCGCGTCGATTCACCCACGAGCAGGCGATCTCCGCAATCGTCGTGTCCTACTACTGGCACTTCGTCGACATCGTGTGGGTCGGGCTCTTCCTGACCATCTACGCCCTGCAGTAGGGCCCCCGTCCTCGACCCGTCCTCGACGGCTCCGGCGACGAATTCTCTACCAGAAGATCTGAATCAAGGTTTAATCGAAGGAGACGCCCCTGCCGGGGGCGTCCCTGGCAAGGGGAACGAGGTTCACTCCGTGCGGTTCTTGTCCACCCACCGAAGGCACCCTCTCGCGGGTTACGCGGTGCTGCTCTTCGGACTGCTCGTCGCGGGAGCGCTGTACGCCTCCCTCGCTCCGGGGAAGGCCGACGCCGACACGGCGAGTGACACCGCCAAGGTGGAGCAGGGCCGCGAGCTGTTCCTCGTCGGCTGCGCCAGCTGCCACGGCATGAACGCCGAGGGCGTCATGACCAAGAGCGGCGGCAACTTCGGCCCCTCGCTGATCGGTGTCGGCGCGGCGTCGGTCGACTTCCAGGTGTCCACCGGTCGTATGCCGCTGGCTCAGACCGCGCCCCAGGCACCCCGCAAGGATCCTGTCTACGACGAGGAGGAGACCGACGCGCTCGCCGCATACGTCGCCAGCCTCGCCCCCGGCCCTGCGGTCCCTGACGAGGAATACACCGACGTCTCCGACCTCTCTGAGGAGGAGCTGACCCGCGGCGGTGAGTTCTTCCGTACGAACTGCACCGCGTGCCACAACTCCGTCGGCGCCGGCGGCGCCCTGCCCAGCGGCCGCTACGCCCCCTCCCTGCGCGGCGTGAGCGCGAAGCACATCTACGAGGCCATGCAGACCGGCCCGCAGCAGATGCCGGTGTTCAGCGACGACGTCGTCACGCCTGAGGACAAGCGCGCCATCATCGGCTACATCAAGTCCGTCGAGTCGCAGCCCCAGGGCGGCTTCGGTGGCGGTGGCCTCGGCCCCGTCGTGGACGGCATGTTCGCCTGGATCATCGGAATCGGCGGTCTCGTCGCCGTCAGCGTCTGGCTGGCAGCGCACGGCGCCCGGGTGAAGAAGAAGAGGTCATGAGCCCCGAATCGCACGACGAGCAGCCGACTGACGACGTCGCCGTCCCGGCGCGCAACGACATCGAGCCTGCCGAGCCGATCGAGAACCCGGGGCTGCCCGAGCATCTCCCGCGTCCCACCGACGTGGATCCCAAGCTGGCCAAGCGCGCCGAGCGTCAGGTCGCCGGGATGTTCACCGCCGCCATCGTGCTCGCCCTGGCCTTCTGCGTCGCCTACTTCACGATCCCCAGGGACGCGGAGGTCTTCGGCTGGTTCTCGCTGAACCTCGCCCTCGGGCTCACCCTCGGCCTGGCGCTGTTCCTCATCGGCATCGGGGCCATCCAGTGGGCCAAGAAGCTGATGTTCGACCAGGAGATCATCGAGATGCGCCACCCGGCGCGCTCGTCGGACGAGGACCGCGAGGCGGCGCTCGTCGCCGTCGGCCAGGGCGTGTCCGAGTCGGGCTTCGGTCGCCGGCCGCTGATCCGCAACTCCCTCATCGGCGCCGTGGCCTTCCTCGGTCTGCCGGCCATCATCATGCTGCGCGACCTCGGCCCACTGCCGGGCGACAAGCTGTTCAAGACGGTCTGGCGACGCGGCATGCGGGTCGTCAACGACGTCTCGGGCATCCCGCTGCGTCCGGGTGACATCGAGGTCGGCCAGCTCGTCAACGCCCAGCCCGCGATCCTGTTCGAGACCGACAGCCACGGCCACGCGCTGTTCCACGGCACGGACCTCCTGCAGGCCAAGGCCAAGGCGTCCGTGATCGCGGTCCGGATCCGGCCCGACGACATCAAGCCGCGCAAGGGCCAGGCCAACTGGGACGTGGACGGCATCATGGTCTACTCCAAGATCTGCACGCACGTCGGCTGTCCGATCTCCCTCTGGGAGCAGCAGACCCACCACCTGCTCTGCCCGTGCCACCAGACCACCTACGACCTCGCTGACGGCGGCAAGGTCATCTTCGGCCCCGGACACCGCCCGCTCCCCCAGCTCCCGCTCGCGGTGGACCAGGACGGTTATCTGATCGCGACCAGCGACTTCCACGAGCCGGTCGGCCCGAGCTTCCCAGAGGTGGAGCAGAACCGTGACTGACACCATGAGCACTCCCACGACGCCGCTCCAGGACACCAAGTTCGGCAAGAAGTCCGCCGGACCCGTCGGGTGGCTCGACGAGCGCGTCGGCCTCGCCGGCCTCGTGCGCAAGAACATCCGCAAGGTGTTCCCGGACCACTGGTCGTTCCTGCTGGGCGAGATCGCTCTCTGGAGCTTCGTCGTCCTGCTGCTGACCGGGACGTTCCTGACCTTCTGGTTCCAGCCGAGCATGACCGAGATCGTCTACGACGGCCCGTACGAGCCGATGCGTGGCCTCGAGATGTCGCAGGCCTACGCCTCGACCCTCGACATCTCGTTCGACATCCGCGGCGGTCTGCTGGTCCGGCAGATCCACCACTGGTCTGCTGCGCTGTTCATGGCGGCGATCATCGCCCACATGCTCCGTGTGTTCTTCACCGGCGCGTACCGCAAGCCGCGTGAGCTCAACTGGATCATCGGTATCGGCCTGTTCGCGATCGGCCTGATCGAGGGCTTCGCCGGTTACTCGCTGCCGGACGACCTGCTGTCGGGCACCGGGCTGCGCTTCGTCGACGGACTGATCCGGTCGATCCCGGTCGTCGGGTCCTACCTCGAGTTCTTCGTCTTCGCCGGGGAGTTCCCGGGTGACCTGATCATCCCGCGGCTCTACATGGCGCACATCTTCTTGCTGCCGGGCCTCCTCCTCGGCCTGATCGCCGCCCACATGGTGCTTCTCGTCTACCACAAGCACACGCAGTGGCCTGGCCCCGGACGCACCGAGAAGAACGTCGTCGGGTTCCCCATGCTCCCCGTCTACGCGGCGAAGGCGGGCGGCTTCTTCTTCGTGGTCTTCGGCTTCACGACGCTGATGGCGGCGGTCATCCAGATCAACCCGATCTGGGCGTACGGCCCCTACAACCCGTCCGAGGTGACCGCGGGCTCGCAGCCCGACTGGTACATGGGCTGGGTCGAGGGCGCGGTCCGCATCATGCCCAACTGGGAGTTCACCGTCGGTCCGGAGCAGTACTCGCAGACGTTCTCGCTCAACGTCTTCATCCCGGCCGTCCTCCTGATGGGCCTGCTCTTCACGGTGCTCGCGATCTGGCCGTTCTTCGAGTCGTGGGTCACCGGCGACAAGGAGGAGCACCACCTCCTCCAGCGTCCGCGCAACGCCCCGACCCGCACCGCGTTCGGCGTCGCCGGCATGACGTTCTACGGCGTCTGCTGGATCGCCGGCGGCAATGACATCATCGCGTTGAAGTTCAACCTGGACATCTTCACGATCACGTGGATCTGTCGTATCGGGGTGTTCCTCGGGCCGGTGATCGCGTTCATCATCACGCGGCGGATCTGCATCAGCCTGCAGCGCAAGGACAACGACGCTCTGCTCCACGGCTACGAGACGGGCATCATCGTCCGCTCCGCCGAGGGGTCGTACGCCGAGGCCCACGCGCCGCTGCCGCGGGACGCCGCGTACGCGCTCACCGCGCGTCCTCGGGTTCCCGAGCTCACCGCAGCGGTCGACGAGGACGGCAACGGGGTCCGCAACCCGCAGGGTCGCAAGGCAAGGCTGCGGGCGTGGGCGAAGCGGTTCTTCTTCGCGCACGACGTGGACAAGCCGACTCAGGCCGACGTCGATGCCGCGGCACACCACTTCCACGACGAGGTGTACCCGCCGCACGACCTCCCGGACGACTTCAGCGGAGTCAGCGAGACGGGCGTGCCCAAGCAGCACTGAGGTCCAGCCTCACGAGAAGGCCCCGCTCCCCCATCCGGGGGGCGGGGCCTTCTCCTTCCCCCTACCCCGGCCGGCGGGTCACTGTCTGCCGCTCGCGGGTCACTCTCGGCCGCTGGCGGGTCACTGCCTGCCGCCCGCGGGTCATTTTCTGCCGCTCGCGGGTCACTGCCTGCCGCCGAGGGTCACTGCCTGCCGCTCGCGGGTCACTGCCTGCGCCGACGGGTCACGTACAGTGACCCGTCGGTCCACGAACACTGACCCGCGGGCCGAAGACGGTGACCCGCGAGGCGAAGACAGTGACCCGCGAGGCGGAGGGGTCAGGAGAGGGCCGAGCCCTTCGCGAACTGGGCGTACGAGACGTTCCAGTCCGTCCAGCCGTTCTGCGGCTCGAGAACCTTGCGGTCGGAGCGGATGAACTTCACCGGGTCCCCGATGTGGGAGATCCCGTAGAACCACGAGGCGTTGCTCGTGCTCAAGCCGGTGCACCCGTGGCTCACGTTCGCCGAGCCTTGTGAGCCCACCGACCACGGCGCGGCGTGGATGAACTCACCGGAGTTGGTCACTCGCATCGCATACCGGACGTTCTCGATGTTGTAGTACTCCGACGAGCCTTCGGCGATGCCCGTCGTCGCGGCGTCCATCCGCTTGACGGGATACTTCTCCATGATCACCTTGGTGCCGTTGCGGGTCTGGAAGCCGGGCTTGCCGGTGGTCGCCGGGATCACCCGCGCGACCTTGCCGTTGATCCTGACCGTCGCCTTGTGCCGCGCGACGTCCACCACCGTCGTCACCGCACGCTTGGTGACCGAGAAGCTGGTGTCGCGGTCCTCCTGGCCCCACACGCCCTTGGCCGTACGGACGCCGTTGATGCCTGCGTGGACCTTGACCGTGGTGCCTGCCGGCCAGTATCTCTTCGGACGGAAGTGGACCTCGGAGTCGCTGATCCAGCTCCAGGTGCCCTCCACCTTCGGTGTAGACGTCACTGCGAGGCGCTTCTCGACCTCGGCCCGCCGCGACACCGGGAGGTCGAATCGGACGATGATCGGCATCGCCACCCCGACGGTGGCGCCGCTCCTCGGCGAGATGGAGGCGTACGCCTGCTGGTCGAGCGTCAGAGACTGGGTCCGGAAGGTACGGGTCGTCGTGTCGACGTTGCCGTCCTCGTCACGGGTGCTGACGGCGACCGTGTAGCGCTTGCCGGGCTCGAGGAGACCCTTGGCCGTCCAGGCACTCCCGTCGGCCGTCAGATCGCCGGCAACAGAGGACTTCTTGGTCGCGCGCTTGCCGAAGTAGGCCGACACTGCCGTGATCGTGCCGTTGGTCGCTCCCACGGTGATCGCGGTATCCACCGGGACGGCGCGGGCACCCTCCTCGACGTTCATGGTCACCTCGGTCGCCGGCGTGGGCGACGGCGACGACGAGGCGTTGGAGTCGCCAGCGTTATCGGCTTCCGCGTCTTCGGCGCCTGCCCCCTCGGAGCTGCCGCCGACGGCGCTGCACCCCGCCATGAGAGCACCCGCAACGAGGACGCCGAGCCATCGGTGTCCACCGTGCAGCGCGCGCTGACCGGTTTGTCTCTTCATGATCCCCCTACGAAACAGACATACGGCCTCTCAGGGTAGCAATCGCTACCTTGAGAGGCCGTACGAAGTCTGACCGGCGCGTGGATCAGTGCGCGTAGAGCCCGCGGTAGTACTCGTAGATCCAGCCGACCAGGGCGATGACTCCGAACGGGAGCGCCATCACGACGAGCCACCAGCCGAAGATCAGGCCGAGGATGATGGCCAGCATCGCCAGGGCCGCCCACAGCGGCCACCAGCTCCACGGAGGGTAGAAGCCGTACTCGCCCGCACCCTCAGCGATCTCACCGTCGTCGCGGTCCTCGAGGCGCGCGGGGATCTGCTTGGCGACCACACCCAGGAAGAAGGTGAGCAGGAGACCCAGCAGCGCGGCCATGACCAGGGCTGTCGTCCCGGTCGGGTCGCCTGAGGCGATCCAGTAGATCGGTGACACGATCACCAGGAAGACGGAGATCGATGCGATGATCCAGGCCTCGGCCTTCACCGGCTGCCACCATCCTCACGCTTGTTGTCGGCCTGTTCGCGCATCGCCTCCTCGTGCCCCGAGAGGTTCGGGGCGTCGGCGAGCGGGCTGTCGAAGTCGTTCTCGGCATGCTCGAGCATCGACAGCTCAGGGTGATGCAGGTCGAATGCAGGGCTCTCCGACCGGATCCGCGGCAGCGACGTGAAGTTGTGCCGCGGCGGCGGGGAGGAGGTCGCCCACTCGAGCGAGCGGCCCCAGCCCCACGGGTCGTCGACGCCGACCTTGGGGTTGTGACGCGAGACCCACACGTTGTAGAAGAACGGCAGCGTCGAGATCGCGAGGACCGCCGCACCGATCGTGGACACCTGGTTGAGCATCGTGAAGCCGTCGGACGGCGAGTAGTCGGCGTATCGACGCGGCATGCCTTCGACACCGAGCCAGTGCTGCACCAGGAACGTCATGTGGAAGCCGATGAACAGCAACCAGAAGTGGATCTTGCCGAGTCGCTCGTTGAGCATGTGCCCGGTCCACTTCGGCCACCAGTAGTAGAACCCGGCGAACATCGCGAAGACGACGGTGCCGAACACGACGTAGTGGAAGTGCGCGACGACGAAGTAGGTGTCGGACAGCTGGAAGTCCAGCGCCGGCGACGCCAGGATGATGCCGGTCAGGCCACCGAAGAGGAAGGTGGCGAGGAACCCGAGCGAGAACACCAGCGGCGTGTCGAAGCTGATGGATCCGCCCCATAGCGTGCCGATCCAGTTGAAGAACTTCACGCCTGTCGGTACGGCGATCAGGAACGTCATGAACGAGAAGAACGCGAGGTCGACCGACCCGGTCACGAACATGTGGTGGGCCCACACCGCGACCGACAGTGCCGCGATCGCCAGCGTCGCCGCGACCAGACCGATGTAGCCGAAGATCGGCTTGCGGCTGAAGACGGGGAGGATCTCACTGACGATGCCGAAGAACGGCAACGCGATGATGTAGACCTCCGGATGCCCGAAGAACCAGAACAAGTGTTGCCAGAGAACCGGCCCCCCTGTCGCTGGGTCGAACACGTGGGTGCCGAGCTGCCGGTCGGCGAAGAGCGCGAGCAGCGCGGCGGCGAGGATCGGGAACGCGATCAGAACCAGGAGGCTGGTGACCAGCACGTTCCAGGTGAAGATCGGCATCCGGAACATCGTCATGCCGGGGGCGCGCATCGTGAAGATGGTGGTGACGAAGTTGACCGCGCCGAGGATGGTGCCCAGGCCGGACATGTACAGGCCAAGGGTCCACATGTCTCCGCCGATGCCCGGTGAGTTGACCGAGTCGGACAGCGGCGTGTAGGCGAACCAGCCGAAGCTGGCCGCGCCGCCAGGCACGAAGAAGCCGCCGACCGCGACCGAGCTGCCGAACAGGAACAGCCAGAAGCTGAACATGTTGAGCCGCGGGAACGCGACGTCGGGCGAACCGATCTGGAGCGGCATGATCCAGTTGGCGAAGCCGACGAACAACGGCGTCGCGAACATGAGGAGCATGATCGTGCCGTGCATCGTGAAGAGCTGGTTGTAGGTCTCTTCGTCGACGACCTGCGTGCCGGGGACAGCAAGCTCGGCACGGATGAGCAGCGCGAGGATGCCGCCGATCAGGAAGAACGCGAACGACGCGACGAGGTACATCGTGCCGATCTGCTTGTGATCGGTGGTCGTCAGCATGGCGACGACGCGCTTGCCCAACGGCTTCGGCGGGGTGACCTCTTCAGGCGTCGCCCCGGCCTGGGGTTCTGCGACTGCAGTCACTCCTACTCTCCTGTCTCTAGGTTCTGCACCTCGGCGAGCCCGGCGATCCGGCTGGCTTCGGCACCGCCCTCGGGCTGACCGATCTGCCCGGCCGCCTGAAGCTGCTGCAGGTGGGCGTCGTACTCGTCACGCGAGACCACGTGAACCTTGAAGATCATGCGGGTGTGGTAGAGCCCGCAGAACTCGGCGCACCGACCGGTGAAGACACCCTCACGCGTCGGGGTGACGTCGAAGGAGTTCTCCTTGCCGGGGATGACGTCCATCTTGAAGTAGAACTCGGGGATCCAGAACGAGTGGATGACGTCCGGCGAGACGAGGTTGAATTGGACCGACTCGTCCACGGGCAGCCACAGCTCGGTGGGGTTGGAGGTGTCGCCGTAGTCGAAGACGTCTTGACCGGCGGTCGCCTCCTCACCGAGGTAGTTGAACGTGAACTGCCACTTGCTGCCGACGACCGTGATCGTGTGGTCCGGCTCCTCGACCCGCTCCAGCATCTTGTTCTGGGCGGTGACGGTCTCGGCGAAGAAGATCGCCACGACGATCACCGGCGCCACCGTGTAGAGGACCTCCAGCGGGAGGTGGTAGCGGAGCTGCGAGGGCACCTCGTTGCCCGGCCGGCGACGGTAGCGGACCATCACCCACAGGATCAGCCCCAGGACGAGCACGAGCACGACCGCGGAGGCGATCCAGGCGCCGACCCACAGGACGAACATGGCGTCGACACGATCACTGGCTCCGATCGGGAGCGCCAAGCGGCCCCACGCACTCGGATCGTCTGGCGAACAGCCACTGAGCAGCACGATCGCAGCAGCGACGAAGCCGAGCCCGAGCGTCTTCGACCTGACCGGTCGACGACGTTCGCCTTGTGCCCGCTTGCCGCGCGCGAAGAGTTCCTGACCCACCAGGCGCCTTTCTGGCTCGATTCGAATCACACCGTGGTGCGCGTCCTCGTCGCCGCTGACGCAACGCCCGAGGTCCGTACCACGAACATCAGCACCCTACTCCAGAGCCGTCGGACTGACCTTCAGAGGTCCCCTCGGAACCGGGGCAGACGGTCGACTACGATGCTGGCCGCCGCGTCGCCGTACTGCGTCCGCAGACGGCCCATCAGGCTGTCGCGATCAAGGCGGTACTCCTGCGTGCCGGTGGTCTCCACGACGCTCGCGGCCAGGGCGCAACCCAGCTGCGCGCACTGCTCGTGCGGGAGGTCGACGCCGAGCCCGGCGAGGAAGCCGGCCCGGAAGGCGTCACCGACTCCGGTGGGGTCGACGGGCGTGACCCCCGCGATGGCGGGGACGTCGATGACCGAGCCGTCGGCCTCGTAGACGCTGACCCCGTCTGCGCCGCGGGTCACCACGCGGGTCCCGACCCGCTGCTGGATCTCGCCGGCGCTCCACCCGGTCTTCTTCTCCGTGAGCGCGGCCTCGTACTCGTTGCTGAAGAGGTAGGCGGCACCGTCGATCAGCGACCGGATCAGGGCGCCGTCGGCGAAGGCGAGCTGCTGCGACGGGTCGGCGGCGAAGCGGTAGCCACGGGCACGGCTCTCCTCGGTGTGGCGGACCATGCCCTCGGGGTCGTCGGGACCGATGAGGACGATGTCCCAGCCGCCCACGCGGTCATGGATCGGCTTGAGCTCGATCTCTCTGGCCTCGCCCATCGCCCCGGCGTAGAACGTGGCGATCTGGGCCTGCGCGGCGTCGGTGGTGCAGACGAACCGTGCCGTGTGCTTGGTCTCGGACACGTGGACACCGGAGCAGTCCACACCGTGACGCTCCAGCCACGAGCGGTAGTCGTCGAAGTCCTCTCCCACGGCCCCGATCAGGACCGGCTCCTCGCCGAGCGCCGCGAGACCGAAGGCGATGTTGGCCCCGCACCCTCCCCGGCGTACGTCGAGGTCCTCGACGAGGAAGGACAGCGAGATCTTGTCGAGCTGGTCGACGACGAGCGAGTCGGAGAAGCGCCCCCTGAAGGTCATCAGGTGGTCGTTCGCGATGGAACCGGATACGGCGATCTTCAACGGAGCTCCTCGAATCGGGACGCGTGCGCGCCCACGATAGTCGCGAAGCCTCGCCCAGGGCGAGGCATGGTCACCGTGGGCGCGTGGTCCGGAGCGTCCGGACCGGCCCAGTGAGGTAGCCGTTGCGGGCGGTGATCCGGACCTGCGCCCTGATCGCACGGCGCGGGACGCCCAGCTTCGCGCGGTGGCCGGCGCGAGACGCCTTGCGCCACGTCGACCACGAGCCGGCAGCCGTGCGGCTGCGGTATGCCAGCGAGTAGGTGTCCGACACAACGGCCTCACGCCAGCGCACCCGCAGCGAGGCGCGTCGCCAGGAGGCCGACGCTCCGCGGACCCTGTGCGGGACCCTCCCGGTGGCGCGCACCCGGATAGGCACCGACCACGCGCCGATCATCGCGCCGCGCCGCGGTTGCACCTGGACCTCGTAGGTCCCCCCGGCGCTCAGTGCTGTCACCGATCGAGTCTGGCCGGACGCCCACGAGGTCGTCACCCAGGCGCCGAGCCGCGGCGCGACCAGGCGGTGCCGCAGTCGGTTCGACCAACCGTCGATCGTGGTGCTGTCCCACGAGAGGTCGATCCGCCGGTCAGTCCCTCGCCCGCTCACGACGAACCTCGCCGGCCACGAGACCGCCGCATCGATCGCTGGACGCCGAGAGAGGGCGCCGATCTCGACAAGCCCGTCGGCCACGCGCTGGGCGAGCCGCGTCTGCCCCGTCGGCGTCGGGTGGATGCCGTCCCAGGTGTGCACCCGAGGGTCCCAGCCCTGCGCTGTCTGGGCGACCGTCACGCGGGAGTCCGGGGTGTTCAGCCCGGCCACCAGACCGGCGACGAGCGCGTTGAACGTCTCGGTCTCACGTACGCGGTCTCGGGCGCCGGTCGAGAGGTTCATGCCGGTCATGACTTGGCCGATCACCAGGTCCACCGCAGGGTCGACGGCACGCACCCGCTCGACGTAGGCCCGGATGTTCGCCGCGGCGGTCGCTGGCGTACGGATCCGCAGGTCGTTGAAGCCGATGAGCAGGACGACGACATCAGGTCGGTGTGTCGCAACCTCCTCGGTGACCCCACCGAGGAGGGAAGCCGTCGTCGCGCCCGCCATCGCGGCGTGGTCCTGGTCGAAGCCGGACACGAGGTAGCTCGTCTTGTCGTACGCCAGGGTCCGGCGTGGGCCGACGAGGTCGATCGTGGATCCGACCGACCGAAGACCGCGCCAGAGCCAGTATCGGTAGGTGTAGTCACCTGCGCGGCCCTGTGTGATGGAGTCACCGGCAACCATGACGCGCGTCGGCCCAGGAGGGCGTTCGGAGGAATCCGTCGGTGCGTCGACGGCGTGTGCGGGCATGGCCGCCCCGAGCAACACACCCAGAAGAGCGACGACCGCTGACCGATTTATGAGAGATGTCCCATTTCGCACCAACTGACCGTACACCTGCGCACGACGACGGCCGCCCGAATAATTCGGACGGCCGTCGTGACGTCAGTGCCCCGGAGGGCCGGCTCAGAGACTCAGTGGAACGAGTCTCCGCACGCGCAGGAGCCCGTCGCGTTGGGGTTGTCGATGGTGAAGCCCTGCTTCTCGATGGTGTCGACGAAGTCGATCGTCGCGCCGTGGAGGTAGGGGACGCTCATCCGGTCGACGACCAACGAGACACCGTCGAACTCACGGGTCTCGTCGCCGTCGAGCGTGCGCTCGTCGAAGAAGAGCTGGTAGCGCAGACCCGAGCACCCGCCCGGCTGCACCGCGATCCGGAGTGCGAGATCGTTGCGCCCCTCCTGCTCGAGGAGGCTCTTCACCTTGGCGGCGGCGCCGTCGGAAAGATTGACACCGGTCAGGGTCTCGCTGGTGTCGGTGCTCTGCACGGTCATGTGTTCTCCCGAAGTCTCTGGTGCGGGTCCGCCCGGATGGAGCGCGCTGTCCACGTCGAACGCAGGGTCCCGCCGTCTCATTCCACCGTACGTCACCTCGACACTCGGATCACGCCGCAGTGCCGCAAGGCTCGTCCTACCCTACGTCGCGGGTCCGACAAGGCCACCTGACCGTTCAGCGGTCGGACCAGGTCCGCGCCACCCGCTCGGCAAGCCGACGCAGCGACTCCGCCGGCAGGCCGAGGGAGTCGGCCTCCCCCACGACGTCGACCATCGCGTACGCCGCCTCGATCCCCATCGCGCGGCGTTCGCGCGCTCCCACCTCGACCCGGCCGGCGAGGACGACGCACGGCCGCAGCGCGCCGCCGGTGATCTCCGCGACCCCGTAGACGACCTTGCCCTCGCGCGACGTGACGTCGAAGGCGCCCTCTCCCGTCAGCACCAGGTCGCTCTCGCGCGCGCGGTCGGCGAGGCCCACCGCCTGCGCGACCATGCCGATGCCGGGCTCGACGGTGGCGCCGAGCAGCTGCAGGGCGAACCCGAGTCCGCCCGCCGCACCGGCGCCCGGCCGATCGGCCACGCGACGCTGCGCCGGGCCTGGACCGCACACCGCGACCACGAAAGCGTCGAGGATCCCGTCGACCCTGATGACGGCGGCGTCGTCGAGCCCTTTCTGCGGCCCGAACGTCCGCGCCGCGCCCAGGAGGCCCAGCAGCGGGTTGCGTACGTCGGTGGCGGCGACGAGCTCCACGTCTCCGAGCCGCTCGCTCGCCGCGGTGACGTCCACCTGGCCGACCCCGGTCAGACCACGGGGACCGGCGTCCAGCGGGACGTCGGCCCGTGCGCCGAGGGCCGCGAGCATCCCCGCGCCGCCGTCGGTGGTCGCGCTCCCACCGAGTCCGACCACGACGCGGGCGGCACCGGCGTCGACGGCCGCGGCGACCAGCTGGCCCACGCCGTACGTCGACGCGTCCTCGGGGCTGCGCCGGGGGTCGGCCTCGAGACCGCACGCGGTCGCCGACTCCACGTAGGCGGTCGACCGGCCGTCGAGGCCGTCCGCGAGGAGCAGCGGCGCCTCCACGAGCGCCCCGAGCGGCCCGCGTACTCCGGAGACGAGGAGGCGCTCACCGCCGAGGGAGGCGTGGAGGACGTCGACGAACCCGGGGCCTCCGTCCGACATCGGCACGAGCGTCATCACGTCGTCGGGCGCGGTACGGAGCCAGCCCTCGGCGATGGCCTCCGCGGCTTCCGGTGCACGCAGCGTGCCCGCGAACGCATCGGGGGCGACCAGCACACGCACCGGTCAGGCCAGCGCCTTCTCGGCCGCCGCGAGCAGCACGCACGTCGCGAGGCCCTCCATGGCCAGGCGCAGGTCGTCGAGCGACGGGTACGTCGGCGCGATCCGGATGTTGCGGTCGCGCGGGTCGCGCCCGTACGGGAACGAGGCACCGGCCGGCGTCAGGGCGATCCCGGCGCCCTTGGCGAGCTCGACCACCCGGGCGGCGGTGCCGTCGACGACGTCGAGACTCACGAAGTAGCCGCCGCGCGGATGCGTCCAGGTGGCGACGTCGTACGGAGCGAGCCGAGACGAGAGCACCTCCTCGACGACCGCGAACTTGGGCGAGATGAGGTCGCGGTGCCGGCGCATCAGGGAGCGGACCCCGTCGGCGTCGCGGAGGAACCGCACGTGGCGCAGCTGGTTGACCTTGTCGGGCCCGATCGACGCGAACTTGAGGTGGCTCTTGAACCAGGCGACGTTCCTCGGCGAGCTGCCGAAGAACGAGACTCCCGACCCGGCGAAGGTGATCTTGGAGGTGGAGGCGAAGACGAGGACCCGCTCGGGGTGTCCACCGGCAGCCGCCAGCGCGAGCGCATCGGCCGACTTCAGCTCGTCGTCGCTCAGGTGGTGCACGGCGTAGGCGTTGTCCCAGAAGATCCGGAAGTCGGGGGCCGCGGCCGGCATCGCCGTGAGGCGCGCGGCGACCTCCGGCGAGGTCACCCCACCGGTCGGGTTGGCGTAGGTCGGGACGAGCCACATGCCCTTGATGGTCGGGTCGTCGGCCACCAGCGACGCGATCGCGTCCGCATCAGGGCCGTCGTCGGTCATGTCGACCGGCACCATCTCGATCCCGAGGGACTCCAGCAGTGCGTAGTGGCGGTCGTACCCGGGCACCGGGCACAGGAAGCGGACGGTCTCCTCGGCCCCCCACGGCCGTGGAGAGTCGGTAAATCCGTGCAGCATGGCCCAGGCGACGGTCTGGTACATCAGGGTCAGGCTCGAGCTGCCCTGCGCGAGCAGCTGCGGGACGGGGATCCCGAGGAGCTCGGCGAAGATCTCGCGAAGCTCCGGGAGGCCCTCCAGACCACCGTAGTTGCGGGTGTCGGTGCCGTCGGCGGCCCGGAAGTCGTCCTTGCCGGGCAGGTCGAGGAGCCCGTTGGAGAGGTCGAGCTGCTCGCTGGACGGTTTGCCCCGTGTCAGGTCGAGCGTGAGCCCGCGCGCACGCAGGTCCTCGTAGGCGGCGCGCTGCTCGGACAGCAGCGAGCCGAGCGCGTCACGATCCAGGGTGTCGATGCTCATGGGGATCCTCGCGAGACGGGGTTCGACGGTGCGTCGTGGCAGGCGGACGCTCCGGGGTGGAATCTATCGAGTGCCGCCGCCGAGCCCGGGAGCGCCCCAGATCGCGAGCCAGCGGCCCAGGTCCTTCTCGATCGGGAGGTCGTCGGTGACGATGCCCCGCACCTGGAGCTCGAGGGTGTTGTCACGGCGCGGCTCGGCGGCCGGGGCGAACGGGTAGAAGGTCCCGCGCTTGTAGAGGTAGACGAGCCCGAGCGCCCTGTCGTCGGCAGTGACGAAGTCGACCACCGAGCAGAGCAGCTGCGGTCCGAACCCGTTGTCGACGAGGGTGCTGTTGACGGCGTGGAGGTCGGTCACCAGCCCGCCGACGTCCTCGGGGTCGTGCTGGACGACGAGCCACGTGAAGCCGTACTGGTCCATCGTGCGCTCGACCTTCGGCCCTCCGTCGGCGTCGAGGAGCTCCTGCACGTCGGCCTGCATCGTGGTGAACGCGGCACCCTCGGTCTGCCGGTAGCACACCGACCCGATGCCGGTCGGCTTGATCGACGCGGCGGCGTCGAGCGTGATCGCTGCCGAGGGCAGCGCGAACAGAGCATCGAGGTCGGCCTGCGCCGGCTTCGATCGGCCCATCAGGGCATCCCAGAGTCCCATCGCCGGCTCAGAGGGGTCGGCCGAGATCGGCGGAGATGTGGGCGAGCTGCTCGAGGCGCTTCTCCACCGGCGGGTGGGAGCTCATCAGGCCGGCGAGCGAGTCGCGAGAGAACGCCGGGGTGGCGAAGAAGAACGCGCTCATGTTCTCGACCTGGCGAAGGTCCTTGCTGGGGATACGTCCCATGTCTCCGGTGATCTTGGTGAGTGCGGAGGCCAGGGCCGAGGGCTTGCCGGTGAGGTACGCACCCGACCGGTCGGCACTCAGCTCGCGGTAGCGCGACAGCGCCCGGGTCAGCAGGAAGCTGATGAAGTAGGCGATCAGGCTCGCGAGCCACACGACCAGGAACATCAGGGCCGCGTTGTTGTTGCGGTCGCGACCGCCACCCATGAACGGGAACCACCGGATGAGGAAGCCGGCGAGCAGGCCGAGCGACGAGGCCACCGTCATGACCGACACGTCACGGTTCGCGACGTGGGCGAGCTCGTGGCTGAGCACACCCTCCAGCTCCTCGCCATCGAGCCGACGCAGGATGCCGGTCGTGACGCAGACCGCGGAGTGGCTCGGCGAACGCCCGGTGGCGAAGGCGTTGGGGAGGTCGGTGTCGGCGACGGCGACGGCCGGCTTGGGCATGTCCGCCAGTGCGCAGAGGCGATCGATCATGCCGTGCAGCTCGGGCGCCTGCTCCGGCGTGACCACTCGGGCGCCCATCGACGCCAGCGCGAGTTTGTCGGAGAAGTACCACTGAGCCCAGGCCAGCGCGACGACCACGACCGCGGCCAGTGCCGCGTTGGGCATGACCGTGATCAGGACGGCGCCGAACGCCAGGTAGAGCACCACCAGCCCCAGGCTGACCGCGCCCATCCGGCGGGTCAGACCCGCGTCGCTGCGAAATCGGGTCTTCGACATGTTTCCTCTCTCGGCATGACTCATGCCCCCTGTCGATCTCAACGCCGACAGGGGCTCGGTCGTTCCCGCCTCGATCGGCGGGAACGACCGTCGTACGCGTGGGGGTCAGCCGGGGATGAAGCCGTCGGTGCCGAGCAGCTCCTCGACCTCGCCGAGCGAGGCGTCGGAGGGGGGCAGCACGAGGTCGGACTGGACGAGCTCCTCGGCCGGCACCTCCTTGCCGATCTCGCGGACCAGGTCGAGCAGACGGTTGAGGGCGTCGCCGAACGCTTCCTCGTCGTGGGCCGCCACCGCGCTCTCCACGACGTCGTCGAGGGAGTTGAGCTGATCGAGGGCGTCGTCGGCGACGTCGAACTGGCCCTCGGACATGATCCGGACGATCACGCCTGCCCCTCCTGCTTCTTCTCCTCGGCCCCTGCCTGCGGGGCGTCGCCGCTGCCGAGGGCCGGCTTGTCCGCCCCGGTCCCCAGCTGCCGCTTCATCGCCTCGAGCTCGGAGTCGACGCTGGAGGTCGACGCCAACGCGTCGAGCTCGCGGGTGATGTCGTCGTTGGGCCCCGCGGTGACGTCCTCGAGCGCACCCGACGCGAGGAGCTCGTCCACCGCTCCCGCACGGGCCTGCATCTGCGCGGTCTTGTCCTCGGCGCGCTGGACGGCCATGCCCACGTCGCCCATCTCCTCGGAGATGCCGGAGAAGGCCTCGTTGATCCGTGTCTGCGCCTCGGCGGCGGTGTAGGTCGCCTTGATCGTCTCCTTGCGGGTCCGGAAGGACTCGACCTTGGCCTGGAGGCGCTTCGACGCGAGCGTGAGCTTCTCCTCCTCCGCCTGGAGCGAGGCGTGCTGCGTGCCGAGGTCGGCGATCTGCTGGTCCAGGCCGGACCGGCGGGTCAGCGCCTCGCGCGCCAAGTCCTCACGGTTGGCGGCGAGCGCCTTCTTGGCCTGGTCCTGGAGCTTGGTCGACTGCTGCTGGAGCTGGTTCATCTGCAGCTCGACCCGCTTGCGGCTGGTCGCGACGTCGGCCACTCCACGACGGACCTTCTGAAGCAGCTCGAGCTGCTTCTGGTAGCTGTAGTCCAGCGTCTCGCGCGGGTCTTCTGCCCGGTCGAGCGCTGAGTTGGCCTTGCTGCGGAAGATCGTGCTCATCCGCTTCATGATGCCCATCGTGGAGTCTGTCCCCTTCACAAGTCCGCTGTTCCCCCCAACCTTACGGGCAGCGACGGCTTCGCGGGAGCGGCTCCGCGCCAGGTAGGCTCGTATCATCGCCGACGCCGCACCGGCCCCGCCGTCCAGCAGGCCCGCGGCACCGACCCCGAAGACCGAGGCACCCGTGTTCCGACGCAGCAACCAGACCGACGCTCCCGCCGAGCCGACCACCGTCGAGCCCAAGCCGTACGGCAAGGGCCGACCGACCCCGACACGCAAGGAGGCGGAGGCGGCACGCAAGGCGGCTCTCAAGTCCCCGAGCTCGCGGCGTGACCTGGCCCGGGCCGACAAGACCCGCCGCGCGGCCGAGCGGATCAAGGTGCGCGAGGCGATGAGCAGCGGGGACGACCGCTACCTGCCCCGACGCGACAAGGGTCCGGTCCGCCGACTGGTCCGCAACGTCGTCGACTCGCGCCGCAACGTCGGCGAGTACCTGATGCCGGTGCTGGTGGTCATCCTGCTGGTGAGCCTCATCCGCGCCCCGTGGGCCGTCACGGCGATCTACGCCTTGTGGCTGGTCACGATCTTCGGCACGATCATCGACTCCTTCGTGCTGGTCCGCCGGGTCAAGCGCGAGGTGCGCGCGGCGTTCCCGGAGGCGAGCACCCGCGGTCTCACGGGCTACGCGATCCTGCGGAGCACCCAGATCCGCCGGCTGCGGCTGCCGAAGCCGCAGGTCGGGCACGGCGAGTCCTACTGAGGGGCGCGCGCCTCAGGCGTGCAGGGACATCGGGCCGAACACCGCTCGACCGTCTTCCAGCAGCGTGACCTGGTCGACCCCCTGGTCGGCCAGGTCGCCGTAGAACTCCCCCACCCACGACTCCGCGTCTCCGCGGCTCGCGAACGTGCCGCCGTCGTCCTCGGGCGACACCGGAGTCCCGTCCTTCGTCTCGAACTGCCACGTCCACGCCATGGGCGGAAGCCTAGAGTGCCGCGGCTCAGCGCGTCGACGACGGCACGAACGGCGGCGCCGTCACGACGAACGCCTCCGTACGACCGCGGACGTCGACGGTGACCTCGTCGCCGAGTCCCACCGCGCGGTCGAGCAGCGCGAGCGCGACGCCCTTGCGCAGCGTGGGTGAGAACGTGCCGGAGGTGACCCTGCCGACCTCCGACCCGTCGGCGGCGACGGCCATGCCCGGTCGCGGGATCCCGCGACCGGAGGCGACCAGTCCTCGGAGCAGGGGGGAGTCCTTGGCGGCCTTCTGCGCCAGCAGCGCATCGCGGCCCCAGAACTCCGGCTTGTCCCACCCGACGGCCCACCCGAGGCGGGCCATGACCGGGGTGATCTCACGCGAGAGGTCCTGACCGTGGAGCGGGTAGCCCATCTCCGTCCGAAGCGTGTCGCGGGCGCCGAGACCGCAGGCCCGGATCGCGTACGGCTCGCCGGCCGCCATGATCGCGTCCCACGCGGCGACCGCGGCGGTGGCAGGGAGGACGATCTCGTACCCGCGCTCGCCGGTGTAGCCGGTCCGGCACACGGTGATCGCCTCGCCGCCGAGCTCGGCCTGCGCGTACGACATGTAGTCGTGCGCGACCGGCAGGCCCATCGCCTGGAGGGTCTCGTCGCTGCGCGGACCCTGGACCGCGAGCACGACCAGGTCGTGGTGGCGGTCGGTGATCGTCACGCCGTCGGGAGCGCGTTCGACGAGCCGGCGGACCACCTCGGCGGTGTTGGCCGCGTTGGGGACGAGAAGGACGTCGTCGTCGGCGCGGAGATAGGCGATGAGGTCATCGATGACGCCTCCGTCGTCGTCGCAGCACAGCGTGTACTGCGCCTGACCGGGACCGATCCGGTCGAACGCGTTGGTGAGGCAGCGGTCCAGGTACGCCGCCGCCCCCGGGCCCTCGACCGTCGCCTTGCCGAGGTGGCTGACGTCGAAGACCCCCACCGCCTCGCGGACCGCCTTGTGCTCGGCGAGCACGCCGCCCCCGGCGTACTCCAACGGCATCTCCCATCCTCCGAACTCGGCCATCTTGGCGCCGAGCTGCAGGTGGCGGTCGTGCAACGGGGAGTGCGCAAGCGTCATGCATCAGAACCTATCCCCACCCGTCGGTAGGCTGGCCGCCATGGCCCCGAAGAACCCAGAGCCCACCCTGTCCCTCAGCTCCGCCGCCCCGACGACCACGCGAGCAGACGTCGTCGTCGTCGGTGTCGGGCCTGATCTCAAGCCGGCGGCTCCCGCCGACGAGATCGGCAAAGCCTTCGGCAGGTCGTTCGGACCGACCCTGACTGCGCTCGGATTCAAGGGCAAGAAGGGCGACGTCGCCCTTGTCCCGACCTCCGGCGCGATCAAGGCCGGCATCGTCATCGCCGTCGGTCTCGGCGAGGAGCCGACCAGCTCCGACCTGCGCAAGGCTGCCGCCCGCGCGATCAAGGCCGTCCACAACGCCTCCACCGTCGCCGTGGCGCTCCCGACGGCCGACCCGGACGCGGTTCGCGCGGTCGCCGAGGGCGTCCTGCTGGGCGGCTACCGCTTCGACCGCTACCGCACCGGGAGCGACGCGAAGGATGCCGCCGCCGACCGGCCCAGCGCTGTCCTGGTCCTGACGCGACTGTCCCGCGACGCTGAGGCGCTCGCGTCCCTCGAGGCGGCGAAGGCGGTCGCCACCGCCGTCAACCGGACGCGCGACTGGGTCAACACGGGCCCGGGCGACCTGACCCCGGCGGCGTTCGCCGACGCGGTCACCGAAGCTGCCAAGGCCGACGGCACGGCTGGAGTGAAGGTCGCCGTGTGGGACGAGGTCCGCCTCGCCAAGGAGAGCTGCGGCGGCATCCTCGGCGTCGGCCAGGGCTCGAGCAACCCCCCGCGGCTGGTGCAGGTCACCTACAGGCCCAAGAAGCCGGTCGCGCACCTGGCGCTGGTCGGCAAGGGGATCACGTTCGACTCCGGAGGCCTCAGCCTCAAGCCGGGCGCCAGCATGATGACGATGAAGTGCGACATGGCCGGCGCCGCGTCGGTGCTGGCGGCGACGTTCGCGATCGCCTCCCTGGGTCTGCCGGTCCAGGTCACCTGCATCGCCTCCATGGCCGAGAACATGCCGAGCGGTACGGCGATGCGTCCCGGAGACGTGATCGCGATCCGTGGCGGCACCACCGTCGAGGTGCTCAACACCGACGCCGAAGGCAGGCTCGTGCTCGCCGACGGACTGGTCGTTGCGACGGAGGCCAAGCCGGACGTGCTCGTCGACGTGGCGACTCTCACCGGTGCCGCCATGGTCGCGCTCGGGCAGCAGACCGCCGCGGTGATGAGCAACGACGACGCGTTGCGCGACCAGGTCCTCGACGTCGCCGACTCCGTGGGCGAGGCCTTCTGGGCGCTGCCGATCACCGATGAGGTCACCACGCGGGTCACGAGCTCCGACGTGGCAGACCTGCGCCAGCACAACCCGAAGCCAGCGGGCGGCGCCCTCTTCGCCGCGGCGTTCCTCCAGGAGTTCGTCGGCGAGACGAGGTGGGCGCACCTGGACATCGCCGGCCCGGCCTACAACGACGGCGGCGCGTACGACGAGGTGCCCAAGGGCGGCACCGGGATGAGCGTGCGGACGCTCGTCGGGCTCGCGGAGCGCCTGGCCCGCAGCGTCGACTGACGGCGGGCGACCGGGAGGTCAGTCCCCCGCCGACTCCTCCCGGTCGCGGCGCTTGCGCTCGGCCGCGACGCGCCGGTTGTATTCACGCATGCGCTGCGGGTAGCCGACCACCGCGGCGTCGTACGTCGGCACGCGATGCTTGTTGCCGAAGTCGTGGGCCCACGACGCCGAGGGAACCCGCCGACGCGTCCACTCGCCGTCCTTGGCGACCAGCAGCAGGGTGACCTGCGAGACCGCGGTCGGTGGCTCGACGAAACCCTCGACACCCGCCCGTGACTCGATGAACTTCTCCAGGTGGGCCCGGTCGGCGGTGTCCGAGGCGCGGTCGGAGACCACGGCGCCACCGCCGGTGCGGTTGCGCTTCTTGCGTCGGAAGAGCCCCATCGGGTGTGCTCCTGAGGGTCGTGAGCGGGGCGGTCCCTGCTGCTGTCTGGGTCCAGTCTGCCGTACTCACGGGTAGCGCCCCCACGTGTGCACCGTGGTGCCCGCAGTGACAGGATGAGGGGCGGCAGCAGGCGGCGAAGATCTCGTCGCCCACACCGTCTGGAGGCAATTCGTGACCCGTTCCGCCCCCCCTGACCACGATGTCGTGGTGCTCGGCGGCGGAAGCGGCGGGTACGCCACCGCACTCCGGGCCCGGCAGCTCGGCCTGAGCGTCGCCCTCGTGGAGGAGGCCAAGCTCGGCGGTACCTGCCTCCACCTGGGGTGCATCCCGACCAAGGCCATGCTGCATGCGGCCGAGGTCGCCGACGCCGCCAGGGACGCCTCCGCGTTCGGCGTCCGCGCGACTTACGACGGGGTGGACCTCGCCGCGGTCGGCGCCTACCGGGCCGGTGTCGTCGAGCGCCTCTACCGAGGTCTCCAAGGGCTCGTCCGCGGCGCCGGCATCGACGTCGTCGAAGGCACGGGACGCCTGGTCGGACCGCGGTCGGTCGCCGTCGGCGACACCGTGGTCACCGGACGGACCCTGGTCCTCGCCACCGGGTCGTACGCTCGGACGCTGCCGGGGGTCGAGATCACCGGCCGCGTCGTGACCTCCGACGGCGCGCTCGCCCTCGAGGAGCTCCCGCGTCGCGTCGTCGTCGTGGGAGGGAGCGTGATCGGCGTCGAGCTGGCATCGGTCTGGCGCTCGTTCGGTTCCGAGGTCACCGTCGTCGAGGCGCTGCCCCACCTCGTGCCGCTGGAGGACGAGACCCTCTCGGTCCACCTCGAGCGCGCGTTCCGCAAGCGAGGGATCGCGTTCCGGACCGGGACGCCGATCACCGGCGTCAAGCAGGACGACACCACCGCGTACGTGACGCTCGACGGCGGGGAGACCCTCGAGGCCGACCTCGTCCTCGTGGCCGTCGGGCGCGGCCCTCGTACGGACGGGCTCGGCCTCGCCGAGCACGGGATCACCGTCGACCGCGGCTTCGTGGTCACCGACGAGCGGCTCCGGACGTCGGTCGACGGGGTCTATGCCGTCGGTGACGTCGTCCGAGGGCTGCAGCTCGCCCACCGCGGTTTCGCCCACGGGATCTTCGTCGCCGAAGACGTCGCGGGTCGCGGACCCCGGCCGGTCGTCGACAGCGGGATCCCCCGAGTGACCTACTGCGACCCCGAGATCGCCTCGGTCGGTCTGACCGAGGCACAGGCCCGTGCCGCCCACGGAGACGACCGGGTCACGACGTACGAGTACAACCTCGCCGGCAACGGCAAGACCCAGATCCTCCGCTCGTCCGGCCTCGTCAAGGTCGTCCGCGAGGTGGACGGCCCGGTCCTCGGCGTCCACATGATCGGCGCTCGGATGGGCGAGCAGGTCGGCGAGGCATCCTTGTGGGTGAACTGGGACGCATTTCCCGAGGACGTCGCCGCTTTCGTCCACGCCCACCCCACCCAGAACGAAGCTCTCGGCGAGGCCGCGCTGGCTCTCGCCGGATCACCACTCCACGCACACGCCTGAGATCAGACAGGGGTTCTACCCATGGCAACGCCCGTCACGCTTCCAGAGCTCGGAGAGAGCGTCACCGAAGGCACCGTCACCCGGTGGCTGAAGCAGGTCGGCGACGAGGTCGCCGTCGACGAGCCGCTCCTCGAGGTCTCCACCGACAAGGTCGACACCGAGATCCCCTCCCCCGTCGCCGGGACGCTCCTGGAGATCTCCGCCGGCGAGGACGAGACCGTCGAGGTCGGCGCCGTCCTCGCGACCATCGGTGAGAACGGCGAGTCCACCGGCGACGCCGCTCCGGCCGCCGAGGAGTCGCCGGCAGACGAGCAGCAGCCTGCCCAGACCCAGTCCGCCGAGGACGAGGCTCCCGAGGAGGATCCGGGCGAGGCGAGTGCCCCACCGGCCGACGACACCACACCCGCCGCGGCCGCCGAGGAGGGTGACGACTCGGCTCCGGCGCAGGCCGAGCCCGCTGCCTCGTCCGGTGACTCCGGCGGCTCGGGTGACTCGGGCGGCTCGGGCGACGCGACGCCGGTGACCCTGCCGGAGCTCGGAGAGAGCGTCACCGAAGGCACCGTCACCCGGTGGCTCAAGCAGGTCGGCGACGAGGTCGCCGTCGACGAGCCGCTCCTCGAGGTCTCCACCGACAAGGTCGACACCGAGATCCCCTCCCCCGTCGCCGGGACACTCCTGGAGATCTCCGCCGGCGAGGACGAGACCGTCGAGGTCGGCGGTCAGCTCGCCCTCATCGGGTCCGGTGACGCCGGTGGATCGTCGGCGCCCGCCGAGGCGCCGGCCGCACCCGCGGAGCCGCAGCAGGAGGAGCCTGCGCAGCAGGAGCAGCCTGCCGAGGAGCCGCAGCAGAAGACCGAGCAGCCGGCGACGGAGCAGACGCCTCAGGAGGAGCCGACCGAGGCTCCGAAGGCGCAGACCGAGTCGGACCAGCCCTCCGAGCCGTCCTCGGCACGGAGCCAGGAGCCCTCTGCCGACACGCAGACGCCCGAGACGCAGACGGCCGGGACGGCACCGAGCGCGGTCAAGCCGGACGGGCGCCAGTACGTGACGCCGATCGTCCGCAAGCTGGCCGAGCGCGAGGGCGTCTCTCTCGACGACGTGTCCGGCACCGGCGTCGGCGGCCGTATCCGCAAGCAGGACGTCCTCGACGCCGCCGAGAAGGCACGTCAGGCCGCGGCTGCCGCCGCGACGCCTGCCGCTCCCGCCGCGGGCTCGACCGGACCCGACACGTCGGGCCTGGCCGGCACGGTCAAGAAGGCCAACCGGATCCGTCAGCTGACCGCCATCAAGACCAAGGAGTCGCTCCAGGTCGCGGCCCAGCTGACCCAGGTCCACGAGGTCGACCTCACTCGCATCGCCGCCCTGCGCGCGAAGCACAAGGCGGCCTTCCTCGACCGCGAGGGCGTCAAGCTGACCTACCTGCCGTTCATCGCCAAGGCGACGGTCGAGGCCTTGAAGGCCCACCCGAACGTCAACGCGTCGTACGACGAGGAGTCGAAGGAGATCACCTACCACGCGTCGATCAACCTCGGCATCGCCGTCGACACCGAGCGTGGCCTGCTCTCGATCGTCGTCCACGACGCCGGCGACCTGAGCCTCGCCGGCCTCGCCCAGCGGATCAACGACCTCGCCACCCGCGCTCGCAGCGGTGACATCAAGCCGAACGAGCTCTCCGGCGGGACGTTCACGATCACCAACATCGGCAGCTTCGGCGGACTGTTCGACACGCCGATCCTGGTTCAGCCTCAGGCGGCGATGCTGGCGACCGGCGCCGTGGTCAAGCGCCCCGTCGTGGTCGCCGACGCCGACGGCAACGACACGATCGCGATCCGGTCGATGGCCTACCTGCCGATGACGTACGACCACCGTCTCGTCGACGGTGCCGACGCCGGACGCTTCCTGACCACGGTCAAGAAGCGCCTGGAGGAGGGCGCCTTCGAGGCCGAGCTCGGCTGACCCTCGGCGCGACGACACAGCAGGACAGAAGCGCGTGCCCCGGACAGGATGGGGGCATGCGCTTCTGTCTTGCCGGCGCGTCCGGCTTCCTCGGTACGGCGCTCGGCGCGCACCTGCGCGAAGAGGGGCACGAGGTGGTACGGCTGGTGCGGAGACCGGCACGCGGTCCGTTCGAGGCGAGCTGGGACCCCGACTCCGGTGATCTCGACCAGTCTGTGATCGATGGCGCCGACGTGGTCGTCAGCCTCTCCGGCGCTCCCATCGCGCACTGGCCGTGGACCTCCTCGTACCGGCGTGAGCTGGTCGACTCGCGAGTGAGCACGACGACCACGATCGCCACGGCGGTCGCTCGAGCGCCTCGCCCTCCCGTCCTGCTCTCCGGCAGCGGCATCAACGCGTACGGGGAGGACCGTGCTGACACGCTCCTCGTCGAGGGCACGCCGCGAGGACCGGGCTTCCTCGCCGACGTGGTCGAGGCGTGGGAGGCCGCAGCGGCTCCGGCGGTCGACGCCGGCGCACGGGTGTGCTTCCTTCGTACGGCGCCCGTCCTCGACGGGTCCGGCGGGTTGCTCAAGGTCATCTCGCTGCCGTTCCGCCTCGGCGTGGGCGGCCGACTGGGGTCGGGCGAGCAGTACTTTCCGGTGATCAGCCTGCGCGACTGGGTGGGCGCGGTGTCATTCCTCGCCGAGGACGAGGACGCCTCCGGGCCCTACAACCTCGTCGCCCCCGAGCCGTCGACCAACGCGGAGTTCACGAAGGCACTCGCCGGTGCGCTCCACCGGCCGTCGTTGCTGCCCGTGCCGTCACCGGCGATGCGTATCGCGCTCGGCGGACTGTCGGCGCTCGCTCTCGGCTCGCTGCGCGCGGCCCCGCGCCGACTCGAGGAGGACGGCTACGCCTTCGCCGACCACGACATCGGTGAGGTCGTCGCGACGGCGCTCGGCTCGACGTAGGGCTAGCGCCGGGCTCCGCGACACGGACGACACCGACGTCAGCCGGCCAGCCGGTGGACCGTCGCGATGCGCCAGCCCACCGACGTCCGTACGAGCACGATGCGGCGGTCGGTCGCGCCGTCCCTCGGCAAGAGACGCCAGGAGCCGCCCGGGCGACGCACTCGGACCGGCTCGAGCCGGTCCACCACCCGGAGCACGGCTCGCGTCCCGGTCGCGCTCTCCACCTCGAAGCCCAGCAGCTCGAACCGGACGTCGTCGATCTCGAGCCCTCGCGCAGCGTAGTCCCGTACGAGACGCTCGTCGTCGGCCCGCTGCGCGCTGCCGGGCGCGTACACGTCGTCGAGCAGGCTCGGGTCAGCGCGGACGAACGCGGCCGACCGGCCGTCGTCGAGCACCGCCAGGCGATCCATCCACGTGGCACTCTGCGCGACGGGCCCCGCGATCGCCATCGCCGCGCACATCATGCTGACCGGATCCATCGCACCAGCATTCCGCACTCGGCCCTGTCCCCGCGGCGGTCGTCCACAGGGCGTGCGGTGACCGCTCGAGGCAGTGCACGACCCGCGTTAGGGTGAGGTCGTGAGCGCGCTGGAGGTCCGCAGGATCGGGCTCGGGTCCGACGAGACCGACTACGAGGAGATGTGGGCGCTGCAGCGTGAGCTGCACGCAGCGCGCGTCGCCGACCGGCGCAGTGACGTCGTCCTGTTCCTTGAGCACTCCCCCGTCTTCACCGCCGGCAAGCGCACCGAGGGCTGGGAGCGGCCTCGCGACGGCAGCAAGGTCGTCGACATCGACCGTGGCGGCAACATCACCTTCCACGGCCCCGGGCAGCTGGTCGGATACCCGATCGTCAAGCTCCCCCCGCACGTCCTCGTCGTCGACTACGTCCGGCGGGTCGAAGAGGCGATGATCCGGACCGTCGCCGATCTGGGTGTGACCTGCGGACGGGTCGAGGGGCGCTCCGGCGTCTGGGTCGCGGCCGACGACCGCGGCCCCGAGCGCAAGCTCGGCCAGATCGGCATCCGCGTCGCGGGTGGCGTCACGATGCACGGTCTGGCTCTCAACGCGTGCGTCGACATGGACTGGTTCGCCAAGATCGTCCCGTGCGGCATCGCCGACGCGGGCGTCACCTCGCTCAGCCTCGAGCTCGACCGTACGGTCAGCACCACCGAGGTCGCGGACGCCCTCGAGCCCCACCTGCGTGATCTGCTCGCCTGGGAGCCGTACACGGCCAGCCCTGATCTCGCGCACGCGGCTCCGGCTGCCACCGTCTCGTACGGCCTCTCTCCGCACCTCTGACGGCCCTCCCCGTGTGATCACCCGCAGGCACGTAGGGTGAAGGACGTGACGATCGCACCCGAAGGACGCAAGCTGCTCCGTCTCGAGGCCCGCAACGCCGAGACACCGATCGAGAAGAAGCCCGAGTGGATCAAGACCCGGGCCAAGACGGGTCCGGAATACACCGAGCTCAAAAAGCTCGTGAAGTCCGAAGGCCTTCACACCGTCTGCCAGGAGGCGGGCTGCCCCAACATCTACGAGTGCTGGGAAGACCGCGAGGCCACCTTCCTCATCGGGGGTGAGCAGTGCACCCGGCGCTGCGACTTCTGCCAGATCGACACCGGCAAGCCCGAGGCTCTCGACCGTGACGAGCCCCGCCGGGTCGCCGAGAGCGTCCGGACGATGGGCCTCCGTTACGCC
Source organism: Mumia sp. zg.B21 (assembly GCF_019550855.1). Taxonomy (NCBI): domain Bacteria; kingdom Bacillati; phylum Actinomycetota; class Actinomycetes; order Propionibacteriales; family Nocardioidaceae; genus Mumia; species Mumia sp. zg.B21. The sequence continues at coordinate 405,340 of NZ_JAHWCJ010000004.1, read as the reverse complement.
ACGATCACAGGGGTCGCCCGCGACGACCTGCCCGACGGCGGCGCCTGGCTGTACGCCGAGACCGTCCGCAAGATCCACGAGCTCAACCCGGACACCGGCGTCGAGAACCTGATCCCGGACTTCAACGGCAAGCCGGAGCTGCTCGAGGAGGTCTTCTCCTCGCGTCCGGAGGTGCTCGCCCACAACGTGGAGACGGTGCCGCGGATCTTCAAGCGCATCCGGCCGGCGTTCCGCTACGAGCGGTCGCTGGACGTGATCACGCAGGCCCGCGCGTACGGGCTGGTCACGAAGTCCAACCTGATCCTCGGGATGGGCGAGACCCGCGACGAGATCTCGCAGGCGATGCGCGACCTGCACGACGCAGGCTGCGAGCTGCTCACCATCACGCAGTACCTCCGTCCTTCGGTCCGCCACCACCCGGTGGAGCGGTGGGTCAAGCCGGAGGAGTTCGTGGAGCTCGGCTCCGAGGCCGAGGAGATCGGTTTCGCGGGCGTCCTGTCCGGCCCCCTGGTCCGGTCGTCCTACCGCGCCGGACGGCTCTACAAGCAGGCGATCGAGGCGCGCACGACCGCGACGGCCTGAGGCCCCAGGGCGGTCGGCGACCGCGTACCCTGGGAGGCATGTCCACACCTGACTCGCCGCCGCAGGGTCGCCTCGCGCAGATCCGGTCCGCCTACACGATCACCAAGCGCTCCGACAAGACGATCGGTCTCAGGCTCCTCGCCTGGTTCCTGGTCGTCGGTGGCGCAGTGTTCGCGCTCGGCTGGTTCCTCGGTGGCAAGGGCAGCCTCCTCGGCATCATCCTGGTCTCGCTGCTCTCGGTGCTGACCGGTGTGCTCGCCGCGCTCATCGTCTTCGGGCGTCGCGCTGAGAAGGCGGCCTACGCGCAGGTGGAGGGCCAGGTCGGCGCCGCCGCCGGTGCGCTCGGGATGCTCAAGCGCGGCTGGAAGGTCGACCAGGCCGTGGCCTTCACCAAGAGCCAGGACGTCGTCCACCGCGTCGTCGGTCCGCCGGGGATCGTGCTCGTCGGCGAGGGCAATCCCAACCGCGTCCGCAACCTGCTTGCCGTCGAGCGCAAGAAGACGGTCCGCATCGTCGGTGAGGAGGTCCCGGTGACGACCGTCGTCGTCGGCCGCGACACCGACAAGGGCGAGGTTCCGCTCCCCAAGCTGGTCACCTCGATCCGCAAGTCCAAGCGCGCCCTGAAGCCGGCCCAGATCACCCCGGTGCTCAACAAGCTCAAGGCGCTCGACGCGATGCGGCCGCAGGCGCCCCTTCCCCGCGGCCCGATCCCGACCAGCGGCAAGGGCGCCCGTCGGATGATGCAGGGCCGCTGACCTAGCCGGCAGGCGGCGTGCTCCGCGGCCGGATGTAGGTGATCACGGAGCGGGCGACCACGTCGTGGAGGCCACGGCCCTCCTTGTTCTGGAGCAGCGGCGGCACCAGCAGGCAGATCATGCCGGTACGGACGAATGCCCGCAGACCGATCGGACGTCCGTCCGGCCCGACGACGCAGATGCCGACGATCCGCTTGCCGATCGAGAAGCCGAGCGTCGCATCGAGCAGCGAGACCTGCAGCCAGAACGCCAGCAGCGTCCACCAGCCGCTCAGGGAGCCGGCGCCGAACGCGGGTGAGTTGGTCACCAGCGCCGCCGTGAACAGCGCGACGAACCAGTCGATCAGCAGGGCGACGACGCGGCGGCCGAACCCGGCGACCTCCGGCATCGACATGGTGGGGATGCTCGTGGACACGTCGACAACCCTACGTGGGGGTCCCGAGCGACCTGGTCGTCGCGTCGTACGTCTGGGGGCGCGTTCGCGGCCGTGATCCGCACTTCGTAACATGGCGGAAACATTCGGGTCATGGATGGGTAACTGGCTCTGCTTACGTTCGTGGAACACAGCGACGTGCCCCAGTTCGCCCCCCGCACACGACGGCCGGCCTGATCGTGCCCCGGCCGAGGAGGCTTCATGTTCTCAAACCGCGACGAGCTCTTGGCCTACATCAGGGACGAGGGCGTCAAGTTCGTCGATGTCCGTTTCACCGACCTTCCCGGCATCCAGCAGCACTTCACGGTGCCCGTGTCGTCGTTCGACGAGTCGGTGTTCGAGGACGGGCTGATGTTCGACGGCTCCTCGGTGCGCGGCTTCCAGGCGATCCACGAGTCCGACATGGCGCTCTTCCCGGACCCGGCGACCGCCTACATCGACCCGTTCCGCCCCGAGAAGACCCTCGCGCTCGAGTTCTTCGTCCACGACCCGCTGACCGGCGAGGCGTACTCGCGCGACCCGCGCAACATCGCCCGCAAGGCTGAGGCCTACCTCGCGAGCACCGGCATCGGCGACACGGCGTTCTTCGCCCCCGAGGCCGAGTTCTACGTCTTCGACAAGGCGCGCTTCGAGACGTCGGCCAACCGCGGCTTCTACGAGATCGACTCCATCGCCGGCGCCTGGAACACCGGCGCCGAGGAGGAGGCTCGCGGCTACAAGGTGCGCTACAAGGGCGGCTACTTCCCCGTCTCCCCCACCGACCACTTCGCAGACCTGCGCAACGACATGGTCCTCCACCTCGAGGACGCCGGCCTGCAGGTCGAGCGCGCGCACCACGAGGTCGGCACGGCCGGTCAGGCGGAGATCAACTACCGCTTCGACACGCTGCTCAAGGCGGCCGACGATGTGATGAAGTTCAAGTACATCATCCGCAACACCGCCTGGGCCGCCGGCAAGACGGCGACCTTCATGCCGAAGCCCATCTTCGGCGACAACGGCTCGGGCATGCACTGCCACCAGTCGATCTGGAAGGACGGCGAGCCGCTCTTCTACGACGAGGCGGGCTACGGCGGCCTCTCGGAGATGGCGCGCTACTACATCGGCGGCATCCTGAAGCACGCGCCGTCGCTGCTCGCGTTCACCAACCCGACGGTGAACTCGTACCACCGTCTGGTGCCGGGCTTCGAGGCGCCGATCGCCCTCGTCTACAGCTCGCGCAACCGCTCGGCGTGCGTGCGCATCCCGATCACGGGCTCGAACCCGAAGGCCAAGCGCATCGAGTTCCGCTGCCCCGACCCGTCGGCGAACCCGTACCTCGCGTTCTCCGCCCTGCTGCTCGCCGGCATCGACGGCATCAAGAACAAGATCGAGCCGCCGGAGCCGATCGACAAGAACATCTACGAGCTGCCGCCGGACGAGTACAACCAGATCGAGTCGGTGCCGACCTCGCTCGACGCCGTGCTCGACTCGCTCGAGGCCGACCACGAGTTCCTCACCCAGGGCGACGTCTTCACGCCGGACCTGATCGAGACGTGGATCGAGTACAAGCGCGAGAACGAGATCCTGCCGATCCAGCAGCGTCCGCACCCGCACGAGTTCGAGCTCTACTACGACATCTGATCCGCGTGGCCTGACGGCCGCCTGACAGGTGCCTGAAACGGCCCCTGACCTGTGAAGACGCCCTCCCACGTCTTCCAGCGTCAGGGGCCGTTCTTCGTGGATCTGCTGCCCTGCCGTGAGCCCCGGACGCCGGGGCCTGCAGCTCCCGCGTGACTCAGCGGGAGATCACGACCTTCAGCGCCTTGGTCTCCGCGGCGCGGCCGAAGGTGTCGTAGGCGTCCATCATCTCGTCGAGCTTGAAGTGATGGGTCGCGAACTTCTCGGCCGCCAGCTTGTGCTGGGCGACCAGCTTCAGCAGCATCGGCGTGGTCGAGGTGCTGACCAGGCCCATCGTGATCGCGATGTCCATGATCCACAGGTCCTGCAGCTGCAGCTCCACCGGCGCTCCGTGCACGCCCACGTTGGCGATGGTTCCACCGGGCCGGATGATCGTGGTGCAGGCGTCGAACGTCGCCGGGATGCCCACGGCCTCGATCGCCACGTCCACGCCAAGCCCGTCCGTCATCGCGAGCACCTGCTCTCGCCAGTCGGGGTCGCCGCTGTTGACGACGTCGGTCGCCCCGAAGCTCAGCGCCTGCTGCAGCCGGTTGGCGTCGAGATCCAGCGCGATGATCCGGGCCGCGCCGTACAGGGTGGCGGTCATCATCGCGGCCAGGCCGATCGGCCCGGAGCCGACCACGGCGACCACGTCGCCAGGCTTCACCTTGCCGTACCTGACGCCGATCTCGAACGAGGTCGGGAGGATGTCGGACAACATGACTGCGGCCTCGTCCCTGACGCCCTCGGGCAGCTTGTAGACGGAGTTGTCCGCGAACGGCACACGGACCAGCTCCGCCTGGGTGCCGTCGATGAGGTGACCGAAGATCCAGCCGATGCCGCTGGCGCCCTCGTCGGCCAGACAGTGCGCGTAGAGGCCCTGGTGACAGTACGAGCAGGCGCCGCAGGCGCTGATGCACGAGAGCAGCACCCGGTCGCCGACGGCCACCGTGGAGACCGCGGAGCCCACCTCGGTGACGGTGCCGATCCCCTCGTGACCGAGGATCCGGCCCTCCGTGACCGCCGGCACGTCGCCCTTGAGGATGTGCAGGTCCGTGCCGCAGATCGTGGTCGTATCGATCCGCACGATGACGTCGGTCGGTTGCTGGATCCGCGGATCGGGAACGTCCTCCCAAGCCTTGCTGCCGGGGCCGTGGTAGACCAGTGCCTTCATTTCTCCCCCTGAGATGTGTCGGTCGCCTGATGCGGCCGCGAGTTCCGGGTCCACTGGTGCCGTCACCAGCGTCACAACAAACCTCGGTCTCTAGCCCACTATCTCCCCGGAAGCGGATACCTGCCCTGTCACACGCGTCGAGGCCTTCGCGGCGATGCCTGTCTAGGTGGACGCGCTCGGTGACCCGGGGGAACCGTCGAGGTAGCGCAGGACGGCCGCCACCCGCCGGTCGGTGTGGTCGTCCGGAGCCAGGTCCAGCTTCATGAAGATGTTGCGGATGTGCTTGTGCACCGCGTTGTCGGTGATGTGCAGGCGCTCGCTGATGGCCGCGTTGCCCAGTCCCTCGGCCATCACCGAGAGCACCTCACGCTCACGCGCTGTCAGCCGCTCGAGCGGGTCGCCGGAACGCTTCTGGGCGAACAGCTGGGCGACCACCTCAGGGTCGATCGCCGTACCGCCGTCGGCCACCCGCTGCAGGGCCTCGACGAACGCCTCCACCCGACCCACCCGCTCCTTGAGCAGGTAGCCCACCCGCTCCGTGCCGTCGGCCAGGAGGTCGGTGGCAAAGCTCTGCTCGACGTACGCCGAGAGGACCAGGACCGCCAGCTCGGGATGGGCACGCCGTGCTGCGACGGCGGCCTTGATCCCTTCGTCGGTGTGGGTCGGCGGCATCCGTACGTCGACGACCGCGAGGTCGGGCCGATGGTCGGCGACCGCTGCCAGGAAGGAGTCCGGGTCACCGGTGGCGGCGACGACGTCGAAACCCTCCCCGCGCAGCACCAGACTCAGCCCTTCCCGCAGCAGGGTGTCGTCCTCGGCGATCACGATCCGCACGGCAGCTCCACCCCTACCTCCGTCGGTCCCCCAGGTGGACTGGTCACCCAGGCTCGGCCGTCGAGCGCCTCGACCCGGCGGATGATGCCGGCCAGACCCGTACCGTCGGCCGGGTCCGCGCTCCCGCGCCCGTCATCGCTGACCCGCACGTGCAGCCGGCCGGCGTCGAGGCGCACCTCGACCTCGGCCCGATCTGCCCGGCTGTGCTTGGACACGTTGGTCAACGCCTCGGCGACCACGAAGTAGGCGGTCGCCTCGACGCTGGCCGGGCAGCGCACCGGGACGTCGATGGTCACCGTGCAGGGCACCGCACAGTCGGCGGCAAGCGCGTTGACGGCTCCCGCGAGGCCGCGGTTCTCCAGCACCGGCGGCAGGATCGAGCGGACGACGGCTCGCAGCTCGGCGAGTGCGTCCTCCGTGGTGTCCTGAGCACGCGCGAGGATCTCCTCGGCCCGGACGGGATCGCGCGGCACCTCGCGGCGCGCGGCGCCGATCAGCACGGCCACTCCGACCACCCGGTTCTGCGCCCCGTCGTGCAGAGCGCGCTCGATGCGGCGCAGCTCAACCGTGTGGGCGTCGAGGGCCGCGGCCCGCGTCGCGGTCAGCTGGGCCACCCGCGCCGAGAGATCGATGCCCGGCGGCGGACCGAGCAGGCGCAGGCCGGGCTCCGCCTGCCACCGGAGCAGACGAGGCGCCCCGACGAACCAGAGCGCGAAGGCGATCACCGCGATCAGGGGCCCGAGGAGCGCACGGCTGTCGCTGCTCGCCGGCAGCAACCCGTTCAGCAGCTCCTGCTCCCCCACGCCCACGTACTGCCACCACAGCGGGTACGCGAGGTCGTGCACGGTGATCAGCAAGAGCTGCACGACCACCGCGCCAAGGAAGACCCCGAACGTCCCGTGGATCACCAGCCAGCCGAGCTCCCGTCTCGTGGCCGGGTCAGCGGCCTGCTCCTCGGGGGACCCGCTCCGGCTGAGCGGCTCGTCGACGACGTAGCCCAGCCGTCGCAGACGCTCACGTTCGAGATCGCTCAACCAGCGCAGCCACGCGAGGGAGGGCAGGACCAGGCGCCGACCCACGCGCAGGAACCACAGGACGGCGACCACGATCCCGAACGGCAGGCTGGCCGCAGCGAGGAGCCCGATGCCCGCGCCGTAGGCGGTATAGCCGGTGCTGTGCACCGCATCGCGCAGTCGGCCGCGGAGGCTCCGCCCGGGGCCCGTCGCCTGTTCGCTGTCCATCGGCCGTCACGCTACCCTCCGGCGCACCAGAGGTCGGTACAGCGGGCTGTACCGTCGGTTGACCAGGTGGCTGGATGGGCCTGGCGGCCCGCCGTTCCTACCGTCGAGACATGAGCTTTCACACTCCCTCGATCCACGCGCTGGAGCTGCGCGACGTCACCAAGACGTACGGCCCCGTGCACGCCCTCGACCGGGTCAGCCTGCAGGTCCCGCGAGGCAGCTTCCTCGCCGTGATGGGCCCGTCCGGCTCCGGCAAGTCGACGTTGCTGCAGTGCGCAGCCGGTCTGGACACGCCGACCTCGGGCCAGGTCGTCATCGGCGGTCGCGAGATCTCCGGGCTGAACGAGACCGAGCGCACGCTCCTCCGCCGCGGGGCGGTCGGGTTCGTCTTCCAGTCGTACAACCTGCTGCCCTCCTTGAGCGTGGAGGAGAACATCCGCCTCCCGCTGCGAGTCGCCGGAACCGACGGCGACGACGCATGGCTGGCCGAGGTGATCGATCGCATCGGCCTGCGACCGTTCCTGCGACGCCGTCCCGCCGAGCTGTCGGGTGGGCAGCAGCAGCGCGTCGCGATCGCGCGCTCCTTGGCGGCTCGCCCCGAGGTGGTCTTCGCCGACGAGCCGACCGGCGCCCTGGACGCTCGTACGGCGAGCGAGGTGCTCGGCCTGCTGCGTGACCTCGTCGACGACGTCGGTCAGACGGTGGTGATGGTGACCCACGATCCCCTTGCCGCGCACCGCGCCCACGCCACGGTGGTGATGGACGAGGGTCGCATCCAGGACTACCTGGTGGACCCCACGCCGGAGATGCTCGCCGGAACCCTGGTCGGAGCCCGATGATGCCCGCCTCCACCCGACTCCCGGCCCGCGCGCTCGCACGGGGGCACCTCGGCGCCCTGCTCGCCGTCGCGTTCGCCATCTTCGGCGGAACCGCGCTCATCTCGGCCGGCGCCGTGCTCACCGAGACGAGCCTCAGTGCGCAGGCACCGCCTGAGCGCCTCGCCGGCGCCGCGGTGCTGGTCTCGGCCCCCCAGCAGGTCGAGGTCGTCGAGGACTTCGACGTACGGCTGACCGAACGCGCCCCCGTTCCCACCGCCCTCGCCGGCCGGATCGCCGACGTCCCGGAGGTAGCAGCCGCGGCCGCCGACGTGACGTTCCCGGTCTCGCTCACCGCTCCCGGCAGCGACCGCACCGTGACCGACGACGCCCACAGCTGGGCGGTTGCCGCCCTGGGCGATCCGGCACTCCGTGGGACCGCTCCGCGCACGACCGGCGACGTCGTGGTCAACGAAGAGGCCGCCGAGTCGGCCGGGCTCGCCGTCGGTGACCGTCTCGACCTGACCGTCGGCGACGCGCACCGGAGCGTACGAATCACCGGCATCGTCGACTCCCCCGGAGCCGTCCACCTGGCGCCGGTGGAGGCGGCGGCGTTGGCTCCTCTGCCCGACGGTGTCAGCGACCTCATCGCGGTCGGGTTGAGCGAGGACGCGGACACCGCCGAGGTCGCCGCCGACATCGAGGACGCCGTCGGCGGTGACTACACCGTGACGACAGGCGACGCCCGAGGCGCGGTGGAGTCGCTCGCGATCGGCAACGCCCGGGGCGAGCTGCTGGAGCTGGCCGCCTCGCTGGCCGGGATCCTTCTGCTGCTGGTCGGCTTCATCACCGCGGGCGCCCTGGCGATCTCGGTGGCCAACCAACGCCGCGAGCTCGCGTTGCTGCGTGCGGTGGGAGCGACCCCGCGCCAGATCAGGAGTCTGGTCGCCAGGCAGGCGAGCCTGGCAGCGCTGGTCGGGCTGGCGCCCGGTGTGGCACTCGGCTACGTCCTCGCCGGGTGGTTCTGCGACGAGCTGGCCCGGGCCGGCGTCGTCTCCACGGCGCTGCCGGTCGCGTACACGCCGATCGCCGGCCTCACCGTGGCCGCGCTGACCCTGCTGGTCGTCCAGTGCGCCGCCCGCCTCGCTGTCTGGCGGGCGTCGCGACGCCCGGCCACGGAGGCGATGGGAGACGCCCAGGTCGAGCCTCGCCGCCCGTCGCGGATCCGGACCGCGACCGGACTGACGCTCATCGCCGCGTCCCTTGCCCCGGCGTTCCTCGCCCTGGTGATACCCGGGGAGGAGGCCTTCTTGTCCGCGGTCAGCGGGACCCTGCTCGGCATCGTGGGGCTCGCCGTCGCCGGGCCGGCACTCGCGCGCACGATCACCGGCCGGCTGGCGCGGCGCAGCGACGGCCGAACCAGCGCAACCGGCTGGCTGGCGCTCAACAACACCCACGCCTACGCACTGCGGACCGCCGGGTCGGTGAGCGTGCTGGCCCTCGCGATCGGCCTCACGCTCACGCAGGTGTACGCCCAGTCGACCCTGGAGGACGTGACCCGCGCCGAGCAGTCGGCGGGCATGATCGCCGATATGCGGATCAGCGGTCCGCTCACGGCGGGCGACGTCACCACTCTCGCCGCGACCCCCGGGGTCGACGCCGCGGTGCCTCTCGTCCCGACCACCGTGCTGCGTACGAGCAGGACGCTCGGTGATGCGACGGCAGAGCGATACCCCGCGCTGGGCGTCGGACCCGAGGCACCACACGTGCTGGACCTCGACGTCGCTGCCGGTGACCTGGCTGATCTGCGCGGCGACAGCATCGCCCTGGACGTCAACGCCGCACGACGATGGGGCGTCGCTGTGGGCGACCGGACAGAGCTGCGCCTCGGCAACGGCGTGGCCGTGAATCCCCTCGTCGTGGCCACGTATCGCCGAGGCTTCGGGTTCGGCGGCGTGATCGCCTCGACCGACCTGCTGACGTCCCACGGCCTGGCACGGTCGCTCGACACCGTGCTCGTCGACGGCGACAGCGCTGCCGTCACCGCGTGGGCCGAGGACCACCCCGCCCACGCGGTGGCCTCCGGGTCGTCCCTGAACGGGGCGTCGGACGTGGACCGCTGGATCAGCCTGATCGTCCTGGTGCCGATGCTCGGCTACGTGCTGGTCGCGGTCGGCAACAGCCTGCGCACCGCCACGGGACGACGACGTGAGGAGCTCGCCCTGCTCCGGATGGTCGGCGCCACACCACGGCAGATCAGGGCGATGGTGACCCGCGAGGCAGCGCTGATCTCGGCGTTGGCGATCACCGCGGGCCTGATCTTGTCGGTGCTCCCGATGTCCGTGCTCGCCCTGGGAGTGGTGGGCCGACCCTGGCCGCAGGGCCCACTGTGGCTGATCCCGGCGGCCAGCATCGTCGTGGCGCTCATCGCGACGGGCTCGATGCGTGCCGCCACGCGACGCATCCTGCAGCGACCGGTCATGGGGTGACGATGTCGCGAGACTCCGACCAGGCCTCGAAGCCACCGACGAGGTCGGCGACGTCGCGGAGCCCGAGCCGGGTGAGCGTGTACGCCGCCAGGCTCGACCCATACCCCTCGTTGCACACCAGCACGATGCGACGACCCGGATCGTCGTGGCCGACCAGCCGGTGCGGACTGGTCGGGTCGAGCCGCCACTCGAGGACGTTGCGGTCGATCACCACAGCGCCCGGCAGCGGGCCGTCGGTGCTTCGCTGCTCGCTCGGCCGGATGTCGACGACGAGTGCGCCAGCGGCCGCCTCTCGCTCGAGATCCGCGGGCTGCACCCGGTCGATGTGTCGGCGGCAGTCTGTCAGCAGCCGATCGACGGCAGAAACCTGAAGGTCGCTCACCAGACCATTCTCACCGCGGTGTCCATGGCGGCACCTCCTGTTCGTCAAGAGGCAAAGACGAGCAAGGAGACCACCATGTACATCTACATCCCGACGACGCCGGAGACCTACCCGGAGATGGTTCTCGACGAGGCACACCGCCGTGTCGCCCGCCTCGAGCGTGAGCGGGCGCGGCGTGCCGAGCGGCGCGCCCGCCGCCGGCGCCGACTCAAGTCGTTGCGGAGCTGGCGGCGCGCGGACTACGCTCCGCCGCAGGAGGACCGATGAAGTACCTCATGTTCATCTGTGGTGACGAGAACCTCGACCTCTCGCCGGAGGAGACCGCAGCGATCAACACCGCGACCGAAGCCTGGGTCCGAGAAGCGACCGAGCGCGGCGTACGCCTCGAGGGCAACCGTCTGGCCCGTACGGAGACGGCCACCAGCGTCCGTTCCCGTGACGGTGAGCTGCTCGTGACGGACGGACCCTTCGCCGAGACGAGGGAGCAGGTCGGCGGGTACGACGTGCTGGAGTGCGCCGATCTCGACGAGGCGCTCGAGGTCGCCGCCTCGCACCCGGTCGCGACGATCGGCACGATCGAGCTTCGGCCGTTCTGGGGCCCGTGACCGTCGACGCAGCCCTCACGCAGGCGTTCCGCTCGGGGTGGGCGCGGATCGTCGCGACGCTCATCCGGACCACCGGCGACTGGGACCTGGCCGAGGAGTGCACGCAGGACGCGTTCGCGCGGGCGACGGAGGTGTGGCCACGCGACGGGGTCCCCGACGCGCCCGTCGCCTGGCTCACCACGGTCGCCCGGAACCGCGCGTTCGACCGCCTGCGCCGGGCGACGACCGAGGCGTCGAAGCTGAAGGAGGTCGCGGCCGCGCCGGCAGTGGAGGAGGTCGCCGTCGACGACGACCTGCCGGACGACCGGTTGCGGCTGATGTTCACCTGCTGCCATCCGGCGCTGCCGCTGGAGGGCCGCGTCGCACTCACCCTGCGCACCGTCGCCGGCCTCACCACGGCCGAGATCGCGCGGATGTTCCTCGTCCCGGAGCCGACGATGGCCAAGCGGCTCGTCCGCGCCAAGCACAAGATCCGCGCGACCGGCATCCCCTTCCGGGTCCCACCCCCTCACCTCCGGGCCGAACGACTCAGCGGCGTTCTCGCCGTGGTCTACCTCCTCTTCACCGAGGGCTACGCCGCGACTCGGGGTGACGACCTCCTACGGCGAGGTCTGTGCGAGGAGGCGATCCGGCTCAGCCGAGTGCTCGCCACCCTCATGCCGGACGAGTCGGAGGTGCTCGGACTGGCGGCGCTCCTCCTGCTCCAGGACTCCCGTCGCGACGCGCGGGTCGACGCCGACGGGCGGATCGTCACCCTCGAGGAGCAGGACCGGTCCCGGTGGGACGCCCGAGCGATCGGGGAAGGCCGTGCTCTCCTGGCGCGCACGCGCGCCGCCGGCCCGTACGTCCTCCAGGCCCGCATCGCGACGTGCCACGCTGCCGCGCCGACAGCCGCGAGCACCGACTGGAGACGGATCGCCGGCCTCTACGGGCAGCTTGCCGAGCTCGCGCGGTCGCCCGTCGTCGCGCTCAACCGCGCCGTCGCGGTCGGCATGGCCGAGGGGCCGGAGGCCGGACTGACGCTGGTCGCTGAGCTGGAGGGGAGCGGCGCGCTGCAGGGCAACCACCTCCTGCCGGCCGTCAAGGCCGACCTGCTGCGCCGGCTCGGACACGCCGACGAGGCTCGCACGTCGTACGAGGAGGCACACGCGCTCGCCCGCAACCAGCCCGAACGCGACCACCTCGCCCGAAGGACCGCGGAGCTCGGCACACCGACGTGAGAGCGACCGGCCGAGGCACGACGCGCGCGATGGGGCAGGCTGTGCCTCATGTACTTCGTCGGAGTCGACCTCGCGTGGGGTGAGCGCAAGCCGACGGGCCTCGCGGTCATCGACGCGACGGGGCACCTGGTGCACGTGTCCGCGGCACGGACGGACGACGAGATCACCGAGGCGTTGGAGCCGTACACCGCGGGTGACTGCCTCGTGGCGATCGACGCACCTCTCATCGTCACCAACGCCTCCGGCAACCGGCCCGCCGAGGCCGCGCTCAACCGGGACTTCGCGCGCTTCGACGCCGGCGCTCACCCGTCCAACACCGCCAAGCCCGAGTTCTCCGAGAAGCCCCGCGGTGCACGACTCGCGGCGCGACTCGGGGTGGACATGAACCCGCGCTCGGGGCGTGCTCGCCGGGCCATCGAGGTCTATCCGCACCCGGCGACGGTCGCCCTCTTCCGACTGGGTCGGACGCTGAAGTACAAGAACAAGCCCGGGCGCGACCTCGAGCAGCTCCGTACCGAGCTGATCGTGCTGCTCGGCCTCATCGAAGGGCTCAGCGCCGCCGACCCGCGTCTGGTCGTGGACACGGCCGAGGCCGGGGACACGTGGCGCGCCCTGCGCGAGGCCGCCGAGGCGGCCGAGCGCAAGAGCACGCTCCGCGTGGTGGAGGACCAGGTCGACGCGGTGCTGTGCGCGTACGTCGGTCTCTTCGCGACCCGGCGCCCGGACGAGACCACCACGTACGGGGACTTCGAGACGGGCTACATCGTCACGCCGAGCCTCCCCGAGGGGTTGAGCCCCGCGCCACGGGCGAAGCGGATCGTCGCGCCCACCACCCGCGATCCCCGGTCAGCCGTGCGCGAGTACGCCGAGCGGCAACCGCGGCTGCGGGCATCCGCTGCCGAGTTCGTGCGGCTGGTGACCTCGATCCTCGACGACGCCGGCATCAACTACCTGACGGTGACCGGGCGTGCGAAGTCAGTCGCGTCCTTCGCCGACAAGGCGACGCGTACGGCCGACGGGGAGCCCGTCTTCACCGACCCGCTCCGCGAGATCACCGACCAGATCGGGATCCGGGTCATCACCTACGTGCAGAGCGACGTCCAGGCCGTCGTCGACCTGTTGGACGACCAGGTCGTCGTCCACGACGACCGCGACATGGGGCGGGAGACGGCGAGCGAGGGCCGGTTCGGGTACGCGAGCCGACACCTGCTGATCAGCCTCGGGGCGGACGGTGACGCCCAGCACCCGGACCTCGCCGGGCTCCGTGCCCAGGTGCAGGTCAGGACGGTGCTGCAGCACGCGTGGGCGGAGTTCGAGCACGACATCCGCTACAAGGGCACCGTCCCCGACGAGCACGTCCCCGACCTCGACCGCCGATTCACCCTGGCGGCCGGGCTGCTGGAGCTGGCCGACCGCGAGTTCTCCACGATCCGGGAGCGCCTCCGCGGCTCGCTGACCGATCCCGGGCTCGACGAGGGCGGGGAGGACCCCCGCATCACGCCTCGCGACCTCGCCGCGTTCCTGGCCGACCGCTATCCCGACGCGGGCTGGTCACGGCCCGACCACTACGACTGGATCGCCGGGCTGGTGCTGGAGCTGGGGATCACCTCGCTCACCGAGCTGGGCGAGATCCTGCGCTCGGTCGACGTCGCCGCCGTCACCGAGCGGATGGCCTACCGCTACCCACCGGGCGCCGTGCGCAGGCTCGACGACGCCCTCCTGCGGGAATACGGCGAGCAGTACATCGCGCTGCACGGGAACGCGCACCGCGTGCCGCTCCTGCGCGCGCGGCTCGCCAAGATGTCCGACGGCCCGTCCTCGGCGGGTGACCCCGACGGGTGACTCCGACGGTCACTCGGTGCCGACGAGCCCTGTCTGGTAGGCGACGACGACCAGCTGCGCGCGGTCCCGCGCTCCGAGCTTGGTCATCGCACGGCTGACGTGGGTGCGAGCGGTGGCAGGGCTGAGGAAGAGCTCGCCACCGATCTCGCCGTTGCTCATCCCCTTGCCGACCAGCGCGAGGACCTCGCGCTCACGGTCGGTGAGGACGGCGAGCCGCTCGTCGGAGGCCTGGGCGGCCTGGCGGCGTACGGCGAGCTCGGCGATGAGCCGTCGCGTGATCCGCGGGGCGAGCAGCGCCTCACCGGCGGCGACGACGCGGATGCCGTGCAGCAGCTCGGCCGGACCGGCGTCCTTGAGAAGGAACCCGCTGGCACCGGCCTGCAGGCCCTCGAAGACGTATGTGTCGGTGTCGTAGGTGGTGAGGATGAGCACGCGGACGTCGCGGAGACCCTCGATCGCGGCGATCCCCCGCGTGGCCTCGATCCCGTCGACCCGGGGCATCCGGATGTCCATGAGGACGACGTCCGGGCGGTGGGCGAGCGCGAGGCGTACGGCCTCGGCTCCGTCGCTCGCCTCACCGACCACCGCGATATCGTCCTCGACCTCCAAAAGCAGCCGAAGCCCAGAGCGGACGAGGCCCTCGTCGTCGACCAGGAGCACACGGATCGGTCGACCGTCGGTCGCGCCGTCACCGCCGCTCACGGGACGACCGTCCCGGGCGTCAGCGGCAGCCTCGCGACCACCTGGAAGCCGCCGGCGGGCGTCGGGCGAGCGTCGAGGTCACCGCCGAGGAGCTGACACCTCTCGCGCATCCCGCGGAGGCCCCTCCCCGGCTCTCCCGGCGACGCCCCGGGCCTGATGCCGCCATTCCGGCCGTCGTCGGCGACCCGGAGCTCGACCGTGCGGTGGTCGCAGCTCAGCGCGACGGTGACCTTCGTGGGCCCCGCGTGCCGGATCACGTTCGTGACCGACTCCTGCAAGATCCGGTAGACCGCCCCTCCGACCGCGCTCGACACGGGTACGTCGGCGCCGGTGCGCTCGAACGTCAGGTCGAGGCCGGCTTCGCGCGCGGTGTGAGTGAGCTCGTCGAGATCGGCCATGCCCGGCTGTGGCGCGCGGTCGTCCCGGTCGTCGCGCAGGACCCCGAGGATCGCGCGCATCTCGTCGAGAGCCCGCGAGCTGGTGCGCTCGATGGCCTCGAGGGTCGCCCGCGCCTCATCGGGTCGCCGATCGAGCACGTGCGCGGTGACGCCCGCCTGGACGTTGATCACGGCGATGGCATGGGCCACGGTGTCGTGGACCTCCCGGGCGATCCGCAGCCGCTCCTCGTCGACCCTCCTGCGTGCCTCCTCCTCACGCGTCCGCTCGGCCAGCTCGGCCCGCTCGAGGGCCTCGGCCGCGATCACCCGCCGCGACCGGACGCTCTCGCCGAGCGCCGCGCTCATCACCGTCGCGCCGATCCGGAAGAAGATCCAGCCGACCGCGGCCCTCGGCTCGACGTCGGCACCCGCCACCAGCCACACGACGCTCATCACGATGATCACGGACGCCGCCAGAGCGAGGGACCGGTGGCCGTCCCCGAGCGCGGTGAGCGTGTAGGTCGCCACGAAGAGCGCGATCCACCCCGGACCGTCGGGGTAGTCGAGGGAGTAGTACGTGACGCTGGCGAGCGCGGTCGCGAGGAACACCGCCACCGGCCACCGGCGGCGTACGACCAGGGCGGCCGCGCTCGCCGCGAGCAGCACGAGGCCGAGCCCTCCGAAGTCCGCGAGCGGGCGGATGACCGTCGCCGGCTCGGCCTCGACCTTGCTCACCGTGCCCTGGACCTGGAGGACCACCACCACGAGCGCGAGCACCGCGTCCTGCGCCCGTGCGGGCAGGCGGTAGCGGTCGAGACGCTCGATCGTGAGCATGAACCGATCCTACGGTCCGGCGACCGGGTCGCGGCTCCGTCGAGAAGCGCGACCACGTACGTCGACGGGCGTACGTGCGAGCCCGGAGCGCACGTCCCACGCACGAGGAAGAGACGTCCGACGGAGGACGCGGGACCGCGTGGATGCTCGCGACCATCGGTGTCATGACGCCACCTCCGACTCACACCGAGCCCATGACCGAGGCTGTGCCAGACCGCCGTACCCGCATGGAACGGTTGGCCGGCTTCGCCGGCCGCCACCGCTGGACCGCTCTCGCCTGCTGGCTGGTCCTGCTCGTCGCAGCGACGTTCGCCGGCCAGGCGGTCGGCGATGCGTACGACGACGACTTCTCCCTCCCCGACACGCAGTCGCAAGAGGTCGCCGACCTGCTCGAGACGCATGCCCCGACCCGCTCGGGCGACACCGTCGTCGTCGTGCTGCACGACGACGGCGGCTGGGCCAGCGACGTCGACCTCGATGCCCTGACCCGTGACCTCGCCGCCGTGGACCAGGTCGAGTCCGTCACGCCGCCGGACGCGCAGCGAGGCACCGTCTCGAGCGACGGGACGGTGGGTCTCGTCGAGGTCACGCTCGAGGGCAGGACGGGCGACGCGCCGCCCGCGACCTACGAGGAGCTCATCGAGGTCGCCGGGTCGTACGACTCGGGCCCGCTGCAGGTCGAGCTCTCCGGTGCCGGCGTACGGCAGGTCGAGGGCGGTGGGGGGTCGACCGCCGAGGCGGTCGGGCTGCTCGCGGCGGTGGTGATCCTGGTGCTGATGTTCGGGTCGTTCCTGGCGGCGAGTCTGCCGCTCATCACCGCCGTGCTCGCGGTGGGGTCCACCCTCGGGTTGACGGTCCTGCTGTCGCACGTGCTCACCATCCCCAGCTACACCCCCGCCATGCTGGCGCTGGTCGGTCTGGGCGTGGGCATCGACTACTCCCTGCTGATCTTCAGCCGGTACCGCAGCGAGCTGCTCGCCGGGGCCGGCAGGGACCGGGCAAGCCGCGTCGCGCTCGACACGGCCGGACGATCGGTGCTGTTCGCCGGCGCCAGCGTGATCCTCGCCCTTGGGGGCCTGTTCACCCTCGGCGTCGACGCGTACGAAGGTGCCGTCACGGCGGTCGCCCTCACCGTCCTCGTGACGATGCTCGCCTCCGTCACCCTCCTCCCCGCGCTGCTGAGCCTCTTCGGCAGACGGATCGAGAAGCGGGTCCACCGGCATGCCGCGAAGCGGGGCCGCGGCACCGGTCAGGTCTGGCGCCGCTGGGCATGGTGGGTGCAACGCGCGCCCTGGCCGGCCCTGGTCGTCTCCGTCGTCGCACTCGGAGCGCTCGCGATCCCGGCGGGGAGCATGAACCTCGGCTTCAGCGACGCCGGCACCGACGACGAGAGCACGACCGCGCGGGCGGCGTACGACCTGGTCAGCGAGAAGTTCGGGCCTGGCGCCAACGGTCCGCTGGTCGTCGTCACCGAGGGCACGGAGGACCAGGCGCGGTCGGCGTACGCCGAGCTGGCTTCGCACCCCGGCATCATCGGAGACCGGGTGTCACCGCCGGTCGCCGTCGCCGACGGTCTGTTCCTCATCCGGGCCGAGCCGACGACCGGCCCTCAGGACGAGGCGACCGCAGACCTGGTGACCGCCCTCCGAGACGATCTCGGCGAACCGCATCTCGTGGGTGGCGCCACCGCGGCGTACGTCGACTTCTCCGACACGATGGCCGACCGGTTCCCTGTGTTCGTCCTCTGCGTCGTGGGGCTGTCCAGCCTCCTCCTGATGTGGGTCTTCCGATCGGTCGCCGTCGCCGTCAAGGCGGCGCTGCTCAACGTCCTCTCCATCGGCGCGGCGCTCGGCGCGATGACGCTCGTCTTCCAGGAGGGATACCTCGGAGCGCAGGCCGGTCCGATCGAGGCGTTCCTGCCCGTCTTCGTCTTCGCGATCGTGTTCGGGCTCTCCATGGACTACGAGGTCTTCCTGCTCTCCCGGATGCGGGAGGAATGGCTGCGGACCGGGGACGCGAGCCTGGCGGTTCGCGAAGGGCTGGCCCACACCGGCGGCGTCATCACGGCGGCGGCCGCGATCATGGTCGTCGTGTTCGGGTCGTTCGTCCTGTCACCCGACCGGATGCTGCAGCAGATGGGCTTCGCCATGGCGGTCGCCGTGCTCTTGGACGCCCTGGTGATCAGGTGCCTCGCCGTCCCTGCGGTGATGGGTCTCCTGGGTGCCCGTGCGTGGTGGATGCCGAGGAGAAGCTCTCCTTCCCGAAACCGCGGGCAGGAGGCACCGGCGTGACCTAGGGTTGCTGCAAGTCATTCGCAACAACGTCGGCCTCGCAACTGTGCGATCCGTGGCGGCCTGAAAGGGCGGTGGCAACGCGATGCGCGGAGCGCTCCAGAGCGACCGACGACTCCGTCGGGGAGGGGTCCGCGGCCTCGTCGCGATCGTGGCCGCGGCCCTCGCGCTGGCCGGGTGCGGAGCCGGAGGTGGATCCTCCGAGCCGGGCGCGAGGACGACGATCCGGGTGGCGACCATGGAGCCGGTGGGGATCCTGGACCCGTGGGACTTCGTGGGCCAGTTCCATGCGCTGGACCTGGTGTACGAGCCGCTGATCGCCTACGGCGAGGGTGGTGCGCTGGAGCCGGCGCTGGCGGAGTCCTGGGACGTGTCCGGCGACGGGTTGACGGTCACCTTCGCGCTCCGTGAGGGCGTGCGGTTCCACGACGGCACCGACTTCGACGCCGCGGCGGCGAAGTTCAACCTCGAGCAGTGGGTCGGCAAGGAGAAGTTCGCCTTCCTCGGCGGCTCCCGGGCGATCTCTTCGATCGAGACACCGGCCTCCCACACGCTGGTCCTTCGGCTGTCGGCGCCGTACCCCCCGTTGCTCCAGGAGCTGACGATCGTCCGCCCGGTGCGGTTCCTGAGTCCGGCCGCGGCTCCCGGCGGCTCGTACCGCGAGCCGGTCGGGACAGGTCCGTGGAAGGTCGTCTCCTCGACCGACACCTCGGGCTCGTTCGTGCGCAACGACGACTACTGGGGACCCGAGCCGGAGATCGAGCGGGTCGAGATGAGGGTCATCCCGGACTCGCAGACCCGACTCTCGGCGCTGCGTGCGGGCGAGGTCGACCTCATCGGCGGCGGGTACCTGTCCCCGATCAACGCCGTGGAGGCCGCCAGCATCGCCGACGACCCGTCGCTCGATCTGGTGACCGGCGACCCGGACACGACGATGTCGCTCACCTTCAACCGTCGCGGCCCGCTCGCCGAGCGAGCGGTCCGTGAGGCGGTGTCCCTCGCCACCGACGTGGAGGCGATCAACGACGTGCTCTACGGAGGGAAGGAGTACGTCGCTCGCAGCTACTTCCCGCCCTCCGTGCCCCACAGTGGCACCCCGACGACGCGACGGTACGACCCCCACGAGGCGGAGCGGGTGCTCGACAGGGCGGGATGGACGATGAAGGGCTCGACCCGGGCCAAGGACGGTCGCCCGCTCCGGCTCGAGCTGCTGCTGGTGTCCGACCCCGTCCACGGGATGACCGACTCGCGGACGACCGGGCAGGCCCTTCAGGACGCGCTGGCCACGATCGGCATCGAGGTCGAGCTGACCGTGGTCGACGGCGCCACGTACTTCGACCAGCAGGCTGCGGGTCGGTTCGACCTGGCCTTCTCCACCACCTACGGAGCGCCGTACGACCCGGCGAACAGCGCGCTGTCGTTCCTGTCCAGCACGGCCGACACCCCTACCTGGAGCTCCCCCGCGCTCGACACCCTGGTCGACCGGTCGGTCTCGGCGGGTGACCCGGCCACGCGCGACTCCTCCTACCAGGCCGTCTACGACCTCCTGGAGCGGGACGTGGCGTTCGTCCCGATCACCCATCCCCCTCGCTACTACGCCGTGCGTTCGAAGGTCGACGGGTTCCGCGTCCCGCCGCACGAGTACCGCCTCGACCTCACCCACGTGACCCTCGGCTGACCGGCAGCCGACGGACGGGTTGGGAGGGGCCGAGGTGATGGACGGACGACGACGGCAGGCACTGACGGGTCACGTGCTCTCGGCTGTCGTCGTACTGCTGGTGCTCACGTTCGGGACGTTCTCGCTGATCCGGGTGACGCCGGGCAGCACGGCCACGTCGATCGCCGTCCGGCAGGCGGGGCCCGGAGCGAGCCAGGAGCAGATCGAGCGGATCCGTCGCGAGCTCAAGCTGGACGAGTCGGTGGTCGCCCAGTACGGCGTCTGGCTCACCCGTGCCCTGCGCGGCGACCTCGGCCGCTCCGAGCGGTCGGGGCGTCCGATCGCTGCCGAGACCGGCGAGAAGCTGCCCCGTACGGTGTTCCTCGGCCTTGGCAGTGCCCTCCTCGCCCTGGTCATGGGCTTCGGCGCCGGCATCGTCGCTGCGGTCGTCCGACGCGGGCCGCTGCCGGGTGTCCTGCGCGCGGTGGCACTCGTGGGGGTGTCGGTGCCGACGTTCTGGATGAGCTTCGTGCTCATCGCGGTCTTCTCCGAGCGCCTCAGCCTGCTGCCCACCTCGGGCCAGTCTGGTCCGGTGTCCTGGATCATGCCGTGGCTGGTGCTCGCGATCCCCGCTGCCGGGACGATCAGCCGGGTGGTCGCGGTCTCGCTGAGCGAGGCGCTCCGACAGCAGTACGTCACAGCCGCCCGCGCCCGCGGCGTCGCCGCCTGGTCGCCCACCGTGCGGGACGCCCTGCCGAACGCGGTGGGCGCGACGCTCAACGTCACCGCCCTCCAGCTGGGGACGCTGCTCACCGGGAGCGTGGTCGTCGAGACGGTGTTCGGGTGGCCCGGGGTCGGCGCCTGGTTCGTGGACTCCGTGACGTTCCGCGACAGCGGCGCCATCCTCGCCGGGGTCCTGGTGTTCGCGGTCGCCTTCATCCTCCTCACCCGCACCATCGACGTGGTCCAGACCGCCGCCGATCCGCGGCTGCGCCGCACGGAAGTCCGGTGACCCGGAGATGAGAGGCAACGTACGGCTCGTGGTCCTGGCCCTCCCCCTGGTCACCATCTCGCTGGCGGGGCTGCTCGCTCCCTGGGTCGCCCCGCAGTCACCGACCAGCACCGACCTCTCGGCGAGCCTGCTGCCACCGAGCGGCGGCCACTGGCTGGGCACCGACCAGCTGGGCCGCGACCAGCTCAGCCGCATCATCTGGGCAGCGCGCACCTCCATGACCGTGACCGCTGCGGTGATGGTCGTCTCGTTCGTCGTGGGGGTGACCGTCGGCGCTCTCGGCGCCTACCTGGGTGGCGTCGTGGACCGCGTCGTGACGTGGGTGGTCGAGCTGGCCCTGAGCGTTCCCTCGATGCTGCTCGCCCTGGCAGTCCTGGGGATCCGTGGCAACAGCGCCCCGAACCTGATCCTGGCGCTCTCGGTGGTCGGGTGGGCCGCCTACGCCCGCATCGCCCGCGGAGCCGTGCTCGGCTACCGCGGCTCCCCGGCCGCCGACGCCCTCGTCGGTCTGGGCACCCACCCGATCCGCATCGTCGCCGTCCACGTCGTGCCGACCGCAGCCCGCCCCGCGGCCGTGTTCGCCAGCACCGACGTCGGCGTCGTCGTGCTGACCGTCGCGGGACTGAGCTTCCTCGGACTCGGCATCTCTCCGCCCACACCCGAGTGGGGGCAGATGCTGGTCGAGTCACGGCCGTACCTCGGCTCCGCCTGGTGGCTCTGGCTCCCGCCCGGACTCGCCGTCACCGCCGTCGCCCTGTCCAGCAACCTGATCGGCGAGCACCTCGGTGTCGCCCCGGAGCTTCGCCGCTGGCGGCTTCGCCGGACGCCGGACGCGTCCCGCCGTACCGTCGCCCGCGACGTGGGTCGGGACGCGGAGCAGCCGGTGCCCTCCGCCGGCCCTGAGCCGCTGCTGCGGGTGAGCGGGTTGCGAGTCGATCTCGACACCCCTGCCGGTCCGGTCACCGCGCTGCACGGGGTGGACTACGCAGTACGGCCCGGTGAGGTGCTCGCCCTGGTCGGAGAGAGCGGCTCAGGCAAGACCGTCTCGGTCATGGGTCCGCTCGGACTGCTGGACGCGCGCGCCCGCGTCACCGGTCGCGCGAGCTACCAGGGCACCGAGCTGATCGGCGCCCCCGAGGAGACCTTGCGCCGGGTACGGGGAGCGGGCGTGGCCGTCGTCTTCCAGGATCCGTACGCCGCCCTCAACCCGCTCCGTAGGGTCGGCTCGGTCGTCGCCGAGGCGCTCCGACCGCCCGCTCGGGGTGACGCGGCGCGCGAACGCGTGAAGGAGCTCCTCGAGGCAGTGGGCCTGCCGCGCCCGGACGTGACGATCGACCAGTACCCGCACGAGCTCTCAGGGGGGATGCGGCAGCGGGTTCTGATCGCTGCGGCGCTGGCCGGTGAGCCGACGGTGCTGATCGCCGACGAACCCACGTCCTCCCTCGACGTCACCGTGCAGTCCGAGATCCTCGACCTCCTGCGCGACCTCGGCCGACGGCGGGACATGGCCGTGGTCCTCATCAGCCACGACCTCGCGGTCGTCGCCGACGTCGCCGACCGCGTCCTCGTGATGTACGCCGGCCGGGCGGTGGAGGAGGCGCCGACCGGCGCGCTGATCTCCTCCCCGCTGCACCCCTACACCCGCGGCCTGATCGATGCCGTCCCCGTCGTCGGCCGTCCCACCGGGACGCGCTTCGCCACGCTGCCCGAGTCCGACCATGTCTCCGCCGGTCGAGAGCCGGTCGACGGGGGGTGTTCGTTCGCAGGGCGCTGCGTCCTCCGCGAGGAGGCCTGCCTCACCGGGGCGATCCCGCTGTCCCCTGCCGCCGCCGCACACCCGGACGGGGTCGGGGGCCTCACTGGCGCGCACCAGGTGGCCTGCCCGCCCGCGCTCGTCCGTGCGCACCATCGGCAGCACGAGCCCGAGGCAGCGCGGTGAGCACGCCGATGCTGGAGGTCACGGGCCTCACCGTCAGCCATGCCGACCGCGACCGCCCCGGTGGCCGGCTCGTCGCGGTCGACGACGTGAGCCTGAGCGTGGGGGCCGGGGAGATCCTCGGACTGGTCGGTGAGTCGGGGTGCGGCAAGTCGACGCTCGCCCGCGCGGTCGTCGGTCTCCAGCCGGTCGACCGCGGATCGGTCCTGCTCGACGGCGTCGACGCGCGCGCGCTGAGCCGGTGTCGTCGGCGCTCGCACCGTCGTCGGGCGCAGATGGTGTTCCAGAACCCGTTCACCTCGCTCGACCCCCATCGGACGATCGGGGCAGCGATCACCGAGGCCCTCGCCGTCGGCGGCACCGTTCCGAGAGCGGCCCGTCGAGCGCGCGTCGCCGACCTGCTCGACCTGGTCGGCCTCGACCCCGCTCTCACGACCCGTCGGCCGCGGGAGCTCAGCGGCGGCCAGTGCCAGCGCGTCGCCATCGCCCGCGCGCTGGCGGTCGAGCCCCGGCTCCTGGTCTGCGACGAGCCGGTCACCGCCCTCGACGTGTCGGTCCAGGCCCGCATCCTCAACCTGTTCATGCACCTTCGCGACACGCTCGGCACGGCATGCCTGTTCATCACCCACGACCTGTCGGTGCTGGCACAGCTCGCCGACCGCATCGCCGTCATGCACGAGGGACGGATCGTCGAGGACGGACCGACGCACGAGGTGCTCACCCGTCCCCGTGACCCGCAGACCCGGCGCCTCCTGGACGCCGTACCGACATTCGCCCGAGAAAGCGCCATGAGAGGACAGCGATGAGGACACAGACGAGTGCCGAGACCGCAGCGGACCAGGGTCGGCGAGCGGTGGCCCGGAGCCTGGTGGCGTCGTGGGAACGCCAGCAGGAGGCCTACATCGCCCATCGGGAGACCCGCTTCGACCTGATGCTGGACCTCGTCGAGCGGCTGTCGCCGTCCGGTCCGGACCGACCCCGGATCCTCGACCTCGCCTGTGGGCCGGGGTCCCTGTCGGCGCGCGTCCTCGACCGGTTTCCTCACGCCGACGTGGTGGCTGTCGACCTCGACCCCCTCCTGCTGACCCTGGGACGGTTGGACCACGCCGACCGCGAGCGGCAGCCGACGTGGGTCCGCGCCGACCTGCGCGACCCCGGGTGGACCGGTCTGCTGCCCGTCGCGCCGTACGACGCGATCGTCTCCACCACCGCACTGCACTGGCTCACCGACGAGCAGCTGGCCACCCTCTACCGGCAGCTGTACGCGCTGCTCGTCCCTGACGGCCTGTTCCTCAACGGCGACTACCTGCCCGCCAGTCGACCGTGGGGCGCCATCGCGACCGTCGTGCGGGAGATCGGCGAGTCGCGCAAGGACGCGGCGATCAGCGCCGGCGCCGACGACTGGGAGACCTGGTGGTCGGCCGTGCGCGCCACGCCTGAGCTCGCCGAGGAGGTGGCCGACCACGACGCGACGTTCGAGGGCACGACGCGCGGGGACGCGCCCAGCCTCGAGCTCCACGTCCGAGCGCTGCGCGACGGCGGCTTCGCCGAGGTCGAGCTGGTCTGGCACGACCTGACCGAAGGCCTGCTCTGTGCGCTGAAGACCGGCTCGTCGAGTCCGGAGCGATGAGTCCTGCTCAAGGCAGTCTGGGCGGACTACTGGCTAGGGAATACTGACCCGCGGGAGGTGGGCTCATGGCGGACACGTCGGGACCGGGCACCGGATGGCAGGCCGTGCTGCGGGCAGAGGGCTACCGGCTGACCCCTCAGCGCGAGCTCGTCCTCCGCGCCGTCGAGCGCCTGGGGCACGCGACCGTGGAGGAGGTCCATCAGGACGTCGTGCGCCAGCACGCGTCGGTGAACATCTCGACGGTCTACCGGACGCTCGCCCTGCTGGACGAGTTCGGTCTGATCCGCCAGGTCTACCTGACCGACCGCACACCGGTGTACCACTCCACATCGGTCCCGTCGCACGTGCACCTGTCCTGCACCGGTTGCGGTCAGGTCATCGACGCAGACCCCGACGACTTCACGCCGCTGGCCGCCACCCTCGTCCGCAAGCACGGGTTCGCCCCGCACGTGGACCGGCTGGTGCTCTCCGGGCTCTGCGCCGACTGCCGCCGCCGTGAGTCCGACGCCGACCCCGGACCTACAGGTGGTCAGGAACGGTCAGCGCGTCCGGGTCCGACCGTGGAGGGATGAAGGAGAGCGCCGTCTGGACGAGTGCGGTACGGGCCTTCAGGAGGGCCTTCCGACGGATGCCGCGCACGTCACCGAGTCTCTCCTCGACCGCAGCCGCGATCTGCTCCTCGGTGAACGAGGGCCGTGTGCCGACCTCGACCTCGACGTCGGGCAGGCTCACGAGGACCGGCAGGAGCTGGTCACCGATCCCGCTCATCAGCTGATAGCGCTCGTAGCGAGAAAGACCCTCCCACGCCTCGTCGACGTCGCGCCGGCCCTTGCGCACGTCCTTGTCCTGCGACGCCATCACGGCCTTCGCGACGCCGGTGACCGCTGCCGACAGCTCGTGCTCGGTGAACCTCATGCTCCGATCATGCCGGGCGTCGACCGACGCCCGGCGACCGCTCCCCTCAGCGACGACGGAGACGGCTGAGCCAGCCGCCTGAGCGGTCCTCGGCGGGATGACCCGAGCACCACTGGGCTGCATCGACGCCTGCCTTCACCTGGGCGACGTGCTGACCACAGCCCGCCCACGTCGTCTTTCCGCAGGTACGGCAGGTGGTGCTTTGACACATGATGGTTCTCCTTTGTTCGGTTCAACGTCGGGGCACGGAGGCGTGGAACGGGATGAGGGTTGGCGTGCCGGCTCACACCAGCGCGGGGAGTGCTCGAGCGGCGGTGTAGGCCGCAACGGCGAGCACAAGCACGGTGAAGGCTCCTTGCAACCGCGCGGTGCCGGCCACCGCGGCCAGTCGGACGCCGAGCACGGCGGCGATCACGGAGACCGCGGTCAGCAGGAGCACCGGCACCCCGTCGGGCGCGCTGCCGCTGCCGGTGCGGACCATCAGGGCCGCGACGCTGGTGACGGTGATCGCGACCAGCGAGGTGCCGGCAGCGAGGTCGATGGGCAGGCCCAGGGCCAGCACCAGGGCGGGCACGACGAGGAACCCGCCGCCGACGCCCAGGAGCCCGGTCACGAACCCGACGAGCGTGGCGGTGGTCAGCACCATGAGCGCCTGCGGACACCGGCAGACGAACGTGGGACTGGTGCTGATGATCGGGTCGTCGATACCCAGGCCGGAACGATGCCGGGGTGAGGTCGTACGGCCGCGCCACGAACGCACCAGCCGCCACGCCATGAGGCCGCCGACCAGGAGCAGAAGCGCCGCGAACGCGGCCAGCAGCACGTCCTGCGACACGGACGACGACAGCGTCGCCCCGGCCGCGGCCCCGCCCGTGCCGACCGCTCCGAAGACGATGCCGCGGCCGAGGAGCACGTTGCCTGCTCGGTGAGCGGCGACCGCCGCGATCAGCGACGTGACGGTCACGACGACGAGCGATCCGGTCATGGCCTGCGTCGTGGACTGGTCGAGCAGGTAGACGAGGACCGGGACGGCGAGGATCGACCCACCGCCACCGAGCGCTCCGAGCGACAGGCCGATCACCGTGCCGGCGCAGACCGCGACGGCGACGAGGGCGAGCGACATCTCAGGCCGGGGTGCTGACGGTCTCGTCCGCCGTGCGGACCAGCGGCAGACCTGCCTGCTCGGCGTGGTCGAACGCGTCGTCGATCGCGACCAGGTCTCTCCCGGCCGCGGCGAGGAACGAGGCGGCGACGGACGCCCGGTAGCCGCCGGCGCAGTGCACCCACACCTCGCCCGCCGGGACCTCCTGGACTCGGCGTGGCAGCTCGTGGATCGCGATGTTCACGGAGCCCTGGATCGCGGACTCGGCATGCTCCTCGGCGCGACGGACGTCAAGGACGACGACCTCGCGGTGGTGGCGCACCTGTGCCAGGTCGGCGAACGTCGCGACGGGGAAGCGGCCCAGCTCGCCGGTCGTCCAGTCCCGAGGTCCGCCGGTCGCCTGCGCGGCAGGGCGGTCGATGCCGATGCGGACGAGGTCGCGTTGCGCCTCCGCGACGTCGTCGGCGGTCTCCCCGAGCAAGGTCACCGGTGTCCCCCACTCGATCAGCCAGCCGACGTAGGTGGCGATGGCGCCGTCCAGGCCGATGTTGAGGGTGCCGGGGGCGTGCCCCGCCGCAAAGGCCTTGCGGTTGCGCAGGTCGATCACCCACTCGCCGGCCTCGATGCGTCGCCGCAGCTCGGTGGCATCGGCCTCCTGCACCGGAGAGAGGTCGGGCGCGGAAGGCCCCGCGGCGTTGGCCGGGCCCATGTGGACGTAGTACGCGGGCCAGTCCCCGAGACCGTCCAGGAGCTCGCGGACGTACGTCTCCTCGTCCTGGCTGAGCACCGGGTTGGACCGGCGCTCCTGCCCGATCGTCGAGGTGGTCGCGTCGGACTGGGTCGCCGCGCAGAACGACCCGAACCCGTGGGTGGGAAAGACCTCGGCGTCGTCGGGGAGCTCGGTGGCCAGCTTGCGGGCCGACGCGTGCTGGTGGCGCACCAGGGTGTCGGTGTGCGCCTCACCCAGCAGGTCGGGGCGGCCGGTGGCGCCGTACAGCAGGGAGCCTCCGGTGAACACGCCGTAGGGCTGCTCACCGTGGTCGCCGACGGACGAGAGGGCGTACGAGAGGTGCGTGAAGGTGTGGCCGGGGGTAGCGATGGCGCGCACCGTCATCCGAGAGCCGATGGACACCGTCTCCCCCGCCGCGACCGGGGTGCGCTCGAAGGAGACGTCGTCCTCGCGGTTGACGAGGTACGCCGCGCCGGTCGCCTGGGCCAAGGCCAGTCCACCGGTGACGTAGTCGTTGTGGAGGTGCGTCTCGAAGACGTGGGTGAGCCGGACTCCGTCGGCCTCGAGCACGTCGAGCACCCGGTCGATGTCTCGCTGGGGGTCGACCACGAAGGCGACCTCGCCGTCGTGCACGACATAGGTGCGGTCACCCAGCGACGGCGTCTCCAGGGTGCGAACCGTCAGATCGGTCATCGGCGGCGTTCTCCTCTCGCGGACCGGCGCCCGCTCATCATCCCCCCGGGGGGTTATGATGAGGACGGTAACACATCCCCCCAGGGGGTTGTAGGATTGAGGAGACCGCGCCCCCGAGCCACGGGAGAACCACCATGGATCTCGACCCCACCGACATCAAGGCGGTCATCACGCGCATGAAGCGCGCCAACGGTCACCTGGCAAGCGTCATCCGGATGATGGAGGAGGGCTCGGACTGCGAGTCGGTCCTCACCCAGCTCGCGGCTGTCAACAAGGCGCTCTCGCGTGCCGGCTACGCCATCGTCGCGACCGGACTCCAGCAGTGCCTCACCGAAGGCGGTGACGGCCTCGCCGACGACGAGGTCAAGAAGATGGAGAAGCTCTTCCTCGCCCTGGCGTGAGCGCCGACGGCCTCGGCGTCGGTCCGGGTCATCGCTCCGACGCGACGGCCGTCTTCCGGTCACCCGGCACGCGGGTGATGAGAGTGAGCGCCACGGCGACCAGCGCGATGATGCCGATCGTCGTGTAGCCGAGCGTGTAGTCGGGCTCGCCGGTGTCACCGAGCAGGGCGGAGATGACGATCGGACCGATCACGCCGCCCAGGCTCCAGCCGATGAGCATGAGGCCGTAGATCGCCCCCGCGTACCTCACCCCGAAGTAGTCACCGGCCGTGGCCGGCATGGTGCCGAACCCGCCGCCGTAGCAGAGGTAGACGACCGCGGCGAGGGCGAACCACAGGGCTGCGTTGCTCGCGTGCGGCAGGACGATGAGGCACACGCCCTGGAGCGCGAGCATGGCGGCGAACGCCGGCATCCGTCCGACGTAGTCCGACGCGGCTGCCCAGACGATGCGACCACCTCCGTTGAAGATCGCCAGCACACCGACGACTGTCGCCGCACCCGCCGAGCTGTAACCGGCGATCCCCTCGGCGCTGCCCGCGGCCTGCGAGATCAGTGCGATGCCCGCCGTGACGTTGAGGGTCAGGATGGCGGTGAGCAGATACCACTGCGGCGTCCGCAGCGCCTCCTTCTCGGTGTACTCCTTGGCCGTCGGACCGGCCGCACCTGCGGTCGCCGTCTCGTACCCGGGGACCGAGTAGCCCTGCGGCGGGTTGCGGAACAACGACGCGCCCGCGAGCGACATCACCAGGTAGGCCAGACCGAGCCAGAGGAACGCCTTGGACGGCTGGCTCTCGTCCTGGCCGATGAGCCACCGGGCGACGGGGGACGTCAGGACGGCCCCGAAGCCGAAGCCCCCGACCGCCAGACCGGTGATGAGGCCCTTCTTGTCGGGGAACCACTTCTGAAGCATCGCGATCGGGACGATGTAGGCGACGCCGAGCCCGAAACCGCTGATGACGCCGTAACCGAGAATCAGCAGCCACAGGTCCTCGGACCCCCGGGTGAACGACGCGATCACGATGCCGAGCGCGTAGATGACGCCGCCCGCCAGGGCGACGACGCGCGGGCCGCGCTTGTCCTGCACCCGACCACCCGTGTAGCTGCCGATGAAGATCATCGCGATCGTCACCGTGAACGGCAGCGATGCCTCGACCTTCGTCAGCTGCCACGGCTCGGCGTCCTGGTAGGCCTTCGCGAACACCGACCAGGCATAGACGGCGCCGATGGAGAACTGGAGCAGAAGGCCACCGCCGACCAGCACCCACCGGTTCACCGAGCCACTGTCACGACGTCCCGGCGAAGCGGTGTCGTGGCGGCCGGTCGAGTCGCTCACGGAGTCGGTCATCTGGGCCTCCTGGCTCGTTTACTGGTGGTAGCGCACGGGGCCCTGTCGCTCGAGGCGCTCGCGCTGGGGGACGACGGTGTACTTCGGGTCTCTCGCGGACTGCTGCCCTGCCTCGAACACCCCGAACCGGGTGCAGGCCGACCCCAGCATCAGCGCCGCTCCCGATGCTGCCGCGACGGCACGGCTGCGACCGGCCAGCAGCGTCCCGGCGGCACCAACCGCCGTCAGCGCCTTCGCCATCCGCATCAGGCGTCCTGCCTTGCCGTGGTGCAGGGGCTCCGCGGTCACACCCATCGACTTCTCCATCCGCTGCTCCATCCCCAGCTCGAGCAGCGCGCCGGCAGCGGCCATCCGCCGGACCGGACCGGTCTCGTGGGTCGGAGCGGCGATCATCCCCAGCCCGGCCGCCGCAGCGCTGGCGGAACCGACGAAGACGAACGGGAGCTCCTTGTAGGCGCCGTGCCAGGACGGTGTCGCCGTGTCGGAGAGCAGGACCGCGGTGTACGCGGCGACCGGCGGCGCAAAGAGTGCCGCCATGAGTCCCGCGGGCCGTCCGAGCGCGGACGCCAGCGGGAGCGGCCCCGCGCTGCGGTAGCGGCCCGGCAGCAGACTGACGACCTCCGCGCCCGCGGCAGCGCCGGCGAAGGGCCCGTACATCGACAGGATCCAGGTCCCGACCGACATCGGCGAGGTCAGCTTGGCGGTCCGGAGCATGTTCGCGAACCGTGAGGGCGTGCCGAGGTCGTGCACGAGCGCGGCCATCGAGAAGCCGAGCGCCCCGACCGCGGCCAGCCGGCCCGTACGCCGCAGCGCCGGCCTGCCGGTCAGGTCGGCGCCCGCGGCGATCAAGGAGGAGCCGGCGGCGAGGCCGCCGGCGAAGAGGTACGCCGGGATGTCGGCCTCCCACGGCGACGGCTTGACGATCGGCCGACCGTAGTAGGAGGTGAAGTCGGCCTCGGGCACCATGCTCTGCTCAGCACCCTTGCGGCGACGGCCCTTCTTGCGGCGTCCGCCCGCCGATCCGACGACCGCGTCCGTCTCGGCGGCGACGCCCACCATGCCGTCGCGCGTGACCGCGTACTCCGGGGTGTCGCCTGTCCTCGTCTGCTCCTGGCTCATCGCCGCCTCCCCAGGAACGACACCGCGGCGCCCGCGAGCATCACGGCTGCCGCCGCCGAGGCCCGCCGGAACATGTGCGGCAGGTCGCGGGTCGTCACCACCGGGTCCGGCGGGAAGCCGTAGACCTCGGGCTCGTCGAGCAGGAGGAAGAAGGCACCCGCGCCACCGACTCCGTCGTCGGGGTCGTTGCCGTACAGACGCGCGTCCATGACGCCCGCGTCGTTCAGCTGGGCGACCCGGGTGTTCGCGCGCTCGCGCAGCTCCTCCACGTCGCCGAACTGGATGGACTGCGTCGGACACGCCTGGGCGCACGCCGGTGTCTGGCCGGCCTCGAGCCGGTCGTAGCAGAGCGTGCACTTCTGCGCGATGCCCACGTTCTTGGCCCCGTCGGGGCCCTTCCGGCGCTCGATGACGCCGTACGGGCAGGCGGGGACGCAGTAGCCGCACCCGTTGCAGATGTCGTCCTGCACCACCACCGTGCCGAACTCGGAGCGGAAGAGCGACCCCGTCGGACACACGTCCAGGCAGGCCGCGTGCGTGCAGTGCTTGCACACGTCCGACGACATCAGCCAGCGGAAGTCGGGCTTCTCGGCGCCGTCCGGCGGCTGTTCCTCGGGCGGGCTCGACGGCGCCATCACCGGCATGCCGAGGTCGACCGACTGGCGGAGCCCGCTCTCCTGGTCACCGAGCCGTTTGGGCTGCTCGATGAACGCGACGTGCCGCCACTGGTTCGCGTTCAGCGAGTGGCTGTTGTCGTAGGACGAGCCGAGCATGTCGAAGTGGTCGGCGGGGACGTCGTTCCACTCCTTGCAGGCCACCTCGCAGGCCTTGCAGCCGATGCAGATGCTGGTGTCGGTGAAGAACCCCTTGCGCTTCGGGCGGTCCTCGCCGTACCCCGCCTCCTCCGAGGGATCGAGCGGCCCCCACAGGTCGTTCTCCCGGAACAGGCTCGTCATGACTGACTCTCCTTCGTGTCCTCGACCGCGTGGGCGGTGGTGAGACCTGCATCGTCCTGGTAGTCCATGACCAGCCGTCGCAACGCCGGTCCCGTCGGCCGCCGACCCGGGCGTACGTCGCAGGTACCCACCTTCGACTCCTGGATGAGGACGTTGGGGTCGAGCGAGATCCCGATCAGGTCGTTGGCCGAGTCGCCCGTCACCAGACCGCCCTCGCCCCAGTGGTACGGGAGCCACACCTGGTGCACCGTCCTGCCCTCGACCTTGAGGGGCGTGAGCCGATCGGTGACCAGCACGCGCGCCTCGATCGCCGAGCGGGAGGTGATGATCGTCGCCCAGCCACCGGGCTCGAGGCCGCGCTCGTCGGCGAGCTCCGGCGAGACCTCGATGAACATCTCCGGCTGCAGCTCGGCCAACCGTGCGACGAAGCGGCTCATCCCGCCGGCGGTGTGGTGCTCGGTGAGGCGGCTGGTCGTGAACACGTACGGGTAGACCTCGCTGTGACCCTGCGACGGCGACGGGTTCGAGGGGTTGTCGGGCCGGACGTACTCCTTGCTCGTCGGGTTGGCCTGCTGGGCGTAGAACGGGTTGCGGAACGGGGACTCGACCGGCTCGTAGTGGGTCGGCATCGGACCGTCGATGAGACCCTGCGGCACGTAGAGTGCGCCCTTCCCGTCGCCCTGCATGATGAACGGATCGTTGCCCGCGAGTCCCTCGACACCGGCAGCGCCGTCCGGCGGCCGGTACGACGGCGGCTTGGTCTTCTCGAAGTCCGGCACGTCGTGCCCGGTCCACTCCCCGGCATCCTCGTCCCACCAGACGTAGGCCTTGCGCTCGCTCCACGGCTTGCCGCTCGGGTCGGCCGAGGCCCGGTTGTAGAGCATCCGCCGGTTCGCGGGCCAGGCCCAGCCCCACTCGGGTGCCACGAAGCTCTGGTCGCTCCCCGGCTTGCGGCGGGCGGCCTGGTTGACGCCGTCCTTGTAGACGCCGGTGTAGATCCAGCAGCCGCCGAGCGTCGAGCCGTCGGCCTTCATCTCGATGAAGCTGGACAGCGGTCGACCGGACTCCACCTCGAAGCCGTTGATCTCCATGAGCACCGCCTCGGCGCTCGGCTCCACCAGCGGACCGTGGGTCGGGTAGTCCCACGCGAGCTGCTGGATCGGCAGGTCGCGCTCCTCGGTCGAGTCCGCGTAGCGCTCCCGGACCATCCGGCCGAGGTGGTAGAAGAACCACAGCTCCGAGCGGCAGTCGTCGGGCGGCTCGACCGCCTTCTCACGCCACTGCAGCATCCTCTGGGTCTGGGTGAAGGTGCCCTCCTTCTCGACGTGGGACGCAGCCGGCATGAGGAACACCTCCGTCCGGCACTCCTCGGGCACGATCTCGCCGGTGGCGACCTCCGGAGACGTCTTCCAGAACGTGGCGCTCTCGATCTCGAAGAGGTCGCGGACCACCACCCAGTCCAGGTTGGCCATGCCCAGGCGCTGGGCGCGCCCGTGCGCCGACCCCACGGCCGGGTTCTGGCCGAGCAGGAAGTAGCCCTTCACCTTGCCGTCGATCATGTCCATGACGGTGCTGTAGGTGCCGTGGTCGCCGGTGATCTTCGGGAGGTAGTCGAAGCAGAAGTCGTTCTCCGGCGTCGCCGCGTCTCCGAAGTAGGCCTTCAGGAGGTTGACCCCGTACGCCGACGCGTTGGCCCAGAAGCCCTTGGCGTCCGGCTGGCTGACGGCCTCGATCCACTGCTCCAGGCTCTGGTGTTCCACGGCGTTGGGCATCGGCAGATAGCCGGGGAGGAGGTTGAACAGGGTCGGGATGTCGGTCGAGCCCTGGATGCTCGCATGCCCGCGCAACGCCATGACACCGCCGCCGGGCCGGCCCATGTTGCCCAGCAGCAGCTGGAGGATGGCCCCGGTCCGGATGTACTGCACGCCCACGCTGTGCTGGGTCCACCCGACGCTGTAGACCAGCGCCGTGGTGCGGTCCGGGTTCGAGTTCGCGGTCCACGCCTCGCACACCTCGCGGAACTGCTCCTCGCTCACCCCGCACGTCCGCGCCACCATCTCCGGCGTGTAGCGGGCATAGTGCCGCTTGAGGACCTGGTAGACGCACCTCGGGTCCTGAAGCGTCTCGTCGCGCGGCGGATTGGCCTTCACGCCGCTGCCGTGGGACTCGTGCTGCAACGCGCTGGCGGTCTCTCGCTGCATCTCGGGGTTCTGCTCGTCGTCGGCCGCGGGCTCGTCGCCGGCGTACTGCCAGGACGTCGGGTCGTACGTCCGCGTCTCGGGGTCGTACCCGGAGAACAGCCCGTCGAGGTCGTCGGTGTCCTGGAAGTCGTCGCTGACGATCGCCGCGGCGTTGGTGTAGTTCACGACGTACTCACGGAAGTCCAGCTCGTTGGAGAGCACGTAGTTGACGATGCCGCCGAGGAAGGCGATGTCGGAGCCCGCTCGGATCGGCACGAAGGTGTCGGCCAGCGCGCTGGTCCGCGTGAACCGCGGATCGACGTGGATGATCTTCGCACCCCTCGCCTTCGCCTCCATCACCCACTGGAAGCCCACCGGGTGGGCTTCGGCCATGTTGGAGCCCTGGATGATGATGCAGTCAGCGTTGGCGAGGTCCTGGAGGAAGGTGGTGGCGCCTCCACGCCCGAACGACGTCCCCAGACCGGGAACGGTGGCGGAGTGTCAAATGCGCGCCTGGTTCTCGATCTGGATCGCGCCCATCGCGGTGAACAGCTTCTTGATGAGGTAGTTCTCCTCGTTGTCGAGGGTCGCCCCTCCGAGGCTCGCGATGCCGAGCGTGCGGCGGACCCGCTGTCCGCGCTCGTCGACGTCCTGCCACGTGTCGTTGCGGGCCTTGACGACCCGGTCGGCGATCATCTCCATCGCCGTGTCGAGCGCGAGGTCGGTCCACTCGGTCGCGTACGGCGCGCGGTACTTGATCGTGGTCTGCCGCAGCGGGCTGGTGACGAGGTTCTTGCTCGCCGCGCCCTTCGGGCACAGCCGACCGCGGTTCACCGGGCTGTCCGGGTCACCCTCGATCTGGATGACCTTCTCGTCCTTGACGAAGACCTTCTGGGCGCACCCGACCGCGCAGTACGGGCAGACGCTCTTGGCGACCCGGTCGGCGGTCTCGGTGCGGGCGGTGATCTCGTCGGTGTTGCGGGAGCGTACGGCCGCGCCGCGTCCCAGCCGGTCCGCACCGGTCAGCTGTCGCAGCACAGGCCACGAAAGGAACGTCCTCGCCACCCGCCTCACCTCCGTTGAGGGCACGTTACCCCCGACGCCCCTCGTTCACACGTGGGTGAGGCGACCGCGTGCCGCTGTCAATCAACCGGTTTCAGCGCACCGCGACGACGAAGTCGGTGCGGGGCACGACCTCGCCCACCACCGGATGGCCCGGGATCTCACCGGCGACGAGGAGACCGCCCGACGTCTGCGCGTCCGCGAGCAGCAGGAGCTCGTCCTCCTCGACGCTCGCCTGCAGGTGCGGGCGGACCCAGTCGAGGTTGCGACGGCTCCCGCCGGGCACGAACCCGTCACGGAGCGCGTCACGAGCGCCACCAACGTACGGGACGGCCGCCGCGTCGACCACGGCGCTCACCCCGCTGGCCCGGGCCATCTTGAAGAGGTGACCGAGGAGGCCGAAGCCGGTCACGTCGGTGGCTGCCGTGCACCCGCCGGCCACGGCCGCACGCGAGGCGTCACGGTTGAGGCCCGTCATCGTGGCGACGGCCTCCTCGAACCGCTCGCCCGTCGCCTTGTGCCGGTTGTTGAGCACCCCGAGCCCCAGCGGCTTGGTGAGCGTCAAAGGCGTCCCCGGCATGGCGGCGTCGTTGCGCAGCAGGCGGTCGGGGTGAGCCAGACCGGTGACCGCGAGGCCGTACTTCGGCTCCTGGTCGTCGATGCTGTGGCCCCCGGCCAGGTGGGTGTCCGCCTCGCGGCAGACGTCGCGGCCCCCACGGAGCACCTCGCGGGCCAGGTCGAACGGGATCCGGTCGCGCGGCCACGCCAGCAGGTTGAGCGCAACCACTGGCTCGCCGCCCATCGCGTAGACGTCCGAGAGGGCGTTCGCCGCGGCGATCCTCCCCCAGTCGTAGGGATCGTCGACGACCGGGGTGAAGAAGTCGGTCGTCGCGATGATGGCGCGTTCGCCGTCGATCCGTACGGCGGCGGCGTCGTCGCCGTGGTCGAGGCCCACGAGCAGGTCGCCCGACTCCTCACCGAGCCGCAGGTCACCGAGCACGCGTTCGAGCTCGCCGGGCGGAACCTTGCACGCGCAGCCGCCGCCGGCGGCGTACTGGGTGAGCCGGAGATCTGCAGCTGCGGTCGTCATGGTCCCAACCTAGGCGCTCGAGCGGGCGAGCGGGCGGTGGCGGAGGCGGACGGGAATCGAACCCGCCGGACCCAGCGACTGGGTCCCTACGGTTTTGAGGACCGCGCCCGTCACCAGACGAGGAACGCCTCCCCACGCACCGCGACCACTGTATCGACCACCGCTGTGTCGACCACCGCCCTCTCGTTGGGACACAATGCCGATCAGTGGACCGCACGAGCGTCGAGGAGGACAACGTGGAGACAGACCCGCGGCGACGTACCCCGCGCACAGACGCCGTGCTGTCCGACGAGCGGCTCCGCAAGGCCGCGGACCGGCTCGGTGAGCACGTGGTGAAGCAGACGGTCAGGGCGACGCTCGAACGCTGCCGCGCGGGTGAGCTGGCACCGGAGGACGTCGTGGGGGCCGCGTTCGACGCCCTGCCGCCCGCGGCCACCAGCCTGCGTCGGGTCGTCAACGCCACGGGGATCGTCGTGCACACGAACCTCGGCCGTGCGCCGCTCTCCGATGCAGCGGTCGAGGCCCTCGGTGTCGCTGCCGGCGCCACCGATGTCGAGCTCGACCTGGCGACGGGTCGCCGCGGACGGCGGGGCCGCTCCGCGCTCGGCGCGCTTGCCGCGGCGGTGCCCGAGGCGGGCGGCGTGCACGTCGTCAACAACGGTGCCGCAGCGCTGGCCCTCGTCACCTGCGCCCTCGCCGGACGCGGAGGCACGGTCGTGGTCGCGCGCGGGGAGCTGGTCGAGATCGGGGACGGGTTCCGCATCCCCGAGCTGCTCGAGTCGGTCGGCGCGGTGCTGCGCGAGGTCGGGACCACGAACAGGGTCCGGCTGGCCGACTACGAGGCGGCCGTGGCTGAGGACCCCGACGGCACGGCCTTCGTCCTCAAGGTCCACCCGTCCAACTTCGTCGTCTCCGGGTTCACCTCCTCCGTGCCCGTCGAGGAGCTCGCGACGCTCGGGCCTCCGGTGGTCGTCGACACGGGCTCCGGTCTGCTGCGCCCGCACCCGCGGCTGCCCGACGAGCCGAGCGCGGCGGCGGCGCTGCGCTCGGGAGCCGACCTCGTCACCGCCTCGGGCGACAAGCTCCTGGGCGGACCTCAGTGCGGCCTGATGCTCGGGCGTACCGACCTCGTCGAGAGCCTGCGCCGGCATCCGTTCGCCCGTGCCGTGCGTGTCGACAAGCTCACGCTCGCGGCGCTCGAGGCCACGCTCGTCGGGCCCCTCCCACCGGTCGTCGCCGCCCTCGAGGCGACTCCCGCACAACTGGCCCTGCGGGCCCAGCAGCTGGCCGATCAGCTCGGTGACCTCGGCCTGGACCCGCCGCCCGAGGCTGTCCCCTCCGTCGCCGCCGTCGGTGGCGGTGGTGCGCCGGGTGTCGAGCTGCCGAGTGCCGCGCTCGTGCTGCCCGCGCGGCTTGCTGGTCCGCTGCGTGACGACCCGTGCGTCCCGGTGGTCGGGCGGGTCGAGCGCGGCCGCCTCCTCCTCGACCTGATCGCGGTCCAGGAGAGTGACGAGGCCGACGTGCTCGCCGCGGTGCGACGCGCCGCTCGCTGAGCGGTCGCTCGCAGAGCGGTCGTGAGCGGTGCGGTCGTGAGCGGTGCGGTCGTGAGCGGTGGGTTGCGTTGGCGGGTCGCCCGTCGGCTGCCAGAGTGGTCGCGTGCACGTCGTCGCCACAGCCGGCCATGTCGACCACGGGAAGTCCACGTTGGTCGACGCCCTCACCGGCATGCAGTCCGACCGCCTGCGCGAAGAGCGGGAGCGCGGGCTGTCGATCAAGCTGGGCTACGTGTGGACGTCCCTGCCGGACATCGGCGACGTGGCTTTCGTTGATGTCCCGGGCCACGAACGCTTCGTCACCACGATGCTCGCGGGCGTCGGACCGGTCCCCGCGGTCCTGCTCGTCGTGGCCGCCGATGATCCCTGGATGCCCCAGGCGGCCGAGCACCTTGCCGCGCTCGACGCGCTCCACGTCCAGCACGGGGTCGTGGCGGTAACACGCGCCGATCTCACCGACCCCGGCCCGATGATGGAACGCGCCGCCGTCGAGGTGGCCAGGACGACGCTGCGGGGGGCACCCGTCGTGGCCGTCAGCGCGCCAACCGGAGCCGGTCTGCCGGAGCTGCGGACCGCACTGACCGAGATGCTGGCCGGCGTGGTCGAATCCGACCCGGGCGAGGACGTCCGGTTGTGGGTCGACCGGCGGTTCACGATCCGCGGAGCCGGGACGGTCGTCACGGCGACCCTGCCCGCCGGCACGCTCGCGCGCGGAGACGCGCTCGAGGTGCATGAGGGCGACCGGACCGGGACGGTCCGCGTCAGAGGCCTGCAGGCACTCGGCAACCCGGTCGACCAGGTGACGGGCACGGCCAGGGTCGCTCTTAACCTCACCGGCGACGACGTGGCGCTGGCCGAGCGAGGAGCGGCCCTGGTCACGCCGCGGGCCTGGCGCCCGACCGACGTCGTCGACTGCCGCGTCCGCGGTGAGCGTGGACGGCTGCCGAGCCTTCCGCTTCTCCACGTCGGCGCCACCGCGGTGACGGTCCGCACCCGCCTCCTCGCCGGCGAGGGCGGTGACCTGGTCCGCCTGACCCTCGACGCACCCCTCCCCCTGAGGGTCGGAGACCGTGCACTGCTCCGCGACCCGGGGAGCCGGCAGGTCTGGGGCCTCGAGGTCCTGGACCCGGCCCCTCCAGCACTACGCCGCCGCGGCGCCGCGGCCGCACGAGCCAAGATCCTCACTCCACTCGCGGGCACCCCCGATCTCCCCTCGGAGCTCGACCGGCGTGGTGTCGTGCACCGGAGCTTCCTGCGCCGGATCGGTGTCCCCACCGAGGTGCTTCCTCCCGGGACGGTGGAGGCTGCCGGATGGTTGATGTCGGAGCAGCGGGCTGACGACGTCGCCACCCGCGTCGCGGAGGACGTCGCGACCCAGGCGGCCTCCCGCCCGCTCGACCCCGGCCCGACCCCGCAGGCGGTCGCGGACCGGCTCGGGCTCCCTGCTCCCGAGCTGCTGCTCGCATGCCTGCGGCCACCGCTCCGGGTGGACAACGGCCGAGTGGTGTCCGGTACGGCTCCTGGGACGCTCCCTCCGGAGGTCGAGACGGCCGTCGGCGCGATCGAGCGCGACCTCGCCGAGGCGCCGTTCGCGGCGCCGACCGCTGACCGCCTGATGGAGCTCGGGCTCGACGACCGACGTGCCGCAGCGGCAGCCAAGGCCGGGCGGCTGCTGCGGCTGGCGCCGGGTGTCGTCCTGCTCCCCGGGGCGGTCGAGCTGGCGGTACGGCG
Source organism: Mumia sp. zg.B21 (assembly GCF_019550855.1). Classification (NCBI taxonomy): domain Bacteria; kingdom Bacillati; phylum Actinomycetota; class Actinomycetes; order Propionibacteriales; family Nocardioidaceae; genus Mumia; species Mumia sp. zg.B21. The sequence continues at coordinate 365,996 of NZ_JAHWCJ010000004.1, read as the reverse complement.
GCTGGCCGACCTCCGTCAGCCCTTCACCACGAGCGAGGCACGGCAGCGCCTCGCGACGAGCCGGCGCGTGGCGCTGCCCCTCCTCGACCACCTCGACCGGGCACGCCTCACCCGGCGCCTCGCCGACGACCGTCGCGAGCTGCTCTCCCGCGACTGAGGCGCCATCCCCTCGGCTGGGCCGGGCTGGCCGGGTCGGCCTGCGACGACGGGTTCGGCGCCCACGGTCTCGGGACGATCAGGCCGATGCGCCCTGGGGCTGCACGGCGCCCGGGCCGTCACGCGCGGATCCTTCCGGGTCGTCCTGTGACGCCGGTCGGGCGCGCGCAGCAGCCTCGGCCGCTGCGGCCATCGCGGCACGGTCCGGCGGCAGGACGCCGCGGACAGTCGTCAGGCTCTCCTCCCAGTCGGGGTTGCGCGCGTACCAGGAGTGTCCGTAGATCTCGGCCACCGGCCCGTCCTGGAGGCGCTGGTCGTACGCGATCGGGTCGGCGAGCCGCCAGTCCGCGCCGCACCGACGGGTGCGGTACGGGCTGGTGTACTCGTCGTCCTGCTCGCCGCCGAACGCGTCCGGGAAGTGGTGGGACCGTGCCCGTGAGTCGGCGGTGTCGACCTGGTGCCCCCACGAGAGCACCGGTCCCGCCAGCTCGTCGGTGGTCCGGTAGAGGTTGACCCACGCGCCGTTGAGCTCGCGGTAGAGCTGGTTGATCGCGGCGAAGTTGACGTAGGCAGGGAACGCCTTCGGGAAGATCACCCGGAGCTGCGAGCCGAAGGTGACCAGGCCGACGCGGTCGCGTTCGTGCTCGTCGAGCAGCATCATCGTGGCGAAGCTGATAAGGCTGCCCTGGCTGTGCCCGCAGACCACGATGCGTCGGGTGCCGTCGTCAGGGAGCCGCGCGAGGTGCCACCGGATCCGCTCGCGCAGGTCCTCGACGCACCGCTTGGAGTAGGCACGCGGAGAGAAGGGGTGCACAGCGTGGGGCCAGAAGGCCAGCACGTCCCAGACGACGTTGAGGCCGCGCCGCTTGCCTTCCTGAGCGACGGCCTTGCGGCTCTGGAGCAGCAGCCACCCGGCGGCTGTGATGAGCAGCCACGCCCCGAACAGCGCGACGACGTTCGACTTGGCGACCCCGTCCGCGCCGACGACGTACTTGGGCTGGCTGAGGACGTCGAGCCACCCCGGAGCGTTGCCGCACGTGCTGGGGTCACGTGAGTTGATGCAAGGGACGAGCTCGACGGCGAGCACCACGGCGAGGACCATGCCGGCGCCGGCGAACGCGAGGCAGATCGCGCCGATCGCGTTCTTGACGCGCGCCTTCTGCACCGCGAAGCGCACGCGGCTGACCCAGCGAGCAGGGACCAGGAGCGACCCGCCGTCGGTGTACATGGCCGTGACCCGTTCTCCGGTGCGCCGGCGTCGACGCATGCGCCACACCACGACGGCGACCGCGATCATCACGAGGATGACCACGTTGAGCCCCCACGCGTACGCGACGCGGTCGAGCATCGGCGTCGTGCCGACCGTCACCGAGGCGGCGTCGGACGACCCCTCGACCGGGGTCGAGAGATTGAGCACGGACGAGATCCCAGTGGCGACGGCAGCGGAGAAGCCGACGCCGATGAAGGTCCCGACGGCGGTGAACAACGCGGCGCCCATCCCCCACGCGTACGGGGTGAAGTAGCGGGCCGGGCTGCCGTCGTCCGCCCGCTGCGAACGCTGGGCGAGGACGAGCGCGAGGTTGACGACGAAGAGCGCGAGCAGCGCTGCGACACCGATCACGAGCAGCCAGTTGGCGATGATGTCGAAGGACTCGGGACGGTCCCGGACCATCGTCCACTCGGTCCGGCTGACACCGCGCAGGCCGACGAGGGCGGAGACCAGCAGGGCGACGCTGCCGGCGAGCGCGAGCAGGCCGAGCACGGCGGTCGTCTGCTTCCACACCTGCCGCCAGGTCGTGTGTCCGGACGGCAGGTGGTCACGGGTGCCCTTCTCCGGGTCGCCCAGCAGTGTGACCACGGCGACCACGGCGATCCAGCCGCACAGTGCGAGCTGGATCGAGACCATGTCGTGCTCCCACGCGAACGGGTGCCCCGCCCACACCCCCATCGCCGCCACGACGAGCAGGGCGGCGGCGAGGTGGAGGTCTCGCAGCGTGGGGGTGCGGGTGTCGCCGGAGTAGAACGACTCCTGGGCCAACGGCGTGACCGAGCGCTCCTTCGGCGGCTCGAACGTCTCGATCTCCGGCGGCGCGGCGCCGGTCTGCCGAGCCGCCAGGCGGTCCCAGAGCCTGCGGGGACGGCCCGTGCGGTAGCCCTTGCCGAGGTAGGCGATCACGAAGACCACGAGTGCGGTGAGGATGACCGCGGTCCCGAGGACGACGCTCGGGTCGAGCGACCGGAGGAAGCGCACGTTCGGGGCCCAGCGCCAGGCGATGAGGTCGATGATCACCAGACCGGCGGCGAAGGCGAACATCGACGTGAGGAGCACGGCGACCAGCCGGAGCAGGGCGTCGCACACCGCATGGAGCGCTCGCGGGAGGCGACCGCCGGTGATCGGCGGAAGCATGTAGTGGGCCGCGTTGACCATGCCGAACGGCAGCAGGACGAGCCACAGCGCCTTGACCCTGCTCCCGGAGGTGAGTCGCCCCCAGTGATACGCCTCCAGCGTCTGCCCGGCGGTGCCCGGCAGCTCGCCGCCCGCGGCGTCGACCGAACGGAAGTAGCGGGACTCGTCGTCGCCGCCGACCTGACGGACGTACGGCCGGTCCAGCATCGAACCGGCGGGCGTCCCGCTGACCCCGTGCACGCGGAGCTCGACCCACTCGTCGGACATGGCAACCACCTCTTTCTCGGCTCGACAGTAGACCTCGCGAGGTCCTCTGGTGCCGTGCTTGCCGCACCCCGGCGTGCCAGAGTGGGGCATGGCGTCGAGCACTCTGGACGTAGACGGTCGGACCCTCAAGGTCAGCAACCTCGACAAGGTGCTCTATCCCGAGGAGGGGACGACGAAGTTCGACGTGATCCAGTACGTGCTGTCGGTCGCCGACCCGCTCCTCGGCCAGCTCGCCGATCGCCCCTGTACGCGCAAACGGTGGCCCGACGGCGTGGCGAAGGAGCCGTTTTTCGAGAAGAACGTCCCGCGTGGCACCCCGGACTGGGTGCGCACCGTCGAGGTCGCGACACCCGGGAGCTCGAGGGGTCGCGACTCGCTGATCTTCCCCGTGGTCGAGCATCCCTCCGACCTCGTGTGGCTGGCGAACCTCGCCGCGCTCGAGCTGCACACCCCGCAGTGGACGGTCGGTCCACGGGGCGGGGTCCGTGACGCCGACAGGCTCGTGATCGACCTCGATCCCGGCGAGCCCGCCGGGCTGGCGGAGGCGGTGGAGGTCGGCCACCTGGTTCGTGAGCGGCTCGAGGCCGACGGCTGGCGCACCGTCCCCGTCACGAGCGGCAGCAAGGGCGTTCACCTGTACGCGTCCCACGGACGCGACTCCTCACCCGACGCCCTGCGCGAGTACGCCCGCGGCATCGCCGACGAGCTGTCGGGCGAGCACCCGGATCGCGTCCTCTCGGTGATGAGGCGCGCGGACCGCCACGGCAAGGTCTTCCTCGACTGGAGCCAGAACGTCCGCGCGAAGACCACCATCACGCCGTACTCGCTCCGCGGCAGGTCGCGGCCCTGGGTGGCAGCGCCACGGACCTGGGACGAGCTCGACGACCCGTCGGCGGTGCGGCAGGTGCTCTTCACCGAGATGGCCGAGCGCCTCGAGCGCTTCGGCGACCCGATGACGGACCTGACCGACGTCTGATCGTGTCGTCTCAGCGCGTGGTGGGCGCGGCCTGCACCCGTCCGACGAGCAGATCGGCCGCGGCCGGAAGGTCGGACGCCACCTCCACCTCCACACCGTCGCGCGCGATCTCGGCGACGTCGGCGGCGATGGTGCTCCAACCCCCGCCGCCGAGCAGGATCGTCGTGGGCGTCCCCGCCTTCATGGCGGCGAGGACGGTGTCACGCGCCCCGTCCTCCGAGGTAGACCACAGATAGACCGCGGTGGGCGTGATCTGGCGCAGCAGGCCGACGAGGGCCTCGCACGGCACCCTGAATCCCAGCGAGACGGCGGCGATCCCCTTGCCCGCCAGCGCCGCCTCGAGCGCGAGCACGGCCAGCGATTCCACTCGGCCGTCGAGTGCGGCGAGGACCACCGGGTGGGTTCCGACGAACCTCGGCGCGAACGCACGCGCGGCCGATCTGAGCTCCGCCTCGACCCGCTCACGGAGGACGGAGGCGACCTCGATACCGAGCTCACCCTTCTCGACCCGCTCGGTGACGTGGTCGAGTGCTGGAGAGAGCACGTTCGTCCACGCTCCGAGGGCGCCCCACTCGTGCAACGTGGTGGCGAGCACCGAGGTGACGCCGACGACGTCCATCGCGGCAGCGGCGACGACGATCCGCTCGACCGACTCGACGGGGGTGGCGATCATGTCGTCGGGTGACGTCGAGAGGACGTCGTCCGAGGCGAGGGCGGCGGCCAGCCCGCCGGCGTCGAGCGACAGGGCAACCTTGGCCGCCGACTCCGCGGAGACGCCGCTGCTGACCATGCGGTTCATCAGCTGGACCCGGCGGATGTCGATCTCGCTGTATCGCCGGTGCCCGCCCTCGGTGCGGCGGCTGGGCCCGATCCCGTAGCGGCGCTCCCACGTGCGCAGCGTCGGGGTCGCGATCCCGATGTGCTCCGCGACCGCTCCCACGCCCCACAGGAACTCTGAACCATCACTCATGCGCGTCTCCACCCCCGGTCGAACCGGGTGTCGTGCTTCGAGGACCCTCTCCGTAACCGGTCGGCGCCCCCTGCACTCATACCGATCCCAGAGTATCCCGCGTGAGGGAGTCACCCGCAGAAAACCGCGGCCGGCAGGACCTTGTGCGATGAATCAGATTTGGATAAGTTCTGAATCGGTTGCATGCCGCGTTGATTCATAGGGGGTACCAACATGGCAAGCATTGCCCGCCTACCCATGCCTCTGATGGAGGCTTACGAGTGGCAGTACGAAGGGGCATGCCGAGAGGCTGACCCTGAGACGTTCTTCTCTCCCGAGTCCGAGCGCGGCCCACGTCGGCACGCTCGTGAGCACCTCGCCAAGACCTACTGTGCACGTTGCCCAGTACGCGGTGAGTGTTTGCAGCACGCGTTGAAGGTGAAGGAGCCGTACGGCGTCTGGGGTGGCCTGACGACTGGTGAGCGAGCAGCGCTGCTCACCGGAGAGAGGACCGCTGGATAGGAAGCAGCACCGATGGGTTGGCCGGACCCCCGCTCCGGTTGCCCACGACGAGTACTGAGACGTTACGCATCGACATCACCGCTGCGAGACGGGCCGGATGTCGATACGCAAAGTCTCAGCCGAGGTCGTTCCTCAGCCCCAGAACACGTGCTCCACGACGTGACGTGCCCGTCGCGTCGCGCGCAGGTAGTCGTCGACCATGTGCTCGCCGCCGTCGATGCCGTAGCCGAGCAGCCAGGCCACGCCGGCGCGGTCGTTGGCGTTCTCGGGCAGCGATGCGACGGGCCGGTTGCGCAGCAGCACGTAGGCGTTGCGGATGCGGCTCACCAACCGCCACGCCTCCTCCAGCACCGCTGCCTCCTCCGACGCGAGCAGGCCGGCCTCGGCGGCCGCGTGCAGCGCCGGCAGCGTCTCGGTCGTCCGCAGGCCCTCGACCGTGGAGGCGTGCTGCATCTGCAGGAGCTGGACCGTCCACTCGACGTCGGCGATGCCTCCGCGGCCGAGCTTGAGGTGCGTGGCGGGGTCGGCGCCGCGCGGCAGCCGCTCGGAGTCGACACGCGCCTTGATCCGACGAATCTCGCGGACGTCGTCATCCGAGACCCCTGCCTCCGGCCAGCGCAGCGGGTCGACCATCTCGCGGAAGGCCGCGCAGAGGTCCGGATCGCCCACGACCGGCGCAGCGCGGAGCAGCGCCTGCGCCTCCCAGACCATGGACCAGCGAGCGTAGTAGGCGCGGTACGACGCGAGCGTGCGCACCAGCGGACCGGACCGACCCTCGGGACGGAGGTCGGCATCGACCTCGAGCGCCGGATCGGGGCCTGCCGTGCCGACCATGCGGCGCAGCTCGGTGGCGACGGCGCTCGCCGCCTGCGTGGCGGCCGACTCGTCCGTGTCCGGCAACGGGTCGTGGACGAACATCACGTCGGCGTCGGAGCCGTACGCCGACTCGCGACCGCCGAGGCGCCCCATGAGGACGACGGCGATGCGGGTGCCCACCGGTGCTCCACGCTGGCCCTCGACCGTGCGGGTCGCGATCTGCAGGGCGGCGTCGAGCGTGGCTGCGGTCAGATCGCTCAGCGCGTGCCCGACCTCGACGATGTCGAGCCGACCGAGCACGTCCGACATGGCGATGCGCGACAGCTCACGACGGCGTACGCGGCGGACGGTGCGCAGCGCCTCGTCCGCACTCGCGTGACGCCGGACCGCCGAGCGGGTCTCGGTCGCTATCCGGTCGTACGTGCGCGGCTCGAGCTGGCTGTCGTCGCCGAGCATCGCGACGGCCTCCGGCGCGCGCTGGATGAGGTCCGTGACGTAGGCGCTGCCGGCGAGCATCTTGGCGAGCTGCTCCGCACCGGCGCCCTCGTCCCGCAGCTTGCGGAGATACCAGTGGGTGGCGCCGAGGCTCTCCGAGACCTTCCGGAACGCGAGCAGGCCACCGTCGGGGTTGGGTGAGTCGGCGAACCACGCGAGCATCGCCGGCATCAGGTGCCGCTGGATGGCGGCCGAACGGCGCACACCCGCCGTGAGTGCCTTGATGTGGATGAGGGCCGCGCGCGGGTCGGCGTATCCCAGCGCCTCGAGCCGTGCCTGCGCCGCCTCCGGCGTGAGCCGCAGCGCATCGGAGGGCATGGAGGCGACGGCGTCGAGGAGCGGGCGGTAGAACAGCTTGTGGTGCAGCCGCAGGACCTCGCGACGCTGCGCCTGCCACTCCTTCACCAGGTTCTTGGCGGGGTCGCTGCGGAACGCGAGCGTGCGCCCGATCATCCGCAGCGTGTCGTCCTCGGTCGGGACCAGGTGCGTACGGCGCAGCCCGTCGAGCTGGATGCGGTGCTCGAACATCCGCAGGAACGTGTAGGCCTCCGTCATCGCCGCGCCGTCGGTACGGCCGACGTACCCGCCGTCGACGAGCGCTCGCAGCGCGTCGGTCGTGGAGCGGACGCGCAGCCGCTCGTCGGTACGACCGTGGACGAGCTGGAGCAGCTGCACCGCGAACTCGACGTCGCGGAGGCCGCCCGGCCCGAGCTTGAGCTCGCGGTCGAGCTGCGGCGCCGGGATGTTGTCGATCACGCGGCGCCGCATGCTGCGGGTGTCGGCCATGAAGTTGGGCCGGGTCGCCGCCTGCCACACCATCGGGGCGAGCGCGTCGACGTAGTCCTGGCCCAGCTCGGCGTCGCCCGCGACCGGCCGCGCCTTGAGCAGCGCCTGGAACTCCCAGGTGCTCGCCCAGCGCTCGTAGTAGGCCACGTGGCTGGACAGCGTGCGGACGAGCGGCCCGTCCTTGCCCTCGGGACGGAGGTTGGCGTCGACCTCCCAGATCGTCCCCTCGCGGGTGTGCTCGCCGCAGATCCGGATCAGTGCCGCCGCGAGCCGCGTCGCGACCTTCGTCGCCTTCTGCTCGTCGGCGCCGTCGGCCGGCGCGTGGACGAAGATGACGTCGACGTCGCTGACGTAGTTGAGCTCCCGGCCACCGCACTTGCCCATCGCGACGACGGACAGGCGCGCCGCGTCGGAGTCGTCGACCTCGTGCCGGGCGAGGCGGAGCGCCGTCGAGAGCGTCGCACCGGCGAGATCGGCGAGCTCGGCCGACGTCGTCTCGTACGGGCTGCGTCGGGTGAGGTCACGGGCGGCGATCTGGAGGAGCTGGCGCTTGTACGCCACCCGCAGCGCGTCCGGGTCGTCGACGTCGGCGAGGACCTGCTCGAAGGCGTGCTGGTCCCGGGGCGCGAGCGGCATCGTGGTCGCCCGCAGGTCGAGGACCGCCTCCGGATGGATGACGAGGAACTCCCCCAGTGCGCGACTCGCGCCGAGCACGGCGACCAGACGGGTCAGGAGCTCGGGGTCGGCCTCGAGGTGCGACACGAGGTCGGGGTCGTCGATCCCCGGCAGCTCGCGGTACGCCGCCGCGACCTCGCAGAGGTGGCGCAGCGCCAGATCGGGGTCCGCCCCGTGGGCGACCCGCTCGACGACGGCTTCGGAGCCCACCCCGCACTGGTGGAGCAGCCGGGAGGCGCCGTCGGCGTCAGCGAATCCGAGCCGAGCCAACCACCCCGACGTCGTCCGCAGCCGCTGCGGCCTCTGGTCGTCGGCCACCTCAGACCCGGGTGATCAGCCGGTCGAGCTCGAACTGCGTGACCTGCGTGCGGTAGTCGTGCCACTCCGCACGCTTGTTGCGCAGGAAGAAGTCGTAGACGTGCTCGCCCAACGTCTCCGCGACCAGCTCGCTGCTCTCGGCCTCGCGGATCGCCTCGTCGAGGTTGCGGGGCAGCGGCGCGATGCCGAGCGCACGTCGCTCGGTCTCGGTCAACGCCCAGACGTCGTCCTCGGCCTCCGGCGGCAGCTCGTAGTCCTCCTCGATGCCCTTGAGGCCAGCGGCGAGCACCATCGCGAACGCGAGGTAGGGGTTGCAGCCGGAGTCGATCGCGCGGTGCTCGATGCGTGCCGACTGCCCCTTCTGCGGCTTGTACATCGGCACGCGGATGAGGGCCGAGCGGTTGTTGTGACCCCAGCACACGTACGACGGCGCCTCGCCGCCGAAGATGAGCCGCTTGTAGGAGTTGACCCACTGGTTGGTCACCGCGGTGATCTCGGAGGTGTGCCGGAGGATGCCGGCGATGAACGACCGCCCGGTGCGCGACAGCTGGTATTCGGCTCCGGCCTCGTAGAAGGCGTTCTCGTCACCCTCGAACAGGCTCATGTGGGTGTGCATGCCCGACCCGGGGTGCTCGGTGAACGGCTTGGGCATGAAGCTCGCCCACAGGCCCTGCGAGAGCGCGACCTCACGGACCACCGTGCGGAAGGTCATGATGTTGTCGGCCGTGGTGAGCGCGTCGGCGTAGCGCAGGTCGATCTCCTGCTGACCCGGCCCACCCTCGTGGTGGCTGTACTCGACGGAGATGCCCATCGCCTCGAGCATCGTGATGACCTCGCGGCGGAAGTCCTGTCCGCCACCCTGAGCGGTGTGGTCGAAGTAGCCGGAGTCGTCCACGGGCGTCGGGATGCCGCCGGGCTCGGGCTTGCCCTTGAACAGGAAGAACTCGACCTCGGGGTGGGTGTAGAAGGTGAACCCCATCTCGGCGGCCTTCGCGAGCGTCCGCTTGAGGACGAACCGCGGGTCGGCGTACGAAGGGCTCCCGTCGGGCAGCTGGATGTCGCAGAACATGCGCGCGGTGGCGGGGGTCTCGCCTCGCCACGGGAGGATCTGGAAGGTCGACGGGTCGGGCTTGGCGAGCATGTCGGCCTCGTGGACACGCGCGAAGCCCTCGATGGCCGATCCGTCGAAACCGATGCCTTCGTCGAAGGCGCCCTCGAGCTCCGCGGGCGCGACCGCGACCGACTTGAGATGTCCGAGGACGTCGGTGAACCACAGCCGTACGAAGCGGACGTCGCGCTCCTCGAGCGCGCGCAGCACGAAGTCTTCCTGCTTACCCATGGGGTAAGCATGCCTGGGATTCATGACGAACGGGTGAACCGGGGTGGGAGGCCGCCACCGCTAGGCTCGACCCGTGCCTCAGCTCCGCGTCGCTCTCGCCCAGGTCAACGCTCGGGTGGGAGACCTCGACTTCAACGCCGCCCTCGTCCTCGAGCAGTGTCGTGCCGCCCACGAGGCCGGCGCGCACGTGGTCGTGCTCCCCGAGATGGTGCTCACCGGCTACCCGCTCGAGGACCTCGCGTTGAGGGCTTCGGTGGTCGCGGCGTCCCGTGCGGCGGCCGAGGACCTCGCCGCCCGTCTGGCCGACGAGGGTCTCGGCGACCTCGTCGCGTTCGTGGGCTTCCTCGATCAGGCCGACGGCGCCCCCGAGGGCCTCGGCATCCCCAAGAACGCGCCGCAGAACACCGTCGCGGTCATGCACGGCGGCCGGATCGTCGCCCGCCAGGCCAAGATCCACCTCTGGAACTACGGCGTCGGCGACGAGCTCCGCACCTTCGTCCCCGGCGACAGGCTGCAGGTCGTCGAGGTGCGCGGGGTCGACGTGGCCACCCTGATCTGCGAGGACCTCTGGCGCGACGGCATCGCTTCGGCGGTGCGCGCCGCGGGCGCCGGGCTGCTGGTCGTCCCGAACGGCTCGCCGTACGAGGCCGACAAGGACGACGTCCGGCTCGAGCTCTGCCGCCGTCGTGCGGTCGAGGGGGACGTGGCGCTGGCGTACGTGAACCTCGTCGGCGGGCAGGACGAGCTCGTCTTCGACGGCGACTCGCTGGTCGTCGACGCGGCCGGCGCGCTGCTCGGAAGGACCGCGCAGTTCGTCGAGGAGCTTCTGGTCGTCGACCTCGACCTCCCGGCGGCACGGCGCCTGATGCCGCCGGCGGACACCCGCTTCGCCGGCCTGCGCATCGAGCGCACGGTGATCTCCACCGACCCTGTCGAGCCGTACGAGCCGGTGACCTCCCCGATCCTCCCCCGCCTGGGCAACCTCGAGGAGATCTACCGCGCGCTCGTCACGGGCCTGCGCGACTACGTCGACAAGAACGGCTTCCGCTCGGTGCTGCTCGGGCTGTCGGGCGGGATCGACTCGACCCTGTGCGGGGCCATCGCGGTCGATGCGCTCGGTCCCGAGCGGGTGTTCGGCGTGTCGAACCCCAGCGAGTACTCGACCGAGCACTCGCGCTCCGACGCCGCGGAGCTGGCACGCAGGACGGGCCTGAACCTCCGCACCGTCCCCATCGCGCCGATGGTGACGTCGTTCCAGGACGCCCTCGGACTCACCGGCCTCGCCGAGGAGAACCTTCAGGCGCGGGTGCGGGCGGTGGTGTGGATGGGTCTTTCCAACCAGGAAGGCCACCTCGTGCTGGCCTGCGGCAACAAGTCAGAGGTCGCCACGGGCTACTCGACGATCTACGGGGACGCGGTCGGCGGCTACGCGCCGATCAAGGACGTGCGCAAGACGCTCGTGTGGGAGCTCGCGCGGTGGCGCAACGCGCACGCCGAGGCTCGCGGCGAGGAGCCGCCGATCCCCGAGAGCACGATCAGCAAGCCGCCCTCGGCCGAGCTCCGTCCCGGGCAGCTCGACACCGACTCGCTGCCGCCGTACGAGGTCCTCGACGGGATCCTCGACGCCTACGTCGAGCGCGACCTGCCGGCGGCTGCCGTCGTCGCGGAGGGCTACGACCCGGAGCTGGTCGAGCGGGTCGTCACGCTGGTCGACCGCGCGGAGTACAAGCGCCGCCAGTACCCGCCGGGCCCGAAGGTCACCCGTCGCAACTTCGGCCGCGACCGTCGGGTCCCGATCACGCACCGCTGGCGCGAGCACCTCGCCGACGGCTGACGGCGGTGCGCCGGTGCCCGGGCTCTCCACCCCGGGCACCGACGCACTCCGCGCTCAGCAGCTCGGTGGCAGCGCCGTACGGTCGAGCGTCACCTCCTGGCCACGCGTCACCCGTACCGTCCCGGCGTCCTTCCAGGCACCGTTGCCTCGGCGACAGCTCAGGCTCCACGACTCCCTCACGTTGGCCGTGAACGCCTGGCTCGGGCGGTCCGAGGGATTGACGTGCCACGTGAAGCGGCCGCCCTTCGGCACGGTCATGGTCGTCTCGACGCGGTCGTCGACCGGGAGAACCAGCGGAACCGTCTCACCGGGCAGCGTCACGGGCGACGTCGTCAGGGACACGTCCTTCCGCAGCGCCAGCTCGGTGCCCGGCTTGGCCGCCCCCGAGACCACCGCGTGATAAGCAGGGTCGCTCGCCTGCCCGAACGCCGTGAGGAACGCCTCGCGTGCGGTCGACCCCTCGTACTCCCCCGTCCCCAGGTACTGGTCGATGACCGACGGGTACGGCGGGTGGAAGCGGTCGTTGTCGCGGTGACCCGGTGTGTTCTCGAACGTGAACGCGAACGTGCCGCTGGTGTAGAAGGACGTCTGCTCGGCCGTGCCGCTGGCGTCGTAGTAGATCTCAGGCCACGGGCCGGCGGGCCACCCCATGATCTGACCGAGGATCTCCGCGATCTTCTGGTAGACCGCCTCCTCGGCGGGAGTCGGCTCGTTCGGTGCACTCGGTACCCGCAGCACCCGCTCGTCGGGAGTGTGGTTGCTGATCGCCAGCGTGACGTGGTGGGAGTTCACCAGGTCGATCATGTTGGCGATCTCCGGCTCCGAGGCCGGTGCGGCACCGCGGTAGTTGCTGTCGGTCGCGCGTGCCCCGGACCCCGGACCGCCCCAGAACGCCGTGTAGTTGCGGTTCAGGTCGACGCCCAGGTTGGCCGCCCCGGCTGCTGCGCACTCGGCCCGTGTCGGGACGGCACCGTCGCGTACGCGACAGTTCTTTCGCTTCTGCTCGTGGACCAGCCCGCGTGACATCTCGTACCCGTCGGGGTTGACCACGGGCACGGCGACGAGACGTCCTCGCTCGAGCAAGGACGTGATGCGTGCGTCGTCGCCGTCGTTCTGGACGAGGTCCCAGAGGAACTCCATCGTCAGCTCGGTCGTGGGCCACTCCCGCGAGTGCGTCAGACCCGTGAGGAGGAACACGGGCTTGCCGCTGTCAGCCGTCACGTCGTGCGTGACCTCCACGCCGTACACGGGCGTGCCGAGCAGCGAGGGGCGTGGCAGCCGGAACAGCGAGACCGTCCGGGGGTAGCGCCTCGCCAGCTCCTTCAGCTCGGCGTTGACGTCCTTCAAGGTCCGGTAGGACACCCGCCCGGTCGGGAGGTCCGAGCGCTCGGCCGGGTCGGCGGCAGCTGCCGCCGCCGCCTGTGCTTCGGCGGCACGCGCCTTGCGGTTGACGGCGTCGACGTCCTCGACCACCACGTCCCAGCCGAAGCCGGCCTTGCGCAACGCGCGTGCGTCGGACTCGCCGTGCAGCATCACCTCCACGTCACCACCGCGGTGTCCGGCGCCTCCGTGGTGTCCGACCTCGTCCAGTCCGAGCGCCGTGAGCCGCTCGTGGTCGGCCCGCCCGTCGAGCGCGACCTCGACGATCGTCGTTCTCCCGGGCTCGTACTCGCTCGGCTCGTCGGCCACCGCGGACCCTTGCCCGAGCGCTCCCATGGTCAGGGCGAGCGCTGCGAGCGACGCCACCATCCCTCCCCGGCGACTGCCGGGCCTCTGACGTTCCCTCATCGCTCCACCTCTTCGCTCGATGAAATCGTGTGGGCCCAATCTGGCGGAATTCCATTTCTCGCGCACGGCAAACGGTTAATTGCGTGTTACGCAAAACACATCAGGGTCGTCGTCCGGGGGTGCAACGAGCCGCTGACCCCGTGGCAGGCTGAAGGCGTCCGCGGACTCCGTCCGGGAGCTGCGAGAACGAAGGAACGACGATGACCGAACCCACAGGAACGCCACCCTCCGCTGAAGAACCCGCGCCGTACGGCACCGCGTCCACGCCGCCGCCGGCAGCACGCAAACGCGTCCGCACCCACACGCTCCAGCAGATGAAGGAGCGCGGTGAGAAGTGGGCGATGCTCACCGCCTACGACCAGTACGCCGCGGAGATCTTCGACGAGGCCGGCGTGCTCGTCCTGCTCGTCGGCGACTCGGCCGCCAACAACGTCTACGGGTACGAGTCCTCGCTGCCCGTCTCCGTCGACGAGCTGGTCCCGCTCGTGCGGGGTGTCACGCGTTCGGTGACGTACGCACACGTCGTCGCCGACCTGCCCTTCGGCAGTTATCAAGGGTCGCCGGAGCAGGCGTACGACACCGCCGTCCGCTTCATGAAGGAGGGCCGTGCCCACAGCGTCAAGCTCGAGGGCGGGGCAGAGATGGCGCCGCAGATCCGGCGACTCACCCAAGGTGGCATCCCCGTGATGGCTCACATCGGCTTCACCCCGCAGTCGGAGCACTCGCTCGGCGGCTACCGCGTGCAAGGACGCGGTGACGCGGCCAAGAAGACGATCGACGACGCGCTCGCGGTCCAGGAGGCAGGCGCGTTCGCGGTGGTCATGGAGATGGTGCCGGGTGACGTCGCGACCGAGATCACTCAGCGTCTGACCATCCCGACGATCGGGATCGGAGCCGGCGTCGGCACCGACGCCCAGGTCCTGGTCTGGCAGGACATGATGGGGCTGCGCACTGGCAGGCTGCCACGGTTCGTGAAGACCTACGCCGACCTGCGGGCGACGATGCTCGACGCCGCGCGCGCGTACGTCTCCGACGTGGAGGGCGCGGCGTTCCCCACCGACGAGCACACCTTCTGAGGCCGTCGCCCCGCGCGCCGGGCGCGCCCGGCGCGCGGGGGGCCGTCAGCCCAGTCGGATCCCCGCGAGCTGGGTCGCCTGCGCGACGAGCCGTCCGGTGCTGTCCCAGACGAACGTGGCCTCGTCGACCCGCTGGGCCGCGACGGTCTGGGCACGGTGCAGGATCGTGAGCGGACCCGGCGCGGGCAGCGCCCGCACGTAGACGGTCATCTCGAGCGTGGGCACCCAGCCCGTCGGCTCGATCTCGAACGTCGCGGGAGGGAATGCGTCGACGGCGTAGAGCAGCGAGACCGGGTCGAACGGCGCGTCGTCGAGGAACGACAGCCAGCCGCGCAGCTCCCCCGACCCGCTCGGACGACCGGCGGCGAAGCCCAGGGTCACGGGGTCGAGGCGCAGGTCGACCTGCTCCATCACCGGCACCGGTACGCCGGTCGGGCTGGTGCCGGGCACCCGCACTCCCTCGTCGCGGTCGCCGGCCGGCCGGGGTGGCGCACCACGGTCCCAGTGGGCAGGGGCGCCGTCGGCGAGTCGCCCCACCATGAGCACCGCCTCGACGCAGGCCTGGCCGTCCTGCCGCATCGTCGCTCGTACGTGGTCGGCGCTGCGACCCTTGCGCAGCACCACGGTCTCGATCTCGACCGGCCCGGAATCGGGCGAGTGGAGGAAGTGTGCCGACGACGTGATCACGTGCTCGTGCCCGACGCTCGCGACCGCTGCTCGCCCGAGCAGCGCGAGCAGGTAGCCGCCGTTGGGCTTGTCCGCGACCGCCCACTCGGGGTCGACCTCAGCCGCGAAGCCGTCGTCGGTCGGACGGACGGCGCTGACGTCGGTGAAGGGCCGGAGCGCAGGCATGGGACTCCTCGGGTCGGCAGGATCCCATGATGACCCCGTCGACCGGCAGCCCGGTCACGGGGTCAGGTGGTGGACCGCCCGGGACCAGGAGCATCGTCGTTCCACTCGGGATCGTTGTCCCACCGCTCGTTGCGCTCCTGCGCCAGCTCGAGCGCGTGCTCGGCCTCCTCGCGGGTGGAGTACGGGCCCAGGCGATCGATCGCCTTGCAGCCCTCCTCGCCCTCGACCGTGTGGTGCTTGATGCAGTAGTAGAACTTCGCGTCCGCCATCATTGACCTCCTGCCCCCATCCTGCCCGAGCAGGACGAGGCTCGCCGAACGCCCCGGCGGTCCCGCCTACACTCGACGCGTGACCGTGCTGAGCCCCCACACCCTCTCCCCCCGTCGCAGCGTCCCCGCCTCGATCGAGGTGCCCGAGTACGTCGGCCGCAAGGCGCCCGCGCCGTACGAGGGCCCCGAGATCCGCAGCGCCGAGACGATCCGGGCGATGCGCTACGCGGGCCGGCTCGCCGCCCAGGCCCTGGACGCGGTCGAGGCAGCGATCGCGCCAGGTGTCACGACCGACGAGCTGGACGCCGTCGGCCACGCCTTCCTCGTCGAGCACGGCGCGTACCCCTCGACGCTCGGCTACCGCGGCTACCCCAAGTCGCTGTGCACCAGCGTCAACGAGGTGATCTGCCACGGCATCCCCGACGCCCGCCCGCTCGAGGACGGCGACATCGTCAACATCGACATCACCGCCTACGTCGGCGGGGTGCACGGCGACACCAACAAGACCTACCTCGTCGGCGACGTCGACGAGGAGTCGCGGCTCCTCGTCGAACGCACGGAAGAGGCGCTCATGCGCGCCATCCGGGCGGTGAAGCCCGGACGTCGCATCAACGTTGTCGGCCGTGTCATCGAGTCCTACGCCAAGCGCTTCGGCTACGGAGTCGTCCGCGACTTCACCGGGCACGGCGTCGGTCCGGCCTTCCACGACGGACTGATCGTGCCGCACTACGACGACCCGGGACACGACACCGTGATCAAGACCGGGATGACCTTCACGATCGAGCCGATGCTCACCCTCGGCACCATCGACTGGGACCTGTGGGACGACGGCTGGACGGCGACGACCAAGGACCGCTCGCGCACGGCGCAGTTCGAGCACACGCTCCTGGTGACCGACTCGGGCGCGGAGATCCTGACGCTGCCGTGACCGGGGTCAGAGTGATCTACGACGCACTGTCGTAGGGACCGTGGGATGCTGCCGCACCACCAGGTACGGTCGGTGCCGTGACCGCACTCGCCACACCCCCGCAGACCCACGCCCGCACCCGGACCGCCTTCCGCGTGGTCGCCTTCGCCGAGGCGGTGTCCTGGGCCGGCCTGCTGATCGGGATGTTCTTCAAGTGGGTCCTCGAGACCACCGAGCTGGGCGTCAAGATCTTCGGTCCCATCCACGGCGGCATCTTCGTGGCGTACGTCCTCATGTGCCTCGTCGCGTGGCGCGCGTTCGGCTGGTCGTTCAAGGTGACGATCGCCGCGCTGGCGTCCGCCGTACCGCCGTTCTTCACCGTGGTCTTCGAGAGGTGGGCGGATCGCCGCGGCCTCCTCGGCCGCGCCGTCGGTCGCTAAGGGCGGATGAGCCGGCCTGTAGGCCGGATTCTGTCAGGGCGTCTCCGCCCCGGCGACCATCTCTCTCGGCGTCGCGTCACCACGACGCTCCAGCGACCTACCCGCAGGCTCGGCGAGCAGCGTCAGCGCCTGCGCGGACCCGAAGGTCCTTCTTGGTCTTGCTCCCGATGGGGTTTACCTAGCCGCCCCGGTCACCCGAGGCGCTGGTGGGCTCTTACCCCACCCTTTCACCCTTACCCGCACCTCACGCGTCGCGTGAGGCCGCTGGCGGTCTGCTCTCTGTGGCACTGTCCCGCACGTCGCCGTGGGTGGGCGTTACCCACCATCGTGCTCTGTGGAGTCCGGACCTTCCTCGGCGCCCTCGGTGCGAGACCGACGACGACGCGGCCGCCCGGCCGACTCATCCGCAGCAGCCACAGTAGCCGACATCACCCTCCCCGGTCTGGCCGCATCCCCCCGCCCGCCGTACGCTGGGTGGAGCGAAAGGGAGTAGTCCCCAACATCCGTGTCGACACACTGACCTCCGGGTCCGGTACGGACGGCGTCGCCTCGCGCGGCGCGGACGAGACTTTCGGCCAGCGACACGACCCTATGGACGTGCCTGGTCGAAGGGACTCCCTCGAGGCTCCTCGACCAGGTGCCGAGGAGCCCTTCTCATGCTGTACGCGTTCTTGCTGAGCACCGCGGTCATCTTCGTGGCCGAGCTCGGCGACAAGAGCCAGCTGATGGCGATGACGTTCGCCACCCGCTACCGACCCCGCGACGTGCTGATCGGCATCACGGTCGCCACCGCGGTCGTCCACCTCCTCTCGGTGGGCATCGGGTTCTGGGTCGGTGAGGCGTTCGCGGATGCGCAGCAGTGGATCACCCTCGCCGCCGGTCTGGCGTTCCTCTTCTTCGCCGCCTGGACCCTGCGCGGCGACGAGCTCAGCGCCGACGAGCGGGAGAAGGCCACCCGCAGCAGCGGGTCCGCGGTGTGGGCCGTCGGCGGGGCGTTCTTCCTCGCCGAGCTCGGTGACAAGACGATGCTCGCGACCATCACGCTCGCCACGCAGGAGGACTGGTTCGGCACGTGGGTCGGCAGCACGGTGGGCATGGTCGCCGCCGACGCGCTCGCGATCCTGCTCGGCGCCTGGATCGGCAAGCAGCTGCCGGAGAAGGCCATCCGCTACGGCGCGTCGGCGTTGTTCGCGGTCTTCGGGCTGTGGCTCGTCGCGGAAGGCGCCGGCCGGCTCTGAGGCAGCCCACGGGTTCCTGTCACGGCCCGTCCCACCGGAAGCGTACGGAGCGCGCATCGACGTCGGCCCGCTCCAAGGTCAGCCGTACGGGCTCACCCAGGGGCAGCGGCACGTCCGCCGCGACCGGAGCCTCGACCGCAGGGTCGTCGAGGAGGGCCGTCCCGCGAGTCGGATCCTTGTCGTCGGCGTCGATCACCGTGCCGGTGAACGTGCGTCCGACGGCGTCGGCCAGCACGACGGCCTCCACCAGGTCGAGCACCGCTCGGTCGAACGACGAGGCGACGCGGCCGGTCCCCGCCATCACCGCGGGCAGCCTCGGAAGCCCGGCCCGTACCCACTCGGGCACGTCCACGCCCGCACTGACCGCGAGGCACACCTCGCTCACGTAGCGGTCCGCGAGCCGCCGCAGCGGCGCCGTCGCGTGGGCGTACGGCGCCGCGATCGCGCTGTGCTCGGCGTAGTCCGGCGGCGCCCCGTCGAACGCGGCGTAGTCCGCCCCGCGCAGCAGGCCCGTGCACGCCTCGAGCATCGCGACGTGCCGGGGGTTCGCCGGATCGAGGGTCCGGACGAAGTCGGGGTACGACATCGCCTCGGGCCACGGGACCTCGAGCCCACGCGCCGCCCTCTTCAACCGCCCGACCGCTCGCTCGTCCGCGGGCGGCAGCGTGCGCACCAGCCCGACTCCCGCCTCCAGCATGAGACCGGCCGCCGCCATCCCGGTGAGAAGCGAGATCTGCTCGTTCCACCCCTCCGCCGGCACCGGCTCGCGGAACGTCAAGGACCACGAGCCGTCCTCCGCGCGGTCGATCTCCTGCGAGGGCAACGGGAGGCTCACACCGCCCCGTTCGGCCTCCAGCGCCTGTCGCCGCTCCCCCACCTCACGCAGCAGCGTCAGCGTCTCCGGGCCTGAACCGGCCACCACCTGGGCCTGCACGCCGTCGTAGTCGAGCTGGGCCGTGCTGCGGACCCGTGCGCGCGTCACCGCGACGCCGACCTGACGGCCCGCGGCGTCGAGGTCGATCGACCAGAGCACGGCGGGACGCACGACGTCGGGAAGCAGGCTCGCAGCATCCTCGGACAGCACCGCAGGGTGGAGCGGGATCCGTCGCGTCGGGGCGTACAACGTCTGGCCGCGCCGGTGCGCCTCCTCGTCGACCGCACCGCCGGGGACGACGTACGAGGCGACGTCGGCGATCGCGTAGTGCACGGTCCACCCCTCCCCGCGACGCTCGATGAACATCGCCTGGTCGAGGTCGCGGGCCCCGGGTGGGTCGATGGTGAGGAGCGGCAGGTCGGTCCGGTCGAGGTCGGGGAGCTGGACCCTGGCCGCCGAGGTCGCTGCCTCCTCCAGGACCGCGGGCGGGAACGCCGCATCGATCCCCAGCTCCTGCGCGACCGCGTCGATGCGGCTCTCGAGGGCGGGCACGGCGGACGGGTCGACCGAGTAGTACGCACGGGTCATGCCGCCACCCTAGAGAGCGGTCGATCCCCGCGCGGGCCGACACGATCGGTCCGATGCCCGCTCCGTAGGATCAGTGGGTGCTGGTCCTCCTCCCGCCGTCCGAAGGCAAGTCCGTCCCCCGGCGGGGTCGCCCGCTCGATCTCTCCACGTTGTCCTTCCCGACGCTGACGCCGACCCGTCGCCGGATCGCGGACACGCTCGTGGACCTGTGCACCCGGGACCCTGCCCGCGCGGCTGCGGTCCTCGGGCTCGGCCCGACGCAGGCCGACGCGCTCGCCCGCGACGCGAGCCTCTGGACCGAGCCGACCGCGCGGGCCGACGCCGTCTACGACGGCGTGCTGTACTCCGCGCTCGACCTCGGCACGCTGGACCCGGCCGCACGGCGGCGGGCCAGCCGCAGCCTGGCCTTCGCCAGCGGCCTCTTCGGGCTCCTCCGTCCGACGGACCGCATCCCGGCCTATCGGTTGTCGGGCAACGTGACGCTGCCCGGGCTGGGCACCATCGCGAGCCAGTGGCGCGACGAGCTCGGGCCGGTCGTCGCCGACGCGGTCGGCGACGGTCTGCTGATCGACCTCCGGTCCTCGACGTACGCCGCGCTCTGGCGACCCCACGGACCGAAGGACCGGGTCGCGACCGTCCGTGTCCTGCACGAGTCGAACGGTCGTCGGAGCGTCGTCAGCCACTTCAACAAGGCCACCAAGGGCAGGATCGTCCGGGCGCTCCTGCGCGAGGGCGCGTCACCGGCGACGGTGTCCGCGCTCGCCGCCGACCTGCGCGACCTCGGCTGGACCGTCGAGCAGCACGCGGGCCGCCTGGACGTCGTCGTGACCGAGGTCTGACCCCCCGCTCCGTCCGCGCTGTGTGCAGTTGGTCAAGGAATCCGGTACGCAATTCCTTGACGTACTGCACACAGCGGGGAGGGGACGGCCTAGCGGGGAGGGGACGGCCTGTCGGGGAGGGGAGGGACGGCCAGCCGGGGGCGGGACGGTCAGACGGGGACGACGTCGTACGCGCGCAGGGTCGAGATGCCGTCCGGCCAGACCCGCACCGTGCTCACCGACGCGGGCTGCAGCTCGAGCCGGTGGATGACCGGCATCGGTGCGTCGAGCGCCAGCCTGACGAACATCTTGATCGGCGTCACGTGGCTCACGAGCACGACGTGCTTGCCGCCGTACGACGCCACGAGCCGACGCTGCAAGCGCTGGACGCGCGCAAACACGTCGTCGTACGACTCACCGCCCGGCGGCGCCACGGACGTCGAGGCGAGCCACGCGTCGAGGGCCTCCGGGTCGCGCTCCTGGACCTGCGCGAACGTCAGGCCGTCCCACGCGCCGAACGACGCCTCGACCAGTCCGGGCTCCACGACGACCTCGACGCCGAGGTCGTTCGCCAGCACCTCGGCGGTCTCGCGGCAGCGACGCAGCGGCGAGCTCACGACGACGTCGACGGCCTCGGCGTCGGCACGGGAGACGTACGCCGCCGCACGGTGGACCTGGGCGCGGCCGACGTCGTTCAGGCCGGGGTCAGCGCCGTCGGACCCGGAGAAGACCTTCGCGAGCGTGCTGTCGGTGGCGCCGTGGCGGACCAGCGTCAACGTGGTCGGCGGGTCGGCCAGCGGATCGCGCCACCCGACCATCGGGTTGCGGGACCCGGCCGGGGCAGCGGTCGCCGTCGTCCCGGGGGCCTGGGGGGCCGGGTCTGCCGCTCGGCGCCGTTTGGGCTTGCCGGCCGCCTCGTCGAGCGCGTCGTTGAGGATCGCGTCCGCAGCCTTGTTGCGCTCGCGCGGCACCCACGTCCACTCGACGCCGAACGGGGCGAGCTGCTGGGCCCGCAGGGCGAGCGGCTTCATGTCGGGATGCTTGACCCGCCACCGGCCCGCCATCTGCTCGATCACGAGCTTGGAGTCCATCCGGACCTCGACCTCGGCCTCCGGGGCGTGCTCGGCGAGGAGCTCGAGGCCGGCGATGAGCCCGCTGTACTCGGCGACGTTGTTGGTCGCGATCCCGATCGTCTCCGCCCGCTGGGCGATGACCGCCCCGGTGTCGGCATCACGGAGGACCGCACCGTACGCCGCGGGGCCAGGGTTGCCGCGCGAGCCTCCGTCGGCCTCGATGACGACGCGACGCGGCGCCGTCACAGCCCGGACTCGCCGGTCCGGACGAGGATCCGGTTGCACTCCGGGCAGCGCAGCACGACGTCGCTCGGCGTGGCGGCGATCTCGCGAAGGTCGGCACCGTTGATCTCGAGCCGGCAGCCCTCGCACCGCTTGTGGCGCAGGGCCGCGGCTCCGACGCCGCCGTGGGTGTCGCGGATCTTGTCGTAGAGCGCGAGCAACGGGTCGGAGACACGTCCGACCGTCTGGCCGCGCTCGGCACGCAGCGCCTCCGCCGCCGCGTCGAGGTCGGCTGTCGACTCCTGGAGAGCACCGAGCTCGTCGGCGATCCGTGCCTCGATCGAGGCCAGCTCTCCGGTTGCCGCGGCCAGCTCGTTCTGGGCCGCCTCGAGCTCCTCCATCACCTCGAGCTCGTCGTCCTCGAGCGAGCCGATGCGCCGGTCGAGCGCGACGATCTCGTCCTGGAGCCGCTGCAGGTCCTTGGGGCTGCCGACCTGACCCGAGTCGAGCCGGGTCTGGTCGCGGTCGCGCCGTGCCCGGACGTTGGCGACCTCGCGGTCGGCCTTGGCCTGGTCGGCCGTGAGGTCCGACACCCTGGTCTGCGCCTGGACGCTGCGCGCGTGGACCGTCTCGCGCTCCCGGCGCAGCTGCTCGAGCGTCGCGACCTGGGGCAGGGTCTTGCGGCGGTGGGCGAGCCGTGCGAGCTGCGAGTCCAGACTCTGGACGTCGAGCAGGGCAAGCTGGTCGAACGGGTCAGCCTTCAGCGTGGGCTCCTCTGACGGGTACGGACCGGTGAGTGCGTACCGCTGGACATGGCAGGTGCTCCACCGTATTACTCCGACCACCCGAGGTGCGACGTCCACGGGTCGGTCACGGCGGTTGAGACCTGGACCTGAACCGTACTCCCTCGCTCGTCGAGCCAGCCTCGCAGCCGCTCGGCCAGCACGGGCAGCCAGGTCCACTCGGCCGCCCAGTGCGGCACGTCGAGGACCGCGGGGGCGTCGGCGTGCTCGCGCAGCTCCGAGACGGGATGGTGCCTGAGGTCGGACGTGACGTACGCGTCCACGCCGAGCGAGCGCGCGCGGTCCAGGAGGAAGTCACCGGACCCGCCGCAGACGGCGACCGTGCGCACCGGCGCGTCGGGATCGCCCGCGACCCTCACGGCGCTGTGGTGGGCAGGCAGCGCTTCGAGGACCTGCGTCGCGAACCTGCCCAACGGCACCGGGTCCGCGAGGATTCCCACGCGTCCGCTGCCCCGGTCGGGATCGGGGACCTCGGCGATCTCGGTGACGGTGTAGGCGACCTCCTCGTACGGGTGGGCCGCGAGCGCAGCGGCCAGCACGGCTTCGCGCAGCCGTCGGGCAGCGACCATCTCGACGCGGGTCTCCGCGACGTGCTCGACCGCACCGACCTCCCCGATCGCCGGTGCCGCCCCCTCCCCAGGCCGGAACGACCCCGTCCCGTCGCTGACGAACTGGCACCGGTCGTAGTCGCCGACCGACCCCGCGCCCGCGTCGTGCATCGCGGAGGCGACCGCAGCGGCGGCGTCGCGGGGAACGTAGACCACCCACGCGTCGAGCGGTTCGACCGGATCGGCGTCCAGCGGCCTGAGGTCGGTGAGCCCGAGTGCACGGGCGAGCGAGTCGGAGACCCCGAGCGCCGGCGAGTCGGCGTTGGTGTGGCAGGTGTGCAGCGTGATGCCGTGGCGTACGAGGTCCGTGACGACCCGGCCCTTCGGGGTCGTGGCCGCGACCGAGTGCACGCCCTTGAGCAGGAGCGGGTGGTGCGTGACGACGAGGTCGGCCTCGAAGGCGATCGCCTCGTCGACCACCGCGCGTACGGGATCGACCGCGAGCAGGATCCGACGCAGCGGGGCGTCGGGATCACCGACCGACGTCCCGACCGCGTCCCAGGAGTCGGCGTGACCCGGTGGGTACCACCTGTCGAGGAGGGCGATGACGTCGTGGACTCGCAGGTCGCTCACGCCCGTCAGCCTACGGCCACGGCGTGGTCCGTCCGTACAGCGCAGGACACCACGACGTCGCCGACCCGACGTCGCGCTCGACGTCGGAACGCAGGTAGACGCGGTGCCCGCAGACGTCGGCGACCTCGCGGTATCGCGTCGAGACGACCCGGTTGAACGCGTCGGTGTCGATCCCCCACCAGGTGAAAGACCCCATCTCCACCAGCCACTCCGGCGCCTCGGGGCCGGCCAGCAGCGCCGTCATCTCGTCGAGATCGGGGTCGAGGACGCGGACGGGCAGGCTCCACGAGTAGGGGTACGGCGCGAACAGCCCTGCGACCCGCAGGACCTGCGGCGAGCCGTAGGCGACCAGGCCCGCGTCGCCGGGCTCGGTCCGCTCGCCGATCCACTCCCCCACGGCCGTGCCGCTCGTCGGCCGGCCCTCGAGCGCTGCGGGAGTTCGCCACGCCACGGCCACGAACGTGGCCACGAGGGCCAGGGCGACGGCCACACGCGTGGTGCGCAGGAGCCCGCTGCGCACGGCGAGCGCCGCACCGAGGGCCAGCGGGAGCGCGAGCTGGAGCGCGTAGTGGCGCCACCAGGACCCACCGCCGACGATCCCGACAACGGCGCAGGCCAGGACCGCGAGGGTGGCGACCGCGACCGGCCGGCGGCGTTCGCGGACCGCCCCCCACACGGTCAGGACACCGAGGAGGAACGCACCCGTTCCCACGAGGGCGAGCACGAAGAGGCGCATCCGCAGCTCGGGCGCGACGGAGCTCGAGCTGATGATGACCTCCGCCGCCTGCTCGCGGAAGCCGTACATCGCCTCCCAGAACCCCCCGAGGCCGGGTCCGGTCACCGCCCAGACGAGCGTGGCGAGGAGCGGCAGCGAGGCACCGGCCGCGCCCGCCGCCGCCAGCTTCCAGCCACGGCGACCGCTCAACGCCCAGAGCACCGCGGCGAAGACCAGTCCGTCGACGACGTTCTGCTTCATCAGCACGGCCACCACGCCGGTGACACCCGCCCCGGCCGCGAGCGCCGCGCGCACCCGTGGAGACGTCACCTCGTACGCCGCGGCGAGCGCGAGCGCGACGGTGACCGCGGCGAAGACGACCGCCGGGAACACCGTGGCCATGCGCGGCCCGCTGAACGCCGGGGTGGAGGTCACCGCGCACATCACCAGCGCGGCGGCCAGCGCGCCGCGCGTGCCGCCGACAGCTCGTCCCGCGTACCAGGCGGCGGCGACCGCGACGAGGGCGAGCACCAGCGCCACCAGGCGGAGTGCGACCCGGTCTCCGAGGGAGCCGGAGAGCAGATCGGCGAAGCCGAAGAGGAGGATCAGGCCGGGAGGACGGTCGACCCACTGGTTGCCGTACAGCGAACCGTCCGTCGTCCCCCACTGGTGGGCGACGAGAAGGAACCCGCCCTCGTCCGAGGACAGCGGCGCCCACAGGTACGGCAGGCGGAACGCGGTCGTGAGCGCCAGCACCGCGACGAGGACCGCGCCACGTCGCCTCTCGATCCGGTGGACAGCACGACGCACCGTCGACCACATCGCCGGTGCGTCCGCCCCACGAGCCTGCGCGCTCAGTACTCGATCACCACCCCGATGTCCCACCCCGTGATCGCGAGCGGCGCCGTGACGTCAGTGACGGTCGCGGCAGGCATAAAGTCGGGCACGTCTCCCCCTGGTGACAGTGTGCGGCGTCTCCGACCATAACCGCCGCGACCCCGCGACACGACCGCTAATACGTGGCATCAGGCTGCGCGCACGACGAGAGCCCTGCGCACACAGGCAACGCGACTCTCGTGGGATTCGTGGTGGGCGCAGAGGGGATCGAACCCCCGACCGCCTCGTTGTAAGCGAGGTGCTCTACCGCTGAGCTATGCGCCCGACGCCGCGCGGCGCTCCAGAGTATCGGATGGCGCCCTGGATGAAGACAGAGGCGTGGCCGCTGGCGTCTCGGGTCACCAGCGGCCACGCGCTCATCAGTCTTGCACAGATCCGGGTCTGCGCGGCAGGATCATGCAGAGATTTCCTGCAGTGCGCCGAGGTAGCCGGCAAGGTCGCGCGCGTCGGGAAGTCCGTTCTCGATCTTCCACCGCACGACACCCTCCTCGTCGACCAGGAAGCTGCCTCGCAGCGCACACCCACGGTCGGCGTCGAAGACCCCGTACGAGGTCGCGACCGCACCGTGCGGCCAGAAGTCGCTCAGCAGCGAGAACGTGAGCCCGTCCTTCTCGGAGAAGGCCCGCAGAGCGAACATCGGGTCGCACGAGATCGCCAGCACGTCGGCATCGAGCTCGTTGAACGCAGCGAGGTTGTCGCGCAGCTCGCACAGCTCGCCGGAGCAGATCCCGCTGAACGCGAACGGATAGAAGACGAGCAGCGTCTTCTTGCCGCGGAGCGCCGAGAGGGAGACCTCCTCGCCGTGCTGGTTCTTGAGGGTGAAGTCAGGGGCCGTGGTCCCGATCTCGATCGTCATGGAGGGAAGTCACTCGCTCTCGTCGGTGTGGGTCAGCCGGCGCTTCAGGATCTTGCCCGTCGCGTTGCGCGGCAGCTCGTGCAGGAAGCGTACTTCGCGCGGGACCTTGTACCGAGCGAGACGCTCGCGCACGTGGAGCTTGAGGTCGTCCTCGGTCACGTCGTGCCCCGGCCGCAGGGCGACCCAGGCCAGCAGGCGGTGCCCGAAGTCGACGTCCTCCACGCCGACGACGGCGACCTCCAGGACGGCCGGGTGCCTCGCGAGACAGTTCTCGACCTCTTGCGGATAGACGTTCTCCCCGCCGGAGACGATCATCTCGTCGTCACGGCCCTCGACGAAGAGCAGACCGTCGCGGATGGTGCCGACGTCGCCGGTCGACATCAGACCGTCGACGACCTCCTTGCCGCCGCCGTGCGTGTACCCCTCGAACGGCAGGCCGTTGCGGACGAAGATGCGTCCGCTCGAGCCGGTCGCCGGACGCCCCTCGGTGTCGTAGAGGGCGATCACCGTCGCGATCGGTGGTGCACCCGCCGTGCCGGGGTGCGCGCGCATCTCGGCGGGTTGCGCGATCGTCACCCACGCGCACTCGGTCGAGCCGTAGGTGTTGTAGAGGTTGTCGCCGTACTGGTCCATCCACGCGGTCGCGAGGTCGCCGGGAAGCGACGAGCCGCTGGCCGCGACGATCGTGAGTGCGCTCAGGTCGTAGGAGTCGAGCTCTTCCTTCGGCAGCTGGAGCGCGCGCTGCAGCATCACCGGGATGACCACCGCCGCGTCGGACCGGGTCCGGGCCAGGGTGTCGAGGAAGTCACGCGGTGTGAAGCGGCGTCGTAGGACGAGCGTGGACCCGAGGAGCATCGCGAGGTTGAGGTGGCCCCATCCCCAGGTGTGGAACAGCGGGGCCGCCACGTGGACGGTCATCCGCGCGCGGAGCGGGATGCGGGACAGCAGCGCGGCTCCGGCGCTGAGCGAGCCGGACCCCCTGGCCGCGCCCTTCGGCGCTCCGGTCGTGCCCGAGGTGAGGATCACGGAGCGGCCCTCGCGCCGCGGGGCCGGCAGGTCGGTGCCGGGACGGGTGCTGACAAGCGATCCGACGGTGCCCGGACCAGGAACGTCGGCCCAGGCGACGACGCGGGCTGCGTCCGAGGGTGCCGACGCCACGACGTCGGAGAACTCGTCGTCGTGGACGATCGCCGCCGGCTTCTCGCGCTCGAGCAGCTCGCGCACCTGAGGGCCGGAGAACGCGGTGTTGAGATAGAGGACGTCGGCGCCGAGCCGCGCGACGGCGATGGCGGTGATCACGAACCAGCGGTGGTTGCGAGCCATCAGCGCGACGCCGTCGCCCTCGCCGACGCCCAGGTCGGACAGCGCACGGGCGAACGCGTTGGCCTGGGCACCGAGATCGGCGAAGGTGATGGACCCGAGATCGTCGTGGATGGCGACGGCGTTGGGGGTCCGCGCGGCGAGCGAGGCGTAGCCGCCGGCCAGACCGGTGCCCCAGCGGGCCAGGGCCCGCCCGACGCCGACGAGGGCACGGGGACCGTACGGTCGGACGACGCCGCACGTGGCGAGGGAGGCGAGAGTCAGCGCGGATGCAGCGGCGGGGTGCTGGCCCGGTCCGCGGAGCTGGTTCGTCATGGTGGTACCTCGGAAGTCGGGGGCACGTGGCCCTTAGTGTAACCATGAGTTACACCAAGGAGAACCCGCGCTCCTCCGGCGTCGGCCACCCGGCTTCGCGCCACCCGGCGCGACGAGTCAGCGCTTGTGGGTGGACAGCTTCGTCGCGGCCCAGTCAGGGCCTGCCGACGCGGTCGTCGTGGTCGACAGCCCTGCGATCGGAGCTGCCTCGGCGATGTCCCCGTTGTCGACGTACCCGGGTCGGCCGACCTTGGGCGTCAGGAGCCATACGGTCCCGCCCTCGGCAAGGTCTTGGAGCGAGTCCATCAACGCGTCGGCCAGGTCGCCGTCGTCGTCCCTCCACCAGAGCACGACACCGTCCACGACCTCGCCGTAGTCGCCGTCCACCATCTCGCTGCCGATGCGACTCTCGATCGCTTCACGAAGCGCGTCGTCGACGTCCTCGTCCCAACCGAGCTCCTGGACCACCATGTCGGGCTTGAAGCCCAGACGGTCCCCATGCCCCGGACGGTCCGCGTCCTGCGCGGTGGCGCTCACCGATGCCTCCCCAAGTGATGTGTTCCCAGGCTTCTTCCTGCCTAGGCGCCACACACTAGCGGCTCTCGGCGAAGGTGGGGCAGGGAGCGCTCCGCAGAGCCCTTAGGTCCGCCCGGAGGGGCGGCTACTCGCGGGTACTGGAACGCAGTGGAAAGATGGACGGCGGACGGCAGGCGACCCACCTGGAGCCGTCGACAGCGTTGCTGCCCACATCCGGCGCAGTCGCGATCTCGCGAGAAAAGGATTCGAAGTGGCCCAGTCATCCGACCGGCCCCCCGTCATCCACGAGGGCCTCCCGTCCCAGCTTCCCGACATCGACCCGGACGAGACCACAGAGTGGCTCGAGTCCTTCGACGAGATGGTCGAGGGACGGGGCCGCGGACGCGCGCGCTACATGATGCTGCGCCTGCTCGAGCGGGCCCGGGAGAAGCAGGTCGGGGTCCCCGCTCTCACCAGCACCGACTACATCAACTCGATCCCGCCCGAGCGCGAGCCCTGGTTCCCCGGAGACGAGGACGTCGAGCGACGCATCCGCGCCTACATCCGGTGGAATGCCGCCGTGATGGTCTCGCGGGCCAATCGAGAGGGCCTGGGCGTCGGCGGGCACATCGCGACGTACCAGTCCGCAGCCAGCCTGTACGAGGTCGGCTTCAACCACTTCTTCCGCGGCAAGGACCACCCGGGCGGCGGCGACCAGGTCTTCATCCAGGGCCACGCCTCCCCCGGCATCTATGCCCGCGCGTTCCTCGAGGGTCGCCTGACCGCCGAGCAGCTCGCCAAGTTCCGCCAGGAGGTCAGCCATGGTCCGGGCAAGGGGCTCGCGTCCTACCCGCACCCCCGGCTGATGCCCGACTTCTGGGAGTTCCCGACCGTCTCGATGGGGTTGGCGGCACTCAACTCGATCTATCAGGCGCGGTTCAACCGCTACCTCCAGAACCGCGGCATCAAGGACACCAGCGAGCAGCGCGTGTGGGCGTTCCTCGGCGACGGCGAGATGGGCGAGCCCGAGTCCCTGGGCGCGATCGGACTCGCCGCCCGGGAGGAGCTCGACAACCTCACGTTCGTCATCAACTGCAACCTGCAGCAGCTCGACGGGCCGGTCCGAGGCAACGGCAAGATCATCCAGGAGCTCGAGTCGACCTTCCGCGGCGCCGGCTGGAACGTCGTCAAGGTCATCTGGGGTCGCGAGTGGGACGACCTTCTGGCCCGTGACGTCGACGGCGTCCTGGTCAACCAGATGAACCGTACGCCCGACGGGCAGTTCCAGACCTACTCGATGGAGGACGGCGCCTACACGCGCGACCACTTCTTCGGGGCCGACCCGCGGCTGCTCAAGATGGTGGAGCACCTCACCGACGACCAGATCTCCAAGCTGCCGCGCGGTGGTCACGACTACCGCAAGGTCTTCTCCGCCTTCGATGCGGCGATGAACCACACCGGGCAGCCGACGGTGATCCTCGCGCAGACCATCAAGGGCTGGACGATCGACGCGCTCGAGGGCCGCAACGCGACCCACCAGATGAAGAAGCTCACCAAGGCCGACCTCAAGAAGTTCCGCGACCGGCTCTACCTGCCGATCAGCGACGAGGAGATCGACGGGTCCGAGCTCGCGCCGTTCTACCACCCGGGCGAGGACTCCGACGAGATGCAGTACATGCGGGAGCGTCGCCGTCAGCTCGGCGGGTCGCTGCCCAAGCGCGTCGTCCGGGCCAAGCCGCTCGAGCTGCCCGGCGACGCGACGTACGCCGAGCTGCGGGGCGGGTCCGGCAACCAGCCGGTCGCGACGACGATGGCCTTCGTCCGCCTGCTGCGCAACCTCATGCGCGACAAGGGTGTGGGCTCGCGCGTCGTGCCGATCGCGCCGGACGAGTTCCGGACGTTCGGCATGGACTCGATGTTCCCGACGGCCAAGGTCTACAACCCGCACGGGCAGTCGTACGAGTCGGTCGACCGCAAGATCCTGCTGGCCTACAAGGAGTCGACGTCCGGCCAGCTCCTTCACGAGGGCATCAGCGAGGCCGGCGCCGTCGCCTCGATGACCGCCGCCGGATCGGCGTACTCGACCCACGGCGAGCCCATGATCCCGGTCTACATCTTCTACTCGATGTTCGGGTTCCAGCGCACCGGCGACTCGCTGTGGGCGATGGCCGACCAGCTCTCGAAAGGCTTCCTGATCGGCGCGACCGCCGGTCGGACCACCCTGACGGGCGAGGGACTGCAGCACGCCGACGGCCACTCGCCGCTGCTCGCCCGCACCAACCCCGCGGCTGTGCACTACGACCCGGCGTTCGGGTTCGAGATCAGCCGCATCGTCCAGAACGGCATGGAGCGGATGTACGGCTCCACCGAGGACCACCCGCACGGCGAGAACATCTTCTACTACCTCACCGTCTACAACGAGCCCATCGTCCAGCCCGCCGAGCCCGAGGGCCTCGATGTGGACGCGCTGCTGAAGGGGATGTACCGCTACCGCGAGGCACCCGAGCGTGGCGAGGGGACCCCGCAGGCGCAGATCCTCGCTTCCGGCGTCGCCGTGCCGTGGGCGCTGGAGGCGCAGCGGATCCTCGCCGAGGAGTACGACGTCCGAGCCCACGTCTGGTCGGTGACGTCGTGGAACGAGCTCGCCCGTGACGCCGACGCTGCAGAGCGGGCGACCTTCAACGCCCCCGGAGACGAGCCTGCGACGCCGTACGTCACCAGGGCGCTGGCCGATGCCCACGGCCCGGTGTTGGCGGTGACCGACTACATGCGTGCCGTCCCCGACCAGATCGCCCGCTGGGTGCCCCAGCCGTGGACGTCCCTCGGCGCGGACGGGTTCGGCTTCGCTGACACCCGGGCTGCCGCGCGGCGGTTCTTCCAGATCGACACCGCGTCGATCGTGGTCGGCGTCCTCGAGGCCCTGGCCGCCAACGGCGAGGTCAAGGCCGAGACGGCGGCAGAGGCGTACGCACGGTTCCGGCTCGATGATCCGACCGCGGTCGCCGACGTCCCCCAGGAGGGCAGCGACGCCTGAGGGCGGCGGCACGGACGCGGTGGTGACCCCCGGCACACAAATTGGTTGCCGGGGGCCAACCCCCCGTCCTCTAAGATGTCCCCATGGCCCCCCGTGACGATTCGACGCCGGACAGCGCCACGGCAGGGTCCACGAGCTCGAGAGCGAGGGGTGGTCCGGTCATGGTCGAGACCGCGACACCGCCGGCGCTGCGACGGACCCCGACGTGGGTCCGCATCCTGCGCTGGCCCTACACCTTCCTGGTCGCCTTCTCGATCGCCGTGGGCGGTTTCACCATCTGGGCGTCCTACTACCTCGACCTGCCGATGCGGGACCCGGAGGGCTTCCTCGGGCCGGCCTACGTCCGGCTGCCGATGCTCGGGCTGCTCTTCATCGGCGGCGGCCTCGCCGTCCAGGCGTTCCTGCAGACCAGGAGTCTTCGGGGCCTGCGGTCCCGCGTCACGACGATCGTCCGCACGGAGTGGAGCTGGAGCCGGCTCATCCATGCCGCGCTCGGCCTGATCGCCTTCTACATCTCCTACGTCAGCTATCGCAACCTCAAGAGCTTCCTGCCGATCGTGCGCGAGGAGGTGCTCCACGACGCCGACCTGATGAAGATGGACCACTGGCTCTTCTTCGGTCACTACCCGGCACTTGTCCTGCACGACGTCCTCGGCACGGGGTTCATCGCGCTGATCCTGTCAACGATCTACGTCTCCTACCTGATGCTGACGCCGGTGTCGCTCGCGGCGGTGCTCGTCCTCAACAAGGACCTCTCGCTCGGCGCGTGGTACGCGACGGCGCTCAGCCTCAACTGGATCCTCGGCGTCGGCAGCTACTACCTCGTGCCGACGCTCGGACCGGTCTTCGCCAACCAGTCGCTCTTCGCCGACCTGCCTGGCGACAGCGGGGTGGCGGCGCTGCAACGATCGCTGGCGCACGCACGCTACGACGTCCTGAGCGACCCGTGGGCGACCGAGAAGATCCACGGCATCGCCGGGTTCGCCTCACTCCACGTCTCCGTCGTCCTGACCGCGTGCCTCTTCTTCGCCATCATCGGGATCAACAAGTGGCTGATGCGCGGCCTGTGGATCTACTTCACAGGCACCGTGCTGGCCACGATCTACTTCGGCTGGCACTACGTCGCCGACGACATCGGTGGCGTCGTCATCGCCGTCCTGTCGATCGCGATCGGCGCTGCGGTTACCGGCAACTGGGGCTACCGCAAGACACGCAGTCGCGAGCGCAAAGCTCAGAAGGCCGCCCTCCACTCCTCGTCGGTCTGACGGCGTACGCGCGGGGCGGCGCGCGCCGGCGTGTCAGCCGGCGACGCCGAGGTCGTCGGTGGTGAGCTCGACGATGCTCGCCGCAGCCCCGACAGAGTCCTGCGGGCCCTCGGTCTGCGCTCCGTCCCTGAGCGTGGCCCCCCACCGCCGCGGGCGGAACCTCGCGGGCGGTGCTCCGTCGACGAACCGCGTGAGCACGTCGACGAACAGCTCCGGCTGATCCTTGTGCGGGAAGTGTCCGGAGTCGGGGAACAGCTCCACGATCGTGTGGGGCGACCGTCTCTGGGCGGCGAGCGCGTGCCGGGACGGGATGACGGAGTCACCGGCACCCCACACCAGGCAGAGCGGAATCACCTCGGCGAGGTAGGCGCGGTCCTTCATGGTGATGCGCTGACCGCGCCAGTCGACGACGTGACTCGTGACGGCGCGCACGGCGGCGCGGGCACCGGGGTCGCTGAGCGACTCGTAGATGTCGGCGGCCTCGTCGAGGTCGCGGGTGTAGGGAAGACCCGTCCGGGCGAGCGTGCGGAGCGCGACGCGGACCGGCACCCGCAGCGGTGGGATCGTGGCCAGCCCGAGACCCACGCCCGCTCCCGGGACGGTGATCAGCCTGATCAGCGGCGACACCTCGGTGCCGAGCCCGCCCGTGGCGACGAGGCAGATCCGCTCGGTCCGGTCGGGATACTGGTAGGCGAACTGCATGGCCACACCTCCGCCGAGGCTGTGACCGACGACCGTGACGCGATCGATCTCGAGATAGGTCAGGAGGTCGCGCATGCCGTTGGCGTAGCCGCCCAGCGAGTAGTCGGCCCGTGGCTTGTCGGACTCGCCATGGCCCAGGAGGTCGGGGATCACCACGGTGAAGCGTTCGGCCAACCGTTCGGCCACCGGCAACCACGTCGTCGAGTCGCAGCCCAACCCGTGCAGGAGCAGCAGCGCGGGCCCTTCACCGGTGATCCGGTACGCGCGGCGGTAGCCGTGCAGCCTGACGAACCGCGTCTCCAGCGAACCTGGGCTGAGTCCGTTCATCGAGCAGCTCCTCGGCGCCGGGGGAAGTGGAGCCACGATACCGGCCGATGAGCCGTCCTGCACCTAGTCTGGGCCCTGTGACCGCCGGGACTCACGAGGACTACGCGCAGGTGCTGGACAAGGCATCCGGCGATCTGACGACGGCCGCGATCGCGACGATGGAGCGCGAGCTCCGGTGGTTCCACGAGCTCGACGCCGAGCACCGGTCGTGGATCTCCCTGATCGCGCACGCCGGGATCGCCCAGTGCGCCGAGTGGATGCGCACCGGCACGTCGGCTCTCGACGTGACGGGCTCGGTGTTCGGCGCAGCGCCGCGGGAGCTGACGCGCCACGTCACACTCCACCAGACGGTGTCGATGGTCAAGACGACGATCGAGGTCATCGAGCGCCACATCGACGACCTGTTCTCGGCCGACCAGGCCCAGGAGGTGCGCCGGCAGGTCTCGGCCTACGCGCGGGAGGTGGCGTTCGCGACCGCAGACGTCTATGCCCGCGCAGCGGAGTCGCGCGGGCAGTGGGACGCGCGGATGGAGGCGCTGGTCGTCGACGCCGTGGTCCGCGGCGAGCCCGAGGAGGTCATCCGGTCTCGAGCAGCGGCCCTGGGATGGGAGGCAGAGGGCGGCGTGACCGTGCTCGTCGGTGCCGCACCGCCCCCCGCAGGTGCCGGTGACGAGGGCGTCGAAGAGGAGGTTCGCCGTCGGGCTCGGGTGGCGGGGATGTCGACGTTGACCTCCGTGCAGCTCGAGCGGCTCGTCGTCCTCCTCGGCGACGTGGCTGATCTCGAGCACGCAGCGGAGGCGGTGGCCGACGCGTTCGGCCCCGGCGCTCTCGTCGTCGGCCCTGTGGTCGACCACATCGCCCACGCGCACCGCTCGGCGAGGGCCGCGCTCGCCGGACTCCGTGCTGCTCGCGGCTGGGCGGGTGCGCCGCGGCCGGTGCACGCCGACGACCTCTTGGTCGAGCGGTCGCTGGCCGGCGACGGCCATGCCCGGCGGGCGCTGGTCGACATGGTCCACACGCGGCTGTCCGGCACCGATCCCACGCTCCACGGGACGTTGGCGACGTTCCTCGAGCAGGGAGCGTCCGTGGAGGCCGCCGCGCGCCGCTTGTTCGTCCACCCCAACACCGTCCGCTACCGCCTCCGGAAGGTCCGCGACGCGACCGGGCTCGACCCGCTCAACCCTCGCGGCGCCTACACGCTGCGGGTCGGTCTCACGCTGGGCGGGCTGCTGTCGGTCCCCGACGAGACGCGACCACGTCCGTCGTTGTAGGAACCCCACAACCGACTCCCGCAATTTTGGGTCGAGTCTTCTTCGTGGTCAGAGTTTCTGGCAGGCAGTCTTGGTCTCGTGCTCGCGAAATGCCATTCGCGACCGACATCGCAGGGAATCCGACCTACGCGGCTCGGACCGGCCCGGCGACCAGGGAGCGGGGCATGGCGCGGCGGCCGCGAGAGCGGCCACAACGGGGGTCGTCCATCGCCGTACGCCGACGATGACGAGTCGCGCAACGACCACACCTCGCTGGGGCGTGGGGGGGTCGCCTTTGTAGAGTCGTCGGCCGCGTCCGCACCGGGCGCGGCCGACGATCCCGACCGGCGTCTCGTGCCGGTGCCACCCGAACCCCTGAGGTCACCATGCACGCGCCCCACGTCCCCGTGATCGACGAGCTCGCCGCGATCCTCGAGCAGATCGCTCCCGGATCGACCACGGCTCCGCTCAACCCGTCGTCGTCGTTCACCGAGGACCTCGGTCTCGACTCGCTGTCCCTGGTCCAGCTGGCGCTCGCCATCGAAGAGCGTCTCGGTGTGCGTATCCCCGACGCCGACCTCGCGACGTTGCGTACGGTCGGGGACGCGGTCGCCTACGTCGAGCGGCGTCTCGCCTCCTCCTGACGCACCCCTCCCGACGGCCCCGTGTGTGGTCCCCCGTGTCGTTTGTCATGATGGAGACCGATCACCGAGGAAGGGCCTTGATGGATCTCAGCAGGGAGACGGCGGACGGCGCGCGCAATCGTCTTGTCCTCAAGATCGTGCTCGGGCTCGTCGCGGCAGGGATCACGATCGGGCTCCTCATGGGGATCGCGGGTGCCTCCGCGATGCGGGCGCTGGGGTTCAAGGCGGACGACGCTCCGGCGGAGCCGGCCGCAAGTTCTCCCACCACCACGCCCAGCGCACCGGACACGGAGCCGACGACACCCGCGCCGACCGCGCCCAGCGCGACGCCCGAGGCGACTCCGAAACCGAAGAAGGAGCCCGCGTTCCGCGCCAGCAGCAGCCGGGTCAGACCCGGGGAGCGCATCGAGTTCCGAGGCCGCGCACCCGGCCTCGGAGCAGGCGCCACCCTGACCATCCAGCGCAAGGGCGACGGCGGCGGGTGGTCGGACTTCCCGGTCCGCCTCGAGACCCGCAAGGGCGGAACGTTCTCGACCTGGATCGTGACGAGCCGGTCAGGGCGTTGGGAGTTCCGTGCGGTTGGTGACGGCTTCTCGTCCCCGTCCGCGACGGTAGAGATCGGCTGAGCGGGAGGCACTCAGCCGACGTGCAGCCAGCGAACCGGCGCCCCGTCCCCGGCGTACCGGAACGCCTCGAGCTCGTCGTCCCACGGACGACCGAGAAGCAGCGCCACCTCCTCCTCGAGTGCCGCGGCCCCCAGCTCGGCCTTGGCCATCGCCGCCTTCAGCCGCTCTTCGGGGACCATGATGTCGCCGTGGAGGCCGATCGCCGCGTGGAAGACGCCCAGCGACGGCGTGGACGAGAACCGCATGCCCTCGCTGCGCGCTGTCGCCTCCTCGGTGACCTCGAAGCGCAACCGGTCCCAGCTGCGCAGGGTCGACGTGAGCGTGGCCGCGAGACCGACCGGCCCCTGCCAGGACAGCTCGCAGCGGTAGGTGCCCTGCTCGGCCGGCTGCGGCGACCACGCCAAGGTCGCGGGCATGCCGACGACGCCTGCGACCGCCCACTCGACGTGTGGGCACATCGCCGACGGTGCGGAGTGAACGTACAGAACACCCCGGGTGGCGTTGCTCATCAGTGCCTCCTGGATCGAGATCCGCCTTCCCCAACGTCCTCGACGGCAGGCACTCCCCTCATTGTGCCGCATCGGGGGGCGACGCACCACGCCTGTTGTGGGTCGTGCCGCTCCGCGTGCAAGGATCGGATGGAACCGTCCCACGCTCGAAGGAGGATCCTGTGAAGGTCGCCATCGCCGGAGGACACGGCAAGATCGCCCTGCTGCTGGCCCGCCAGCTCACGGCAGCCGGTCACGAGGCCGTGAGCCTCATCCGCAAGCCCGAGCAGTCCGACGACGTCCGCGCCACCGGGGCGACGCCCGCGGTCCTCGACCTCGAGCACAGCACCGCGACGCAGGTCGCCGAGGCCCTCACGGGATGCGACGCCGCCGTCTTCGCCGCGGGCGCCGGGCCCGGCTCGACCATCGAGCGCAAGTGGGCGGTCGACCGCGACGCTGCTGTCCTCCTGGCGGCGGGAGCGCAGCTCGCAGGTGCCTACCGCTTCGTCGTGGTGTCGTCGATGGGCGCGGGCGAGGGCGATCCCGACAGTGACGACGTCTTCCAGGTCTATCTCGCCGCCAAGGGCCAGGCCGACGACGCCGTTCGAGAGAGCGGTCTCGACTGGACGATCGTGCGTCCCGGCGGGCTCACCGACGATCCCGGCACGGGCCGGGTCGCGGTGGGCGACCACGTGGGACGCGGCACGATCCCGCGGGCGGACGTCGCAGCGGTCCTGGTGGCGGTGCTCGAGGCGCCGTCCACAGCACGCACCACCTTCGAGCTCATCGGGGGTGACGTCCCGATCGACGAGGCGTTGGCCTCGCTGCCGCCGGGCCCGCCGGTCTGACGAGGTCTCCGTCCGGCCTCAGCTGCGGATCGTCGCGATGGCGGAGACGACGTACTCGCGCGGCCGGCTCTTGCCGGTGAAGGCGACCCGCATGCTGCTGTCGTCATCACCGGACCCGACGACGGTCACGTCGTGGCTCACCGCGACGATCTCTCCGCCGCCCTCGGCGGCGACGGTGTCCTGCAGGCGAACCGACACCTCGGCCATGGCGGTCTGGATGCTCGTGCTGGCCGACGAGACGGCATAGACCAGAGCCGTGCCTGCAGCGGTCGGTTCGTTCGACATGGATCGCGTCCTCCGGCAGGGTGAGGGCCCATCTCGGGGCCGCGTGGTCACGCGCGGACGTCGGGCGTGTTGGCGCACCACCCTCGCGTCGCACGTGGGGCGGGTGGGGCTCGAACCCACGACCTGACGGATTATGAGTCCGCTGCTCTAACCGGCTGAGCTACCGCCCCGGGAAGGACAGCCTAGTGCGGCGAGGGAGGGCGCGAACAGCCCGGATGGGCCTACGATCGCGGGATGACAGACCTCCAGCGCGACGTTCCGCAGGCGCTCGAACCGCTCGACGAGAGCTGGTCAACCGCGCTCGCCGTCGTGGCCCACCCCGACGACATGGAGTTCGGCGCAGCCGCCGCCGTGGCGCGCTGGACCGGTCAGGGCAAACGTGTCGTCTACTGCATGGCGACCGCGGGCGAGGCGGGCATCGACGGCATGGAGCCCGAGACCACGAAAGAGGTCCGGACCGCCGAGGAGATCGAGTCCGCCCGGATCGTGGGCGTCGACACCGTCGAGTTCCTCGGTCTCCCTGACGGGACGATCGAGTACGGCGTGCCGCTGCGTCGTCTGATCGCCCAGATGGTCCGGACCCACCGACCGGAGATCGTGATCACCGGCAACTTCGACCAGTTCTTCCCCAACGGCATCCTGAACCAGGCAGACCACATCGCCGTCGGGCGGGCGACCCTCGACGCGGTGCGAGACGCCGGCAACCGCTGGGTCTTCCCCGAGCCAGGGCTGGAACCCTGGGGAGGCGTGCGTCAGGTCTGGGTGTCTGGCTCGCCGGGCGCTCGCCACGGCGTCGACATCACCGACACCTTCGATGCCGGTGTGGCGTCGTTGCGAGCGCACCAGGCCTATCTGGACGGGCTCGGCTGGGTGGACTTCGACCCGGCGGCATTCCTGGGGAGCATGGCCGAGCCGGCCGGCGCCCTCATGGGCACCCGGTATGCGGCGTCGTTCGAGGTGTTCTCCCTGGGGTTCCCCGACGACGACTGACCGGAGGCTCCGGGACACGAGAAAGCGGCCTGACTGCGGAAGTCTCCGCCTGTCAGGCCGCTGCTTGCTCCCCCGACTGGACTCGAACCAGTAACCTGCCGGTTAACAGCCGGCTGCTCTGCCAATTGAGCTACAGGGGAACGCCCCGAAGGCGCGACCGCTAGCCTACCAAGCACGTCGCGGGCCGCCCAAACCGGGGTCGTCAGTCGTCGGACGCGAGCCCGAGGTCGGAACGCACCACCGCCAGCGCTCGGGCGGTCGCCTCCTTGACCGCGGCGTCCTCGGAGGAGAGGCCCCGGTCGAGCAGGTAGGAGAAGGT
Organism: Mumia sp. zg.B21; assembly: GCF_019550855.1. Lineage (NCBI taxonomy): Bacteria > Bacillati > Actinomycetota > Actinomycetes > Propionibacteriales > Nocardioidaceae > Mumia > Mumia sp. zg.B21. Next base: position 326,930 of record NZ_JAHWCJ010000004.1, on the reverse strand, counting down.
GACCGGACCCTGCCGGGTCGGGGATCGCCGCGCCACCACCGTCACCGCGTCGCGACCGTCACCGACCCTCTGGTGCGCGCGAGCGAGGATGCTCGCATCGACGCGCTCCCGGGCCAGCTCGACCAGCCGCCCCGACCCTTCCAAGGTGACGACGTCGCGTCGCAGGGCTCCCTCGTCCGCGGTGAGGACGGTGACGGTGGACGCCTCGGCGTCCCACGCGAGCGACTCCACCCGCTCCCACGGGATGCGCCGCCGGTCACCGTCACCGAGGTCGAGGTGCAGGGCGGCGTCCGTGCCCAGCTGCCAGGCGCCACGTAGGTCTTGCTGGGCAGCGAGCACCCGCTCACCGTGCTCGCGGGCGATGTCACGGCGGACCTGGCGGGGCAGGGTGGGGGCCATGTCCCCCATCATCGACCATCACCCTCCGAGCCCGGACACGGCGGGATGCGTCCGCAGCGCTCGCAGCACGCGTCGCTCGGTCGCCCGGACCCAGGCGGTGGTGCGCCCGAGCTCGTCGGCCACGGCGCGGGCCGTACGAGGACCGCCTCCGTCGAGCCCGAACCTGCGCTCCACCACCTCACGGTCGCCTTCGGGAAGCGTCCTCAGCGCCTCACGCACCGCTGCCTCGGCGGTGAGGTCACGGCTGGCGGCCCCCCCGACCACGGCCACGTCGAGACCCGCGGCGTCGAGAGACACGACTGGGGCATCGGCAGCCATCAGGCGCTCGACGACCGACACCGCGAGGCCCGTCCGAGCGGCGATCGCGGCAGGCGCGGGCACACGTCCGGCCTCGTGGACCAGCGCCTCCGCCGCCTCGCGGCACGAGACCGCGTCACGCTCAGCCCTCGGAGGCAGGCGCACGGCACGCCGAGTGCTCATGCCGTCGGACACGTGGCGGCGCACCCATGCGACGGCGTACGTCGAGAACCGCGTGCCGTGTGAAGGATCGAACCGGTCGACCGCGGCGATGAGACCCAGCGTCCCCTCCTGGACCAGGTCACCGAGAGGCACGCCACGGTGCTGGTGGGACCGTGCGAGCGCCACCACCAGCCTCATGTTGGCCAGGACGAGGTGCGAGCGTGCCCGCAGACCGATGTCGACGGTCTCCTCGAGGGCGACACGGTCGCCTGGAGGATCCTCGAGCGAGGTCAGCCGCGCAGCAGCGCGCCGCCCGGCGGCGCAGGCCTCAGCGAGGCGGCGTTCGTCCTCGGCGCTCAGCAGCGGTGTGCGCGTCAATGCGCGCACCGGATCGAGTCTCAGCGGCACGGGGGCAGGAGGCATGCCCACAGTCTCGTGCCGGGGTCGCCGCCGTCGCGGGCCCGCGCACGGCCGCTGTGGACGGCGCCTGTCATGGCGACAGTGGGGACGAGGTCGCCGCGGGCTCGAGGGTGCTGGCGACTCAGGCCAGCGAGCCGCCGATGGCCCTCTCACGCAGCTGGCGGCGCTGCTGCTCGAGCGCCACCAGGTCGCCGAACATCGCGTTGTAGTCGGCCGTCGACTCCAGAGGATCGGTGCGCTGCAGCCTCGACTTGACCGCGGCGATCCTGCGCAGGATGGCGAGCTCCTGGACGCGGGCGGCGAGGGCGACGACGAGCGCGGCGTCAGGGACGCCCGACACCGGCAACGGGTCGACCGACAGATGGGCGAGCGTGCGCTGTGCCTGCGGGTCCCCGAGGCGGTCGCGAACCCGGGCGGCCCAGGCGTCGTCGGGCTTCGACGGCAGCCCTTCCGCCTTCGCCGCCGACCAGATCGCCGTCGCGTACGGGTGCGTGAAGACGTCGTCGTCGAGCGCGTCGGCGTACGGGGCGAGGAGGTGAGGGTGCTGGACGAGCACCTTCAGGAGCTCGCGCTCGTCGGTGAACCGCTGCTCCCCCAGGCTCGGCACCGGCGCCACAGGCTCGTCGGCCGCAGGACCCGACGTCGGGCTTGCCCCGTCGGTCGCCCCTGCCTCGTCGGACCGGCCCGCGCCACGGCTGCTGCTCGTGCGCGTGGCGGGGCGCGGAGCGGGACGGCGGCGGGCCTCACCCAGCTCGCGGCGGACCTCGTCGAGCTCGACGCCCACCGTGGAGGCGATCTCGCGGACGAACTGCTCGACCTTGCCCTGGTCGCGGACCGCCGAGACGAGCTCGACCGCCGATCGAAGGGCGTCGACCCGTTGGTCGGCGTGGTCGAGGTCATAACGGGCGACGACGTTGCGCAGCACGAAGCGGTAGAGCGGGATCCGGGACGCGACCAGCTCCTGCACCGCCGCGTCGCCCTGGTGGAGCCGTACGTCGCAGGGGTCCAGGCCGTCGGGCTGGACGGCTACGTAGGTCTGGGCGACGAACTGCGCGTCGCCCTCGAACGCGCGCATGGCGGCCTTCTGGCCCGCCTCGTCCCCGTCGAACGTGAAGATCACCTCACCGCGCATCGCCTCGTGGTCGAGGAGCAGCCGCCGGAGGACACGGGCGTGCTCCTCCCCGAACGCCGTGCCGCAGGTCGCCACCGCCGTGCCGACGCCGGCCTCGTGACAGGCCATGACGTCGGTGTAGCCCTCGACCACCACCGCCTGGCTGGACTTGGAGATCGCCTTGCGTGCGAGGTCGACCCCGTACAGGACCTGGCTCTTCTTGTAGAGCGGCGTCTCCGGGGTGTTGAGGTATTTCGCCTCGATCCGGTCGTCGTCGAAGAGGCGGCGCGCGCCGAAGCCCACCACGTCGCCGGACGCGTCGCGGATCGGCCACATCAGGCGGCCACGGAAGCGGTCGTACGGTCCGCGGTTGCCGCGGGCGACGAGGCCGGCGGCCACCAGGTCGTCGTCGGCGAACCCGCGCCCGCGGAGGTGCCGGTAGAGCGCCTCTCCGTCGCGAGGGGCGAACCCGACGCCGAAGCGTTCGGCCGCGTCGCGGGAGAACCCTCGCTCGGAGAGGAACTGGCGCCCCTTCACGGCGACCTTGTCGGACGCGAGCTGGTCGGAGTAGAACTCCTCTGCGGCGGCGTTGGCCGCGACCAGTCTCCCCCGCTGGGCGAAGTCCCGCTGCGGGCCTGCTGGACCATCGACGTAGGTCAGGGTGATCGCGTACTTGGCGGCCAGTCGCTCGACGGCCTCGCTGAAGCTGATCTGGTCGATCTTCTGGAGGAACGTGAAGACGTCACCGCCCTCTCCGCAGCCGAAGCAGTAGTACATCCCGCGCGACGGAGTGACGTTGAACGACGGCGACTTCTCGTCGTGGAACGGGCAGAGGCCCTTGCGGGAACCACCACCGGCGTTGCGCAGCGTCACGTACTGCTCGACGATCTCGTCGATCCGCGCACGCTCGCGCACTGCTGCGATGTCGTCCTCGCGGATCCGGCCTGCCACGCAGGCGAGTCTACGGTGCTCCCACGAGCCGGCCGCCGCCGTGCACGACGATGCCTAGAGCAGTCGTCGTCCCCAGGCGCGGGCCGAGTCGTCGGTGAGCGAGGCCACCTGGTCGACCACCACGCGCAGCCGCGACTCATCGGAGTCGGCCAACCGCAGATCGGCCGCGAACGGCGCCTCCAGCAGCTCCGGCCCCTTGGTGACCAGGACCTCGACGAGACCGGTGAGGAGGGTGCGCTGCTGCGCCAGCAGCTCGACTCTGGCGTCGTCACGCATGACGTAGTGCGCCGCGACCGCCTTCAGGACCGCGATCTCGTCGCGTGTCTCGTCGGGGACGACCAGGTCGGCCTCGTAGCGGGTCAGCGGGACCGACCCGTACGACGCACGGGTCGCGTCTCGCGCAGCCGCCGCGAAGCGTCCGACGAGCGCGCTCGTGAGTCCCTTGAGCGCGCCGAGCGAACGGCGGCTCCCGTCGTACGGCGAGGTGGGCCACTCGGGCATCGCGGTGAGCCGGGAGTACGCCGCGTCGAGCCGGCGGTCGGACGCGTCACGGACGTACCACTCGCGGACGGTCGACCAGATCACGTCGCGGTCGTCGGGGATGGCGAACAGGTCGACGCTGCCGGCGACGATCCCGTCCTCGACGTCGTGGACGCAGTAGGCGATGTCGTCGGAGAGGTCCATCACCTGGGCCTCCACGCAGCGGCGGTCGCCCGGGGCGTCGCGGCGGATCCAGCCGAAGACGGCGAGGTCGTCGTCGTAGACGCCGAACTTGCGCACCAACCGCGGAGACCCGTCGCCGTGGGTCCCCTCCGGGACGGGCGCGGCGTCGCGGGTCCACGGGTACTTCGTGCAGGCGTCGAGCGTCGCCCGCGTGAGGTTGAGGCCGACGCTGACGCCGTGCGGGTCGAAGGTCTTGGCCTCCAGCCTGGTGAGGATCCGCAACGTCTGAGCGTTGCCCTCGAACCCCCCGCACGCCGCCGCCACCTCGTCGAGCGCGCGCTCGCCGTTGTGCCCGAACGGGGGATGACCGAGGTCGTGAGCCAGCGCGGCCGAGTCGACCACGTCGGGGTCGCAGCCCAGCGACTTCCCGAGCTCCCGGGCGACCTGCGCGACCTCGAGGGAGTGCGTCAGACGGTTGCGCACGAAGTCGTCGGTGCCGGGTCCGACCACCTGGGTCTTGGCGGCGAGACGACGTAGCGCCGCCGAGTGGAGGATGCGTGCCCGGTCACGCTCGAACGCGCTTCGGCCGGCCCGCTTGGGCGGCTCCGGCACGACCCTCTCGCGGGCCGATGCGGGGTAGGGCTCGCGCGAGGGGGCGGGCACGTCGGGCGGGGTCACGTCCACGAGCCTAGCGATCCGTCAGCCCCTCTTGCGCATGCGTGCGGGAGGCCATACGTTTCGGAACGCCGTTCCACCGTCATCTCGGGAACGCGTCGGTCGGTGCCGTGTCCATCACCTCACGCACCAGGAGCACCGTTGAAGAACTCGTCACCGCGGCGTCTGCCGCGCCTGCTCGCCACTGCCGCCGGAGCCGTCGGCGCGATCGCCGCACTCCTCGTCGGCTCGCCGCCTCCGGCGTCGGCCGCCGTCGCCTGCTCGGGCTACTCCTCCTCCACCACCACCTGTGTCAGCTCCCCGATCACGGTCGGCGGCACGTCGTACGCCGCCGACTGGTACCTGCCCAACGGGACCGCCACCGGGCTGATGCTGGTCGAGCACGGCTTCAGCCGCAGCTGCAAGCACCTCCGCGGCACCAGCAAGGCGATCGCGCAGAAGGGCCTGATGGTCGTCTGCCTGAACGAGGACATGACAGCCGGCAACCCCGGGCTCGCCACGATCATCGGCAACGCCCTGGCCGACAGGGCCGTCGTCCCACCCAACGGCAAGCCCCTCCCCACGGCCTACATCGTCGGAGGCCACTCCGCGGGCGGGCACTTCGCCGCCCTCGTCGGGCAGCGACTCGCTCAGCGCGGCTACGCCGGGCTCAAGGGCGCCGTGCTCTTCGACCCGGTCGCGGCCGACGGGTTCACCGCCGCGCTCCTGGCGGTCTCTGCCGGCGGGTCGCGCCCGGTCCTGAGCATCGCTGCGCGCCCGAGCGTCATCAACCTCTTCAACAACTCGTTCGGTGCACTCACCTCGCTCGGCGCGGACTTCGTCGGTATCCAGCTGGTCTGGTCGAAGATCTCCCTGGGCACCCCGAGCGGCGGCAGCTGTCACATCGACAGCGAGGGCGAGAACACCGACTTCATCGGCGTGGCGGGAGCGCTCTGCAGCCCCAACGCCACGCAGACCGCTCGGCTGCGTGACTTCGCCTCGACCTGGGCGAAGGACCTCGCGACGGGCACACGCACGGCGTCGCACTACTGCACGGACGCCGACGTGGTCGCCACCTGCGGGTCGGTCGTGAGAGACCTCGTCGACCGGTCGCTGCCGCTCGCGGCACCGATCCGATGAGGTGACGTGTCCCCGCTGCCGGCCTCACCAGCGCCCGTTGCGCGGCCGGGGCTGGCAGCGGGGGCACGTGTACGACGAGCGGTTCATGAAGGAGTCGCGCCGGACGGGTGTCCCGCAGCGCGAGCACGGCTCGCCCTCCTGCCCGTACACCTCCAGCGACCGCGAGAAGTAGCCGCTCTCGCCGTTCACCGCGACGTACAACGCGTCGAACGACGTGCCGCCCTGCGCGAGCGCCGCGGTCATCACCTCCCGTGAACCCTCGAGCACCCGCTGCGCCTCGGCCCGCCGGAGGGTGTCGGTGGGCCGGGCGTAGTGCAGCCGCGCGAGCCACAACGCCTCGTCGGCATAGATGTTGCCGATCCCCGAGACGAGCGTCTGGTCGAGCAGCGCACGCTTGAGCCCCGTCCGACGACGGCGCAACCGATCGACGAACTCCGCGTCGTCGAACGAGTCGTCGAGCGGGTCTCGCGCGATGTGCGCGATCTCGGAGGGGAGCTCGGCCCCGCCGTTACTGAGGGCCAGCCCGCCGAACATCCGCTGGTCCACGAACCGCAGCTGCACGCCGTCCTCCAGGTCGAGCACGACCCGGAGGTGTCGCTCTGTCGGGGCGTCCGGCGGCTGCACCAGGAACTGGCCGCTCATCCCCAGGTGCGCCAGGACTGCGTCGCCCGACTCCAGCGGCAGCCAGAGGTACTTGCCGCGACGTGAGGCTCCCAGCACGCGGTCGCCGGTGAGGCGCAGCGCGAAGTCCTCGGGCCCGGCGAGGTGGCGACGCACGGGGCGGGGGTGGAGCACCTCGACCCGCTCGATCCGGCGTCCCGACACGTGATCGGCGAGGCCACGCCGGACGACCTCGACCTCGGGAAGCTCAGGCATGGCTGGCCGACCGGCTCAGGAGTCGGCGCGTGACCTGGACGTGCCGGCGCCGGAACCTGCCGCGGCGGCCTCGGCCGACTCCGCGGCATCGACGACCTCGGCTGCCGGGGCGACGGTGCCGTCCTCATGATCGACCGCGTCGACGGTCGCCTTGATGGCCCGCCAGGCCGTCTCCGCGACCTGCTGCTCGGCTTCCTTCTTGGAGTGGCCGGTGCCCTCGCCGTAGACCTGCCCGCCCACGCGGACGTGGGCGGTGAAGGTCTTGTCGTGGTCGGGACCCTCCTCGGTGAGGCGGTACTCGGGCACGCCGAGGCGTCGGTCGGAGGAGAGCTCCTGAAGACTCGTCTTCCAGTCGAGGCCAGCGCCGAGCTCGGCAGCGCGCGCCATCACCGGGTCGAAGAGCCGGTGGACGACCGTGTCGGCGCCGCTGAACCCGTCCTGGAGGTAGACGGCCCCGATCACCGCCTCGACGGTGTCGGACAGGATCGAGGACTTGTCGCGACCACCGGTCGCCTCCTCGCCCCGCCCCAGCCTCAGGTAGGCGCCCAGCCCGAGCGTGCGAGCCACGTCGGCCAGCGCGCGGGCGTTGACGACCGCAGCTCGCAGCTTGGCGAGGCGGCCTTCGGGAAGGTCGGGGTGCGCGTTGTAGAGCGTGTCGGTGATCACCAGACCGAGAACGGCGTCCCCCAAGAACTCGAGCCGCTCGTTGTTGGGGATGCCGCCGTTCTCGTACGCGTACGACCGGTGCGTCAACGCCTGCGTCAGCAGCCCCGGCGCGAGGCCGGGCACGCCGAGGCGCTCCAGAAGGGCAGCGTTCGCTGCCCCGTCACCGTCGTCGACGACGTCGGACACGAGAGGCTTCTCAGACGACCTGGCGCAGCTCGCCGCGGGGACCGTACTGGCCGCAGTCCGGGCAAGCGCGGTGCGGCAGGTGCTTGGCGCGGCACGCCGGGTTGGCGCAGATCACGAGCTGAGGCGCGGAGGCCTTCCACTGCGAACGACGGTGGCGGGTGTTGCTGCGCGACATCTTGCGCTTCGGGACTGCCACTTCTACTCCTCGTTTGGGCCGGACTCACGCCCGGTCTGGTCCGTACCGCCCGCGGGGCGGTCGTTGCCTTGCTTCAGCTGGCTGAGCGCCGACCACCTCGGGTCGACGGCCTCGCCGTGTGTGTGCTCTGGGTCGTCCGCGAGCCGTGCTCCGCACTCGGCGCACAGTCCCGGACAGTCCGGGGCACACAACGGGTTGTGCGGAAGTGCGAGCACCACCGCGTCCCGCAGGACAGGCTCCAGGTCGAGCAGGTCTCCCTGGAGTCGGGCGATATCGTCCTCCTCGCCCTCGTCGTCATACACGTACAGCTCCTGAAGGTCGACGGTGACCTCACCGTCGATCTCCTGCAGGCAGCGTACGCACTCACCAGAGGTGTGCACCGAGGCGGTCCCTGTCAGCAGGATGCCTTCCATGACCGACTCGAGCCGGAGATCGAGATCGACGTCACTTCCCTCGGGCACGCCGAGCATGTCGACACCCATGCCCGCCGGAGCCTTCGCCGAGTAGGTGAACTCGCGCTGCGTTCCGGGTCGGCGCGCGATCTCGTGCGTGTCGAGAACGAACGGCGCCCGGGAGTCGAGCGTGGTCACACGTACTCCTTAAAGGCATGGCGAGGTGCGGCCCAGTTGCAGGCCACGGACCAGGATAGCGAACCCACCCACGCGAGCGCGAACCCGCATGCGCGGGTGGCCCGCCGGGCGCCAGGCCCCGCGGGCTACCCCTCGGCGGCGAGCTTGCGCTCGAGTGCCGCGAGGACTACCGGCGGCACGTGCGGGGACACGTCTCCCCCGTGTCGCGCGACCTCCTTGACGAGGCTGGAGGCGAGGAAGGAGTATTCCGGGCTGGTCGGCATGAACAGCGTGTCCACCCGGGCCAGCGTGGAGTTCATCTGGGCCATCTGGAGCTCGTAGTCGAAGTCGGAGACCGCCCGGAGACCCTTCACGACCGCCTGGATGCCGTGGGCGGTGCAGAAGTCGACGAGCAACCCGGAGAACGTCATCACCCGGACGTTGGCGAGATCGCCCAGCACCTCCTCGAGGAGCGCGACCCGCTCGGCCGTGTTGAACATCACCCGCTTGGAGTCGTTGATCCCCACCGCGACGACAACCTCGTCGAAGAGATGGGACGTGCGGGCGACGATGTCGACGTGCCCGAGCGTCACCGGGTCGAAGGATCCGGGGCAGACGGCCCTACTCATGCGGCCGACCGTACCAAAGCGTCGTCTCGCCATAACGGCGGTCTCCGAGCGGCTCGACGGCCTCGGGCCACGCGAACGCGCCGTCGCGGGTGGAGCGCTCGACGACCACGATGCCGTCGCTCGACCACCAGCTCTGGGACGTCACCACCGCGACCACGGCACTGACCTCGTCGTTCGGCACGTCGTACGGAGGGTCGAGGACGAGGAGGTCGTACGGCGCCGGCGGCGGCGTCCGGACGAACGAGCGCACCTTCTCCGCCACGACGTCGACGGCGCCGGAGACCCCCAGCTCACGCGCGTTGCGGCGGATCACCTGCGCCGTACGCCGGTCGGCCTCGACAAGCGTCGCGTGGACCGCCCCACGCGAGACCGCCTCGAGGCCGAGAGCGCCCGACCCGGCGTACAGGTCGAGCACCCGTACGCCGTCGAACCCGCCGAGCCGCGTCTCCAGCGCGGAGAACATCGCCTCGCGCACACGGTCGGAGGTCGGCCGCGTCGCGGAGCCGGGCGGGGTCGCCAGCCGCCGGCCGCCGAGCGCGCCCGCGATGATCCGTGTCATGAACGCCCTCGCTCGTCGATCTCCAGGTCCCGCAGCGCGAACCGGAGATGTTCCCACTCCTCGTTGAGGACGACGTGCAGGCACTGCAGCACGCTCACCCTGACCGTCGGCCTCCACGGGTCGACGCGTGGCTGGGCGAGGAGCTCGTGAGTCACGTGGTCGAGGAACTCTCTGACCAGCGCCTGGTGCTCGCCACGGACCGCGAGGATCTCGTCGTACGAGGTCGGCTCGCGGAAGATCGTGACGTCGCCGCCGGTGTCGGCGAACTCGGCGAACGGCTGGCCGATCGGGTGGTACGGCTGCTGCTCCCCGAAGATCGCGCCCTTCAGCCACACGTCCGTCGCCATGACGAGGTGGCGGAGGGTCTGGGCGAACGTCCACTCGCCGTCGACCGAGACGCCCTCGCGCCCGCGCGCCGTGACGAGCGCCTCGGCCCACGCGGCCTCCACGGCCGACCAGGCCTCGCGCAGCCCGTCGGGGTCGGTCGCGTCCTTGAGCTCGCGACCGGGGAAGCGCTTGGCAAGCTCGCTCTCAACGTAGGACGCGACGTCGATCCCGTTGACGAAGAGCGGACCGTCGGCGAGGTCGGGCGTGTCGAGATCCATCCCCGCGACGTAGACCCCGCGCATCACCACATCGGCCAGGTCGGAGCGGACGACCCTCGCCCCCGACAGGTCTTCGTCGACGAACTCCCTGCGCTCACCCGTCATGTCTTCTCCAGGTAGTCGGCCTGCGTGCTGTCCTCGAGCTCGCGCACCACCGCGGCCAGCGCCGCGTGGGCCGCGAGCGACGGGTCGTCGGCCACCACCTCGGCCGCGTCCTCTCGCGCGTCGGAGATCACCTGCTCGTCGCGCACGACCGAGAGCAGCCGCAGACTCGACCGGACCCCGGACTGGCGAGCCCCGAGCACGTCTCCCTCGCGCCGCATCTCCACGTCGAGGCGCGACAGGGCGAAGCCGTCCGACGTCGCGGCGACGGCGTCGAGGCGCTCGCGCGCGGTGCTCCCGGCGGGCGCGCCCGTCACCAGCAGGCAGAGCCCGGCGTGCGCGCCGCGGCCGACGCGTCCGCGGAGCTGGTGGAGCTGAGAGACGCCGAAGCGATCGGCGTCCATGATCACCATCGCGGTCGCGTTGGGGACGTCGACGCCGACCTCGATCACCGTGGTGGCCACGAGGACGTCGATCTCACCCGCTGCGAAGGCGCGCATCACCGCCTCCTTGTCCTCGGCTGCCATCCGGCCGTGCAGCGCCGCGGTCCGCAGACCGGCCAGCGGCCCGTCTCGGAGCAGCTCGTGCAGCGCGAGGACGGAGGTCAGGGGGCGTGCGGACTCGTCCTCGGCGGGCTCGAGCTCCGCGCCGTCCTCGGAGGCGTCCGCGCGGTCGCCGCCGTCGCCGATACGCGGGCACACGACGTACGCCTGGCGTCCGTCGGCGACCTCCTCACGCAGTCTCTCCCACGTCCGGTCCACCCACGTCGGCCTCTCCGCGACCGGCACCACCGTCGTCTGGATCGGCTGCCTGCCCCGCGGCAGCTCGGTCAGGGTGGAGGTGTCGAGATCTCCGAAGACGGTCATCGCCACGGTCCGCGGGATCGGTGTCGCCGTCATCACCAGCAGGTGCGGCGCATCGACGCCCTTGGCGGTCAGCGCCGCTCGCTGCTCCACGCCGAACCGGTGCTGCTCGTCGACCACGACGAGCCCGAGCTCGGCGAGCTGCACCTTGTCCTCGAGCAGAGCGTGGGTGCCGACGAGGATCCCCGCCTCTCCCGACGCCGCGTCGAGGAGCGCCTCACGTCGCGCCTTCTGGCCCATCGAGCCGGTCAGGAGACGCACTCGGGTCGCGGCGTCGGCCGACCCCAGCATCCCCGCCTGAGCCATCGGTCCGAGCATCTCCACCATCGACCGGTGGTGCTGCTGTGCGAGCACCTCCGTCGGCGCGAGCAGCACTGCTTGTCCACCGGTGTCGACCACCTGGAGCATCGCGAGCAGCGCCACGACCGTCTTGCCGGAGCCGACCTCGCCCTGAAGCAGCCGTTGCATCGGCTGGTCGCGGTCGAGGTCTGCCTCGATCTGGGCCGCGACCTCCTGCTGCCCGGCGGTGAGCGCGAACGGCAGCTGCGCCTCGAACCGGTCGCGGAGCCCGTCGGCCACGTGCGGGCGCCTGGTCGCCGGCGCCGACGACAGCGCGTGCCGGCGGACGGCCAAGGTGGTCTGGAGGACGAACGCCTCCTCGTACTTCAGGCGCTCCCGCGCCCGCTGGTAGTCCTCGAGCTCGCGGGGACGGTGGACGTCCTCGTACGCGGTCCTCAGGCCGACGAGCCCGCGCCGGCGGCGTACGGGCTCGGGGACGGGGTCGTCGACCTCGTCGAGCGCGTCCAGCACGATCGCCACCGTCTTCTCGATCGTCCACGACGACACCGCCTGGGTGGCGGGATAGATCGGCACGATCGTGCCGGCGTACTCCTCGGCCTCGTCCCGCGCCTCCTCCTCCGACCCGGTGGGACGGATCTCCGGGTGCAGCAGCTGCTTGCGGCCACGGAACTCGCCGACCTTGCCCGCGAACATGCCGAGGGTGCCCGGGCGCAGGCGTTGCGCGATCCACGGCTGACGGAAGAACGTGAGCACGAGCTCGCCGGTGCCGTCGGTGACGACGACCTCGGTGCGGACGTTCTTGCCGCCGGGCCGCCCGCCCCCTTTGGGCCGGAACGGGTACTCCTTGACGTGCACCACACGGGCGAGGACGGTGACGTGCTCGTCGACGCGCAGCGCGGCGAGGTCGGTCAGCGACCCCCGCTCGGCCAGACGTCTCGGGTAGTGGCGGAGCAGGTCGCCGACGGTCGTGACGTCGAAGCTCCGCTCGAACGCGTCGGCGGTGCGCGCGCCGACGACGTTGGCGAGCCTGGTCCGTGGTCCGACGCCCACTACTCGACCGCCACCAGCAGCGGGTAGCGCTCCTGCCCGCCGTCGTACACGACCAGCTCGACGTCGGGTCGCCGCGCCCGCAGCCAGCGTTCGACCCGCGGCACCACGTCGTCGTCGAGCCCGGCGCCGGTGACGAGCGTGACCAGCTCGGCGCGCCCGGTGATGAGGCGGTCGAGCACCTGGCGTACGACGTCGGCCTGCTCGTCGCCGATGATCGAGAACTCGGCGTCGACGACGCCGAGCACGTCACCGACCAGGCAGGGACCTGCCATCGTCATCCCGGACTCGGTCGCGACCGTGATGGCGCCGTGCTGGGTCCCGCGGGCCGCACTGGTCATCGCCACCACGTCGTCGTCGAACGGGTGACCCGGCTCGTGGACGGCGACCGCGGCGAGCCCCTGCACCTGCGTCCACGACGGGATCACGGTGGCATGCACGCCAGCCTCGCGGGCCTGGGAGGCGGCCGCGTCGCAGACGGCACGGAAGTCGCGGCTGTTGGGCAGCACGATGACGTCGTCGGCCCCGCAGTCGAGGATCGTGTCGAGGACGGTGCTGACAGCGAGCGGACCGCCGGGCACCGTGGTGACCACCACCGCGCCGGCATCGCTGAACAGGGAGGCGAGTCCTGGCCCGGCCGCGACGGCGACGACGGCCCGGCTGCCGGAGGTGCTCGCACGGACGCCAGCCTGCTCGGCGAAGTGGGTGACGGCGATCCGGTACGGCCGTCCGGCATCGAGCCCTGCCTCGATCGCCGCACCGACGTCGTCGACGTGGACGTGGACGTTCCACAGACGGTCGCCGCCGACCACCACGAGACAGTCCCCCAGGCCGTCCAGGCGCGAGCGCAGCGCGGGGACGGCCGCGTCGTCGGCCTCCAGCAGGTACATCACCTCGTACGACGGCCCCGCGCCGTCGAGGGTGTGGGGGCCGGTGTCGTCGACGAGCGGTCGCGGGAGGTCGGCCGCCGGCTCGGGGTCGGGGACGAAGCGGCCGGTGATCAGGTGCTCGGTGGTGTCGAGCACGACGACCAACGCACGTCCCCCGGCATCGACCACGCCGGCACGGGCGAGGCGGTCCAGCTGCTCGGGCGTCCGCAGCAGCGCCTCGCGAGCCGCCGCCGCGGACGCGCTGACCATGGCGGCCAGGTCTCCCTCGGCCGCGACGACGTCCTGCGCCGCCTCGGCCGCCCGACAGGCGACGGTGAGGATCGTGCCCTCGACCGGGTGGCCGACCGCCGCGTACGCCGCCGCCGAGGCCTTGCTCATCGCATCGGCGAGGCTGGCTGCCGTCACCTCCGCACCCTCGGAGTCGGCCAGCACCGGCAGCGCGGCGCGGAGCAGCTGGGCCATGATCACGCCGGAGTTGCCCCGCGCGCCGAGCAGCGCACCGTCGACGTAGTCGCGCACGACCGTCGGGAGTGGCGCGTCCTGGTCCAGGGCGGAGACGATCGCCTGCGCCGCGGCCTCGAAGGTGACGTAGACGTTGGTCCCCGTGTCCCCATCGGGGACCGGGAAGACGTTGAGCGCGTCGATCTCGGCGCGCGCTGCGCCGAGAGCCTCGGTGCAGGCCCGCGCCCAGGTGGCGAAGGACTCCGAGGAGACGTGCGTCGTCATGGTCTGAGAGACTATCCCTGGGCAGGCCCGCACCGTGAGCGACGAGGCCGATTGGCTCCGGCCTTGCTCGATCAGATAATCTTGATCTTTGGTATCCCCCCTTCGACTCAACCGGGAGTGTTCGCTGTGGCTGCAGTCTGCGACGTGTGCGGCAAGAAGCCGGGTTTCGGCAACAACAAGCCGTGGTCGCGCAAGCGCACGCGGCGTCGTTTCGACCCCAACATCCAGCGCGTGCGTGCGGTCGTCGGTGCGACTCCGAAGCGCATGAACGTGTGCACCGGATGCCTCAAGGCCGGCAAGGTCAGCCGCTGACCGGATCGCCGGTCGGTCGCCGCTGACGCTGCGACCCCGCGTCCTCGCACGACGAGGCGGGCAACACCCTCTGGGTGGGCCCGCCTCTTTGGCGTCCCCCTCGGCGCGGGGCGCCTCAGCGGTAGTGCTCGTGTCCTTCCGGGCCGTCCCACGCAGCACCGTCCACCGTGACGTCACCCTCGCCGTCCACGACCCGCCCGACGATGGTCCAGCCCTCCGGCGCACCCCGGTCTGCAGGAAAGGTCGCGGCCAAGGTGTGGTCGTCTCCACCGGTGAGCAGGAACCCCAGCGGATCGGCGTTGGTCGCCGCCGCCACGTCCGCGATCGGGTCCGGGACATCGAAGGCCGAGCCCACCAGCGCGATACCGACGCCGCTCGACGTCGCCACGTGGCCGAGGTCTGCCAGCAGGCCGTCGCTGACGTCGATCATCGCCGTCGCTCCGTGCGCGGCGGCACGCGGTCCCTCGTCGTACGGGGGCTCGGGCCGCCGGTACGCCTCGACGAGCACCCTCGGGGACCGGAACCCACGCGCGAGGACGTGGAGACCCGCCCCCGCCCACCCGAGTCGGCCCGTGATCGCGACGAGGTCGCCGGGGCGAGCTCCCGAGCGGAGGACCGGCGCCTGCGCGGACTCCCCCAGCACCGTGATCGCCAGGGTGATGGCGTCGGCAGCAGTCACGTCGCCGCCGACGACCTCCGCGCCCACGAGCGCGGCCTCCTCGACGATCCCCCGGGTCAGGTCCTCCGCCCACACGGTCTCGAGGTCTCCGGGAGCGGCGAAGCCCACGGTGAGCGCCGTGGCGACACCGCCCATCGCCATGACGTCGGCGAGGTTGGCCGCGGCCGCCCGGCGGCCCACGTCGTAGGGCTCGGCCCAGTCCCTGCGGAAGTGACGGCCCTCGACGAGCATGTCGGTCGAGACGAGCACCGAGCCCGCCCCGACGCGGACGAACGCGCAGTCGTCCCCCGGCCCGACGATGACCCGGCTCGACAGTGGTTCACGGGCTACCCGGGCGATCAGCCCGAACTCGCCGAGCTCGCCGATGGTCCGCCCGCCGCTCGTCTCCGCGCGTGTCGTGTCCATCTGCCCATCCTGTCATCGCGGTCGCACCGCGACCCCGCCGCCGCGGCCGCGGCCGCGCGATCCCTCAGCGTCACGACGCCGTCACGATCCTGTAGCGTGTCGGAGGCGGTGAACGTTGTCGAGCCACGGAGGAAGCCCAACATGGTCGTGCAGGCCTACATCCTGGTCCAGACCGAGGTCGGCAAGGCTGCCGACGTCGCCACCGCGATCGCTGAGGTCAGCGGCGTGACGCTCGCCGAGGACGTGACCGGACCGTACGACGTCATCGTCCGCGCGGAGGCCAAGCACGTCGACGAGCTCGGTGAGATGGTCGTCGCGCAGATCCAGCGCATCGACGGCATCACCCGGACCCTCACGTGTCCCGTCGTGCACCTCTGACCCACCCCCGGCGGACCGCCCTCGGACTGGTCGCTCTGGCCGCCCTGACGCCGGCCTGCGCGGACACTGTCGCGATCGACCCTCCCACTCCGTCCGACGACGTGGCGGCGATCTGCTCCGCCATGCTCGACGACGCGCCGGCGACGGTCGCCGGACAGGACTCGGTCCGTGTCGCACCGGCCGGCTCGGGACGTGCGTGGGGAAGCCCGGCGATCGTGCTCCGGTGCGGCGTCGAACGCCCTGCCAGCCTCGAGCGGACCTCGCGCTGCGACGTGGTCGACGACGTCGGGTGGTTCAGCCAGAAGGACGACGAGCGCTACGTGTTCACGACCATCGGCCGCCAGGCGTACGTCGAGGTCGCGGTCCCGCGTCGCTACGACCCGCCCGCCGAGGCGCTCAGTGACCTGGCCGCCACGGTGGCCGAGCACGACCCGGTCGTCACGCCCTGCGTGTGAGGGGTCGAGCGCCGCCAGCCGTCAGCGCAGGTCGGTCGGACGCGCGAGCGCGTGCGCGATCAGGCGCTCGACCAGCTCGCGGTAGCCGAGCCCCTTCGACTCCCACACCTGGGGATACATCGAGTACGGGGTGAACCCGGGCATCGTGTTGACCTCGTTGAGGTAGAGCGTTCCGTCGACGAGGAAGAAGTCCACCCGGGCGAGCCCTTCGCAGCCCAGGGCCTCGAAGGCGCGAGCGGCCTTGGCGCGCACGCGCTCGACCAGGATGTCCTCGAGCGGAGCGGGGATCAGGTTCTTGGAGGTGCCGTCGAGGTACTTGGCGCTGAAGTCGTAGAACTCGTGCCCGGAGCCGAGGTCGACCGCGATCTCGCCCGGCGCGCTGACCTCCAGGGAGCCGTCCGGGTTCTGGAGAACCCCACACTCGATCTCGCGCGCGTCGGCCGCGGACTCCACGATGACCTTGGGGTCGTACTCCTCGGCGAGCGCGATCGCCGCGGCCAGGCCGTGCTCGTCGTGGACGAGCGTGCCGCCCATGCTCGAACCCGCACGGGAGGGCTTGACGAACACGGGGTAGTGGAGCGACGCGACGGTCTCCCTCACGGCCGCGGCATCGGTGCGCCACTCGTCGGCGGTCACGACGGCGTACGGCAGCTGAGGGAGCCCGGCAGCGGCGAAGAGCTGGTTGGCGACGGCCTTGTCCATGGCGACCGCGCTCGCCAGCACACCGGAGCCCACGTAGCGGATCCCGGCCATCTCGAAGAGTCCCTGGATGGTCCCGTCCTCGCCCCACGGGCCGTGAAGCAGCGGGAACGCCACGTCGACGCGCGCCAGCACGCGGCTGGACCCGTCGGGCTCGAGGGCCAGCAGGCGCTCGCCGGCGAGGGCCACGGGCGTGCCGGTGGAGTGGACATCGGGGAGGCCGTCGGCGTCGGTGGTCATCGCGTCGTCGGCCAGCACCCAGAGGCCGTCCCGGGTGATCCCTACGGCGACCACGTCGTAGTGGTCGCGGTCGATCACCCGCAGGACCTCTCGAGCGGTCATGCAGGAGACCGCGTGCTCGCTCGACCGGCCGCCGAACACGATCAGGACGCAGGGGCGACCGGACGTGGGCGCCAGGGTGGACGTCTCGGAAGTCGTATCGCTCATCGGGGCGACCCTATCGTGAGGCTCCACAATGGTCGGCATGGCTCGCTCACACACCTTCAGCCCAGAGACCCTCGTCGTCGCCGCCGGGCGCCCCGCCCGCACCCCCGACTCGCCCCTCAACGTGCCGCTGACACCCGCGAGCACCTATGTCGCCGGGGGCGAGCTCGAGTACGGAGGCTTCGGCAACCCGACCTGGGCGGCGTTCGAGGACGCCGTCGGTGCGCTCGAGGGCGGACAGGCGGTGATGTTCGCCTCGGGGATGGCTGCCGCGAGCGCCACCCTGTCGCTGGTCCCCGACGGCGGCGTCGTCGTCGTTCCCCGCCACGCCTACAACGGTGTGCTGGGCCTCCTCTCGGAGGCGGAGAGGCGCGGGCGGATCCGGTTGCGGACGGTCGACGTCACCCTGCCCGGTGCGATGGTCGACGCCGCGGAGGGGGCGGCGATGGTGTGGATCGAGTCGCCGACCAATCCCGCCCTGGAGGTCGTCGACATCGTCGAGGTCGCGACCGCCGCGCGGGCTCGCGGCGCCCTGGTCGTCGTGGACAGCACCTTCGCGACGCCGCTGGTCCAGCAGCCGCTCGCGCTCGGCGCGGACGTCGTGGTCCACTCTGCGACCAAGCTGCTGGCCGGTCACAGCGACGCGCTCGCTGGTGTGGCGGTCGTCGCGGACGACGCGACGTACGCCCTGCTCAAGTCGTACCGCCGGATGCACGGGGCCGTGCCGGGGACGCTCGAGGCGTATCTCGCGACCCGTGGGCTGCGAACCCTCGCCGTACGGTTCGAGAGGGCCCAGGACAACGCTCGGCGGGTCGTCGACGCCCTGCGGTCCCACCCGGCCGTCAGCGAGGTGCGCTATCCCGGGTTCGGGACGATCTTGACGTTCGAGCCGGTCGCCGGTGCGGACGCGGCGCACCGGGTGGTGACCTCGAGCCGGTTGGTCGTCTGCGCGACCAGTCTCGGCGGCGTGGAGTCGACCTGGGAGCGCCGCAGGCGGTGGTCCGGCGAGCCCACCACGGTGCCTGAGGCGCTCATCCGGATGTCGGTGGGCATCGAGGGGTTCGACGACCTGTGGGACGACGTCGAGACAGCGCTCGGTCACGCCTGAGGCGTACGCCGCCTCGGCCGGGAACGCGTCAACGGACCTCAGGCTGCGGCGTACGCGAGACCAGCGCCGCGACGAGCTCCTTCGGCGTGGTCTCCCCGCGGATCAGAGCGGCGACCTGCTCCACGATCGGCATGTCGACACCGTGGAGGCTGGCCAGCTCCGAGAGCGAGTCGCTGGACTTGACGCCCTCGGCGACCTGCCGGGTGGAGGCGACGATCTCGTCGATGCTCATCCCCCGGCCGAGCTTCTCTCCGAAGGTCCGGTTGCGCGACAACGGTGAGCTGCACGTCGCCACCAGGTCGCCCATGCCCGCGAGCCCCATCATCGTCATGGGGTCGGCTCCCATCGCCATGCCCAGCCGTGCGGTCTCGGCCAGTCCACGCGTGATCACCGACGCCTTGGCGTTGTCGCCGAACCCGAGACCGTCGGCGACGCCGACAGCCAGGGCGATCACGTTCTTGGTCGTGCCCGCCAGCTCGCAGCCCACGACATCGGTATTGGTGTACGGCCGGAACGCAGGGCTGTGGCACCAGGACTGCAGACGCTTGGCGACCGCCTCGTCGGCACAGGCGACCACCGCGGCGGCCGGCTCGCGCTGGGCGATCTCGCGCGCCAGGTTGGGTCCGGTCACGACCGCGACGCGCTCGGGTCCGGCGCCGGTGAGCTCGGCGATGACCTCGCTCATCCGCAGGTGCGTCCCCAGCTCCACACCCTTCATGAGGCTCACGACGACCGCGTCCTGGGGGATGTGGCGGGCCCAGTCGGTGAGGTTGGCGCGCAGCTGCTGCGACGGCACCGCCAGGACGACGACCTCCGCGCCGGACAGGACGATCTCCGGGTCGTGACTGGCCTTGATCGTCTCCGGGAGCAGGATCCCGGCCAGGTACTCCGGGTTCTCGCGCGTCTGGTTGATCGCGTCGCAGACCTCCGTCCGTCGCCCCCACAGGTGCACCTCGTTGCCGGCGTCTGCCAGCACCAACGAGAAGGCGGTCCCCCAGGAACCGGCGCCCAGGACAGCGGTCTTCGCCATGCGTACTACTCCTTCGTGGCGTTCAGGCGTCGCGGTCGCGGACGCTCTCTGACCCGCGGATCGTCCAAGGACATGCGCTGCGTCGGCACCGGCAGGTCGCGGAGCTTCGCGAGCTGCTCGGTGACGGCATCCATGATCCGATCCGTGGCCGTCGCGAGGATAGCCGCCGAGACCTCCTGAGCGCGAAGGTCGTCCAGATCGACCGGCGGACCAGCCGAGATCTGCATGGTCTTGCGAGGCAGCAGGTGCGGCCGGCCGTACGGCTCGAGGAGCATGTTGGGACCCCACTGCGCGATGGGCACGACCGGCTTCCCGGTCGCGAACGCGACGCGAGCCGCGCCTGTCTTGCCCGACATCGGCCACTCGTCGGGGTCTCGGGTGATGGTCCCTTCGGGATAGAAGATCACTCCCTCACCGTCGAGGACCGCCTGCTTCGCGGCGGCGAACGCGTCCGTGGCCGTGGTGGTGCCGCGGTAGACCGGGATCTGTCCCGTGGCGCGCAGGATCTTGCCCACGACCGGGAGATCGAGGATCGCCGCCTTCGCGAGGTAGCGCGGGGGGACACCGTTGTCGTACAGGAAGTGCGCCAGCATCACCGGGTCGATGTGCGAGACGTGGTTGCAGGCGATCACGAACCCGCCATGAGAGGGAAGGTTCTCGACGCCGCTCCACTCCCGGCCCACCATCGCCGTCACCGGCACGCGCAGCGCCGCGACGATCGTCCGGAGCACCATCCCCGGGTCGCGCCCGGCGGACGCGGTGGCAGCGGTCTTCACCGGCCCGAGCCTAGTTCATCCCGGCGGGTGCGATGCCGCTCTTCTGGGCCCGTGGGGCAAGATCGATCCCGTGGCAGGACGGTGGGCCCTCGTGGTCCCGGTGAAGGACACCGCGGTGGGCAAGTCCCGGCTCGCGCCGCTCGGCGCGCAACGGCCGGCGCTGGCGCGCGCCATGGCGCTCGACACGCTCGAGGCCGTCGTCGGCAGCCCGCTCGTCGCCCGTGTGGTCGTGGTGACCTCCGACGGCGCGCTGGCCGATGCCGTCCTGTCCGAGGTGAGCACCGACGTGGAGGTGGTGCCCGATCCCGGCGCAGGTCTGCGTGCCGCGGTGCTGGCCGGCGCGGGCGTCGCGGCCGACAGCGGTCTGCACCTCGCGGTCGTGACGGCCGACCTGCCGGGCATGCGCCCGGAGGACCTCGACGCGACCCTGACCGAGGCCGACGGGCACGAGATGTCGATGGTCGCCGATGCCGACGGGGTGGGGACGACTCTGCTCGCGGTGACCGATCCGACGACGCTCGATCCGCGGTTCGGCGAGAGGTCGCTCGACGCGCATCGCGCAGCCGGGGCGGTTTCCCTCCCCGCCGCACTCGGGCTGAGGCGCGACGTCGACCTCCCCGTCCACCTCGACGAGCTTCGGGCGCTGCTCGGCCCGCGCACGGCCGCCGTCGTCGCTCGGCTCGCGATAGGGTGAGCGCCGTGCAGGCGACCATCGCGAGCTACGACGCCGACCAGGGCGGCACGCTCGTCCTCGACGACGGGGTCACCATGGAGTACGCGGCGGACGTGGTCGTGGCGTCGCCGGTCCGCCACCTCCGTCCGGGGCAACGGGTGATCGTCGAGCTCACCGACGGGGCCGACGCGACGGTGCGCGCGCTGCGGATCCACTGAGGCGGGCACAGGTGCGGCCCCAGCGATGGCCGGGGCCGCTCCTGTGGCTCGTCAGACGCGTGCGGTTGCCCGCGCGGGAGCCCTCTTCGCGGTGCCGGAGGCCTTCTTCGCCGCCGTCTTCTTGGCGGTGGACTTCTTGGCGGCCGCCGCCTTCTTGGCTGCGGTGGTCTTCTTGGCGGCGGGCCGCTTTGCCGCGGTCGTCTTCTTGGCGGTGGACTTCTTGGCCGTCGACCTGGTGGCCGCGGTCGTCTTCTTCGCCGTGCTCTTCTTCGCCGTGCTCTTCTTCGCCGTGCTCTTCTTCGCCGTGCTCTTCTTCGCGGTGCTCTTCTTCGCCGCGCTTGTCTTCTTCGCCGGCGACTTCCTCGCCGTGCTCTTCTTGGCCGCGGTCGTCTTCTTCGCCGGCGACTTCCTCGCCGTGCTCTTCTTGGCCGCGGTGCTCTTCTTCGCCGCAGTCGTCTTCTTCGCGGCGCTCTTCTTGGCTGCGGTCGTCTTCTTGGCGGCCTTCTTCGCCGTCGTCTTCTTCGCCGGCGACTTCGCCGTCCTCACACCTGCCACCACGTTCTTCAGCTCCCCTCCGGGTTTGAACTTCGGGATGGTGCGATCCGCGATCACGTGGATCTCCCCCGTCCGCGGATTCCGAACCTCACGGCCGGTGCGGATGGACTGGTGAAACACTCCGAACCCGCTGAGCACGACGCGCTCTCCCCCGGAGAGCCGTTCGGTCAGCGTCGTGATCACTGCGTCGAGAGCGCGGCGTGCCTC
Source organism: Mumia sp. zg.B21 (assembly GCF_019550855.1). Classification (NCBI taxonomy): domain Bacteria; kingdom Bacillati; phylum Actinomycetota; class Actinomycetes; order Propionibacteriales; family Nocardioidaceae; genus Mumia; species Mumia sp. zg.B21. The sequence continues at coordinate 304,980 of NZ_JAHWCJ010000004.1, read as the reverse complement.
GGCGCGGTTCCCCTCGAAGGAGACCGCGAGTGCCTCGACGAAGTCGCTCTTGTTCAACGGTTCCTCCGTGAGCGGTTCGGTATTTCGCTTTTGACGGTAAGCATTCCGCTTGTCCGTCTCAAACACCGTAGGGGTATTTGACCGAACGTGTTGCGTCGTGCCGCGGCGACGGTGTCGCGCCGTGTGGCGCCACCGGTCCGCGAACGCGCACCGAGGCAACGACGACGAAGCCCGGAAACCACCGTGGCTGCGTGGTTTCCGGGCTTCGTCGAATCGACACTCTCCGCGACGTCACCTCGTCTGGGCGACGTCGCGCTCTGTCACATCGTCACGGGCTTGAAGGACGGTCGCGACGACTCGTACGTGCTGATCGCGTCCTCGTGCGAGAGCGTGAGGCCGATGTCGTCGAGACCCTCGAGCAGTCGCCAGCGGGTGTAGTCATCGATGTCGAACGAATCCTCGACGCGGTCGATGCCCTCGCCGGCGACGACAGTGCGCGCGACCAGATCGACGGTGACGGTCGTGCCCGGCTGCGCCTCGATCAGGTCCCAGACCTTCTGCACCGTCTTCTCCTCGACCTGTGCCGCCAGGAGGCCGGCCTTGCCCGAGTTGCTCCGGAAGATGTCACCGAAACGCGGCGAGATCACCACGGCGAACCCGTAGTTCTGCAAGGCCCACACCGCGTGCTCGCGCGACGACCCGGTGCCGAAGTCCGGTCCGGCGACGAGCACGGTCGCGCCGGCGTACGCCGGCTGGTTGAGGACGAATGCCGGGTCCTTGCGCCATCCGGCGAACAGCCCGTCCTCGAACCCGGTGCGCGTCACGCGCTTGAGGTACTCGGCAGGGATGATCTGGTCGGTGTCGACGTTGCTGCGTCGCAGCGGCGCGGCCACACCGGTGTGCGTGCTGAACTTCTCCATGAGGTTCTCCGTCCAGTCCGGGGTCAGGCGTGCGCGAGGTCGGCGGGTGAGGCGAGGTGACCGAGGACGGCCGTCGCCACGGCGACCTCGGGTGAGACCAGGTGCGTTCGTCCGCCCTTGCCCTGGCGTCCCTCGAAGTTGCGGTTCGACGTCGAGGCGCTCCGCTCCCCCGGCATCAGCTGGTCGGGGTTCATGCCGAGGCACATGGAGCAGCCCGCGCCGCGCCACTCGGCTCCTGCCTCCTTGAAGACGACGTCGAGCCCTTCCTCCTCGGCCTGCAGCCGGACCCGGACCGATCCCGGGACCACGAGAAGGCGGGTGTCGTCGGCCACCGTGCGACCCTCGATCCACCGAGCCGCCGTCCGCAGGTCCTCCATGCGGCCGTTCGTGCACGAGCCGATGAAGACCGTGTCGACGGGGATGTCGCGCATCGGCGTGCCGGCCGTGAGACCCATGTAGTCGAGCGCGCGCTGCGCGGCGATCTTCTCGCTCGGGTCGTCGAAGTCGTCGGGCGAGGGGACCACGGCCGAGAGCGGAACGCCCTGACCCGGGTTGGTGCCCCAGGTGACGAACGGGGTGACCGTCGAGGCGTCGATCGTCACGACCTTGTCGAACTCCGCGTCGTCGTCGGTGGCGAGGCTCCGCCAGTGCTCGACCGCAGCGTCCCAGTCCGCGCCCTTCGGCGCGTTGGGCCGGCCCTGGAGGTAGGCGAAGGTGGTCTCGTCGGGAGCGATCATGCCGGCCTTCGCACCCCACTCGATGGACATGTTGCACACCGTCATCCGCGACTCCATCGAGAGCGAGCGGATGGCCTCTCCGCGGTACTCGACGATGTAGCCCTGGCCGCCGCCGGTCGTCTCCTGCGCGATCAGCGCAAGGATCAGGTCCTTGGCGGTGGAGCCCTCCGGCAGCTCTCCGACGACGTCGACGGCCATCGTCTTGGGCGTGGCCTGCGGCAGCGTCTGGGTGGCCAGCACGTGCTCGACCTCGCTCGTGCCGATGCCGAACGCGAGGGCGCCGAACGCACCGTGGGTCGACGTGTGGGAGTCGCCGCACACGATGGTCATGCCCGGCTGGGTCAGACCCAGCTGAGGACCGACGACGTGGACGATGCCCTGCTCGATGTCGCCCATCGGGTGCAGCCGCACTCCGAACTCCGCGCAGTTGCGGCGCAGGGTCTCGACCTGGGTCCGCGACACCGGGTCGGCGATCGGCTTGTCGAGGTCGGTGGTCGGGATGTTGTGGTCCTCGGTCGCCAGCGTCAGGTCAGGGCGGCGTACGGCACGGCCCGCGAGCCGTAGACCGTCGAACGCCTGCGGGCTGGTCACCTCGTGGATGAGGTGGAGGTCGATGAAGAGCAGGTCCGGCTCTCCGTCGGCACGCCGTACGACGTGCTCTTCCCACACCTTCTGTGCAAGGGTCTTGCCCACTGCTCTCTCCTCCACCACCATGGCCCACGACGGACCTTTCTCGGCGAGCGGCCTCACGCTCGGCCCCTGCTTGCATTTCACAATGCGAGACGGCAATATCAAGGCATGGACAACTCTAGCGGAGTCGGCGTTCTCGACAAAGCCGCCCTCGTCTTGTCGGCGCTCGAGGCCGGGCCCGCCACACTCGCCGGTCTTGTCTCGAGCACCGGGCTCGCCCGGCCGACCGCGCACCGACTCGCGGTCGCGCTCGAGCACCACCGCCTGGTGGCCCGCGACATGCAGGGAAGGTTCGTGCTCGGACCACGGCTGCTGGAGCTCTCCGCCGCGGCCGGCGAGGACCGCCTCCTCGCGGCTGCCGGACCAGTGCTCGCGAGGCTGCGGGACATCACCGGCGAGTCCGCCCAGCTCTTCCGGCGCCAGGGCGACTACCGGGTCTGCGTCGCCGCCGCGGAGCGACCCACCGGCCTCCGCGACACCGTGCCGGTGGGCAGCCAGCTGACGATGCGGGCAGGCTCTGCGGCTCAGATCCTCCTCGCCTGGGAGGATCCCGAGCGGATGAACCGCGGCCTCCAGAACGCTGCGTTCACCGCGGCCGCGCTGTCGCAGGTACGCCGCCGCGGCTGGGCGCAGAGCGTCGGTGAGCGGGAGCCCGGCATCGCGTCGGTGTCGGCCGGAGTCCGCTCGCCCTCCGGCAAGGTGATCGCCGCCGTCTCGGTCTCCGGCCCGCTCGAGCGGCTCACGCGCCAGCCGGGACGGATGCACGCGCCCGCCGTCGTCGCCGCCGCCGAGCGTCTCTCACAGTCGCTGCGTCGCAGCGGCGAGTAGGCGCTGACGACCGCGAGCGCGGCAGCGCGTGGGAATCATCCGGCGCGGACCCAGAACTCGTTGCCGTCCGGATCGGCCATCACGACGACACCGTCTCGGCCGGCCTCGAGCCGGGTGGCACCGAGGGCGACCAACCGATCGATCTCGCGCTCCTGAAGGCCCGGGGCGGCGAGCAGGTCGAGACGCTGCCGGTGCGGCCGGGTCTCTGCGGTGACCGGCGGACCTCCCCAGGCCACCTTCGTCCCGCCTCCGAGCGACTGGATGGCGGTCTCCTCGTCCTGGTCCCACACGAGCGGCCATCCCAACGCCTCGCTCCAGAAGGCCCCGACCGCCCGGGTGCCCTCACACGCCAGCTCGCCGAGGAAGCCACAGCCGGCCAGGTACGCGTTGTCGGGCTCGATCACGCAGAGCGCATTGCCCTCCGGGTCTGCGAGGACGATGTGTCCCTCCTCGGGACGCTGACCGACGTCGAGGTGCGCTCCGCCGAGAGAGAGCGCCTTCGCCACCGTCGCGCGCTGGTCGTCGGAGTCTGCGCTGGTCAGGTGAAGATGCATGCGGCGGGGGCCGGTGGTGACGGTGGGGCTGGGCGCGAACCTCAACCCGAGCTGGCCGTCCTCGCCCGGCAGCAACGCGGCGTCCACCTCGTCGACGACGTCGCGCTCCAGCAGCTGGGCCCAGAACCGTGCCAGCCGAGTCGGGTCGTGCGCGTCGAAGGTCGCTGCTTGCAGGGTGACCATCGTTCGAGGTTAGGTGTCGGCCATCGGCGACGTCGAACGACTTTCGGGGCGCCACGGAGGTGCCGTAGAGTCCGCGGGATGGGTGGTCAGGCAGCGGGATTCGAGTACGTCATGCGCGCCGACGGCAGCGTGATCATCACCCACCACGGCCGGGTGGCGGCAAAGCTGCGCGGCGGCCGCGCCGCCGAGTTCCTCGCGGAGGTCGAGAACGATCCGCAGCTCGTGATGGCCCGCTGGACGGGCAACTACCGGCACGGCAACGAACGGACGGCGCGCCAGCACCCTCGCAACCGCCGCTGAGTACGGGAGCGACCGCGGTGGTCGCTGCCCCACCCACACTCAGAACAGAGCAGGCCCCTGCTCGAGGTCGAGCAGGCGCTGCTTGCGGTCCAGCCCGCCGGCGTACCCCGTGAGGGTGCCGTTGGCCCCGATCACGCGGTGGCACGGGACGACGATGGGGATCGGGTTGGAGGCGTTCGCGGACCCGACCGCACGCGCACCGAACGCCCCGAGCTCGAGCAAGGCCGCCAGCTGACCGTAGGTCACGGTCTTCCCGTACGGGATGTCGCAGAGCGCCTGCCAGACCGCGCGCTGGAACCTCGATCCCTTCTGCGGACCCAGCGGAAGGTCGAACGTCGTCCGCTCTCCGGCAAAGTACTCCTCGAGCTGGGCCACCGCGACGTCGAGCACCGCGTCGCGGGGCGAGTCCGGCTCCGCGGGGTCGGCACCGAAGTCGATCGCGACGACGGCCGAGCCGTCGCTGTGGACGCGGAGCCCGCCGATGGGGCTGTCGAGGTAGGCCGTGGTGGTCGTCGTCATGAGTGCCTCTCAGTGGTCGAGGTGTCGGGAAGGCGCCAGAGGTGCATCGCGGCGTACGAGCGCCACGGGCTCCAGCGGGTCGCGGGATCGGCAGCGCCGGTGCGTACGAGGAGCGCGTCGAGCCGTCGTCGGATCACCAGGTCCGTGGCCAGCAGGACGTCAGGGTCGCCCGCCGCGCGCATGAGGACGTAGTCCGCGGTCCACGGGCCGATCCCTCGCAGCTCGAGCAGCTGCGTCCGGAGAGCGGCACGGTCGGCGCTCGGCCCGATGTCGAGCTTGCCGACGGCGACGGCGTCCGCGAGTCCGGCGACCGTCGACGCACGCGAGCGTGGCATCCCCAGCGCCGCGGGGTCGACGGCCGCGAGGACGTCCGGCTCAGGGAAGACGTGAGTCAGCGCGTACGCCGCTGCGAGCGGGTGCGCCTCGGGGTCGAGGACGGCACCGTGCGCGCCGACGATGCGGGCCAGGGTCGTGCGGGCTCCCGCCACCGACACCTGCTGCCCGACCACGGCGCGGACCGCCAGCTCGTAGCCGTCGACATGACCGGGCACACGGATCCCGGGCGTCGCTCGGACCCTGTCACCCAGCAGGGGGTCCGCGCCGAGGACCTCGTCGACGGCGACCGGGTCGGCATCGAGGTCGAGCATGCTCCGACACCGAGCCACCGCCGCCATCGTGTCGCGCAGGTCGCTCAGCTCCAGGACGCACTGCACGTGGTCGTCGGCCGGCGCGAGTGCGACGACGCCGGGACCGTGCGGGAGACGGAGCGTGCGGGCATACGTGCCCTCGCGCACCGTCTCCAGCCCGGGCACCGCACGCGCGGCGAGGAAGTCGAGCAGCGGACCGTGCGCGAAGGGGCGGCGGACCGCGAGCCTGAGCTCGATCCGGGCGGAGGAGGACGTTCGCGGGGTACGGCGGCCGCGGCGACGCGCGCTCACGCGCAACCCGCTCGGTGTCGCGTCGTACACCGTCCGGAGCGTGTCGTTGAACTGGCGGACCGAGGAGAACCCCGCCGCGAAGGCGACGTCGGTGACCGGGACGTCGGTGGTCTCGAGCAGGATGCGCGCGTGGTGGGCACGGTTGCTGCGCGCGATGGCGAGGGGTCCCGCGCCGACCTCGTCGACCAGCATCCGGTGCACGTGCCGGGTGCTGTAGCCGAGCCGGCCGGCGAGCCCCGGCACTCCGTCGCTCTCGACGACGCCCTCACGGATCAGGCGCATGGCGCGACCGACCGTGTCGGTGCGCACGTCCCACTCCGGCGACCCCGGCACCGCGTCGGGGCGGCATCGGCGGCACGCCCGGAACCCGGCGTCGTGGGCCGCGGCAGCGGTGGCGTAGAAGCGGACGTTGCGACGCAGGGGGGTCCGGGCGGGACACGACGGTCGACAGTAGATCCCGGTGCTGGTGACCGCGGTGAAGAAGACGCCGTCGAACCGCGCGTCCTTGGAGCTCACCGCCCGGTAGCGGCGGTCGTCGTCGATCCTCATGGGTCCAGCATGCCTCGCGGGACCGACGGGTTACTCGCGGGAATCGGACACGACGGTCCGGGCGTCCGCCATCGTGTCAGGACGTCAACCCGGCGAGCCGCGCGCTGTCAGCCCACAGGGCCGCTCCCGTGGCGGCGTCGCGGGCACGCACCGACGGCTCCGGCCATGTGATCCGTCCGCGGCGGAGTGCGGCGTACGTGCGCCCGGCAGGGGGGCGCGTACGCCCGAGGGCGAGGTCGGCGAGCGCGTCACCCGCCGCCTCGCGCGTGTTGTGGGTCGCGTTGACCGCGCGTAGCGGCCGCCCCAGCACGGGTCCGCCCAGCGCGGACCAGGCCGCCCGCATGGGCAGCGGCAGGCTCCTCGCCAGCCCTGTCCCGAAGACCTGGCCCGGACAGAACGCCACCGCCGTCACACGGCGTTGACGGACGTCGGGGAGCACCGAGAGTGCCCGCACCGTGAGGACGACGCAGAGCTTGGACGCCGTGTAGGCGTGCTCGGCGGCCTTTCGGGCGCGATCGTGGGTGCCGGGATCGCGGTCGGGATGCGCGAGGAGCACGGCGTCCGCGTGTCGAGGAGCCTCGAGCCCCGCTCCGGTCGCCGGGTCGTGCGACCCGCTCGTGGTGATGACGACGGCCCCGTCCTCCGCGACGCGTGGCACCAGCCGCCGCAGCAGGAGGTAGTGCGCGAGGTGGTTCATCGCGAACGTCGTCTCGAACCCGTCTTCGGTCCGTCCCGCAACGTCGCGGCCGATGCCGCCGGCGTTGAGGACGAGGGCGTCGATCGGCGCCTCGCCCAGCAGATCCTCGACCGCCGAGGCGAATCTCCGGGTCGAGGCGAGCCGGGTGAGGTCGAGCGGAAGCACCTCTCCGTACGGCGCCGTGCCCCGGGCACCGACGAGCAGGCGTGCGTCGGCGGACTGCGCAAGCTTCTCGGCGGCGGTCGCACCGATCCCGGAGGAGCCGCCTGTCATCACGATCGTCGGCACGCCAGTCCTCCGGACGTCGTCGCTACCCTCGCACCACCGTAGCGGAGACGCGGAGACCTCGGAAACACCAAGGCGCCCGAGTCCTGAGGACTCGGGCGCCTGTTGTAGCCCCGACGGGATTCGAACCCGCGCTACCGCCTTGAGAGGGCGGCGTGCTAGGCCGCTACACAACGGGGCCTGGTGGTGAAAGAAACCTACCGGACGTGCCGGTGGACTCTCTCGCTGGGGTACTAGGACTCGAACCTAGACTAACGGTGCCAGAAACCGACGGGCTGCCAATTACCCCATACCCCATGGCTGTGGTCCGGATCCTTGCGTCCCCGAACCGAGAAGAACATTACCGGACGGCTTCGTGGCGCCCAAATCCGGGGGCCGCCTTGATGCCGTCTTCGCAGGTCAGCGCGCCGTTCTCGGGTCGCGACGCCGTCCCTGGCTGCCGCCGCGCCCGTCAGCGCCGAGCGCCGCGGCGGCGGGACCGCGACGACGGCTGGGCGGCGGGGTCGCGCAGCGCAGGGCGGCGCGACCCCGACGTGAGAATGTTCACGTCACCCGATCAGCCGACGGAGGTGAGGGCACTGTCGAGGCGCGTGAGCGTCCGCTCCTTGCCGAGCAGCTCGATCGACTCGAACAGCGGTGGCGAGATCCTCTTGCCCGACACCGCGACTCGGACCGGCCCGAAGGCGTGGCGCGGCTTCAGGCCCATCCCGTCGACGAGCGCAGAGCGCAGCGCCCCCTCGATCGACGCCGTGTCGAACGAGTCGAGCGCCGCGAGCGCGTCACGCGCGGAGCGGACGACGGCGAGGCCGTCCTCGGTGAGGACCTTCGCGGCGTCGTCGGGATCGATCGAGAACGTGGCCTCGGAGACGAAGAGGAACGCGAGCATGTCGACGGCCTCGCTCAGCACGGTGATCCGCTCGTTGACCAGCGGTGTCGCGGCAGCCAGGAGGCCGAGGTCCTGCTCCGAGGGCTCCGCCGCGACCAGACCGGCGTCGACGAGGTACGGGAGCAGGCGCGTGGCCAGCTCCTCGACCGGCAGGTCGCGGATGTGCTGAGCGTTGACGGCCTCGCACTTCTTGGGGTCGAACTGCGCAGGGTTCGGGTTGACGCGGGCGATGTCGAACGCCTCCGCCATCTCCTGGAGCGAGAAGATCTCGCGGTCACCGCCGATCGACCAGCCGAGCAGCGCGAGATAGTTGAGCAGTCCCTCCGGCAGGAAGCCGCGCTCGCGGTAGCCGGCGAGACCGCCGCCGGGATCGCGCTTGGACAGCTTGCGGTTGCCCTGCCCCATCACGAACGGGAGGTGCCCGTACTCGGGGACGACTCCCTCACCGACGCCGAGCTCCACGAGCGCACGGTGGAGCGGGATCTGACGCGGCGTGGAGCTCAGAAGGTCCTCGCCCCGGAGGACGTGGGTGATGCCCATCATCGCATCGTCGACCGGGTTGGTGAGGGTGTAGAGCGGCTGGCCGTTGGCGCGCACGATCACGTAGTCGGCGACGTGCTCGGGCTCGAACGTCACCTCTCCTCGCACCAGGTCGGTGAAGGTGATCGCCTCGTCGGGCATCCGGAACCGGACGACCGGCTTGCGACCCTCCGCCTCGTACGCAGCCCGCTGCTCTGCCGTGAGGTCACGGTGCAGCCCGTCGTACCCGCTGGAGCGTCCCTCCGCTCGTGCGGCCTCGCGCCGCTGCTCGAGCTCCTCAGGGGAGTCGTACGCGTAGTAGGCGTAGCCGGCCGCGACCAGCTTCTCGGCGACCTCGGTATAGAGGCCCATCCGCTCGGACTGCCGGTAGGGCCCGAAGTCGCCACCGACCTCAGGGCCCTCGTCCCAGTCGAGCCCGAGCCACCGCAACGAGTCGAGCAGACCCTGGTAGGACTCCTCCGAGTCGCGGGCGGCGTCGGTGTCCTCGACGCGAAAGACGAACGTGCCGCCGTGGTGGCGCGCGTACGCCCAGTTGAACAGTGCGGTCCGTACGTTGCCGACGTGCAGGTTGCCCGTCGGGGACGGGCAGAAGCGCACACGGACAGCGCGGTTGGACTCAGTCACGGGAAACCACCTTGTTGGTCAGCGTTCCGAGGCCCTCGACGGTGATGCTGACCTCATCACCAGGGTTCATGGGTCCGACACCCTCAGGGGTGCCGGTGAGGATGACGTCGCCCGGGAGCAGCGTCATGAAGCTGGACGTGTACGCGATGAGGTCCGGGATCTTGTGGACCATGTCGGAGGTCCGACCGTCCTGGACGACCTCTCCGTTGACGGTCGTGGTGAGCCGCAGGTCGGACGGGTCGAGGTCGGTCTCGATCCACGGGCCGAGCGGACAGAAACCGTCGGCCCCCTTGGCCCGGCTCCACTGCCCGTCGGTCTTCTGCCGGTCACGCGCCGTCACGTCGTTGGCGACCGTGTAGCCGTGGATCACCCTCGCGGCGTCCTCGGCGGGCACGTCCTTGCAGATCCGGCCGATCACGACCGCGAGCTCACCCTCATAGCTGAGGAGCTCGGTGAAGCTTGGATAGAGGATCGGGTCGCCGGGCCCGGTGACGCTGGTGTTGGGCTTGAAGAACACCAGCGGCTCGTCGGGCACCTCGTTGCCGAGCTCGGCGGCGTGGGCGGCGTAGTTGCGGCCGATCCCCACCACCTTGCTCCGCGGCAGCACCGGGGCGAGCAGCCGGACGTCGTCGAGCGGGATCCGCTCCCCCGTCAGCTGGATGCCTGCATAGAGAGGATCGCCGGTGATCACCGCGATCACGGAGACGCCGTCGGCCTCGCCGACGACGCCGAACCGGGGGTCCTCGTCGGTCGTGAATCTCGCGATACGCACAGGGCTCAGCCTAGCCCCGGCGTGCAGGGCGAGACCGACCGCGCCGGGCGACGCCCCCTACGCCTCGCCCACGTAGACCCACCGGCCGGTGCGTCGCTCGAACCTGCTGCGCTCGTGCAGGACACCCGGCCCCGACGCGGTCGTGCAGTGCGCTCGGAACTCGACCTCGTCACCGACGGCGTCGACGATCTCGAGGCCGACCCACGTCACCCCGGGCGTGTTCGCCACGTCGTCGGGCCTGGTACGGGGATGCCAGGTACGGAAGACGTGGTCGAGGTCGCCGACAGCGTACGCCGCGTAGCGCGAGCGCATCAGCTCCTCCGGCGTCTCCGCCTCGGCCTCCCCGCGGTGCAGCCGCCCGCAGCAGCGGTCGTACGAGATACCCGAACCGCACGGGCACGTGCGCTCGAAGACGCTCATGCCGAGCCGTAACGACGGTTGCGGCGGGCGTACTCCTCGATCGCCTCCCACAGCGCACGCCGGTCCACGTCCGGCCATGCGATGTCGGAGAACACCATCTCCGCGTACGCCGACTGCCACAGCAGGAAGTTGCTCGTCCGCTGCTCGCCGGAGGTGCGCCAGAAGAGGTCGACGTCGGGCATGTCGGGCTCGTCGAGGTAGCGGGCGAGGACGCGCTCGTCGATCTTGCCCGGCTTGACGCGTCCGTCGGCCACGTCACGCGCGAGCGCCGCGGCGGCGTCGGCGATCTCCGCGCGCCCGCCGTAGTTGACGCACATGGTCAGCGTGAGCACGTCGTTGTCCTTGGTGAGCTCCTCGGCGGTCTCGAGCTCGTTGATCACGCTGCGCCACAGCCGCGGTCGGCGACCCGCCCAGCGGACCCGGACGCCCAGGGCGTGCATCTCGTCGCGACGGCGGCGGATGACGTCGCGGTTGAAGCCCATCAGGAATCGCACCTCGTCCGGCGAGCGCTTCCAGTTCTCGGTCGAGAACGCGTAGGCGGAGATCCACTTCACACCAGCCTCGATCCCGCCCTCGACCACGTCGAACAACGACGACTCGCCGGCCTCGTGCCCCGCGGTCCGCGGCAGACCGCGTTCCTTGGCCCAGCGCCCGTTGCCGTCCATGACGATCGCGACGTGTCGTGGGACCTGGTCGGGCGGCAGAGCGGGCGGCATCGCGCCGGAGGGATGCGGGGTCGGCCGTCGTACGGGGTGGCTCACGTGCTCATTGTGTCCGGTCAGCGATCGACGTAGTCCAGCGACCGCAGTCCACGCTCGAGGTGCCACTGCAGGTATGCCGCGACGAGAGCGCTGGCTTCGCGCCGCGCCCGGTCGCCGGCCGCCTCGGCCTGGGGCCACGCGCCGCTGAGGAGGAAGCCGAGCAGCGCGACCGTGTCCGGCGCGGGATTCGCCGACCCCGGGACGCGGCAGTCGGCGCACAGCATGCCTCCGGAGCCGGGGTTGAACGAGCGGTGCGGACCACCGACGCCGCATCGCGCGCAGGCGTCGAAGCTGGGGGCGTAGCCCGCGATCGAGAGGGAGCGGAGGAGGAACGAGTCGAGGATCAACCCGCTGGGGTGGCGCCGGTCGGCCAGTGCGCGCAGCGCTCCGACGAGCAGCAGGTACTGCTGTGACGCCGGGTGGCCGTCCTCGCCGACGAGCCGGTCCGCGGACTCGAGCATCGAGGTGCCGCAGGTGTAGGCGCCGTAGTCGTTGCCGAGGCGTCCGGCGTACGCGTCGAGCGTCTCCACCTGCGTGATGACGTCGAGCGTGCGGCCCTCGGCGAGCTGGAGGTCGACGTGCATGAACGGCTCGACGCGTGACCCGAAGCGCGAGCTCGTCCGGCGTACGCCTCTGGCGACCGCTCGGACACGACCGTGGCGCCGCGTCAGCAACGTGACGATCCGGTCCGCCTCGCCCAGCTTCTGGGTCCGGAGGACGACAGCCTCGTCACGGTAGAGCGCCACGGACCCATTGTGCCCGGCGGCGCACGGTCGAGGGTGGGCCGCGCCGGAGGCACGCTGCGCAACACGGCCGGTGACCGCGCGGTCGTGGCGCTAGCGCGGGGTGGCGTCGTAGGCAGCCCGGGCAGCATCGACGGCGGGCATGTGGAGCTCGGCCCACTCCTTGAGCTCGCAGACGACCGCCAGCAGCGACCGACCCAGGTCAGTCAGCGAGTAGTCGACCCGGACCGGGACCGACGGAGTCACGCGACGGTGGACGAGGCCGTCACGCTCGAGGTTGCGCAGCGTCTGGGTCAGCATCTTCTGGCTGACGCCCTCGATCGTCGCGGCGAGCTGGGAGTAGCGCAGCTCGCCGTGGACCCCCAACGCCGCGATCGTCAGGCTGGCCCACTTGTCGCCGATCGTGTCCAGCAGACGCCGGCTCGGACAGTGGGCGCCGAACGCGTCGAACCGGGGCGCCTCGGGCGCGACATCTGCGGTCATGGCATACCTCCGGGTGCGTTGACCACCGAAAAGTCGGTACTTCCGGATAGAGAGTAGGTCTCCGATAGTGAGAGGGACAAGCCTCAAACCATCAGGAGTCCTCGATGCACGTCCTCGTCTCACGCACCGGCAACCCCATCCCGACCTGGGAGGCCGCTTCCCCCAGGTCTCTGGCTCCGCACGACGTCCGCGTCCAGGTCGCGGCGGCGGGATACACGTTCTTCGACAGCTTCGTCGCCGCAGACCACGCAACGCTCGGACTGCCCGATCTCATCGGCCTCGGCTTCGACTTCTCGGGCACCGTGGTCGAGGTCGGGCCCGGGGTCGACGCCGTCACCGTGGGCGACCGCGTGGCAGGTCTGCACGCCGACCCGACCGCGCCGGCTCGCGCCCACGCCGAGCAGGTGGTCGTCCCCGTCGACGACCTCGCGCGGGTGCCGGACGGCCTCGACCTGGAGACCGCCGCGGCCGTCCCGCTCAACGCTCTTGCGGCCCTCCAGACGCTCGATCTGCTGCGTGTCACGGACGGGTCGCTCCTGGTGACCGGTGCCGCGGGCGGCGTCGGGACGTGGGCGACGGTGCTCGCAGCGCGCGCAGGGTGGGCCGTCGACGCACTCGTGACGCCGGGGACCGAGCACCTGGCGGACTCGCTCGGAGCCAAGCGCGTCCTCACGGAGGTGCATGGGCGGGGCTATGACGCCGTTCTCGACGCCGCCGGCCTGCAGGAGGCCGCGCTCGCGCCTGTGGTCGATGGTGGGCAGCTTGTGGGGGTCAAGCCGGGATGGCCGGTTCCGCCCGAGCGGGACATCACCGTCACCTCGGTCACGACCCGTCCCGCTGGGCAGGCCCTCGCCGACCTGCTGCCCCTCGCTGCCGACCAGACCGTGCCCGTACGGATCGCAGCCCGACGCCCCATGAAGGACGCGGCCGCCGCCTACGCGGAGGCCGGAGCGGCCCGTGGATCCGCAGGTCGTTGGATACTCGTCCCCTGAACCCATCCCTCGGTGGAACGCTGTTACGATCCGCCGGATGAGCACCACTCCGATCACCCCGCGCCAGTGGTTGGCGATGCTGACGCTGTCCCTCGGCGTCTCTCTCGTCGTGATGGACATGACCATCGTCAACGTCGCCGTCCCCGTGATCATCGAGGACCTCGGCCTGACCGCAGCGGGCGCACAGTGGATGAACGCGATCTACCTGCTGATGCTCGCCTCGCTGCTGCTGGCGGCGGGCCGCCTGGGTGACCGGATCGGACGCCGCCGGGTGTACGCCGCCGGTCTGGTGCTGTTCATGGTCGCGAGCCTCAGCGCCGGCGCGGCCCAGAACCAGGAGATGCTGATCGCGGCCCGCTTCGTTCAGGGTCTGGGCGCCGCCATGATCGTCCCGGCCAGCCTCTCGACCCTGAACGCGACCTTCCAGGGCCGTGCCCGCGGGATCGCGTTCGCGATCTGGGGATCGACGGTCGGCGGCATGGTCGCGGTGGGACCGCTGCTCGGCGGATGGCTCGCGACCGAGTCGACGTGGCGGTGGGCCTTCTGGATCAACCTGCCGTTCGGGTTGCTCGCCTTGGTCGGCATCGTGAAGGTCCTCGACGAGACACGGGACGACGACATCCGGCCCGGCATGGATCTCCCCGGCCTCCTTCTCTCGACGCTCGGCCTCGGCGGCGTGGTGTTCGGCCTCATCGAGGGTCAGTACTACGGATGGTGGCGCCAGGAGTCCGGGGCGCTCTCCCCCGTCCCGTTCGCCCTCGCACTCGGTGCCGTGCTCCTGTCCGCGTTCATCGTCGTCGAGGCGCGCCGCGCCCGGGCCGGCGCGGTGACGCTGGTCGACCTCACGCTGATGCGCTTCCGCTCGCTGCGCTACGGGTCGATCGCCGCCATGGTGGTCGCGCTCGGCGAGATCGGGCTCATCTTCACCCTTCCGCTGCTCCTGCAGGGTGCCCTCGGCTACACCCCGCTCGGCACCGGAGTCCTCGTCCTGTGGCTGGCGATCGGCACCTTCCTCGCCTCGGGCGCCACCCCTCCCCTGACCCAGCGTCTCGGTCAGCGCGCGGTCATCCGGATCGGACTCGCCCTCGAGGTCGTGGCGATCGCAGGGACGGCGCTCGTCATCGCCGAGGACGTCAGCGGGCCCGTGATCGCGGCGCTGCTGTTCGTGTACGGCGTCGGCGTCGGCATGGCGACCGCACAGCTGACCAGCGCCATCCTCGTCGACATCCCGGTGGGGTCGAGCGGACAGGCCTCAGGGTTCCTGACGACGGTCCGACAGCTCGGCTCCGCACTGGGGATCGCTGTCCTCGGAGGGCTGCTCATCTCCACCCTGGCGGCGCAGACGGCCGACGAGCTCGCGGACACCGATCTTCCCGCCTCCCAGCAGGACGAGGTCGTCGCGCTCGTCCGCGACAGCGCGGGTGCGGTGATCCCCACGCTCGTCGAGGACCCGGCGACGGCCGAGGCCGGGCAGGCCGCCGAGGCCTCGATGATCACCGCCAGCAAGATCACCATCGGCGCCGCGGCCGTCATCCTCGTCGGTGGGCTCGCAGCAACGCTCGCGATGCCCGCCGCACCGATCGGACCGGTTGCCCCGTCGCCGTCAGCCCCCGGGTCGACGCCAGGCCGACCGACGGCAGAAACGAGCCGACCTCCCCGACGCGGGTGACCCCGTCACCGCTGGGGCGCCAGGAGGCGGCCCCAGCGGTGCACCACGAGTCAGTCGCGGGCGGCGGCCGCGCGGTTGGCTGCTGAGACGACGGCCTTGAGCGACGCCGTCACGATGCTCGGGTCGACACCGACCCCCCAGACGATCTGGTCGCCGATCTCGCACTCGACGTACGCCGCCGCGGCCGCGTCGCCGCCGGAGGACAGCGCGTGCTCGGCGTAGTCGAGGACGCGGATGTCGCCGTTGACCGCCGCGATGGCGTCGACGAACGCGGCGACCGGGCCGTTGCCCTCGCCCTTGAGCGACTGGACCGCGCCACCGACCCGGACGTCGACGACGAGCTCGTCGAGGCCGTCCTGGATCGTCGACGAACGGAACGCCTCGAGGGCGTACGGTGACGTCCGCTCGAGGTACTCCGCCGAGAACGCCTGCCAGATCCCGTCGACCGACATCTCACCGGCCTCGCCCTCGGTCATCGACTGCACGACCCGGCTGAACTCGATCTGGAGCCGGCGCGGGAGGTCCATCTTGTGCTCGGACTTCATGATGTACGCGACGCCGCCCTTGCCGGACTGGCTGTTCACCCGGATGACGGCCTCGTACGACCGACCGACGTCGTGCGGGTCGATCGGCAGGTACGGGGCCTCCCACGGCATCTCGGAGACCGGGATGCCACCCTCGGACGCCTGACGGTCCAGGTCCTCCAGGCCCTTCTTGATGGCGTCCTGGTGCGAGCCGGAGAACGCCGTGTAGACGAGGTCGCCGGCGTACGGGTGGCGCGGGTGCACGGGCAGCCCGGTGCAGTACTCGACGGTGCGGCGCACCTCGTCGATGTCGGAGAAGTCGATCTGCGGGTCGATGCCCTGGCTGAAGAGGTTCATGCCCAGCGTGACGAGGTCGACGTTGCCCGTGCGCTCCCCGTGCCCGAACAGGCAGCCCTCGACCCGGTCGGCACCGGCCATCATCGCCAGCTCCGTGGCGGCCACCGCCGTACCGCGGTCGTTGTGGGGATGCAGCGAGATCGCGACGTGCTCGCGACGGCTGATCGCACGACCGAACCACTCGATCTGGTCGGCGTAGGTGTTGGGGGTGGCCATCTCCACGGTCGCGGGCAGGTTGAGGATGATCTCGCGACCGTCCTCGGGCTGCCACACGTCCATCACGGCCTCGCACACGTCGACGGAGAAGTCCAGCTCGGCGGCGGTGAAGATCTCGGGCGAGTACTGGAAGCCGAAGTCGGTGCCCTGCAGGTACTCCTCGGCGTACTTCATGACGAGCTCGGTGCCACGGACGGCGATCGACCGGCACTCGTCGCGGTCGACGCCGAACACCACGCGCCGAAACAGGGGGGCGACCGCGTTGTAGAGGTGGATGGTGCCGTTCTTGGCGCCAACCAGCGACTGTGCCGTCCGGTCGATCAGGTCCTCGCGAGCCTGGGTCAGGACGGAGATCGTGACGTCGTCGGGGACCAGGTCGTCCTCGATCAGGTGGCGGACGAACGCGAAGTCGGTCTCGCTCGCGCTCGGGAAGCCGACCTCGATCTCCTTGTAGCCCATCCGTACGAGCATGTCGAACATCCGCCGCTTGCGGGCAGGCGTCATCGGGTCGATCAGGGCCTGGTTGCCGTCACGGAGATCGGTCGACAGCCAGCGGGGGGCCTCGGTGACGGTCTTCGCCGGCCAGGTGCGGTCGGGCAGGTCGATCGGCGGGAACGGACGGTATCGCTCGTACGGCATACCGCTCGGCTGTTGCGGGGAGATGGCCATGGTGGGTCCTCGTTCGGTGCGGTGGGTTCGACGGTCGAGACGGGCGCCGCGGTGCGGCAGACGGTCGGCCATGACGAACCCCGCGACGAGGGGGTCCGACCTAGAGCGAACCCTCGCCGCGGCACCGAAGGAGGAGGCGCGCGAAGTACATGGCTACCGGCAGCATAGCCCACGCCGACGCTAGTCTCGCCAGGTGGCAACCCTGCTCCTCGTGCACCACGCCCCGACCCCCACCGTCTGCACCCTCGCCGACGCGGTCATCGCCGGCGCGCGCGACCCGAGCATCGAGGGCGTCGACGTCGTGGTGCGGCCCGCGCTCGAGGCATCGGCGTCCGACGTTCTCGCCGCCGACGGGTACGTCCTCGGGACGCCGGCCAACTTCGGCTACATGTCAGGGGCGTTGAAGCACTTCTTCGACACGATCTTCCTGGAGGCGGGAGGAGCGCTGACCGACGACGGCTCGGCGGGTGGCGCCACCTCCGACGGCCCTCCCCGACGGACCAAGCCGTACGGCCTGTGGGTCCACGGTCGCTACGACACCACCGGCGCCGTCCGAGCCGTCCAGTCGATCGTCGGGGCGCTGCCCTGGTCGCAGTCCGCCGCGGTCCTCGACGTCATGGGCGACGTGGGCGAGCGGGAGAAGGGTCAGGCGTACGAGCTGGGCGCGACCGTGGCCGCGCTGCTCTCGGCGTGATGCCGGGAACGGCCCCGGCTCCTACGGTGGAGGGGTGCCCGCTCGGACGCCCGTCGCCGGTCGTGCCGTCGTCGCTCTGGTCGCGGCGTCGGCCATCACCCTGTCGGCATGCACCGGGGGCGACGGGTCCGACGACCCGGGATCGCGTGCGACCGGCGACTCCCCGAGCGCGTCGCCGATCCCGACGACGGCGCCCGAGCCGATCGCCGGCGCGTGCTACCGGCTCTCCGCCCCCCAGCTCGCCGAGGCCCAGGTCGGGGTCGCCCCGGTCCCGTGCACGCAGCCGCACACCACCGTCACGTACCTCGTGACGAGCCTGTCAGGCATCACCGAGCCGATCGACGCGACCGCCCTCGCCGCCAACGCCGAGCGCCGGTGCCGCGCTGCGCTGCGCACGTTCGTCCGCGCCACGCCGGCACGGCTGGCGCTGTCTCGGGTCCGGTCGGCGTGGTTCGTCCCGAGCGACCAGGACCTCGACGCCGGCGCACGCTGGTTGCGCTGCGACCTCGCCGTGTCCCGGACGGACACCACCCTCATGAGGCTGCCGGCCCAGGCCGCGGGCCTCCTGCGGCGCGACAGCGCACTCGACCGCTACGGCCGGTGCGCGCGGACCGATCTGGCCGGGGTCCGGGCAGGACGGGGTGGCCGGGTGTGTGCCCTCCCCCACACGTGGCGCGCCGTCGCGGCCCGCCGGCTAGGAACGGCCCGCACGCCGTTCCCCGGCCCCTCCATCCGCGGTGAGGTGCTCGGTCGCTGCGAGGGCGCTGCCCGTGCGTTCACCGACAACAGCACCCGTGACATCGAGGTCGGCTGGCTTCCACCCGACCGCGCGGCCTGGGCCCAGGGGCAGCGCTTCGGACTCTGCTGGACCCGTACGCGCAGGTGAGTCACCTCGCAACCGGACGGCTCGGGTGCCCCACCCCCGTAGACTGGCACCCGTCGTGCCGTCGAACCCCCCGGAAGGACCTCCCGTGACGGCTGCCCGCCGCCTCCGCACCCGCGACCTCGCGCTCGCCGCGCTCGGCGCCGGAGCGCTCGTCCTCGTCACAGCGTGCGGGTCGGCGACCGACCTCGCGACCGACGAAGACTCCACGAGCGTGACCTCGCCCGAGGACGAGGACCCGCCACTGCGCACCTTGCCGCCGACCACTGGGACCCCGGCCCCTTCGGCGACGCCTTCGACGCCGGCGGTGGTCCTGCCCAAGATCGGTGAGTGCCGCAAGCCGGGTCCGGTCGACGCCGCCCTCCGCGTGAGCGACGACGACGTCGCTCCGGTCTCCTGCTCGGGAGCCACCTCCGTCACCTACCTCGTCCGCTCGATGCCGACGGCGGTCCGCTCCGCGGTCACCGCGTACGACACCACCCGCATCCTGGGGTCGGCGCGGGGCATCTGCGAGAAGGCGGTGATCGCTCACCTCGGGGCCGACCAGTCGACCTTCAAGCGGTCCCAGTTCGACTTCATCGTGGGCGTGCCCAGTGCGGCCCAGACCGCCGCCGGGGCCGGCTGGATGCGCTGCGACCTCGTGCTGCCCGCCTCCCCGACCCGGCTCGCTGCCGTCCCGGGCAAGACCAAGGGGGCGTTGAAGGGGCGCGCGTCGTCGCGCTACATGCAGTGCGTCCGAGGCGACATCCGCGTGGCAACAGGGACCGTGCCGTGCACGACCAAGCACCAGTGGCGCGGGGTCGACAGCGTCAAGCTCGGCGCCCCCAAGGCCAAGTACCCCGGCGCCAAGAAGGTCCAGGCCACCATGCGCGACCGTTGCCCGGCCGGGGTTCGGCGCTACCTCGACACCAGGGGATCCTTCGACTACGGCTACATCTCGCCCAGTCGTACGGCCTGGCAGCGCGGAGAGCGCTGGGGCGTCTGCTTCGCCAAGACCCGCAAGTAGGCGGCGAGCCGCCTCAGAAGCCGAGGCGCCGCAGCTGCTTGGGGTCGCGCTGCCAGTCTTTTGCCACCTTGACCCGCAGGTCGAGGAAGACCGGGGTGCCGAGGATCCGCTCGATCTGGCCGCGCGAGTCCGACCCGATCTGACGCAGCCTCGATCCGCCCTTGCCGATCACGATGCCCTTCTGGCTGTCGCGTTCGACGAAGATGGTCGCGCGGACGTCGACGAGCGGCCGGTCCTCCGGGCGGTCCTCGCGGGGCACCATCTCCTCGATGACGACCGCGATCGAGTGCGGCAGCTCGTCTCGGACGCCCTCGAGCGACGCCTCGCGGATCACCTCGGCGACCAGAGTCTCCTCCGGCTCGTCCGTCAGCTGACCCTCCGGATACAGAGGGACACCCTCGGGCAGCTCGTCGATCAGCAGGTCACGAAGGTGCGCGACCTGGTAGCCCGACTTCGCCGACACCGGCACGATGTGCCGCCACTCCACGCCCAGCTCCTCGCCGGTCGTGGCGATGTCGGCGAGGTGTGCCATGAGCCGCTCGGGGGCGACCTTGTCGGTCTTGGTGGCGACCGCGATCATCGGCGTCCGGCGGATCTTGGCCAGCTCGCCGATCAGGTAGCGGTCGCCGGGGCCGATCTTCTCGTCGGCGGGCAGGCACACGCCCACCACGTCCACCTCGCCCCACGTGCTCCGAACGAGATCGTTGAGGCGCTCGCCCAGCAACGTGCGCGGCCGGTGCAGGCCTGGGGTGTCCACCAGGATCAGCTGCGCCTCGGGCGTGTGGACGAGACCTCGGATCACGTGCCGGGTGGTCTGGGGACGCGATGAGGTGATCGCGACCTTGTCACCGACGAGCGCGTTGGTGAGGGTCGACTTACCGGCGTTGGGCCGCCCGACGAAGCACGCGAAGCCGGACCGGAAGGCGCTCACGACTGCACCACACGCTGGGCCGAGCCCTGGGCGTCGGCGACCAGGACCGGCACGCCGCTGCCCGCGAGGTCGCGGACGACGGCGAGGTCCTCGTCGCGCACGCCGTCGGCGTCGGTGCTCACCGCCACCGCCTCGAGACCGGTCGCACCCGACGACACCGCCATCGCGACCGCGAGACTCAGCGCGGACAGCTGCAGCGACGGGAGGTCGACGGTCGAGGCAGCGTAGGTGCGTCCGTCACGGTCGCGGACCGAGGCGCCCTCTGCCGCCCGGGTGCGGGCGCGGGTGGCGCGTGCGAGGGTCAGGATCTTGAGGTCCTCGGGGTCGTCGACGCCAAGCGGTGCGGATGCCATGAAGCCAGGGTATCGGCGAGCCCTCAGCCGGACGCGGCCGCGCCGACCGACTCCGCGGAGTCGTCCTCGGTCTCCTCGCGGCTGACCAGGACCGTGCCGATGCGGTTGCGGCGTCCGCGAGGCGCCTCGGCGACGAAGCGCAGGCCGTCGAGCAACACCTCGCTGCCGGCGATCGGGACCTTGCCGAGGTGCTTCGCCATGAGACCACCGACGGAGTCGACGTCGTCGTCCTCGATGGGGACGCCGAAGAGGTGCTGAAGATCGTCGACGTCATAACGAGCGCTGATCCGCACCGAGCCGTTGGAGAGGTGCTCGACGTCCTCCGGCGGCGCGTCGTACTCGTCGGTGATCTCACCGACGATCTCCTCGAGGATGTCCTCGATCGTCACCATCCCGGCGGTGCCGCCGTACTCGTCGACGACGATCGCCACGTGCGTCCGCTCCGACTGCATCCCGCGCAGCAGGTCGGCCGCGGGCTTGGAGTCGGGCACGTAGGAGCACGGCCGCATGACCGACTCCACCCGCTCGGTGGTCTCGGCGTCACGGTTGTCGAAGACCCGCTTGGTGATGTCCTTGAGGTAGGCCATGCCGACGACGTCGTCGAGGCTCTCGCCGGTCACCGGGATGCGGGAGTAGCCGCTGCGCAGCGCGAGCGACATGGCCTGGCGAAGGGTCTTGGTGCGCTCGATGAACACCACGTCGGTCCGAGGCACCATCACCTCGCGCACGACCGTGTCGCCGAGCTCGAAGACCGAGTGGATCATCTGACGCTCGTCGGACTCGATGAGCGCGCTCTGCTCTGCCAGGTCGACGAGCTCGCGCAGCTCGGCCTCGGAGGAGAACGGCCCTTCCCGGAACCCCTTGCCCGGCGTCAGCGCGTTGCCGACCATGATCAGCAGCCGCGGCACCGGCCCGAGGATCCGGGTGATGGCGGCCAGCGGTGCGGCGGACAGCAGCGCGACGCGTTCGGAGTTCTGGCGCCCGAGCGTGCGCGGACCGACTCCGATCGCCACGAACGACACGACCGCCATGACCAGGGTCGCGACGACCACCTGCTCCCACTGCCCGTCGAGAGCGTGGACGAAGACGACCGCCACCATCACGACCGCGCCCGTCTCGGCGAGGATGCGGAGGAACAGCGCGGTGTTGATGTACGGGGCGGGATCGCGGACGATCTTGGCGATCCTCGCCGCTCCGGAGCGGCCCTCGGCGACGAGCTCGTCGGCGCGCGCCTTGGAGAAGGTCGAGATGGCGGCGTCCATGCTCGCGAGGAGCCCCGCGAGGACGACCAGCACGATCGCCGACACCACCAGCCACACGTCGGAGCTCACGACTGCGCCTCCTCCGTCGTGCGTCCGCCGTCGCGCCAGCGCGCGAGCAGCACGTCCTGCAGCGCGAACATCTCCTCGTACTCCTCGGGCTCGGCGTGGTCATAGCCCAGCAGGTGAAGGATCCCGTGCACCGTCAACAGCTCGAGGTGGTCGGCGAGGACCAGGCCCTCGGCCTCGGCGTCGGCCGTGGCGACCTCGGGGCACAGCACCATGTCGCCGAGGTATCCCTCTTCGGCCTCCAGGTCGTCGGTGCCGGGTCGGAGCTCGTCCATCGGGAAGGACAGGACGTCGGTGGGGCCTGTCTTGTCCATCCACTTCTCGTTGTACTCGGTCATCGTGCCGGCGTCGACGACGATCATCGTCATCTCCGTCGCGGGCGCCAGTCGCATCTGCTCCATCACGAACCGCGACAGGCGGGTCAGGCGCTCGATGTCGACGGGGGCCCCGTCGGCATCACGAAAGCTCGACTCGTCAAGAATGTCGACGTTCACGACTCTCGCCCTCACCCTCGTACTCGTCGTAGGCGGCGACGATACGGCCGACCAGCTTGTGACGAACCACGTCGGCCGAGGTCAGCACCGGGAACGAGATGTCCTTGACGCCGTCCAGGATCTCGCGGACGATCCTCAGCCCGCTGCGCTGGCCGTTGGGGAGATCGATCTGGGTCACGTCGCCGGTCACGACCATCTTGGAACCGAATCCCAGGCGCGTGAGGAACATCTTCATCTGCTCCGGCGAGGTGTTCTGTGCCTCGTCGAGGATGATGAAGGCGTCGTTGAGGGTCCGCCCGCGCATGTACGCCAGCGGTGCGACCTCGATCGTCCCGGCCGCGAGCAGCTTGGGGATCGTCTCGGGATCCAGCATGTCGTGGAGGGCGTCGTACAGCGGCCGGAGGTAGGGATCGATCTTCTCGCTCAGCGTGCCCGGCAGGAAGCCGAGGTTCTCGCCGGCCTCGACGGCAGGACGCGTGAGGATGATCCGGTTGACCTCCTTCGCCTGCAGGGCCTGGACGGCCTTGGCCATGGCGAGATAGGTCTTGCCCGTACCCGCCGGACCGATCCCGAAGACGATCGTCTGTCGGTCGATCGCGTCCACGTAGCGCTTCTGGTTGAGCGTCTTGGGGCGGATCGTACGGCCGCGGTTGGAGAGGATATTGAGGCTCAGCACGTCGGCGGGGCGCTCCTCGGTCTCAGCCCGGAGGATCGCGATGCTCCGCTCGATCGTCTCGGGCGTCAGGCCCTGACCGGTTCGGATCATGGTCACGAGCTCCTCGAGGAGACGCTCGACCATCGCCGACTCCGCGGCCGTCGCGCGGATGGAGACCTGGTTGCCGCGGACGTGGATGTCAGCGTCGAAGCTGGCCTCGATCAGGCGCAGGAACTCGTCGGTGGGGCCCAGCAGCGACACCATGGGGATGCTCGCCGGGATCGTGACCATGTGCTGCAAGGGTTCAGGCGTAGTCATCGGCGCTCCCGCGGGAGCAGTTCTCCTTCTGTGAGTTCGGACTCGTCCATCGTAGGCGGCATCGGCGGTCGCACGAAAGCACGATCTCGACCGCCGGGTGCCGCCTCGGTGGCTCCGATCAGCGGAAGGCGTCCCGGATGCGGTCGAACACCCGCCGGTGCGGTGCGGCGAACTCGCCCTCGACCAGCTCCTCGCCCCGCTCGGTGGCGAGGAGGCCGAGCAGCTCGCGCTGCCGGTCGTCGAGCTTGGTGGGTGTCTCGACGACCACGCGGACCTTGAGGTCACCGCGTCCGACCCCGCGCAGGTGCGGGACGCCGCGACCGCGGATCGTGACCGTCTCGCCGGACTGGGTGCCGGGGACGATGTCGAAGCCGATCGTGGCCTCCTCGGCCGGGACACCGGTGTCGGCCTCGAGCGTCGGCAGGTCGATCTGAGTGCCGAGCGCCGCAGCGGTCATGGGGACCCGGACGTCGCAGTAGAGGTCGTCGTCGGAGCGGGTGAAGACGTCGTGCGGCTCCACCTCGACCTCGACGTACAGGTCGGCGGCGGGACCGCCGCCGGGGCCGACCTCACCCTCGCCAGTCAGCTGGATCCGGGTGCCGCTGTCCACGCCGGCGGGCACCTTGATGGTCAGCGTGCGTCGGGCGCGGACCCGGCCGTCACCGGAGCACTCCTCGCACGGGTTCGCGATCACGGTGCCGTAACCCTGGCAGGTCGGGCAGGGGCGGGCCGTACGGATGTCTCCGAGGAACGACCGCTGCACGTGCTGCACCTCGCCGTGCCCGCGGCACGTCTGGCAGGTGATCGGCTCCGCGCCGTCCGCCGAACCGTTGCCGTGACAGGTCGAGCAGACCACGGCGGTGTCGACCTTGAGCTCGCGCGTGGTCCCGAAGGCCGCCTCGGCCAGCTGGACGCCGATGCGGATCAAGGCGTCGTTGCCGCGCCGGGCACGACCACGTGGGCCGCGCTGGGTCTGCTGCCCGAAGAACGCGTCCATGATGTCGTTGAACGAGAAGCCGGCGCCGAAGCCGCCGCTGGCACCCGCACCGGCGAGGGGATCGCCTCCGCGGTCGTAGAACGACCGCTTGTCCACGTCGGAGAGCACCTCGTAGGCGACGGTGACGGTCTTGAACCGCTCCTGCGCCTCAGGGTCTGGATTCACGTCCGGGTGCAGGCTGCGCGCCAGCCTCCGGTACGCCTTCTTGATCTCCTCCGGAGTCGCGTCGCGACTCACACCGAGGGTCTCGTAGTAGTTCTGGCTCATGCGTCGTTGTCTGTCTCTCAGTCGCTGAGGGTCTGGCCGACATAGCGTGCGACGGCGCGTACCGCCGCCATGGTGCCGGGGTAGTCCATCCTGGTGGGCCCGACGACGCCGAGGGTGGCGAGCGGCTCGTCGTCGGTGCCGTACGCGGTGGCCACGAGGGAGGTCGCCGAGAGCTCCTCGTACGGAACCTCCGTGCCGATGCGGACGGTGAGCGTGGTCGGAGAGGTGGCCTCGCCGAGGAGCTTGAGCAGCACCACGTGCTCCTCGAGCGCCTCGAGGACCGGCTTGATCGAGGTGTCGAAGTCGGTGCCGAACCGGGCGAGGTTGGCGGCCCCGCCCACGGCAACGCGTTCGTCGGCCCGCTCGTCGGAGAACGCCCGGGTGAGCGTCGCGACGACAGCGGTGGCGATGGGCTGTTCCTCGGGACGGAAGGTCGTGATGAGGTCGGCCACCGATGCCGAGGCGTCCGGCAGCCGCTGCCCGACCGCGGCGCCGATCATCCGCGCTCGCAAGTCCGCGAGGAGCATCTCGGACGGCTCTTCGGGGAGCTCCACGATGCGCTGGTCGACACGTCCGGAGCTGGTGATCAGCACCAGCAGGATGCGGCCGCGCTCCATCGGGACCAGCTCGACGTGACGGACGGTCGAGCGGGTCAGGGAGGGGTACTGCACGAGCGCGACCTGGTGGGTCAGCTGAGAGAGCAGCCGGACACTGCGCTGGACGACGTCGTCGACGTCGACCGCGCCGTCGAGGAACGACTCGATCGCACGGCGTTCGGGAGGACTCAGCCGCCGGACGGAGGCAAGCCGGTCGACGAAGAGGCGGTAGCCCTTGTCGGTCGGGATCCGGCCCGCGCTGGTGTGCGGCTGGGCGATGAACCCGTGCTCCTCGAGGATCGCCATGTCGTTGCGGACCGTCGCCGGCGACACACCCAGCTGATGGCGGTCGACGAGCGCCCGCGAGCCCACCGGCTCCTGGGTCGCCACGTAGTCCTCCACGATGGCGCGCAGGACCGCGAGCTTGCGTTCATCGAGCACGACGTCAGCCACGGTCCCTCCTCGTGTCGATGATCTTTGGCACTCCGGTGCCCTGAGTGCCAGTCTAGCCAGCCTCACCAGTCGCGTGTGGCTGCGAGGTGCCGCACGTTCTTTCGGCTAGTTTGCTCCTCGTGGCTCACGACCGATACGGATCCGATGTCCTGGCCGGCGACTGGCGCGTCCCCAAGCGAGGGCGGTCCACCGAGGTGGAGGCGGAGGTGGGGATGGTGCTCGAGGAGGTCCAGACCGACTTCTGCGGCGCCGTGACGCGCACCGACCGAGATCTCGACACCGTCGAGCTGGAGGACCGTCGCGGGAGGCGGCGTACCTTCCCCCTCGGGCCGGGCTTCCTCCTCGAGGGCAAGCCGGTCGTGCTCAAGGCGCCGGTACGACGCGCCGCGCCCGCACGCGCGACGCACACCGCGTCCGGCTCGGTCGCCGTCCACGACACGAAGGCACGGGTCGCACGCGCGAGCCGCATCTACGTCGAGGGACGTCATGACGCGGAGCTGGTCGAGAAGGTGTGGGGTGACGACCTGCGGATCGAGGGGGTGGCGGTCGAGTACCTCGAGGGGGTCGACGACCTCCCGTCGGTCGTCGACCGCTTCAAGCCCGGTCCGGGACGCCGCCTGGGCGTGCTCGTGGACCATCTCGTCCCGGGGTCGAAGGAGTCGCGCATCGCCGCCTCGGTGCTGCGCGGACCGTACAAGGAGCACGTGCTCGTCGTCGGGCACCCGTACGTCGACGTCTGGCAGGGCGTGAAGCCCGAGCGCCTCGGGCTGGAGAAGTGGCCGGTGATCCCACGCTCGATGTCGTGGAAGCACGGCATCTGCCAGTCGCTCGGGTGGCCCCACCGGAACCAGGCCGACATCGCGCACGCCTGGAAGCGCATCCTCGGGTCCGTCCGCTCCTACGCCGACCTCGAGCCGGCGCTGCTCGGGCGGGTCGAGGAGCTCATCGACTTCGTCACGACCTGACCGCGCCCGCCCTTACGGTGCGTCGCCGCGGATCCGCCAGAAACACAGCCCGCCGAGGCCGAGCGCGAGTACGAGGAGCAGCGCCGTCTCGCGCCACTGCAGAGTCCAGAAGGCGCTGGACGGGTGCCACGTGACCTGCTGCCGATAGCCCTCGTCCGCCAACCGGTCGAAGCACGCCGCCCGCGCACCCGCCTGCGCGCTCTCCCCCGGTGGCGGCCCGCCGCAGTCGGCCACCCACGCCGGCAACGACCGCATGCGCTCGCCGTCGGCATCGAGCGTGACGTTCGACAGCTCCCACGTGCCGGTGCGGCCCGTCTCGACACGGATCTCGGAGACGTTCTCGATCGGGTCTCCTGGACCTGAGGCTCCTTCGACCATCAGACCGACGAGGTTCTCCTGCGTGATCGAGCTCGTGGCCTTCTCGGGTTCGACGAGCTGGGCCCGCACGACGACCCCGACGAACAGCTGGGCGCCAAGGACGAGGACGAGCGTCACTGCCATCGCCGCGACGGTCCGTCGCACCACGAGCCCAGCCAGCACGCCGATCGCGAGCGCCAGCACGGCGTACCCGATCGGGACGAGGCCCCGGGCTCCGAAGACTGCGGGCTCGATGCGCGAGACCATGAACGGCCCCGTCCCCTCGCCGGTCGCGATCGCGCGCTCGATCGGTCCGGCCCACCAGGTCACACCCCACGACAGCAGCCCAGCGACCGACACCGTGACGAGGGCGGCGCCGAGGAGCTTGACGGCGAGCCACCGTGTGCGCGTGACCGACTGGCTCCACGCGAGGCGGTGCGTCCGCGCCTCCAGCTCGCGCGCGACCATCGGCGCCCCCCAGAACGCCCCGACGACGAGCGGGAAGACGTACGCCGCCGCGATGCCGACGTAGTAGAGCGTGACGTTGAACGCGTCGGCGCTCAGTCCTGTCAGGAACGAGCGTGCGCCGTCCTCTGCCGCGTCGACGATCCCGGGCCCGGTGATGGCCAGTGCCACGAGCAGCAGAGCGACGGCACCCGCGACCGGAATCGCCTGGACACGCAGCTGGCGCCATGTCAGCCAGATCATCGGATCACCTCGACGGTCGGGCGCGGGCGCTCGTACGAGGCGTCGCCGCGCAGGTAGGCGAGCACCAGATCCTCGAGCCCGAGAGGGGTCACGTCCCAGGAGGGATCGACCGCGGGTCCGCCGGTGCGGACGACGAACGTGCTCTGGCGGTCGGTATGGCTCGCCGTCACGACGTGGTGGCCGGCTGGGCCTGCGTCGGAGGGACGCCGCGCGCCGGTCATGCGGCGGTGCGAGGCCAGCAGATCGTCGAGGTCGCCCGCGACCCGGACCTCGGAGTCCACCAGCACGACGAGGTAGTCACAGGCGCGCTCGAGGTCCGAGACGAGGTGCGAGGACAGGACGACCGTGAGGTCCTGCTCGGCGACCGCCTCCATCAGGTCCTGCATGAACTCGCGTCGGGCGAGCGGGTCGAGGGCCGCGACGGGCTCGTCGAGGATCAGCAGCTCCGGCCGCTTGCCGATCGCCACCGTGAGCGCGATCTGGGCGCGCTGGCCTCCCGAGAGGCTGCCGGTGCGGCGCCGCAGGTCGATGCCGAGCCGGTCGATCCGGTCCCGGACGAGCACGTCGTCCCATCGCGGGTTGAGGTGCGAGCCAATCCGGAGGTGGTCGGCGACACTCATCCCCCGATAGGTCGGCGCATCCTGACTCACGTAGCCGACGCGCGCCTGGTGCTCAGCGCCGGACGACGGCCCCTCGCCCAGCACCTCGATGCGACCGACGGTGGGCACGAGCATCCCGGCCGCGAGGCCGAGCAGCGTGCTCTTGCCGGCGCCGTTCGGCCCGACGAGACCCACCACGCGGCCGGCCGGGAGCTCCAACGTGCAGTCCTTCAGGGCCCAGTGGCGACTTCGGCCGTATCTCTTGCCGAGCTCATGCGTTCTCAGTGCTGTGGTCATGCGATGTCCTCCTCGGAGGCGGCCCGAAAGGTGGTCATGAACAACGCCTCGATGCTCTCGTCGTCGAGGCCGGCGCGGCGGGCCTTGGACAGCCACCGCTGGAGGTCGGTACGCAGCGGGCCGTGCGCCGCCAGCGTGTTGTCGGTGAGGGTCCGCGTGACGAACGTGCCGACACCCGGACGCGGAGCAACGAGGCCGTCGCGCTCGAGGTCGCGGTAGGCCTTCAGGACGGTGTTGGGGTTGATCGCCAGCGCACGCGCGACGTCCTTGACGGTCGGGAGCTGGTCGCCCTCGTCGAGGAGCCCGAGGCGGAGGGCGCGGCGTACCTGCTGAACGAGCTGCAGGTACGCGGAGACGCCCGACCGGGAGTCCAGGTGGAACTCGATCATTCGATACTCCTAATGTGCTATCTGAATAGCACTATAGGTAGCAGCGGATCCGACCGCAAGAGTCCTTGCAGCCGCCCTGCGACACTGGAGGCATGCCGTCCACGCTTCCCGAGGGACAAGCCGTCCCCGCTGACGGCGCCCTCCCTGCAGCCTCGCTCGACGCCCTCGGGGGCGCGCCCTTCGGCGTGTACGTCCACGTCCCGTTCTGCGTGACGCGGTGCGGCTACTGCGACTTCAACACCTACACGTCGTCCGAGCTCGGACCGGGCGCCTCGCACGACTCCTACGCCGACACCGTGCTCGCCGAGATCGCGTTGGCGGCTCAGGTGCTCCAGCGTGCCGACCGCCCGTTGCCGGAGGTCGAGACGGTGTTCATCGGCGGCGGCACGCCCACACTCCTCGCCTCCGACGACCTCGGACGCATCCTCGAGGGGATCGACAAGACCTTCGGGCTGGCGGCCGACTACGAGGCCACCACGGAGGCGAACCCCGACAGCGTGACCCCCGCGTCTCTCGCCACGCTCCGCTCACGCGGTTTCACCCGCATCTCGTACGGCATGCAGTCCGCGGTCCCTCACGTTCTCGCGACGCTGGACCGCACGCACGACCCGGCCAGACTGCCTGACGTCGTGCGGTGGGCCCGCGACGCCGGCTTCTCGCAGGTGAGCGTCGACCTCATCTACGGCACGCCCGGAGAGTCGCTGGCGGACTGGGAGCGGTCGCTCGACACGGCACTCGCACTCGGTCCCGACCATGTCAGTGCCTATGCCCTCATCGTCGAGGAGGGGACCGCGCTCGCACGCCGCGTCTCCCGCGGCGAGGTCGCAGCTCCCGACGACGACCTGATGGCCGACATGTATCTCGCCGCGGACGCGCGGCTCAGCGCCGCGGGCCTCGGGTGGTACGAGCTGTCGAACTGGGCCCGCGACGACGCCGCGCGGTGCCGCCACAACGAGCTCTACTGGACCGGTGCCGACTGGTGGGGCTTCGGGCCGGGGGCGCACAGCCACGTCGCCGGCACCCGCTGGTGGAACGTCAAGCACCCCGCCGCCTACGCCCAGCGGCTGGCCGAGGGCCGATCCCCCGGGCACGGGCGCGAGATCCTCGACCTCGAGACCCGTCGTGTGGAGCAGGTGCTGCTCGAGTCGCGCCTGCACGACGGCATGCCGCTCGTCCGGCTGGATGCCGCGGGACGTGCCGCCGTGCCGGGGCTCGTCTCCGACGGGCTCGTCGAGCTCTCCGACGACAGCCACCGTCTCGTTCTCACCGTCCGCGGCCGCCTCCTCGCGGACGCGGTCGTGCGCCGCCTCCTGCCGTAGGCGACCCCGCTCTCACGCAGAGGAGGGCCGCACCCCGCGGGGGTGCGGCCCTCCTGAGACAGCTGCCGGTCAGGTGCCGGCGTAGAACTCGTCCAGGATCGGGCGGTACTTGTCCTCGACGAACTTGCGCTTGAGCTTGAGGCTCGGCGTCATCTCGCCCTCCTCGACCGACAGGTCGCGGTCGAGGATCTGCCACTTCTTGATCGTCTCCCAGCGGTTGAGCTTGGAGTTGAGCTCCTCGACGTAGCCCTCGATCGCCTTGTGCATCTGCGGCGACGTCACGATCTCGGCGTACGACTTGCCCGCAAGGCCGTGGTTCTCGGCGAAGAGCGTCGCGGCGTCGGGATCGATCGTGATGAGGGCGCTCACGAAGTTGCGGTTGTTGCCGTGCACCACCATCTGGCTGGCGAGCGGGCACACCCCCTTGAAGACGCCCTCGACGTGCGACGGCGCGACGTACTTGCCGCCCGAGGTCTTGAAGAGGTCCTTCTTGCGGTCGGTGATCCGGAGGAACCCGTCCTCGTCGATCTGGCCGATGTCGCCCGTCGCGAGCCAGCCGTCGTCGGTCACCGTCGACGCGGACTCGGTCTCGAGGTTGTGGTAGCCCTGCATGACACCGGGACCCTTGATGAGGATCTCGCCGTCCTCCGCGATCTTGACCTCGGTGCCAGGCATCGGCAGGCCGACGGTGCCGAGCTTGTACTGGTCGGGGTGGTTCACGAAGGAACCGGCCGCACTCTCGGTGAGGCCGTAGCCCTCGAGGATGAGGATGCCGGCAGCCTCGAACCACTCGGCGACCTCCTGCGACAGCGCGGAGGCTCCGGAGATGAAGAAGCGCACGCGTCCACCGAATCGGTCCCGCACCTTCGAGAGGACGATCTTGTCGGCCAGCCGGTGCTGGAAGGCCAGCCCGGCGGGGACCTTCTTGCCCTCTCGCTCGAGAGCCTTGACCTGGGCCGCCACCTTGGTCGCCCAACGGAAGAGCTTGAGCTTGGCGCCGCCCTCCTCCTCCATCATCCCGACGATGCGGCCGTAGGCCTTCTCGAAGATGCGCGGTGCCGCGCCCATGAACGTCGGCTTCACGACGGCGAGGTTGTCGACGATCTTGGGGATGGCGCCGTCGACGGCGGTCGGGAAGCCGATCTGCAGCTGCGTCGACAGGAGCACCTTGCCGAAAGAGTGTGCCATCGGGAGCCAGAGGTACTGGAGGTCGTCGATGGTGATGTAGCCGCCCGCGGCGACCGCTGCTCCCTCGTACGTCCACGAGTCGTGCGTGAGCCGGACTCCCTTGGGACGGCCGGTCGTGCCGGAGGTGTAGATCAGGGTCGCGAGCTGGTCCGGCGAGATCGCAGCGACGCGCTCCTCGACGACCGACGGCTGCTCGGCGAGCAGCTTGTCTCCGAGCTGCTCGAGGTCGGAGAGGGTGATCACCCAGTCGCTGTCGTGGTCACCGTCGAACAGCACGACCTTGATCACGTCGGGGAGCTCGCTGCGCTTGTCCTGGAGCTTCGCCAGCTGGACGGCGTCCTCGGCGAAGACGATCCGGCTCCCGGAGTCCGCGAGGATGTAGGCGACGTCGTCGGTCACGGTCGTCGGGTAGACGGTGGTCGTCGCAGCGCCCGCCGCCATGATGGCGAGGTCGGCGAGGATCCACTCGTAGCGGGTCCCGGACGCGATCGCGACGCGCTCCTCCGGCTTGATGCCGAGCGAGACGAGACCTGCCGCGATCCGGGAGACGACGTCTCCGGTCTCGCCCCAGGTCAGGGAGCGCCAGTTCTCGCCGACCGGGTAGCGGTAGGCCTCACGAGTGGGGGTCTCGCGTACTCGGGCGAAGAACATCTCGCCGACGTTCTTGGCACGGGACTCGACAATCTCCAGATGCTCGGGTGTCGGGGCGTTGGCCATGAAGGGTGCACCTCATCGTTAGGGGTGGTGATGGCGATCACAGGATGGCTCGAATCGTACGTGATCGACGTGATCCGAGGCACATCCATCAGATAATCGTTACCGATCAGTACCCCTGGTGACGCAGGGTGCCCGTCGGCCACGGATCAAGGTCAGCCGAGCGCGACCGGAAGGAGCCCTCGCCGCGTGCGCGACGCGATCTCGCCGAGCGCCCCGTCGAGGTCGGGATGGGCGAACGCGAACCCGGACCCTCTCAGGATCGCCGGGTCGACCCAGCGGCTCTTGAGCACGAGCTCGGCCTCGGTCCTGATGAGCCGCGCTCCAGCTTCGAGCGCCCAGGTGGGCAGCGGGACACCGTGCGAGCGGCCGAACGCCCGGCGCACCGATCGCATCATCTCCGCGTTCGTCACCGCGTCAGGGGCGGCCACGTTGACCGGTCCGGCGATCTCGGGGTGCTCGGCGAGATGGTCCACCACGCGCACGACGTCGTCCACGTGCACCCAGCTGAACATCTGACCGCCGTCCCCCATCGGTCCACCGAAGCCGAGGCGGGCCAGGTTGATGAACGGGTTCACGGCACCACCGCCGGCACCGAGGACGATCGCCATCCTCAGCGCCACCTTCCGTACGGCCGTGGGCGCGTCGAAGAGCTCGTGCTCCCACGCCCGCGCGACGGCCACGGAGAACCCGGCGCCACGCTCTCCTGTCACCTCGTCCATGGGACGGTCTCGCGCATCGCGGTAGATCGTCGCCGTGCTCGCGTTGACCCACAGCGACGGCGGGGACGCCGACGCGGCGAGGGCCCGGCCGAGTAGTGCGGTGGTCTCCGTACGTGAGGCGAAGATCGCGTCAGCGTTGGGCTTGGAGTAGCGGCAGCTCACCGAGCGCCCGGCGAGATTCACGAGGAGGTCGG
The DNA here is from genome assembly GCF_019550855.1 of Mumia sp. zg.B21. Classification (NCBI taxonomy): domain Bacteria; kingdom Bacillati; phylum Actinomycetota; class Actinomycetes; order Propionibacteriales; family Nocardioidaceae; genus Mumia; species Mumia sp. zg.B21. Next base: position 271,697 of record NZ_JAHWCJ010000004.1, on the reverse strand, counting down.
CACCGCCGAGCACGTCGGCGAGCCCCGCAGCGTCACCCCAGCTCGCGTCCGCGTCCGGACCGCGCCCGATCGTCCGCACCACCGCCCCGTGGCGCGACCAGGCGCGAACCAGGTGCTGACCGATGTATCCGGAGGCTCCGGCGACGACGGCGACCGCACCGCGCCTCATCGCAGCGCACCGGAGGACGGCTGGGTGAGCGCCACGACGTCGTCGACCAGGCCCCGCGCCACCGGGAGTCGGGACAGGGCGACCGCCTTCGAGACCACCGGTGCGAGCCGATCCACGAGCAACCGTGTGCGCTGCTGCTCCGGCGACGGATCGACGACCCAATGGAGCGTCACACCGAGGTAGAGCAACCAGAGCAGGTCCGGGAGCCGGTCGCGTAGTCCGCTCGGCACTCGCACCTTGGAGGTGGCGACCACGTGCTCCATGAGGTCGACCGCCATTGCCCTCGCATTCCCCGACTCCGCGGAGAACGGGCTCGCCGACGACGAGGCGGGGAGCGCCTGCTGCACGAACGTGGTGCCGAAGCCGTGGTAGGGCGTCATCACGTCGAGGCCGGCGTGCAGGGCCGCGCGCAGGTTGTCCGCGAGTGGAGCCCTTTCGACGAGGCGCGGGAGCGCAACGTCACGGTGCTCGCGCTGGACGCTGACGTAGAGCTCGTGGACAAGCTCATCCTTGCCCGAGAAGTAGTAGTAGGCGTTGCCGAGCGACAGCCCGGCCTCGTCCGCGATGCGGCGCATGGTCGTCGCCTGGTAGCCGTCGTCGCGGAACAGCCGTAGCGCGGCAGCGGTCAGCCGGTCGCGGGTGTCCTTGGCCATCAGAGAGCGCCGTCAGGAGACTTGAACATGTTCGAATCTAGCATCAGCCTTCGAACGTGTTCAAGAGTCGGCGCAGATCAGCGCAACGGCCTCGCCATGACGATCCGTGGCCAAGGGCGGAAGTACGCCGACTCGGCGACATGACGCTCACGCAGACCCGCGCTCCACCGCGCCTCGGGCACCACCTCGAAGCCGAGGCGCCGGTAGTACGGCGCGTTCCACGGCACGTCGGCGAAGGTCGTCAACGTCAGCTCGGCGTGCCCGCCTGCGAGTGCCCACCCCGCGACCACGTCGACGAGCGCTGCACCGATCCCCTGTCGGCCGTGCTCCGGGAGGACGGAGAGCTGCTCGAGGAAGGCCCGGCCGTCCAGCACGTCTGCGAGCGCGTACGCCACCGGCGCGCCGGCGTCCCCGACCTCGACCCACGCCCTGCCGCGACCGACCGCCGCGGCCACCGTCTCGTACGGCGCAGGTTCACCGTCCGCGACCAGGTCCCGGCCGATCTCCCGGAACCGCTCGTCCGCCGCTCGCTCGATGTCTCTGAGGAGCTCGACGTCGGCGAGCGTGGCGGCCCTCACGGGAGGCTACTTCTTGCCCTTGTCACCCGAGTCGCCGGTGGAGAGCGCGGCCACGAACGCCTCCTGCGGCACCTCGACGCGGCCGACCATCTTCATCCGCTTCTTGCCTTCCTTCTGCTTCTCGAGCAGCTTGCGCTTGCGGCTGATGTCACCGCCGTAGCACTTGGCGAGGACGTCCTTGCGGATCGCGCGGATGGTCTCGCGGGCGATGACCCGAGCACCGATCGCCGCCTGGATGGGCACCTCGAACTGCTGGCGCGGGATGAGCTCCTTGAGCTTCTGCGCGAGCGCGACGCCGTACGAGTAGGCGTTGTCGCGGTGCACGATGGCGCTGAAGGCGTCGACCGGGTCGCCCTGGAGCAGGATGTCGACCTTGACCAGGTCGGCGGCCTGCTCGCCGGTCGCCTCGTAGTCGAGCGAGGCGTAGCCCTTGGTGCGGCTCTTGAGGTTGTCGAAGAAGTCGAAGACGATCTCTCCGAGCGGGACGGTGTAGCGGATCTCGACCCGGTCCGCCGAGAGGTAGTCCATCCCGAGGAGGGTGCCGCGTCGCGTCTGGCACAGCTCCATCACGGGTCCGATGTAGTCGGTCGGCGTCAGGACGGTCGCCCGCACCACCGGCTCGTAGACCTCGGAGATCTTGCCCGTCGGATACTCGCTCGGGTTGGTGACCCGGTGCTCGCTGCCGTCCTCCATGACGACCCGGTAGACCACGTTGGGAGTCGTCGAGATGAGGTCGAGGTTGAACTCGCGCTCGAGCCGCTCCCGCACGATCTCCATGTGGAGCAGGCCGAGGAAACCGATGCGGAAGCCGAACCCGAGGGCTCCGGACGTCTCCGGCTCGTACTGCAGCGCGGCGTCGTTGAGCTGGAGCTTGTCGAGCGCGTCACGCAGCGTCGGGTAGTCGTCGCCGTCCATCGGGTAGAGGCCGGCGAAGACCATCGGGTTGGGGTGCCGGTAGCCGCCGAGCGCCTCGGTGGCCGGCTTCTGCGCCGAGGTCACGGTGTCGCCGACGCGGGACTGGCGCACCTCTTTCACCCCGGTGATGAGGTAGCCGACCTCCCCCACGCCGATCCGGTCGGCCTTGTTCGGCTCCGGCGAGATGACGCCGACCTCGAGCAGCTCGTGCACGGCACCGGTGGACATCATCTTGATCTTGTCGCGGTGCGACAGGTGGCCGTCGATCACCCGGATGTAGGTCACCACGCCGCGATAGGTGTCGTAGACGGAGTCGAAGATCATTGCGCGGGCCGACTCGTCGGGCTTCCCGACGGGCGCGGGGATCTGGTCGACGACCGCGTTGAGCACCGCCTCGACGCCGACCCCGGTCTTGGCCGAGACCCGCAGGACCTCGTCGGGCTCGCAACCGACCAGGTGCGCCAGCTCCTCGGCGAACTTGTCCGGCTGCGCGCTCGGGAGGTCGATCTTGTTGAGCACGGGGATGACCGTCAGGTCCGCGTCGAGCGCGAGGTAGAGGTTGGCCAGCGTCTGGGCCTCGATGCCCTGCGCGGCGTCCACCAACAAGATGGCGCCTTCGCACGCCGCGAGGCTGCGACTGACCTCGTACGTGAAGTCGACGTGGCCGGGGGTGTCGATGAGGTTGAGGACGTACGTCGTCCCCGCGTCCTCACCGGTCGACTTCGTGAACGGCAGCCGTACGGCCTGGCTCTTGATCGTGATGCCGCGCTCGCGCTCGATGTCCATCCGGTCGAGGTACTGCGCGCGCATCGCGCGACCGTCGACGACGCCCGTGTGCTGCAGCATCCGGTCGGCCAGCGTCGACTTGCCGTGGTCGATGTGGGCGATGATGCTGAAGTTGCGGAGGATCGCCGGATCGGTCGCCCCGGGAGCGGGCGCCGAGGAGGCAGGAGAGGTCTTGGCCATGGTGCCTCCCATCCTCCCATGACGGCCCCAGGTTCCCGAATGCATGAGGGCACAGGTCGTACGTCGCCACGCAATGCGCCTTACAGTTCGAGCGTGAACGTGATCCTCAACGTCATCTGGCTCCTGCTCAGCGGGATCTGGCTCGCGATCGGCTACACGCTCGCCGGTGTCCTGCTCTGCATCACGATCATCGGCATCCCCTGGGGGATCGCGTCGTTCCGCATCGCCTCCTACGCGCTGTGGCCCTTCGGGCGCACCATCGAGCCGAACCCGTCCGCCGGGGTGGCGTCGATGATCGGCAACGTGATCTGGATCGTCCTGGCCGGAGTCTGGCTCGCGATCGCCCACCTGGTCAGCGGGATCGCCCTCTGCCTCACCATCATCGGCATCCCGCTCGGTCTCGCGAACTTCAAGATGATCCCGATCTCGCTGATGCCGCTGGGCTACCGGATCGTGCCGGTGCGCTGACGCCCCGGGCTTTTCTCGCCCCGGCGGCGGCCGCGGTGGCCTGACGGCCGGGACCAGGCCGGGTACGTTGAGCGCCACCATCCCCCAGAGAAAGGACTGTCGTGGTCATCGGACTCGGCATCGTTCTCATCGTCCTCGGCCTGATCTTCGCCCTGGACGTCATCAACATCGACACGACCGTGGTGGACACGGGGACGCTCGGCTGGATCCTGCTCCTCGCGGGCGTCGCCGCCATCGTCGTCTCGCTGATCGTCAACCACCAGCGCACGCGCTCGACGCACGTGGTCGAGGAGCGCCGCGACGGCGGTTATCCGCCGCCGCGCTAGTACGGAGGCGACCCGACGCGGCCCTCGTCCACTGCACGCGTGCGGTGGCCGGGGGCCGCTGGCTTCGGCCATCCCGCTCGTCGTCGGACGGCTCCCGGCAGGATCGAGGCGCGTTTTGGCCGACCGGTCTGCCGCTGATACAGTGGGTGGTCGCGTGTCCGTGTCCGCGCGCGCACCCATCCACTTCGACAGAACAACGAGGCTTGCCCCGTGGCAAACATCAAGTCGCAGATCAAGCGCAACCGGCAGAACGAGCGTGCGCGTGAGCGCAACAAGGCCGTGCGCTCGGAGCTGAAGACCGTCGTCCGCCGGTTCACCGACGCCATCGACGCCGGCAACACCGACGAGGCGCAGCAGCTCGCGAGGGCAGCGACCCGCAAGCTCGACAAGGCTGCGTCCAAGGGCGTCATCCACAAGAACCAGGCGGCTAACCGCAAGTCGTCCATCGCGAAGAAGTCAGCAGCGCTCTGAGCGCCTGACCTCACCGACGCAACGGCACCTCCCGGCGGGGGGTGCCGTTCGTGCGTCCGGGCGAGATCGCGCCGTCACTGGACGCGCGAGGCGGCGACGGTGAGGACCATCCGCTCCAGCGCGTAGTGCGGGTCTGACGCTCCCTTGACGTCGAGGTCTGCTCGGGCGACGGCGCCGATGGCCGCCGTGAGCCCTGCGGTGTCCCACCCCCGCAGCTGCGCACGCAGCCGCTTGAGCCGGAACGGCGGCGCACCGACCTCGCGCGCCAGCTCGGCCTCACGGAGGCCCTTGCTCGACGCCACGCCGTAACGGGCGAGCGAACGGAGCCCTGTCGCGAACGCCGAGGTGATGAGCACGGGGGCCACGTTGTTGTTGAGGGCCCACCTCAGCTGTTCGAGCGCGCGAGCCGTCTCACCGTCGATCGCCGCGTCGGCGATGTCGAAGCCCTTCACCTCCGCGCGTCCACCGAAGTATTGACGGACGAGCTCAAGGGAGATCGGTGCGCGCTTGCCGTCGGCACCGGTCGCGGCGTCGACGAGCTGGTCGGCGGCCGCGGCGAGGGAGCGAAGGTCGTGCCCCACCGCGTCGACCAGGTAGCCCGCCGCCTCCTCGGAGATGGAGGCGCCGAGGTGACGGACCTCTGCGGCGACCCAGCGCGAGACCTCCCAGGGCTTGGGTGCCGTGGTCGTGACCTCCTTGACGGCCGCGAGCTTGCGGAGCTTGTCGAGGACGCCCTTGCCCTTCTGGCCCCCGCCATGGGTGAGCACGACCGCGACGTCGGGCGCCGGCGCTGCGGCGTAGGCGAGCAGCTCGTCGGCCGCGGTCGCGTCGAGGCTCTCGATCCCGCGTACGACGACCGCGCTGTGGGAGGAGAACAACGATGGACTGGTGAGCGCGGCCAGCTCGCCCTGCCCGATCGTCGAGCCCTCGACGTCGGAGACCGACACCTCGGGGTCTTCGTCGTGGAGCTGAGCGAGAGCACGTCTCATCGCGCGGTCGGTGAGGAACTCGACACCGCCGGTGACGAGGAGCACGGTGCTGAACAAGGACGCCATCGCCGCTCAGCATGCCACGTCGCGAGGACACCGCCGACGACGGTCAGCGAACGACACCGGACACCTGGCCGTCGCGTACGACGACCGCGACGTCACGACCCGGATCGGTACGCAAGATCGTGGCCCCGGCGTCTCGGAGGTGCTGCAACGTCTCCGGTGCCGGATGGCCGTAGGTGTTGCCCTCCCCCGCGCTGACCGTCGCCCAGCGCGCACCGAGCCCGGTCAGCCACACCACCTCTTGGTGCGCGCTGCCGTGGTGCGGAACCTTGAGGACGTCGACCTGGAGTGTGGGGTAGGCCGCGGCGAGAGCCCGCTGCGCGGGGGGCTCCACGTCCCCGGTCAGCAGGACCCGGACGTCCGAGGTCTCCGCGAGCAGGACGAGGCTCGCGTCGTTGGCGGTGTCCTCGGTCACCGCCGCGGGGGCGACGCCAGAAGGCCCGGGGCGGGCAAGAGGCCCGAGAACGGTCAGCGTGACCTCGCCTGCGCGCCAACGGTCTCCGGCCGTCAGCTCACGCACGGGCGCGTCCGTGACGTCGGGGCGGCTCGGACCGGCGCCGATCCAGGCGAGCGAGCGGCGACGCGTCACGCCGGGCAGGCCGTCGACATGGTCGGCGTGGTCGTGCGTCACGAGCATCGCGGGCACGGTGCGTACGCCGAGGTCGCGGAGACAGCGGTCGACCGAGCGCGCGTCGGGGCCGGCGTCGACGACGACCGCTGAGCCGGGACCGGCCTTCAGGACCGTAGCGTCCCCTTGCCCCACGTCGCAGGCCACCATCACCCACCCGCGAGGGGGCCAGCCCGGGCGAAGGGGGGCGACGGTGACCGCCGTGACAGCGGCCAGGACCAGGCAGGTGAGAACGGGTCGTCGCAGGAGACGGTGGCCGGTCACGGCGATGGCAGCACTGACGACCACCAGCGCGCTCACCGCCACCGGCCCGTCACCGACGGTCGCGGCGGCACCGGGGAGGTCAGCCGCACGACGACCCACCAGGACGATCCAGCCGGCGGGGAGCGCGGTCACCAGGCCCACCGCAGCACCCGAGGGCGCCCACACGAGCCCGAGCAACCCACCCGAGAGACCCAGCACGGTCGCGGGTCCGACGGCGGGTGCGGCGAGGAGGTTGGCGACGACGGCCACGACCGAGACCTCCCCGGACAGCGCGGCGACGGGTGCGGTGCAGGCGAGCTGCGCGGCGGCCGGCACCGCCACCGCCTCGGCGAGCCAGCGCGGCATCCACCGGGCCAGGGCATCGCGCCAGACAGGCGCGAGCAGGAGGATGCCGCCGGTCGCGACCGCCGAGAGCAGGAATCCGGCCGACGTCGCCAACCAGGGGTCGAGAACCACCACGGCGACGACGGCCCAGGCGAGGCAGCGGGCACCACGCCTGCGTCCGCCGGTGCTCAGCCCAGCGACCCCGACCAAACCCATGATCGCGGCGCGGACGACCGACGGCTCCGGACGCGCCAGCAGCACGTACGCGACCGTGGCGAGCACGGCGAGCACTACCCGGCTCCTCGGGCCTGCACCGAGGGGTCGTGCGAGGGCGAGCAGGAACCCGACCAGCAAGGTCAGGTTGGTGCCCGAGACGGCGAGGAGGTGGGTGAGTCCGCTGGTCTGGAACGCCGCCCTCAGGTCGTCGGGCAGAGCGTGGTCGTCGCCGTGCACGAGCGCCGGGACCAGCGCCGACACGTCGTGCCCCCGGGATGCGACCGACGCACTCACCGCCGCGCGCGCGGATCCGGCAGCGTCCCACCACCACGCGGGGTCGCCCCCGGGACGAGGACGCACGCTCGTCGCGGACAGCGTGGCGGCGTGGGCGGAGTCGTCGGCCGGACGCGCGCGGCCGACCACCTCGACCTCCTCGCCGACCCCGATGATGGGTGGGTCTCCGCGCACCCACACCGTCACGGGCGCGCGCAAGGTGACCGCCCGGCCCCGTGCCTCAGCCCGCACCAGCGTCGCCGCGAACACCGTGGCCGAGCCGAAGGTGCCGCGGACCACCCGAGGGTCCGTCGTCACCCGCGCGACAGCGCGGACCGTCGCTCCGTCCTGAGCGAGCTCGGCGACGAACGACCGCCGGTGGGACTCCGCCCGGACCGACCCCAGCACCACGGAGGTGAGGAGCAGCACCAGCGTGAGCCCGACCCACGCCGAGCGCCGGCGCAACGGCGTGAGCACCCGGGACAGCACGAGACACACGAGAACTGCCGCCGTGGTGACGGAGACGGCGGTGACCAGCTCGAGCCGCGTCGCCACCACCGCACCGGACCACGCACCCAGAGCGGGCCCGAGCATCCGCAGGTCGACCTCGTCGTCACGGTCGACCGCGACAGCGGCACGGGGCCGAGGTGCAGGCGCACGCGGCGACCGGTGAGGGTCGCCCGTCCCGGGGTGGGGCGTACGAGTCGACACCGTGCTCAGACGGTGACGAGGTCGCGCAACCGCGCCAAGGTGGCGTCACCGATCCCCCGGACCTCGAGGAGCTCCTCGACCGCGGTGAACCGTCCGTGCTCCGTCCGCCAGTCGAGGATCGCCTGCGCGGTCACCGGGCCGACCTGCGGCAGCGTGTCGAGCTGCTCGAGCGTCGCGGTGTTGAGGTTGACGACCCCGCCAGGGCCTGACGGACCTCCGCCTGGCGCCGTCTGAGGAGCCGGCGCGGGAAGGCCGGTGACGGCCGGGAGCCCGACCACGACCTGCTCGCCGTCGACGAGCACGCGCGCCAGGTTGACCGACGACAGGTCGGCGCCGCGCCGCGAGCCGCCTGCCGCCGTGATCGCGTCGGCGACGCGCGAGCCGGACGGCAGCGTCACGATGCCGGGCCGCCGGACGCGCCCGGTGACGTCGACGACGACCTGCGCCGGCGCGGTCGCGCCGGGCACTGCGGCGCCGGCAGCCGGCTGTCCGTCCGCCTGGGGCACCGCGACGTCCGAAGGGCTCCCGGACGCCCCTGGCGCGACCGGCTCGGCGACGACCGCCTGCGGCTGCGCGCGCAGCACCCACCAGATCACCGCCCCGGCCGCAAGGAGCACGACCACGATCGCGACTCCGACGTGACGAGGCGTCACCCCCTCGCCGAGCATGCTCAGGCGAGGAAGGGGTGGTCGACTGCCCTCGACCGGTGACTGCCCGGTCGCTCGCACCGTGCCCGAGCGGTGACGCCCCCACCCCGTCTCGTCGAGCTCGGTCGAGTCACTGGACGGTCCGCGCGATCTGCGCGACGACCCGGTCGCCGGACCCGGGATCCGGGTCGCCGGAAGCATCCCGGTCGGCCAGAGCTCGTCCAGACCGTCGCCTGCCGCGTCCGTCCCCACCTCGTCGAACTGGTCATCGAGCTGGTCACCGAACCGGTCACCGAGCTGATCGCCGGCGGTCGCGGCGGTGGAAGGGGCGTCCCACGCGCCCCCGCGATGGTCGAGCTCGCGCGCCAGCAGCTCGAGGCGCCGCCTCGCCGCCTCGCTCGCTCTGTCTGCTCCCCGTCGCTCCACACGACAGACGCTAGAGCGGCGAACCGTCGCCGCGTCGTCTCCGGGCGCTCACCTGTGGACAAGCAGCAGGGACACCAGCCTGGGGGCGTTCACCCCAGCGAAGGCATGCGCGCGGAGACCGTGACGGCGAGCAGACCCGGACCGACGTGGGCGCCGATGACCGCCCCGACCTCCATGACGTCGATCGACTCGCGCCCCAACGACTCCCCGAGACGCTCAGCCAGCGCCCGCGCCTGCGCGTCCGCATCGAGGTGCTGCACCGCGACGTCCACCTCGTCACCGTGGCTCGCGACGGCCTGTGCCGTGAGCTCCTCGAGACGGGCGATGGCGCGCGTCGAGGTCCGGACCTTCTCGATCGGCCGCACCCGTCCGTCCTTCACCCCGAGGATGGGCTTCACCGACAGGGCGGAGCCGAGCAGCGCGGATGCCGTCCCGATGCGACCGCCTCGGCGCAGATAGTCGAGCGTCGCGACGTAGAAGTACGTCGTCGCGCGTTCCGACCGGTCGCGGGCAGCCTTGGCGACGTCGTCGGCGGACTTCCCCGCGTCGCGCGCGTCCGCAGCAGTCAGCACGGCGTACCCGGTGGCCATCCCGACCTGGAGGCTGTCGACGCAGGTGACCGGCACGGTGCAGTCCTGCGCGGCCAGCTGCGCCGACTCCAGCGTCGCGGAGACCCGGGAGCTGAGGTGCACGGAGACGATCGCCTCCGCACCCCGTTCGGCCAGGCCGGCGTAGACGCGGGAGAAGCGCTCCGGCGCGGGCCGCGAGGTGCCGACGGCGCGCCCCGCACGAAGCGCCCGCGCGAGGTCGGCCGACGTGACGTCGAGACCCTCGGTGTACGAGCGGCCGTCCACGACGACCTCGAGCGGCACGACCGTGACGTCACGCGCCGACGCGATGTCGACCGACAGCGATGCCGTCGAGTCGGTGACGATGGCGAGGGTCATGGGGGTGAGGGTAGTCGGACTCTCCCTGAATCACCCCCGGTCCGGTGCTGGGCTTCCCTGAGCGGCGTCATCGAAGCGACAGGACGTGGACCCGAGGAAGGGCCACCAGCGCGGCGCGTGACGATGTGATCGTTAACACGCGCGAGGTCGTCCTGACACGGCCCGCCCGCGCAGGCCGGCACCGCCGCCGGGACGGCCACCTTGCGCGGCAGCGCCTGTGCCGGCGTGTGCCGAGGCGAGAGGCGGACGACGCTGACCGCCATGACCTGCGCTGATGCCGTGACCGAGCCAGCTCGCACCCTCCCCGTACGGACTGCAGCCGGGACCGCCGCGCGCCCGTCGGGCGACGGCGAACTGCCACGCCTCTTGACGGCAGCGAATGTGAGCGTTAACAATCTCTTCTTATCAGTGTGGCGTCCGTCACATTGAGAGCGACTGGGGAGCAGTTGTCCGCCTGCGCCCCTGGCCCGCACCAGAGCCGGTGCCGGCCCCGTAGACGGAGGAACCTCATGATCAGGAGAGTGAGCGCAGCCGCCGTCGGCGCCGTGCTCGTCGGCAGCCTCGCCGCGTGCGGGGGCGGCGACAGCAGCGACGCGTCGGACGACGACAGCATCACCATGGGCTTCGCCCAGGTCGGCGCCGAGAGCGGGTGGCGCACAGCCAACACGAAGTCCATCAAGGACACCGCGAAGCAAGAGGGCGTGACCCTCAAGTTCTCCGACGCCCAGCAGAAGCAGGAGAACCAGATCAAGGCCATCCGGTCCTACATCCAGCAGAAGGTCGACGTGATCGCCTTCAGCCCGGTGGTTGAGACGGGGTGGGACACCGTCCTCCAGGAAGCCAAGCGGGCCAAGATCCCGGTGATCCTCACCGACCGCTCGGTCGACTCCGACGACACGTCACTGTACGAGACCTTCCTGGGCTCCGACTTCGTCCTCGAAGGCGAGAAGGCCGGCGACTGGCTCGTCGAGAACGCCGACGCAGCAGACACCGACACCAACGGCACGATCAACGTGGTCCAGCTCGAGGGGACGACCGGCGCGGCACCCGCGATCGATCGAGCCGACGGATTCAAGGAGAAGATCGGCGCGGACCCGAGGATCGAGGTCACTGCGTCGCAGACCGGTGACTTCACCCGCGACGGGGGCAAGAAGGTCATGGAGTCGTTCCTGAAGTCGCAGCCGGACATCGACGTGGTCTATGCCCACAACGACGACATGGGGCTCGGCGCCATCGAGGCCATCGAGGCGGCCGGCAAGAAGCCCGGGACCGACATCAAGATCATCACCGTCGACGCCGTCAAGGACGGGATGACGGCGCTGTCCCAGGGCAAGATCAACTTCATCGTCGAGTGCAACCCGTTGCTCGGCCCGCAGCTGATGGACCTCGCCCAGAAGGTCGTCGCCGGCGAGGAGGTGCCCGAGCGCGTGGTCACCGAGGAGACGACGTTCGACCAGGAGCAGGCCAAGGCTGCGCTGCCCGACCGTCAGTACTGAGCGCTGACAGCCGGTCGGCGCCACCGCCGACCGGCTGCCCGGCCGCCACACCCGTCCCGACACGAGGCGAGGACTCGAGATGACCCACATGTCCGCCGACGCGTACCCCTCCTCGGGGACGTCGCCCCGAGGACGGACGCCGGTCGACCCGGTGGTCCAGATGACCGGGATCACGATCAGGTTCCCCGGGGTGACGGCGCTCGACGACGTCGACTTCCGGCTGTTCCCGGGAGAGGTGCACGCACTGTTGGGCGAGAACGGCGCGGGGAAGTCGACGTTGATCAAGGCCCTCACCGGCGTGTACGCGACCGACTCGGGCACGATCTGGGTCGGTGGAGCCGAGCATGCCTTCACCGGGCCCGCGGCTGCGCAGGACGCAGGGGTGAGCACGGTCTACCAAGAGGTCAACCTCTGCACCAACCTGAGCGTGGCCGAGAACATGCTCCTCGGTCGGGAGCCTCGTCGGCTGGGGCGCATCGACCACCGGCGGATGAACCGTCGCGCGAGCGAGGTGCTCGGCCGGCTCGGGCTCGACATCTCGCCCCGTTCCCGCCTCGGTGACCATCCGATCGCCGTGCAGCAACTGGTCGCGATCGGTCGTGCGGTGGACATCGAGGCCCGCGTCCTCGTGCTCGACGAGCCGACGGCAAGCCTCGACAGCGAGGAGGTCGCCAAGCTGTTCGAGGTCGTCCGGTCCCTGCGCTCCCAGGGTGTCGCGATCCTCTTCGTCTCCCACTTCCTCGAGCAGGTCTTCGCGATCTCCGACCGGATGACCGTGCTCCGCAACGGTCGCATCGTCGGTGAGCACCTCACGCGTGACGTCACGCGCCTGGAGCTCGTCGAGGAGATGCTCGGGCGCGCGCTCGAGGTCCTCGAGCGGCTGCACCGGGAGCCCTCCCGCCAGCCGGGCGAACGCCGTACGCCCGTCCTGCGCGCGAGGGGTCTGGGGCGCAAGGGGTCGCTCGCCCCGACCGACCTCGACGTCTACGACGGTGAGGTGATCGGTATCGCGGGCCTGCTGGGCTCGGGCCGCACCGAGCTGGCGCGGCTCCTGTTCGGTGCCGACGCCTCGGACAGCGGAAGCGTCGAGGTCCGCGGGCGACGGGTCGCGCTTCGGTCACCGCGTCGGGCCGTGGACCACAAGATCGGCTTCTCCAGCGAGAACCGCCGTTCCGAGGGGGTGATCGGCGACCTCACGGTCGCCGAGAACATGATGCTCGGTCTGCAGGCCGCTCGCGGCTGGCTCCGTCCGGTGCCACCACGTACCCGCGACCAGCTCGTGATCAAGCACCTCGAGATGCTCGACATCCGCCCGGCGAACCCGGACGCGCTGATGCGCAACCTCAGCGGTGGCAACCAGCAGAAGGTGCTGCTCGCGCGGTGGCTGATCATGCAGCCCGACGTGCTTCTGCTCGACGAGCCCACCCGCGGCATCGACGTGGGCGCCAAGGCACAGATCCAGCAGGTCGTCGACGATCTCGCGTACGAAGGGATGGGCATCGTCTTCATCTCGGCCGAGCTCGAGGAGGTGCTGCGGCTGAGCGACCGGCTGGTGGTGATGCGCGACCGTCACAAGGTCGATGAGATCCCGAACACCGGGGTGACCACCGACGACCTCATGGCGATCATCGCGCGTGAGGAGGAGTCCGCCCGTGCGTGACCTCGCCCGGCACCGCCTCTTCTGGCCCGTGCTCGCACTGGTCCTCCTGCTCGCCGTCAACGTGGCCGCCACGCCGTCGTTCCTCCAGATCCGGATGCAGGACGGCCACCTCTACGGGAGCCTCGTCGACATCGCCCGCAACGGCGCGCCCGTGCTCCTGGTCGCCCTGGGCATGACCCTGGTCATCGCGACCCGCGGCATCGACCTGTCGGTCGGGGCCATCGCGGCCATCGCGGGCGCGGTCGCGTGCGTCCATCTCGCCGGGTCCCCCGCCCCCGCGTCGACCGGGACCGCGATCACCGCGGTCACGCTCGCCCTCGCCGTGTGTGTCCTCCTCGGCCTCTGGAACGGCTTCCTCGTGTCGGTGCTCGGGATCCAACCCATCATCGCGACGCTCGTGCTCATGACCGCCGGGCGCGGCCTCGCGATGCTGGTCACCGGAGGCCAGATCACCACGGTGAACAACTCCTTCTTCCGAGGACTCGGCGCCGGCTACCTCCTGACGCTCCCGATCGCGGTCCTCATCGCCATGGCGGTGTTCGCGGTCACCGCGCTGGTCACCCGCCGTACCGCGCTCGGGATGCTGGTCGAGTCCGTCGGGGTCAATCCCGAGGCGAGTCGGCTCGCCGGCGTGCGCTCACGGACGATCCTGTGGACCGTCTACGTCTTCTCTGCGTTCTGCGCCGGCCTGGCCGGACTGATGATCGCGGCCAACACCAGCGCGGCCGACGCGAACAACGCCGGTCTGTGGATCGAGCTCGACGCGATCCTCGCCGTCGTCATCGGGGGTACGTCGCTGGCCGGCGGGAGGTTCTCGCTGGCGGGGACGTTGGTGGGCGCCTTGTTCATCCAGACGCTCTCGACCACCATCCCGACCATCGGCATCCCGGCGGAGACCAACTACCTCTTCAAGGCCGTCGTCGTCATCGCGGTCTGCCTCCTCCAGTCGCCCAAGGCACGGGCTGCGGTCTGGCGTCGTCGACGCGACCGATCCGCCCTCGTGAGAGCAGGTCGAGCATGAGCACCGTGACCAGGCCGGAGATCGCCACGCGCTCCCTCGCCGACCGGGTGAAGGGCTACTCCCCTCCGTCCCAGCTGCTCCCCGTCCTGGCGACGTTCGCCCTGCTCGTCGGGATGTTCGGAGTCGGCGCGGTCCGCTACGAGGGCTTCGCCTCGCCTCAGGTCGTCCTCAACCTCTTCGTGGACAACGCGTTCCTCATCGTGCTCGCGGTCGGCATGACGTTCGTCATCCTGACCGGCGGCATCGACCTGTCGGTCGGCTCGGTCGTCGCCCTGTCGACGATGATCGCGGCGGCGACGTTGCGCGCCGGCTGGCCGCCGGCGCTGGCGATCCTGGCGGTCCTGCTCACCGGGACCGCGCTCGGGCTGGCGATGGGCCTGGTCATCCACTACTTCGAGGTGCAGCCGTTCATCGCGACGCTGGCGGGGATGTTCCTGGCCCGCGGGCTCTGCTACCTCATCAGCGTGAAGTCGATCCCGATCAGGGACGAGACGTTCCAGTCGATCTCCGCTGCGTCGATCACGCTTCCCGGGGAGCTCTACGTGACCCCGACGGTGTTGATCGCGCTCGCCGTGGTGCTCGCCGCGGCGTGGGTGCTGCACCTGACCCGCTTCGGGCGCAGCGTGTACGCCGTCGGCGGGAGCGAGTCCTCTGCGGTGCTGATGGGTCTGGCCGTCGCACGCGTGAAGGTGGGCGTGTACGCGATCAGCGGCTTCTGCTCCTCGCTCGGCGGCCTGCTCTTCTCCCTCTACATGCTCTCCGGCTACAGCCTGCACGCGGTCGGCATGGAGCTCGATGCCATCGCCGCGGTCGTGATCGGTGGCACGCTGCTGACCGGTGGGTACGGGCTGGTGATCGGCTCGCTCCTCGGGGTGCTGGTGCTCGGCACCATCCAGACGTTCATCTCCTTCGACGGGACACTGAGCTCGTGGTGGACGCGGATCTCGATCGGCGCGCTGCTGCTCGTCTTCGTCGTCCTGCAACGCTTCTTCAACCGCCGGGAGATCTCGTGAGCACCGATCGTCAGAGCCCACCGGTGATGGCGGACGTGGCCCGGGCTGCGGGGGTCTCCCACCAGACCGTCTCCCGCGTCATCAACGGCTCCCCCAACATCCGCCCGTCCACCCGTGAGCGCGTCGAGTCGGTGATCCGCCAGCTGGGCTACCGACCCAACACCGCCGCGCGGGCACTGGTCACTCGACGGTCCTCGACGATCGGCATCATCAGCACCGGCAGCGGCCTGTACGGGCCCAACAGCATCCACCGCACGGTCGAGGACGCCGCCCGCGGTGCGGGATGGTTCGCCGGGTCCGTGAGCCTCGCGTCGGTCACCGAGTCCACGCTCACCGACGCGATCGACCACCTGCTGCGCCAAGCGGTCGAGGGGATCGTCATGATCGCCGGGCAGGTCGAGGCCCTCGAGCTGGTGAGCCGCCAGGACTTCGGAGTGCCGTTCGTCGTGGTCGAGGGCGACCTCTCGAAGGCGCCGAACGTCGTCGGGGTCGACCAGCGTGCGGGGGCGTACGCAGCCACGTCGCACCTGGTCGAGCTCGGTCACACGCGGATCGCCCACGTACGGGGTCCCCGCAGCTGGACGGAGGCCGACGGACGTGAGACCGGATGGCGGGAAGCCCTCGCCGACGCGCGGCTCGACCCGGGCACGCTGCTGCTCGGCGACTGGTCGGCCCGCAGCGGCTATGCCGCAGGCAGGACGCTCGTCGCCGCCCAGGAGACGACGGCCGTCTTCGTCGCCAACGACCAGATGGCGATCGGCCTGCTTCGCGCCTATCAGGAGGGCGGACGCCCGGCACCGCAGCACGTCAGCGTGGTCGGCTTCGACGACACTCCAGAGGCGGAGTACCTGCAGCCACCCCTCACGACGGTCCGGCAGGACTTCGCCGAGGTCGGCCGTCGGGCGATCGCGTTCCTCGACGCCGGCATCAAGGGGGTCGAGCCCCCGCTCGAGCGCCTCGTCTCCCCCGACGTGATCCTGCGCGCGAGCACCGCGCGCCCGTACCGGCCGGAGGTGTCCTCGTGAGCAGGGCAGAGTACGTGGTGGGGGTCGACTTCGGGACGCTGTCAGGTCGCGCGCTCGTCGTCGCGGTCGAGGACGGCCGAGAGGTGGCGAGCGCGGAGTCCGTCTACGCCCACGGGGTCGTCACCGACGCGCTGCCGGGACGACCGGAGCGGCGGCTGCCGCCCGCCTGGGCGCTCCAGGTGCCGTCCGACTACATCGACGTCCTTCGGACGGCCGTGCCCGAAGCGATCCGGCAGGCCGGCATCGACCCCGCCGACGTGATCGCGATCGGCACCGACTTCACCGCGTGCACGATGGTGCCGACCACCGCCGACGGCACCCCGCTGTGCGAGGTGGAAGGGTTCGAGGACCGCCCGCACGCGTACGTCAAGCTCTGGAAGCACCATGCGGCGCAGCCGCAGGCCGACCGCATCAACGCGTTGGCCGCCGAGCGCGACGAGCCGTGGCTGTCCCGGTACGGAGGACTGATCTCGTCCGAGTGGGAGTTCGCCAAAGGCCTCCAGGTGCTCGAGGAGGATCCGGAGGTCTACGCCGCGATGGACCGGTGGGTGGAGGCCTCGGACTGGATCGTCTGGCAGCTCTGCGCGACGTACGTGCGCAACGCGGGCGCCACCGGCTACAAGGCGATCTATCAGGACGGGCGCTATCCGGACACAGACTTCCTCACGGCCCTCCATCCCGCGTTCGGTGGGTTCGTCGACGACCACGTCGATCAGCCGGTCGCCGAGCTCGGAGAGGCGGCGGGCAGGTTGACGGCCGCCGCGTCGGCGTGGACCGGCCTGCCGGAGGGCATCGCCGTCGCCGTGGGCACCGTCGACGCGCACGTGAGCGCGCCCGCGGCACAGGCGATCGACGACGGTCAGATGGTCGCGATCATGGGGACCTCGACGTGCCACGTGATGAGCTCGTCGGTCCTCCGCGAGGTCCCGGGGATGTGCGGCGTGGTCGACGGCGGCATCGTGCCGGGACGCTGGGGCTACGAGGCGGGCCAGAGCGGCGTCGGTGACATCTTCGCCTGGTTCGTCGACCACGGGGTGCCGCCGTACGTGCACGAGGCTGCGGCCGCGGCGGGGGTCACCGTCCACGAGCACCTCAGCGCGCTCGCGGCGGAGCAGGCCGTCGGTGAGCACGGTCTCGTCGCGCTCGACTGGCACAGCGGCAACCGCTCGGTCCTCGTCGACCACGACCTCTCCGCCGTCGTCCTCGGCCAGACCCTCGCGACGCGCCCCGAGGACGTCTACCGCGCGCTCGTCGAGGCGACCGCGTTCGGGACGCGCACGATCATCGACGCGTTCGGGCGCAGCGGGGTGCCCGTCGAGGAGCTGGTGGTCGCGGGTGGTCTGGTCCGCAACGCGATGCTGATGCAGATCTACTCCGACGTGACCGAGCTCCCGCTGTCCGTGGTCGGGTCGGCACAAGGCCCCGCCTTGGGCGCCGCACTCCATGCCGCCGTCGCGGCCGGCGCGTACGCGGACATACGCGCTGCCGCGAAGGCGATGGGGTCGGTGCGCAAGGCGGTCTACGTCCCCGACGAGGAGCGTGCGCGTGCGTACGACCGGCTCTATGCCGAGTACGTCACGCTGCACGACTACTTCGGTCGGGGTGGCAACGACGTGATGCACCGGCTGCGCACCCTGCGAGACGACGCCTCACGATCACGCGGAGGTGCCCGATGACGGTCGCCGATGAGGTCCGCCGGACCATCGAGAGGCTGCGCCGCGAGGTGTGCGACCTGCACGCCGAGCTGACGCGCTACGGCCTCGTCGTGTGGACGGCTGGCAACGTCTCGGCGCGGGTCCCCGGCGAGGACGCGTTGGTGATCAAGCCCAGCGGGGTCGCGTACGACGCGCTGACCCCGGAGTCGATCGTCGTCACGGACCTGCACGGCCGGCTGCTCGACGGTGACCTGGCTCCGTCCAGCGACACGGCCGCGCACGCCTACGTCTATCGCCACCGACCGGACGTCAACGGCGTCGTGCACACCCACTCGACCTACGCGACGGCGTGGGCGGCGCGCGGCGAGCCGATCCCGTGCACGCTGACGATGATCGCCGACGAGTTCGGCGGGGAGATCCCGATCGGTCCGTTCGCGCTGATCGGCGACGACTCGATCGGTCGCGGCATCGTCGTCACGCTGGCACGGAGCCGGTCGCGCGCGGTCCTGATGCGCAACCACGGCGTCTTCGCGGTCGGCGCGGATGCGTTGGAGGCGGTGAAGACCGCCGTGATGTGCGAGGACGTCGCTCGGACCGTCCACATCAGCCGCCAGATCGGGGAGCCGGTGCAGATCGCCCCTGCGGACGTCGATCGCCTCTACGAGCGCTACCAGAACGCCTACGGCCAGGGGGCCGGAGAGAGAGAACACCGATGACCGATCGCGTCCTGTGGTTCCTGACCGGCAGCCAGACCCTGTACGGCGAGGACACCCTCCGCCAGGTCGCCGCCCAGTCGCGCGACATCGCCGACGCGCTCGACCGCACCGACGACCTGGCGCTCCCGGTGGTGTGGAAGCCTGTCCTGACCTCGTCCGACGCCATCCGCCGCCTCGTGCTCGAGGCCAACGCCGACGACGCCTGCGCCGGCCTCGTGGCGTGGATGCACACCTTCTCGCCGGCGAAGATGTGGATCTCCGGCCTCGACGCGCTCGCGAAGCCGCTCCTCCACCTGCACACGCAGCACCACGTCGAGATCCCGTGGGCGACGATCGACATGGACTTCATGAACCTCAACCAAGCGGCGCACGGCGACCGCGAGTTCGGGTTCGTGCAGACCAGGCTCGGCATCCCCCGCAAGACCGTCGCCGGCCACGTCACCGATCCCGCCGTCGGCGCCCGGGTCGCGACCTGGGCGCGCGCGGCGGCGGCGTTCGCCGACCTCCGCTCCCTGCGGCTGGCGCGCTTCGGCGACAACATGCGTGACGTCGCTGTCACCGAGGGCGACAAGGTGGAGGCCGAGCTGCGCCTCGGAGTCTCGGTCAACACCTACGGCGTGAACGACCTGGTCGCCGTCGTCGACCAGGTCGGCGACGAGGAGGTCACCAAGCTCGTCGCCGAGTACGACGACCTCTACGCCGTCGCCCCCGCTCTGCGCGCCGACGGTGAGCAGCGCGCCGCACTGCGGTATGCCGCTCGGCTCGAGGCCGGCCTGCGGGCCTTCCTCATCGAGGGCGGATTCGGTGCGTTCACCACCAACTTCGAGGATCTCGGAGGTTTGCGGCAGCTCCCGGGCATCGCCGTCCAGCGGCTGATGGCCGACGGCTACGGCTTCGGCGGCGAGGGCGACTGGAAAACAGCGGCGCTGGTCCGGGCGACCAAGGCGATGGCGGCGGGCCGGCCGGGCGGCACCTCGTTCATGGAGGACTACACGTACAGCCTGGCGCCGGGCCGGATGAAGTCCCTCGGCGCCCACATGCTGGAGGTCTGCCCGAGCCTCACCACGGAGCACCCGACCGTCGAGGTGCATCCGTTGTCGATGGGAGGGCGGGAGGATCCGGTGCGCCTCCGCTTCGTGGCCGATCCCGGCGAGGGCATCGTCGTCGGTCTCTCCGACCAGGGCGACCGGTTCCGCCTGAGCGCCAACGACGTCACGCTGATGGAGCCCGACGAGCCGCTCCCCCGGCTCCCCGTCGCCTGCGCGGTGTGGGAGGCCCACCCGTCGCTGACGGCGGCGGCCGAGGCCTGGCTGATGACGGGCGGGCCGCACCACACGGTCCTCACGACCGCGGTCGGGTTCGAGGAGTTCGACGACCTGGCCGAGATGCTGCGCACCGAGATCGTCCACATCGACGCCTCGACCACGACGCGCGGGCTGCGCCACGAGCTGCGTTGGAACCAGGCCTACTACCGGCTCGCCGCAGGGTTCTGACCGTCGTCACCAGCGGCGTGGCGTTCGCGGAACAGCGCCGCGTGGACGATGCGTCGCAGCGCGAGGATGACGGGCTCGACGAGCACCGTCCCGAGCACGACGTCCTGGACCACGGTGGCCACCGGATCGTCGTGGACGCCGCTGCCGTCGGGCTCGACCGACGCGACCTCGCGCCGAGCGATCGCCGCGACCTCCTCGGCGTACCGGCCGACCGCCTCGGCGTCGAGCGGCCGTCCCGCCGCCTCGAGACCGGCGAGCGCCGCTTCGAGCTGGGCCACCGCCGCTGATCCGGGATCGTGGGCGAGGCCGATGGCTTCGAGCGCAGCCGTGGCGCGGGCGTACGGTGGTTCGTCGCGGACGTAAGGCGGCAGGGCCGCGAGCGCGTCACCCACCGCCGCGTACGGGTCGGGACCTGGGTCGTCGATGACCGCCAGCACGGCGCGGACCTTGGCCAGCGGAAGCCCGCCGACCTCGACGAGCGAGCGGATCAGGCGGAGCCTCTGGAGGTGGCCCTCGTCGTACGTCGCCTGCGTCGCGCTCGTCGATCGACCGGGCGGGAGCAGGCCCTCGCGCAGGTAGTACTTGATCGTCGCGACGGCGACGCCGGATGCGTGGGCGAGCTCGGAGATCCTCACCACGTGTCCCCTTCGAGAAGTCCCTTGACGTACTGGAGAGTATCACTATCTAATATTGGATAGTCGCACTCTCCAAAAACGGAGGGTTCCCACGTCAGGAGACCGTATGAACGCCGCATCCACGCTCACCGCGGGCATCGTCGTGCTCACGGTGATCACCATCGAGTCGGGCGGGGTGTTCCTCCTGCGCGTCGTGGGCGGTCGCAAGCCGGCCAACGCCCTGCAGACGTCGTTCTTCCGGGCGGGCCACGCCCACGCGGGCGTGCTCGTGATCCTCGGGCTCGTCACCCTCCTGCTCACCAGCGCCGCCGACGTCGCCGACCCGTGGGCGTGGCTCGGCCCGCTCGGCGTCCTCGTCGCGGCGATCGTGATGCCCGCCGGCTTCTTCCTGTCGGTCCTGGGGCACGACCCGCAGCGCCCCAGCCGACTGGTCGCCCTGATCTGGACGGGCGCCGCGATCCTGACGCTCGGCCTGGCCACCACGGGGATCAGCCTCGTGGTGACCGGCGCGACCGCGTGATCAGACGACGATGTTGACGAGCTTCGGAGCGCGGATGATCACCTTGCGGATCACGGCGCCCTCGAGGTGCCGTGCGACGTTGGGCTCGGCCAGTGCGAGCGCCTCGAGCTCGTCGTCGGAGATCGAGGGCGCGACCTCGAGCTTGCCGCGCACCTTCCCCTTGACCTGGACCACGCACGTGACGGTGTCGTCGACCAGCAGGGCCGGGTCGACCGTCGGCCACGGCTGCTGCGAGACCGAGGGAGCGTGGCCGAGCTCCGCCCACATCTCCTCGGCGACGTAGGGCGCTGCCGTGCTGAGCAGGATCGCCGTGACCTCTGCCGCCTCGCGGACCGCGGGATCGGCCGCACCCGCACCGGAGTCGATCGTCTTGCGCGTGGCGTTCACGAGCTCCATCACACGCGCGATCACCACGTTGAAGCGCTTGGACTCGTAGAGCTGCTCGGCGTCGGCCACCGTCTTGTGCGTGACCCGACGCAGCGCGACGTCACCGGCGGTGACGTCGGCACCCGGATCGCTCGCCACCTCGTGCGCAACGCGCCACGCCCGCTGCAGGAACTTCGACGAGCCTGTCGGTGACACGTCGGCCCAGTCGATGTCGTCCTCGGGTGGCCCGGCGAACAGCAGCGTCAGGCGCACCGCGTCGACGCCGAACTGCTCGATCTGCTGACCGAGGTCGACGCCGTTGCCGAGCGACTTGCTCATCGCCTTGCCCTCGTTGATGACCTGGCCCTGGTTCATCAGCGATGTGAACGGCTCGACGAAGTCCACCAGGCCCATGTCGTGGAGCACCTTGGTGAAGAAGCGGCTGTAGAGCAGGTGCAGGATCGCGTGCTCGACCCCACCGACGTACATGTCGACCGGCATCCACCGGTTGACGTCCTCGGGGGCGAACGGCGCGTCGGTCCGGTCGGGCGAGCAGTAGCGCAGGAAGTACCACGAGGAGTCGACGAACGTGTCCATCGTGTCGGTGTCACGCTGCGCGGCGCCACCACAGCGGGGGCAGGTGGTGTTGACCCAGTCCGTCGCGGCGGCCAGCGGGGAGGTGCCCTTCGGCGCGAGGTCGGCGCCGGTCAGGTAGGGCAGCTCGACGGGCAGCTGATCGTCGGGCACCGCGACCTCACCACAGTCGGGGCAGTGCACGATCGGGATCGGGCAGCCCCAGTAGCGCTGACGGCTGAGCAGCCAGTCGCGCAGCCTGAAGTTGACCGTGCCCTCGCCCAACCCCTTCTCGGTCAGCGTCTCGATCGTCACCTCGATGCCCTCGGCCTTGTCGGTGACGCCCTCCAGCACCGGCGAGCCGACGTACGCCCCGTCACCGGTGGTCGCGACGCCGGTCTCGGCCGGGTCACCCTCCCCCGGCACGTCGACGACGCGGCGGACCGGCAGGTCGTACGTCCGGGCGAAGTCGAGGTCGCGCTGGTCGTGGGCCGGCACGGCCATCACGGCGCCGGACCCGTAGTCGGCCAGGACGTAGTCGGCGGCCCACACCTGCATGGGCTCGCCCGTCAGCGGGTTGGTCGCGTGGACGCCCAGGAACACCCCGGTCTTCGGACGGTCGGTGGACTGGCGCTCGATCTCCGTGGCCTGCTTGGTGCGCTCGAGGTACGCCTCGAAGGCGGGCCGCTGATCGTCGGACACCAGCTCACCGGCCAGCGTGGCGTCGGGGGCGACGACCATGAACGTCGCGCCGTACAGCGTGTCGGGCCGGGTGGTGAAGACCCGCACGGGCTCCTCGCGCCCCTCGACCACGAACGACACCCAAGCACCCTCTGAGCGTCCGATCCAGTTGCGCTGCATGGTCAGCACGCGCTCGGGCCACCGGCCCTCCAGCTGCTGCATGTCGTCGAGCAGCCGCTGGGCGTAGTCGGTGATCTTGAAGTACCACTGGGTCAGCTCGCGCTTGGTGACCACGGCGCCGCAGCGCTCGCAGAACCCTTGGACGACCTGCTCGTTGGCGAGCACGGTCTGGTCGTTGGGACACCAGTTGACGTAGGACGCCTTGCGGTAGGCCAGGCCCCGCTCGAACAGCCGCAGGAACAGCCACTGGGTCCAGCGGTAGTACTCGGGGTCGGAGGTGTGCAGGCGACGCGTCCAGTCGAAGCTCACGCCGTAGCGCCGGATCGACTCGGCCTGCGTCTCGATGTTGTCGTACGTGAACGTCGCTGGGTTCTCGTTGCGCTTGATGGCAGCGTTCTCGGCGGGCAGCCCGAAGGAGTCCCAGCCGATCGGGTTGAGCACGTCGTAGCCCTTGAGCCGCCAGTAGCGCGCCAGCATGTCGTGCAGCGCGAAGACCTCGCCGTGGCCCATGTGGAGGTCGCCGGACGGATAGGGGAACATCGTGAGCGCGTAGCGCCGCTCGCGACCGGGGTCGGTGCCGTCGGCGTCGTACGGCCGCAGCTCGTCCCACACCGCGCGCCACTTGTCCTGGACCGCGCGGACGTCGTACGACGCCGCCTCGCCCTGCTGGGTGCTCACCTGGGTCTCCTCCGCAATGACGTCCTCGTACGACCGGGTGATCTGCGACACCGAACCGTGCCCGTACACAGAACAGCCCCTCTGGGCAGAGGGGCTGCCACGCTGACGGGGTCGGGATCAGCGTGGCTCGACAAGGTGCAGGTCGTACACGGCTCCCATGCTAGCGCGCTACTCGGCGCGCTGGTCGCGGTCCTCCAGCGCCTCGGGCGGCACGTCCTCGACGACCAGCGGCCGCAGGATCGCCCAGATGATGAACACGGCCGAGACGCCGAGCAGGATCAGCCCGTTGACGAGGTTGACGTTGAAGCCGTCGGCCTTGCTCAGCTCGGCGTCGGAGGCGTTGAAGATGCCGAGGAAGGTCAGGATCACGCCATAGATGCCCATCAGGGCACCGATGATCGTCCGGATGTCGAACGCCGACGCGATCTTGAAGCGGCTCTTGCCCTCAGCCATCGTTGCTCCTTCTCACCAGAAGATGATGTTCAAGGCGATCACCATGACCAACGAGATCGCGGCGAGCACGGTCGGGCGCTGGTACCACGGGAGCAGGTGCGCGAGCGGGTCGCGCAGCTGGTCCTTGGGCGTCAGCGAGTAGACGAAGCCACGCAGCGAGGCGGCCGGCTTCGGCTGGGTCATCAGGCTCACGACGTAGCTGACCACGATGTCGACCACGAACGCTGCGCTCGCCGCGACGAAGCTCGCACCCTGGCCCCCGAGCGGGATGACGCCCACACTGGCGCTGCCGAAGGCGTCCTCGCTGAGGAAGGCGACGACGACCGCTGCTGCCGTGCCGGACACGAGGCCGACCCAACCGGCGGTGGCGGTCATCCGCTTCCAGAACATGCCGAGGATGAACGTCGCGAACAACGGGGCGTTGAAGAACCCGAACAAGGTCTGGAGGTAGTCCATCAGGTTCGAGTAGCTCGACGCGATCAGCGCGGTGAAGATCGCCACCACGGTCGCACCGACCGTGGCCCAGCGGCCGACGCTCGTGTAGTAGCCGTCCGGCTTGTCCTTGCGGACGTACTGCTGCCAGAGGTCCACGCTGAAGACCGTGTTGAACGCCGAGATGTTGGCTGCCATGCCGGCCATGAACGACGCGAGGAGGCCTGCGATCGCGAGTCCGAGCATGCCGTTGGGCAGCAGGTCGCGGATCAGGAGGAGGATCGCGTCGTTGTACGCGACCCCGGAGCTGTCGTCGCCGGCCTTGAGGTCGATCATCTCCGGGATCAGCACGGCGCAGATCATGCCGGGGACGACGACGATGAACGGGACGAACATCTTGGGGAAGGTGCCGATGATCGGGGCGCTGCGCGCGGCCGACATCGACTTCGACGCCATCGCCCGCTGCACCTCGACGAAGTTCGTCGTCCAGTAGCCGAACGACAGCACGAAGCCGAGTCCGAACACGATCCCCACGACGGACCAGAACGGGTCGTCGATGCCCGTGAGGTTGGTGCCGGGCCAGGACGAGAGCTGTTCGCTGCCGCCCGGGGTGGCCGAGATCTTGTCGGTGAGCCCGCTGACCCCGCCGACCTTGTGCAGAGCCACGAGCGTGAGGGGCAGCAGCGCCGCGACGATGACGAAGAACTGGAGGACCTCGTTGTAGATCGCCGCCGACAGGCCACCGAGGGTGGTGTAGGTCAGGACCACGATCGCTGCGGCGATCAGCGACACCCACAACGGCCAGCCGAGGATGACGTTGACGATGCGCGCGAGCAGATAGAGGTTGACGCCGGCGATCAGCAGCTGGGCCACGGCGAAGCTCAGCGCGTTCACCAGGTGCGCGCCCGTCCCGAACCGCATCCGCATGAACTCCGGCACGCTGCGGACCTTGGAGCCGTAGTAGAACGGCATCATCACGACGCCGAGGAACAGCATCGCCGGCACCGCGCCGATCCAGAAGTAGTGCATCGTCGGCAGACCGTACTGCGCACCGTTGGCCGACATGCCCATGATCTCGACCGCGCCGAGGTTGGCTGAGATGAAGGCCAGACCGGTCACCCACGCGGGCAGCGAGCGCCCCGACAGGAAGAAGTCGATGCTGCTGGAGACCTGGCGCTTGGCGAGGAGGCCGATGCCGAGGACGAAGGCGAAGTAGATCAGGATGATCAGGTAGTCGGAGAAGCCGGTGTCCAGACGAAGCCTCTCGTCTGCCGCCCAGACCACGGTGCCGTCCATCCGCCCTCCCGGTCGTCGGTGGTGTCGGGTCAGAGGTCTGTCCCGAACGGCACGTTACTCCCGAAGCGCGGCATCGGCAGGGCAGAAGAAGACGTCGTCGGAGGTCGTGCCACCGGTCCCGTCACCACCGGTGGGCCACACTCTCCCCATGACGCTGACTCGCCGCGAGCTTCTCGTTGCGCTCGCCGTCGCCGGAGCCGGCCTGGCCACCGGCTGCCGCGGAGACGGCTCCACCGACCCGGCTCCGACGACCGTTCCCACCACCGACCCGTCGTCGGTGCCCCCGACGACGCCCGGTCCCCGCGGCCCCGACGACCCGACCCGTCTCCGGATCGACGGTGTGGTCGCCGCCGGACTGACGGTGCCGTGGGGGCTCGCGTTCCTCGATGCTGGCCAGGCCCTCGTGACCGAACGAGACACCGCGCGGGTGGTCAAGGTCGGGGGCGGCAACGCGACGACGATCGGTGAGGTGCCCGACGTCGACACCGACAGCGGCGAGGGCGGGCTCCTGGGGATCGTCCTCGTCCCCGGCGGCGACGCCGTGATCGCCTACCTCACGTCCCCAGACGACAACCGGATCGTGCGGATGTCGTACGACGGACGCCGGCTCGGGCGTCCACAGGTGTTGCTCGACGGCATCCCGCGAGCGTTCAACCACAACGGCGGCCGCCTCGTGATCGGACCCGACCGGATGCTCTACGCCAGCACCGGTGACGCCGGCGAACGCGACCGAGCCCAGGACGTCGACTCACCCTCGGGCAAGGTGCTGCGGATGACCCTCGACGGCCGTGCCGCCGAGGACAACCCCTTCGGCAACCGCGTCTGGTCCTACGGCCACCGCAACGTCGAAGGGCTCGCGTTCGATGCACAGGGCAGGCTGTGGGCGGCCGAGTTCGGCGACCAGACCACCGACGAGCTCAACCTCGTCGAGCGTGGCGGCAACTACGGGTGGCCCCAGACGGAGGGGCCCACGGACGAACGCGGTCTCGTCGGGCCGAAGGCGTGGTGGAGCACCGACGACGCGTCGCCTGCGGGCGTCGGCGTCGCGTACGGGACGGCGTACGTGGCTGCGCTGCGTGGTCAGTGCGTGTGGGCGGTGCCGCTGTCCGGGGCCGACGCCGCCCGACCGCGCCGCCGCCTCGGCGACGCCGGCCTCGGGCGCGTGCGCAACGCCGTGCCGGCACCCGACGGAAGTCTGTGGGTGACGACCAGCAACACCGACGGTCGCGGGGAGCCGGGAGCCGACGACGACCGGATCCTGCGCGTCGTGGTCGGTTAGGGTCGATCGCATGACCTGGCTCGTGACCGGCGGCGCCGGCTACATCGGTTCCCACGTCGTCCGCGCGTTCACCGACGCCGGGATCGGCGTCGTCGTGCTCGACTCGCTCGAGTCGGGCCACCGCGAGTTCGTCCCCGCCGACGTCCCGTTCGTCGAGGGCAACGTCACCGACACCGAGCTCGTCCGTACGGTCCTGCGCGAGCACGGGGTCGTCGGGGTGGTGCACCTCGCTGCGTTCAAGTACGCGGGCGTGTCGGTCCAGCGTCCGATCCACACCTACGAGCAGAACGTCACCGGCACCGTCCACCTGCTGCAGGCGCTGGCCGAGGTCGGCGTGAACTCGGTCGTCTTCTCGTCCTCGGCCGCGGTCTACGGGACGCCCGACACCGACCTCGTCACCGAGTCGACGCCGACGGCTCCGGAGTCGCCGTACGGCGAGAGCAAGCTCGTCGACGAGTGGGTGCTGCGGGCGCAGGCCCGAGCCACCGGGCTGCGGCAGACCTCGCTGCGCTACTTCAACGTGGTCGGCTCCGGCGACGACGACCTCTACGACTCCAGCCCACACAACCTCTTCCCGAAGGTCTTCAAGACGTTGACCGACGGCGGCGTCCCGGTCATCAACGGCGTCGACTACCCGACGCCGGACGGCACCTGCGTGCGCGACTACGTCCACGTGTCGGACCTCGCCCACAGCCACGTCGTCGCCGCGCGCTCCCTCGCGGAGGAGGCCTTGCTCGAGGACGTGTACAACCTCGGGAGCGGCGAGGGCGTCTCGGTGCGCCAGATCATGGACACCATCGCGCACGTCACCGGTGTCGACTTCGTCCCCGAGACCGGTCCACGACGCCCCGGCGACCCTGCGCGCATCGTCGCCTCGGGCGACCTCGCCGCTCGGGACCTCGAGTGGCGGATGCGTCACTCTCTCGAGGAGATGGTCCGAAGCGCCTGGGGGTCGTGGGTGCACGTTCTCAGCCAGGACGTGCCGGACTGACCCGCGAGCGCCAGAGAGTGACCCGCGGGCGCAAAAGAGTGACCCGCGAGCGTCAGAGGGTGACCCGCGGGTGTCAGGAGAGGCCGGCGAACCGCTCGACCTTCTTGGTCGGCCCCGAGACGATCAGCTCGTCGAACTCACCGAGGAACGTCTCGGGCCGCGCGTAGGTGAAGTCCGACCCCGGTCGCTTCACGCCGACCACGGTGATGCCGTACTGGTGGCGGAGCGCGGACTCCGCGAGCGTGCGACCGACCGCTCCCGACGGTGCCGCCGTACGCGCGATGGCGAAGCCGTCGTCGAACTCGATGAAGTCGATCATCGACCCCGAGACCACGTGAGCGACCCGCTCGCCCATCGCCGACTCGGGATACACGACGTGGCGCGCGCCGACGCGCTCGAGGATCTTGCCGTGCTTCTTGTTGATCGCCTTGGCCCAGATCTCGCGAACGCCGAGCTCGGTGAGCGTCAGCACGCTGAGCACGCTCGCCTCGATGTCGGTGCCGATGCCTACCACGGCGCGGTCGAACTGGTCAGCACCGATCTGGCGCAGCGCCTCCTCGTCGGTGGAGTCGGCCTGGACCGTGTGGGTGAACTCCGTCGCCCACTTCTGGACGAGCTCCATGCTCTCGTCGATCGCCAGCACCTCGTGTCCCAGCCGGGTCAGAGACGACGCCACGGCGGTGCCGAAGCGACCGAGGCCGACGACGAGCACGGGGGCGTCGGGCGGAGGGGTCGAGTTCTTGGGCACGGGTCATCTTCTCCTAGCCGATGATCGGTCGCTCTTCGGGCAGGTGGAAGCGACGCGGGCGGGCACGCAGGGCGAGTGCTGACGCCGTCGCGACCGTACCGACACGGCCGATCAACATCAAGAACATCAGCACCGCCTGGCCGGCGGGCGGGAGATCACCGGTGACGCCCATGGAGAGACCGGCGGTGGCGAACGCCGACGTCGCCTCGAACAACGCCTCGTCCAGGCTCACCTCCGCCACCACGAGCAGCGCCAGTGTCGAGGTCACGACGAGCATCACGGCCAGCAGGGCGACGGTGAGCGCCTGCCGCAGGGTGCTGACCCCGATCCGCCGCGAGCCGATGGTGACGTCGGGGTCACCACGCACCTCCGCGAGGATCACGTAGCCGAGCAGGAGAAACGTCGTGATCTTGATGCCTCCGGCGGTGCTGGCCGACCCGCCGCCGATGAACATCATGATGGTTGTGATCAGGGTCGTCTCGGACCGGGCCTCCCCGTAGTCGATGGAGTTGAACCCACCCGAACGCGGCATGATGCCGCCCTCGAACGACGTGACGAGCTTCTCGCCGAACGACTGGCCGCCCATCGTCGCGGGGTTCGACCACTCCACGACCCCGAACAGGACCGTCCCGGCGCCCAGCAGGAGGAACGAGCCCCACACGGTGAGCTTGGTGTGGATCGACCAGCGGTCGGGGCGCCTCCACCGGCGTGACAGCTCCGCAAGGACGGGGAAGCCCACCGCCCCCACGAACACCGCGATCGAGATCGGCAGGATCAGCGCGGCGTCGCCGACGTACTGGACGAGGCTGTCGGGTGCCAGCGCGAAGCCGGCGTTGTTGAACGCCATCACCGAGTAGAAGATCCCGTGCCAGATCGCCTCGCCCCAGCCTTCGTCGTGACGCGACTCGAACCCGAAGGTCAGCACCACGGCGACCACGGCCTCGAAGCCCAGCATCGTCACGAGGATCCGCCGGACGAGCGGGATCACCTCGCCGAGGTTGACGAGGTGGAGGTCCATCTGGGTGGCGAGCCGCGAGCGCAGGCCGATCCGGCCCCCGACGACGACACCCAGGATCGTGGCCAGGGTGACGAAGCCGAAGCCGCCGACCTGGACGAGCACGAGGATGACGACCTGCCCGAGCGGCGTCCAGTAGGACGAGACGTCGACCGTGCTGAGTCCGGTCACGGTCACCGCGGACACCGACGTGAAGGCGGCCGGCAGGACCGCGCCACCCTGCTGACCGTCGGTCCGCATGCCTGGGAGGAGCAGGAGGAGGGTGCCGGCGACGCTGCCGAGCACGAACGTCGCCGGGAGGATGCGGACGGGGTGCGCCAACGCCGTCAGCATGCCGCTCATGCCCGAACGCTGGGAGGACACAGCCACCCGAGGCACGCTACCGCGTGCGTGGCCCGTCCGGGCGTGGAGCCATCGTGCTCGAGCGGATCACGAGGTCCAGGCCGAGCTCGGTGTGGACGGGCTCGCGGTCCACGGAGTCGTCGTCGAGCTGGCGGAGGAGAAGGTCGGCGGCCTGGGTCGCCTGCTCGCGCACATGCTGGTCGACCGTCGTCAGACCGAACACGCCGCCGAGGTCGTGCCCGTCGATCCCCACCACCGACACGTCACGCGGCACGTCCAGACCGAGGTCCCGCGCGGCGGTGATCGCCCCGATGGCCAGCTCGTCGGAGGCGGCAGAGATCGCCGTCGGACGCAGTCGTGGGTCGGACAGCAGACGCTTGGCGGTGGAGTAGCCCTCCTGCATCGTGAAGTCTCCGAGGGCGACCAGCTCCGGTGCGACCTCGAGGCCCGCATCGCGCAGCGCCCGCGCATAGCCGTCCTCCCGGGTCGCTGCCAGAGCGAAGTCCCCGGCGCCCTCCCAGCCGATGTGCGCGATGCGGCGGTGTCCGAGCGCGACGAGATGGTCGGTGGCGAGACGCGCGGTCGCGAAGTCGTCGACGCTGACCGTCGACACGCCGGGGATCACGCCGCCGATGCAGACGACCGGGGTGCCGACTCGCAACAGGTCGACGCGCTCGGTGTCGTCGAGCTCGAGCGCCACGGCAAGGAGCCCGTCGACACGCTTGCGGAGCAGGAAGTCGCTGAAGACGAGCCCTCGCTCGCGCTTGCCGCCACCGAGGTAGTAGAGAGTGACGTCGTACCCCGCCGCCGCCAGAACCGTCGATGCGGTCTCGATGATCGTGCTGAAGAACCAGCGGTTCACCCAGGGCACGACCAGCCCGACGTTCTTGCTGCGTCCCGAGGCGAGACTGGCCGCGTTGTACGAGGCGACGTAGCCCAGGTCACGAGCAGCCTGGGCGCTCAGCGTCCGGGCGGTCTCCGAGACGTGACCGCGCCCGCTGAGCGCGCGCGACACGGTGGCGACCGACAGACCCGCCCGTTCGGCGACGTCCTTGATCGTCACTCCCGCCACCGGATCAGCCTTCCGTCAGACCCGTGCCGGCCGGCGCGCGGAACCACGCGGTCGCGTCCGGGGCCAGGAGTCCGTCGCTGACCGCACCCGGGACGCTCTCGAGCACGATCTCGTCGGCCTCGGCTGGGACGGGGTGGTCGGAGAGGTTGGCGACCACGAGGACCTCCCCGTTGACGAAGGCGAGCACCGCCGGCTCGTCGGCGCGGACCCACCGTAACGAACCCGCGCCGAGCCCGAGGACCTTTCGCGTCGCCAGGGCGTGGGTGTAGAGCGCCAGGGTCGACGTCGGTTCGGCGCCTTGGACGTCGCGGGCGTAGCGGGCCCACTGCGCGGGCTGTGGCAACCAGGAGGAGCCGCTGCCGTTGAAGCCGTACGCGGGGGCGTGCGCCTCCCACGGGATCGGCACCCGGCAGCCGTCGCGGCCGACCACGGCGCCACCGCTGCGCAGGAAGTAGGGGTCGTGCCGCTGGTCGTCGGGGATGTCCAGCACCTCGGGCAGCCCGAGCTCCTCGCCCTGGTAGAGGTAGACGGCACCGGGCAGTGCCAGCATGAGCGCCGTGGCGGCACGAGCACGCCGCTCCCCCCGCTCGGGGTCGAGGGGCGTGTCGGCCCGGAAGCCGTGCCCATGGGCGACGTGAGCGGCGTCGACCAGCGCGAAGCGCGTGGCGTGGCGGACGACGTCGTGGTTGGACAGGACCCACGTGCTCGGTGCGCCCACGCCACCGAACGCGGCGAGCGACTCGTCGATGACGCGGCGCAGGGCGACGGCGTCCCACGGCGCGTGGAGGTAGGCGAAGTTGAACGCCTGGTGCATCTCTCGCGGACGGACCCACTTGGCGGCGCGCTCGAGGGGCGCGACGTTGGCCTCGGCGCACAGGATGCGGTCGGGCCCCCAGCGCTCGAGCCGCTCGCGCCAGCGCTCGTAGACGGCGTGCACGCCGGGCTGGTCGAACATCGGGGCCTCGTGGCCGGGGAACCCGGGTGAGCTGGCGCCATCGGCCCGTCCGCCCCAGTCGGGGAGGCCGGGGGCCTTGACGAGCGCGTGGGCGACGTCGACGCGGAAGCCGTCCACACCCCGCGCGAGCCAGAAGTCGAGGACCTCGTCGAAGAAGGTGAGGACGTCCTCGCTGTCCCAGTTGAAGTCCGGCTGGGTGGGGTCGAAGAGGTGCAGGTACCACTGCCCCGGGCGCCCGTCGGGCTCGGTGACATGGGTCCACGCGGAGCCGCCGAAGTGCGACTGCCAGTCGTTCGGGGGGAGCTCACCGTGCTCGCCACGGCCGTCACGGAAGTGGAAACGCGCTCGCTCCCTGCTGTTCGGAGGCGCCGCGAGAGCCGCCCGGAACATCGGGTGGTCGCTGGAGCAGTGGTTCGGGACGAGATCGATGATCACCCGCAGGCCGTGGGCGTGCGCGACGTCGACGACACGGTCGAGGTCGGCCAGGGTCCCGAAAGCGGGATCGACGTCGCAGTAGTCGCTCACGTCGTAGCCCCCGTCACGCTGCGGCGACGGATAGAACGGCGACAGCCACACCGCGTCGACTCCGAGCTCGGCGAGGGCCGGCAGGCGGTCGCCGATGCCCATGAGGTCACCCGTCCCGTCCCCGTCGCCGTCGGCGAAGGAGCGCGGATAGACCTGGTAGACGACGGCGTCACGCCACCAGTCACGCTGCTGCACAGGGGTGTCGGCGGGTCCGTCGGCGCGGGGGGCCACGTCGATCGCCATTGCTGCTCTCCTTCGAGGCCGGATTTGTGGAAGCGATTACACCATAGTCAACGCCTGTGGCCTATCCGGCCATCCGGCCCATGTGGAGGCCCGTTATCGAAATGTTGCGATCAGGTTTCGTCGCGCGACTTGCTTGAGATGACTCTTGTCGCTTAGAAATGGAACCGATTCCACTCTTACGAAGGAGCACACCTCATGCTCGTGAACCGCAGAGGCGTCCTGGCCGCAGGTGCCCTGGCCGTCGCCTCGTCTCTCCTGCTCGGCGCCTGCGGCGGGTCGTCCGACGACGACGCCGCCGACGACTCCTCGAAGTCGTCGGGGTCGACCCTCACGATGTGGGTCGATGCCGAGCGCGCGCCGGCTCTGAAGGACGCGGTCGCCTCCTTCAAGAAGGACAAGGACGTCGAGGTCAAGCTCGTCATCAAGGACTTCCAGTCGGCTCGTGACGACTTCATCACCCAGGTACCGACCGGCAAGGGTCCTGACATGATCGTCGGCCCGCACGACTGGCTCGGGAAGTTCGTCCAGAACGGCGTCGTCGCCCCCCTCGAGCTCGGCGACAAGGCCGGTGAGTTCGAGGACGCGGCCATCCAGGCGATGACCTACGAGGGCAAGACGTACGGCCTCCCGTACGCGATCGAGAACGTGGCGCTCGTCCGCAACACCGCGCTCCTCGCCGAGCCGGCCACCACGATGGACGAGGTCGTCGCCGCCGGCACGAAGGTCGTCGACGCCGGCAAGGCGAAGTACCCGTTCCTCGTCGGGCTCGACCCGAAGCAGGGCGACCCGTACCACCTCTACGGCATCCAGACCTCGTACGGCGTCCCCGTGTTCGAGCGCAACGCCGACGGCGACTACGACCCGAGCAAGCTCGGCCTCGGTAACCCCGGCGGCGTCGAGTTCGCGAAGGACCTGGCGGCGTGGGCGAAGGCCGGTGCGCTGAACCCGAGCATCACCGCGGACATCGCGAAGGAGACCTTCAACAAGGGTCAGTCGCCGTACTTCCTGACCGGACCGTGGAACGTCCCGGACATGCAGAAGGCCGGGCTCGAGATCGCCATCGACCCGATCCCGACCGGTGGCAGCAAGCCGGCGACCCCGTTCATCGGAGTCAACGGGTTCTTCATCAGCGCGAAGGCCACCAACGCCCTCGCCGCCAGCGAGTTCGTGCTCAACTACCTGAGCTCCGAGGACGCCCAGGACGCGCTCTTCGCCCAGGGCGGTCGTCCGCCGGCGCTGAAGGCGTCGTTCGAGAAGGCGGCGTCCGACCCGATCGTCGCGGCGTTCGGCGCGATCGGCAAGAGCGGTTCGCCGATGCCGGCCATCCCGCAGATGGACGCGGTGTGGGCCGACTGGGGCGCGACCGAGCTCGACATCATCAAGGGCAAGGCTCAGCCTGCCCAGGCGTGGCCCAAGATGGTCGCGAGCGTCCAGACGAAGGTCGCAGGCTGACATCTCTCACTGACGGCCGGGGAGCGGTTCCGCTCCCCGGCCGGTCTGCTCTCCCCCGCTCTCACCCCAGGAGGGGCACGCCCTGATGACGCTCACCGACGAGCACCGCAGCGAGGACTCGGGCTCTCCCGACCAGCGACCGGGGCGCCGGGGCCCGTGGGCACGGCTGCGCCGGCCCGGAGAGACCGACGGGCTGATCGGCATCCTCGTGAAGATCGCGCTCCTCGGCCTCGTCGACGCGCTCGCGGTGTATGCGGTCTTCATGCTGGCCGCCCAGGAGAAGTGGCTGGTCCTTGCCGTCACGGTGGTCGTGACGGTCGCCGTGAACGTCGTCTACCTGCGCCGCGACGGCCTGCCGGCGAAGTACCTCGCGCCCGGGATCACGCTGCTGCTGATCTTCCAGGTCTTCGTCATGGTCTACACCGGCTACATCGCCTTCACCAATGCCGGCGACGGGCACAACAGCACCAAGGAGGACGCGGTCACGGCGATCGCGACCAAGGGCCAGGAGCGTGTCCCCGACTCCCCGCAGTACCAGCTCGCCGTCCTCGAGAAGGGCGACGACCTGTGGTTCCTGGTCACCGCTCCCGACGGCACGGTCTCCCTCGGCTCGGCCGACGAACCGCTCTCCGAGGTCGAGGACGCCGAGGTCTCCGGCGGCGGAAAGGCGACGCAGGTCGACGGCTACGCCCCCCTCGCGTTCGAGGACCTCCTCCAGCGCCAGGACGAGATCCTCGACATCTCCGTCCCCGTCTCCGACAACCCCTCCGACGGCACACTGCGCACGGCCGACGGCAGCAGCGCCTACGAGTACCGCTCGAACCTGCGCTACGACGAGGACGCCGACAGCTTCACCGACGTCGCCACCGGCACGGTCTACACCGACGGCGGCGAGGGCGCGTACGTCTCGGCCGAGGGCGAGGAGCTGGTCCCGGGCTGGAAGATCAACGTGGGCCTGGAGAACTTCCGCCGCGCGGTCGAGACACCCCAGCTGCGCGACTCCCTGGTCTCCGTGATCGTGTGGACGTTCGCCTTCGCGACCCTGTCGGTCGTGCTCTGCTTCGGGCTCGGGCTGTTCCTCGCGATGGTCTTCAACGTGCCGAGCATGCGTGGCAAGAAGGTCTACCGGGTGCTGCTGATCCTTCCCTACGCCTTCCCCGCCTTCCTGTCGGGACTCGTCTGGTCGGGGATGCTCAACACGGAGTTCGGGTTCGTCAACCAGGTGCTGCTGGGCGGCGCCGAGATCGAGTGGCTCACCGACCCGTGGCTGGCCCGCTTCAGCGTGCTGTTCGTCAACCTCTGGCTCGGCTTCCCCTACATGTTCCTCGTCTGCACCGGGGCGCTGCAGTCGATCCCCGACGAGATGACCGAGGCCGCCCGCATGGACGGCGCCGGCCCATGGCGGGCCTTCCGGTCGGTCAAGCTCCCGCTGCTGCTCGTGTCGGTCGCACCACTGCTGATCACGACGTTCGCCTTCAACTTCAACAACTTCAACGTCATCTACATGCTGACCCGCGGCGGGCCGCGGTTCGAGGACACGAGCAACGACATCGGAGCCACGGACCTGCTGATCACGATGGTCTACAAGGTCGCGTTCGGCACCGGGACCGGTCGCGACTACGGCCTCGCCAGCGCGCTGGCCATCATCATCTTCGTCGTCATCGGCGTCATCGCGGCGATCATGTTCCGCCGTACCAAGGCCCTGGAGGACATCCACTGATGAGCACCGTCCACGCTCCGCGCCGGCGCAGCTTCCGGCGCTGGTTCACCGCCCTGGGCTGGCGGCACCTCGTCGGCATCGCCGTCGTCGTCTATGCGACGTTCCCGATCCTCTACGTCCTGTCCGCCTCGCTCGACCCCGCCGGCACGCTGTCGGGGAGCAGTCGGCTCTTCAGCACGTTCGACCTCACCAACTACCGTGCACTCTTCGACGACCCGAGCCGGCCGTACGGGCGGTGGTTCGTCAACACGCTCGTGGTCGGCACGGTCACCGCGCTCGGCACGGTGTTCCTCGGCGCGCTGGCAGCGTATGCGTTCTCGCGGATGCGGTTCACCGGGCGGCGGTTCGGGCTGCTGTCGCTGATGCTCGTCCAGATGTTCCCGCAGATGCTGGCGGTCGTCGCGATCTTCATCCTGATGTCGAACGTCGGCGACGTCTTTCCCGCGCTGGGCATCGGCACCCACGCGGGGCTGATCCT
This sequence comes from Mumia sp. zg.B21, assembly GCF_019550855.1. Taxonomy (NCBI): domain Bacteria; kingdom Bacillati; phylum Actinomycetota; class Actinomycetes; order Propionibacteriales; family Nocardioidaceae; genus Mumia; species Mumia sp. zg.B21. Next base: position 234,950 of record NZ_JAHWCJ010000004.1, on the reverse strand, counting down.
CGTCTACTTGGGCGGCGCGCTCGGCGTGAACACCTACCTGATGTACGGGTTCTTCAACACGGTGCCGGTCTCGATCGACGAGGCCGCCCGGCTCGACGGAGCCAGCCATGCTCAGATCTTCTTCGGGATCGTCCTGCGCCTGGTGACGCCGATCCTGGCGGTCGTGGGCCTGCTGGCCTTCATCACCGCCACCAGCGAGTTCATGATCGCGAGCGTGTTCCTCACCGACCCCGACAACCAGACGCTCGCGGTCGGGCTCTTCGGGTTCGTCTCCGAGCAGACGTCGTCGAACTGGACGATCTTCGCGGCCGGCGCGGTGCTGGCCGCCCTCCCCGTCACGATCCTCTTCCTCGCGCTCCAGCGCTACATCGTCAGCGGACTCGTGTCGGGATCGGTCAAGTAGGACCGGCAGCAGGCGTCGCCATAATGCGTGAGGTCTCGGAGACCCTCCCTGCCTAGACTGACGAGGGCGTGAGGCGAGAGCCGCCGCCACGAGGTCGATGACGAGGAGTACGCGTGAGATCAGGGATCGACGGCAGCGGCAGCGACCAGGCGGTGCGTCCCCGGGACGACCTGTTCCGCCACGTCAACGGGGGCTGGCTCGCCACCGCCGAGATCCCGCCGGACCGCGCTGTCGCCGGCTCGTTCGTCACCCTCGTCGACGAGGCCGAGGTGCACGTCCGCGCCATCGTCGAGGAGTGCCAGGCAGACCCGGCCGGAGACCCGGCCGGTGGCAGCGTGAACGACGAGGGCGCCAAGATCGGTGCTCTCTACGCCAGCTTCATGGACGTCGACCGGGTGGAGGCGCTCGAGGCGGCCCCGCTGGCCGACGACCTCGCCCGCGTCGACGAGGTACGCGACCTCGCCGCCGTCGTCGACGCGCTCGGCCGGCTGGAGCGCCAGGCCGCCTCCGGCGCCTTCGGGATGTACGTCGGGCCCGACCCCGGTGCGCCCGAGCGCTACGTGGTCACCGTCGTGCAGGGCGGCCTGGGTCTTCCTGACGAGGCCTACTACCGCGAGGAGCAGTTCGCCGCGGCGCGCACGGCCTACCAGGCGCACGTCGCGATCATGCTGGGCCTCGCCGGTTTCGACGACGCCGACGCCCGGGCGGCGCGGGTCTACGGCCTCGAGGAGCGGCTGGCGAAGGGGCACTGGGACCGGGTGGCGAGCCGCGACGCGGTCGAGACCTACAACCTCCTCGACCTCGATGCCCTCCAGGGGCTCTCCCCGGCCCTCGACTGGCACGCGTGGGCCGCCGCCGCACGCTTCGACCCGGCGGTGCTGTCCGAGGTCGTCGTCTCCCAGCCGTCCTACCTCCAGGCGCTGTCCGACGCGCTCCGCGAGGAGCCCGTGGCCGCGTGGCAGGACTGGCTGCGCTTCCGCCTCGTGTCCGCGGCGGCCCCGTACCTGTCGAGTCCGTTCGTCGACGCGAACTTCGACTTCTACGGCAAGACGCTCTCGGGCACCGACGAGCTGCGCGCCCGCTGGAAGCGCGGCGTCGCGTTCGTGGAGGGCGCGATCGGCGAAGGGCTCGGCCGGCTCTACGTCGAGCGTCACTTCCCCCCGACCGCCGCGGCACGCATGGACGCCCTCGTCGCGAACCTCGTGGCGGCCTACCGGCACAGCATCTCGACGCTGCCCTGGATGAGCGACGAGACCAAGGAGCGCGCGCTCGAGAAGCTCGACGCGTTCACCCCCAAGGTCGGCTTCCCGAAGCGCTGGCGTGACTACGCCCCGCTGGCCGCCGACCCCGCGGACCTGCTCGGCAACGTCCGCCGCGCCTCCAACGCGGCGACCGACCGCGAGCTCGCCAAGATCGGGAAGCCGATCGACCGGCACGAGTGGCTGATGACGCCGCAGACGGTGAACGCCTACTACAACCCGACGATGAACGAGATCGTCTTCCCCGCAGCGATCCTCCAGCCGCCGTTCTTCGACGCCGAGGCCGACGACGCGGTGAACTACGGCGGGATCGGCGCCGTGATCGGCCACGAGATCGGCCACGGGTTCGACGACCAGGGATCGCAGTACGACGGTTCCGGAGCCCTGCGCAGCTGGTGGACCGACGAGGACCGGGCCGCGTTCGAGAAGCTCACGAGCTCGCTGATCGCTCAGTACGACACGCTCTCCCCCGACGGCGCCGATGGCAGAACGGTCAACGGTGCCCTGACGATCGGCGAGAACATCGGGGACCTGGGCGGGCTGGGGATCGCGTACCAGGCCTACCTCCTCGCCCTCGACGGACAGGAGCCGCCCGTGCTCGACGGTCTGACGGGCGCGCAGCGGTTCTTCATCTCGTGGGCGCAGTGCTGGCGGGGCAAGGTGCGCCCGGCCGAGGTCGTCCGTCGCCTCACGATCGACCCGCACTCCCCGCCGGAGTTCCGCACGAACCAGGTGGTCCGCAACCTCGACGCCTTCCACGACGCGTTCTCCGTGACCTCCGACGACGGCATGTGGTTGGCGCCGCACCAGCGCGTGACGATCTGGTGACGACGACGTCCTGGTCTCCCGAGCACGTCGCCGCCGTCCAGCGGCGTACGGTCGGCGTCCTCTCGTCCGCCCAGGTCATCGGTGGGCTGGGAGCGGGCGCCGCGCTCTCGATCGGGGCGCTGCTGGTCAAGGAGGTCTCGGGCTCTGCGGCCGTCGCCGGACTGGCGACGACGATGCTGACTCTCGGCGCGGCCGTGCTCGCGCTGCCGCTGGCTGGTCTCGCCTCGGTTCGTGGGCGGCGGACGAGCCTGGCCACCGGATGGCTCGTCGCCGCGATCGGTGCGGTCGTGGTGGTCGCGGGCGCCGTCGCCGACTCGACCTGGATCCTGCTCACCGGGCTCTTCGTGGTGGGCGCCAACAGCGCGACCAACTTCCAGTCGCGCTACGCCGCCACCGACCTCGCCGAGCCGATGCACGTCGGCCGCGCGTTGTCCCTGGTCGTCTGGTCGACCACGATCGGATCGGTGATCGGGCCGAACCTCACCGGCCTCGGCGCCCAGGCGGCCGGTGCTCTCGGCATCCCGGACCTCGCCGGCCCGTTCGTCTTCGCCGCGGTCGGGTTCGCGCTCACCGCGATCCTCATGGCCGTCGCCCTGACGCCGGACCCCCTCCACGTCGCCAAGGAGATCCGTCCGGCGGCCGACGGGCCGCGCCCGCGGTCTCGCATGAGCGACGCGTGGCCGCTGCTCCGGTCGAACGCGGCGGCGCGGACGGGCGTGGTGACCGTGGCGGGGGCCCACGCACTGATGGTCGCGGTGATGGCGATGACGCCGGTCCACATGGAGGACCACGGATCGAGCCTCACCATCATCGGCCTGACCATCAGCCTGCACATCGCCGGCATGTTCGCGCTCGCACCGGTCATGGGCCTGCTCACCGACCGGTGGGGGCGCGGGCGCACCATCATCCTCGGTCAGGCGACGCTGCTCCTCGCCACCCTCGTCGCGGGCACCGCCGGAGAGTCGGAGCTCCAGATGATGGTCGGCCTCGTGCTGCTGGGGCTGGGTTGGTCGGCGTCGACCATCGCCGGGTCCTCGCTCGTCGCCCAGTCGGTCCTGCCGGCGTCCCGTCCGGCCGTCCAGGGTGCCTCCGACCTTCTCATGAGCCTGGCCGGTGCGTTCGGCGGCCTGCTCGCGGGCGTGGTCGTCAACGTCTGGGGCTTCGGCCCGCTCAACATCGTCGCCGCCTTCCTGACCGTCCCCGCGATCCGGATGGTGGTGGCACGGCGGCACCGCATCATCGGAGCAGGCAGACTGGGGAGGTGAGCACCACGACGGACGACCCCAACTCGACCAAGGGCGCGTACGTGCACGCGGGCGAGGACTTCACCCGCGACATGCGCTATCTGACCACTCGCATCACGCGCGACGGCCGTGACGGCTACCCGGTGGAGCCGGGCCGGTACCGGCTGGTCGCCGCCCGCGCCTGCCCCTGGGCGAACCGGACAGTCATCGTCCGTCGCCTCCTCGGCCTGGAGGACGCGATCTCCCTCGGCCTGTGCGGACCGGTCCACGACGCACGGAGCTGGACCTTCGACCTCGATCCCGGCGGCGTCGACCCCGTCCTCGGCTACGAGCGCCTGCAGCAGGCCTACTTCGCCCGTGTCCCGGATTATCCCCTCGGCATCACCGTGCCCGCCATGGTCGACGTGCCGACCAAGGCCGTGGCGACGAACGACTTCGACCAGATCACCCGTGACCTGTTCTTCGAGTGGTCCGACCACCACCGCGCCGGCGCGCCGGACCTGTGGCCCGAGCACCTCCGCGACGAGATGGAGACCGTGATGAGGCGCGTCTTCACCGAGGTCAACAACGGTGTCTACCGGTGTGGCTTCGCGGGCTCGCAGGCCGCGTACGACGCGGCGTACGAGCGCCTGTGGACCGCGCTCGACTGGCTCGAGGAGCGGCTCGCGACACGGCGCTACCTGATGGGCGACACGATCACCGAGGCCGACATCCGCCTGTTCACCACCCTGGTGCGCTTCGACCCCGTCTACCACGGCCACTTCAAGTGCAACCGTCAGAAGCTGACCGAGATGCCGGTCCTGTGGGCGTACGCACGAGACCTGTTCCAGACCCCTGGCTTCGGTGACACGATCGACTTCGACCAGATCAAGGCGCACTACTACGTCGTCCACACCGACCTGAACCCGACGCAGATCATCCCGGCCGGTCCCGACCTGACGGGTTGGCACTCCGCGCACGGACGTGAGGCGCTGGGCGGCTCGCCCTTCGGGGAGGGGACCGCTCCGGACGCGCTCCCCGAAGGCGTCCTGGCGCACTAAGGCGGTGACCGGCCGCGTCGCCACGTTCACGCAGCCCTTGCCAGCCGCCGAGCAGCGACCTAACGTCGTGCTCAGGCTGCTGGGGGGCAGCGCTGAACCTCGGGGGACGCTATGAAGGACGAGATGCCATGGGGGCCGTCGCCGGCTCTCGGTCACTACACGTACTGGATGCGCGACGACCGGTGGGAGTTCTCCGACGGGCTGTACGCGATCCTCGGTCTCGGGCCGTCCGACTGCATCACGACGGAGCTGTTGCTCCGCCACCAGCACCCCGACGACATCGAGCGCACCCGCGCGCTGATCGCGGGGGGCTTCAATGAGTCGGCCGGCTACAGCTACCAGCACCGGGTCGTCGACACCGCGGGCTTCGTCCACGAGGTCATCGCGGTGGGGAGCAACGTCGGCAGCGAGGACGACGAGGGCGGTCCGCGAAGCGAGGGCTTCGTGGTCGACATCAGCGAGGTGGGCGGCCACCCGGCAGTCAGCACACCGATGATGCCGGTCGAGTTCGATCCGGACGACCTCGTGATCACACCGTGCCCGCACTGTCCGCACTGGTGGGCGGAAGTGGTCCCGTCTGCCGGCTCGACCGTTCTCCGCGAGTGGCACGCGCCCTTCTGCCCCGAGGTGCTGCACTGGACCACCCCCGACCCCGCGACGCTGGCACGCGGACCACGCTGAGGCTGCTGCTACGGTGGCGGCCGTGCCCGACTCGACCGCTGCCAGGCCCGATCGCCCGACCCTCGCGGAGTATCGTGCGGTCGCCCAGCCACCCGAGGTGCGCGCCAGGCGCAGCGCCGAGCACTGGGTCGCCGACCTCTACCTGAGAGACATCTCGCCCTACGTCAGCCGTCCGCTGGTGCGCCTCGGTCTCAGTGCCAATGCGGTGACGGGTCTGATGATCCTGAGCGGCTGGTTCGCCGCGGGGTCCTTGCTCGTCCCCGGCATCGTCGGAGTGGTGCTCGCCGTCCTCTTCGGACAGCTCCAGATGCTGCTCGACTGCGCCGACGGCGAGGTCGCGAGGTGGCGTCAGACGTTCTCCCCCGCGGGAGTCTTCCTCGACAAGATCGGCCACTACACGACCGAGTCGCTGATCCCCATCGCGCTCGGCGTACGAGCGGCCGGCGGCTTCCCCGACCTCGACGACCACTACGGGTGGACGACGCTCGGTGCGCTGCTCGCGGTGATCATCCTGCTCAACAAATCGCTCAACGACTTCGTGCACGTCTCCCGGGCCTTCGCCGGCCTCCCCCGGGTGCCTGACAGCGCCGAGGCCTCGGCACCCCGGCCGGGCGTCGTCGCGCGTCTGCGCCGGGTCGCCCGCTTCGTCCCGTTCCACCGCCTCTACCACTCCGTCGAGCTGACCCTGCTCGCCCTCGTCGCCGCGGTGGTCGATCTCGTCGCGGGCGACGCCTGGGGCGGCCTGGCCGGGACGCGCACCCTCGTCGTCGTGCTCGTGCCCCTCGCGCTGGCCGCGGTCGTCGGCCACTTCCTGGCGATCATGGCGTCCTCCCGGCTTCGCGCTCCCGCGCCGTGACGGGCGGCGAACGCCGGTGCGACCGGCGGTAGAGTGACCGGCGTGCATCGGATCCGCCGCCTCGCCTCTGTCGCGCGCCGAGGCGTCGCGACGGTGCGCAACCGCCTCGACCGCGGGGCGTTCACCGCTCGTTGCAACACCGACCCGGCTGCCCTCGACGCGCCGATCGTCCTCTACTTCGCCGACGGCCCGGAGAACCTCTACCAGCTGCACCAGTGGGACCGCGTCCTCGCCGCGCTGCCCTGGCCGGTGGCCGTGGTGGTCGCCCGACCCGACACGGGACGGCGGGTTCTCGAGGAGACGGCGTTCCCCGTCTACTTCGCGCCAGGATCCTCGTACCTCGAGGACCTCGTCGGTCGAGGCGCCGTCAGGGTCGTGCTCTACGTCAACCATCTCCCCCTCAACTTCCGCATGCTGCGGTTCGCACGACCCGTGCACGTCCACCTCGGGCACGGTGAGAGCGACAAGGACTCGAGCGTCACCAACCAGAACAAGGCGTACGACCGCGTCCTCGTCGCCGGTCCTGCGGCGCGCGAACGCATCACCGGAGCGCTCCGGGAGTTCGACGCGACGACGCACGTCCGCGAGGTGGGCCGCCCGCAGCTCGACCTCGACTACCCGGGGGCGCCGTCCTGGCCGGCCGACGGCAGTGTCCGCGTGCTCTACGCGCCGACGTGGGAGGGTGACCGGGCGAGCATGGCCTACGGGTCCGTGGCTTCCCACGGGGTGGCGCTCGTGGCCTCGCTGGTGGCCGACCCCCGCTACCGGGTGATCTACCGTCCGCACCCGCGCAGCGGCGTGCAGGACACCGCGTACGCTGCCGCGGACCGCGAGATCCGCGCCCTGCTCGCCGACCACGGAGACCGTCACCTGGTCGACACCGGGCCGTACGGCTGGCAGTGGTCGTTCGCCGACGTGTGCGTGACCGACCTGTCGTCGGTGGCCTACGACTGGCTCGCCACAGGCAAGCCGATGGTCGTCACCGTCCCGAGCGAGCCCCGGACGACCCTCCCAGCGTCGCGGTTCCTGGACGAGGTGCCACGACTGTCGGCTGAGGATGCGCCCCGGACCGCGGAGCTGCTCGACCGCCCGTGGCCTCGCGAGCGGATGCACGCGCTGTCGTTCCACTACTTCGGCGAGACGGCCGACGGGGCGAGCACACGCCGCTTCACCGACGCGCTCGACGAGGCCCTCAGACTCGCTGACGAGCCGGTCGGACCACCCTCCGCGCCTTCGACCTGATCCGGTCGGCCAGCGCACGGGAGCGTCCGACCCCGACGACGGGCTCTCCGACGGGCGGCGGGAACGTCTTGCGGGCGATCCGTTCGTCGAACGCCTGGGCACCCGCGGCCTGACCGGGATCGAACACGTGCGAGAGGCCGTGGGAGTGGAGGAAGGCGGAGTAGCGATCGAAGCGCTCGGCGTGGCCGGCCGTCATCGGGGTCCAGTCCGCCTCGGCGTACAGGGCCGCCGCATCCACACCGTCGACGTCCACGTCGATGCGACGGTGCGGGATCTGGTGGTAGCGCGCCAGCTCCAGGGTGCGGGCGTCGTGGGCGAGGACGTAGGCCGGCGTGCCCGCGAGGAGGGCCGCGATGTTGCCATGGATCCGCGTGCCGTACGAGAACGGGTACGTTGCGAGCGCCTCCATCCACGTCGTCGCGTCCAGCGGGAACCGGGTCCGGCCCTCGGCGATCAGAGGATGGTCGGCGTGGATCGGCAAGCGCTCATCGATGACCGTGCGATCGCTGCTGCCCTCGAGCAGGAGCCCGAGGGTCTTGATGTCCTGGGCGAAGTAGACCAGTCCCGGGTAGCGCGCGACCTGGTCCTCGACGACAGGCGCCATCTTGGGGAGGTACGGCGAGAGGTTGAAGGCGACCGGCCCACGGGGGTCGAGCGGCCGCGTCGAGCGGCGCAGCGGGAGCTGGTCGCCGTGGAGGAACATCGACGGACAGCCGATGACCTCGACATGGTCGGAGCCGAAGCCGAGCCCTTCGAGATACTCGGCGGTCCACTCACCACGGACGCCGATCGACGGCGAGTGCTCGAGCACCGCCCGGACGAACCGGGTGACCGACTCGCCGACCTGCCGAGGGGCCCTCACGCGCTCCCCCACCGCCGACTGCACCCCGACCCCGACCACGGTGACGGGGATCTCGAGCTTCTCGATCGTCTCGCTGATCGCGTCGAGGTTGGGCAGGAACCGTTTGCGGAAGGCGTTCGCCAGCGGGATCACGACGTGGTCGTACCGCTCGGCGATCTCCTCAGGGCTCAGCGTGCGTGCACGGTTGAGACGCGCCACGTCGACCGACGACCCCGGCACGGACAGCGTCCGCTGGACCGCATAGCTGAAGACGAGGTTGCCCACGTTGTCACCGACCAGGTTGCGCGCGAGGACCCGTGCCGCGGACGGCGTGGTGAACGGGTTCCGGTGAGCCCGCAGCAGCAAGCGCGTCATTTGTCTCCTAGGTTAGTCGACTAACTTGTGAGAAAGCCTACCCCCCAGGCACCGTGCATCGTCACCATGGCCACCGGGAGCCGCCGGCGCGCCTGCGGATCCAGGTCACGGCCCTCCCACAGCGCCGCGGCCGTGACCCCCGCCAGGTAACCTGCGGGGGCCGCGAAGCCGAGGAGCAGCCACGGCGTCGTGAAGAGGCCCGCCACTCCTGCCGCGAGGCCCAGGCCCGAGGCCACGACGACCGCCGGAGGCGCGAGATAGCGTACGGAGGCTGTCTCCGGGTGCTCCTTGATCACGCGACGCCGCCAGCCGCCCGTGCGGTACTGCTGCGTGGCGAAGGCCTTCCAGGTCTCCCTCGGATGGTACGTGACGGCCACGTCGGGCAAGAACCAGACGATCTCGCCGTTCTCACGCAGCCGGTGGTTCAGCTCCCAGTCCTGAGCCCGGACGAAGCGCTCGTCGTAACCACCCACCTTCTCGAGCGCGCTGCGGCGGAAGGCACCGAGATACACGGTGAGCTGCTGGCCGGGCTCGCCGCCGGTGTGGAAGGCAGCACCGCCGATCCCGAACCGGGAGGACATCGTCCGAGCGACCGCACGGCCGAACGCGCTGTGACCGACCGGGTGCATGCGGCCCCCGACGTTGGCCGCGCCGGTGGTCACCAGTGCCGAGACCACGCGTTCGAGGTAGTCCGGCGGGAAGAGGGCGTGCCCGTCGGCGCGGACGAGCCACTCGTGCCGCGCGGCGGCGACCGCGGCGTTGAGACCGTGCGGGGTGAGGCCCGTCGGGTTGTCCACCACCGTCACCGTGGGGTGCCTCGACGCGAGCTCGTCCGCGATCTCGCGCGTCCGGTCCTCCGACGGACCCACCGCGACGACGACCTCGACCTCTCCGTCGTAGTCCTGCGCCAGGATCCGCTCGACGCACTCGGCCAGGTCACGCTCCTCGTTGCGTACGGCCATGAAGACCGAGACCGGCGGCATCGACGTCGCACGCTCGGGGATCAGGGTCTCGTCCGTGGTCATCGCAGTCCTTCGTCGAGGGGCCCGGCGTCGACGAGACGCCGCGCTCTGGTCAGGAACCCGTCGGCGTACGAGCCGGCAGGGAAGTCACCGAGGTAGTACGTCCGCGTCTTCTGGCGGTCTGCGGCGAGCGGGTCGTCACCCAGCATGGCGTCGAGCGCCTCCTCGACGTTGGACAGCGCGCCGTCCACGACGTACGCGGCCCGCGCCGCCGGGGCGTCCGTCCGGAGCTGCTCGGGCGACCTGCCGACCGAGATCATCGCGAACGGCTTGCCGGACTGCAGGTAGTCCGAGACGACCGCGGAGACGTCGGCGACCATCGCGTCGGAGGCGTTGAAGCAGTCGACCAGCGACATCGCCTCCTCCGCGGCCGGACCCCAGACGTGCTGGCGACCGGTGCGAGCACGATCGGCGTCGAGCAGCGCGCCGATCTTCGTGATCATCCGCTCGGCGTCGGGGAAGCGGTAGTTGAACGGGTGCGACCGGAAGATCACCCGCGCACCGCGCTCGAGCAGGGCGGAGACGATCTCCTTGCCGCGAGGGAGGGAGTAGACCTCGGAGTCGGCGTACGGACCCCTCCAGGTCGGTGCGTAGAGGACGGTGAGGTCCTCCAGCGAGTCGACGGGGCCGCGTGCGGGCGTGATGTCCTCGACCTGGGGCCGGCCGACGATCTCGAACTTCTCCCGCGGGATCTCCACGCCGTGGCGCGCGTACCGGTCGATCCCCGCCTGCCCCGCAGTGAAGATACGGTCGTAGATCGCGTGGACCGGGTTGTAGCACGCGGGCTTCTCCGAGTCGCCGTGGTTGAGCCAGACGTGCACCATCTGGCGACGCTCGAGGAAGTGGGTGTTGTTGGGAGCGTTGTTGACGTAGAACGACGCCCGCATGCTCGGGACGACGACCTCCTGGAGGCTCCTGATCGTCGGCCGGTGGACCACCGGCGCGTCGGTGAGGCCCCCGATCGCCCGGAACATCCCGAGGTTGCGGGTGACCACCACGAAGGGTCGACCGATCCGTTCGAAATACGGCATCCACATCCCGAGCTGGTACTGCGCGCCCACGTTGGACCCGAAGTAGACGGCGAACTCGGGGGCGACACCCTCCAAGGTCGCGTACAGGCGGTCCTCGGCGTCGACGCACCGGTGGACCCGCCGCAGGCCCGTGACCAGGGCGACCACCGTGGCGGCAGCGACGACGAGGGCGAGCAGCACGAGCGCAGCGGTCAGCCCGGCCATCCCAGCGAGCCAGGCGAGGGCGAGGGCAGCCACGTCCACCACGCCGACCGTGCCCCGCGAGACGATCTCTCGTGTGTCGACGCGCAGCGACGGCAGGTTGCGCGCCTCGAGACCGACCCGCTCCCAGCAGTCGAAGATCGTGGTCTCGACCGCGGTCGCCGCGCCGATCACCGCCAGGCTCACCGCCACCGCCCAGGACGCGCCGTGCCAGTCGAACCATCCGACGAGCAGCGCGAGCACGAGGAGGAGCCGCGAGAGCTGGAGGGTGCCAGCGATCTCCGGATAGTTGCGGTTGCCCGGTCGGGCCCGACGGTGCAGCACCACGAAGAGAGCCAGGGTCACCAGTGCGCCGGCCAGCGGGAGGACTCGTGAGGTCCCGACGAGGGTGGCCACGAAGGTCAGGAGCGCCAGGCCGCCCGTCACGACGTCGCGAGCGGCCACGGCGAGCTGGCGACGGACAGCTCCGAGTGTCAGCCTGACGCCGGCGTCCTCCGTCTCCCCCTCGGCAGCCTCACCTCCCAACGACGAGACGCGCGGGTGGTCGATGATCTCGCGGGCACGCTCGACGAAGACGTCGGAATATCCCTCTGCCGGGAAGTCACCCAGGTAGTCCGCACGGACCGCGCGGCGTTCGAGCGCGAGCGGATCGCTGCCGAGCATCGCGTCGAGCGCCTGAGGGAGGGTGGAGGCGTCCCCCTCGATGACGTACGAGGCACCGGCGATCGGGTAGTGAGCGACGAAGTCACGACCGTTCTCGGTCATCGCGGTCATCGCGAACGGCTTGCCCGAGAACAACCAGTCCACCACGACGCTCGAGACGTCGGACACCATCGCGTCGGCGGCGTTGATGCAGTCGAAGACCGACATCTCGCGCTCGGCCCGGTGGCCGTAGACGTGCTGGCGCCCGGTGCGCTCAGCGTCCTCGCGCAGCATCTGGTGGATGGTCCGGATCGTCTCGGTGTCGGTCTCGAAGCGGTAGCTGAACGGGTGCGGCCGGAAGACGACCGTCGCCTCCCTCTCGAGCAGCGCCGCGACGATCTCGGTGCCGATGGGCAGGGAGTGGTACGCGGTCTCGTCCACGTGCCCGCGCCACGTCGGCGCGTACAAGACGGTGGGGTCGGCGGGAACCGGGCCCTCGACCTGCCGGACACCCTCGACCTGCGGTCGGCCGACGACGTCGAAGGTGTCGCGCGGGATGGCCACCCCGTGGGCCGCGTAGCGGCGGACGGCCGCCTCGCCTGCGGCGAAGATGCGGTCGTACATGGCGTGGGTCGGGTTGTACGACGTCGGCTTGTCGGAGTCGCCGTGCCCCAGGAAGACGTGGGTGATCTGGTGGTGGCGGACGAAGATGCTGTTGCCCGACGACGCGTTGACGTAGAAAGCGGTGGTCAGCGACGGGACGACCAGGTCGTCCAGATCGCGCGATCCGTGTCGCATGACCACGGGAAGGTCGGTGTGCTGAGCGAGGAGCTCGGCCGGGTAGTTGTGGCGCGTGACGACCAGCAGTCGTCGGCCCGTCCGCTGGAGGTACGGGAGCCACATGGTGACCTGGTGCGTGCCGTCGTCGGGCCAGGCGGTGTAGACGATCGCCTGGGGCGCGTAGGCCTCGACGGCCGCCGGGAGGTCGGCCTCGATGCGCCGGCCGGCACGCATCCGCGCCACGGCGTTGATCCCCATGATCACGTCGGGCAGGGCGGCGACGAGCGTCACCGCTGCCCACCACCACGCGGACAGGCCCAGCCCCGCGGCGATCGCGCCGAACGCCAGCGCGCCGAGGTGGGCCCCTGTGGCGGCGGCCTCGAGGTCGATCTGCTTGGGCGCTGGTGTGAGTCCGGGGACGTTGGCCACGAAGGTCACGCGATACTGACGGGCCTGGCTCAGGACGGGCTCGAGGACGACGATCCCGATGCTCGTCAGCGCCGCGAGCGAGGCGACCCAGGCCGAGGAGTCACCCCACGCGACGAAGCAGACGGTGACCGCAGCGCCGAGGGCGCCGCGCAGCGCGCCGTCGTGCCCGAGGAGCAGCCGCTCCACGGTGGGCGGCAGGTCGTCTCGTCGCACGAAGCGCCACGCGTCGAAGCCGAGCGCGGCCACCACGGCCAGGAGGACCGCGACGACGACGGCGTGGACGGCGCCGGTCAGCGCGGCCGCCGTCGCTACGGTGATCGCCGCCGCACTGCCGATCTCGGTCGCGGTATCGCCCGCGCGGGCGGCCGTGACGCGCCCTGCCTCCGGCGGCGCCAGGCCTGCGTCAGCCATTCGTGATCGCCGCGGGGCCGTTCTCGCGCCGGATGTCGATCACGTGCCCGGTCTGCTCTGAGAGGAGCACGTCCAGCGACTGCCGCGCCACCTCTTCGGACGACAGGAGGGTGCCGGCCGGCTCGTCACCGAAGGCCTTGGTCCGCATCGGCGTGCCGGTGCGCTCGGGGTTGACGCAGTTCACGCGGACCTGCCCCGCCCACTCGTCCGCGAGCGCCTGCGTCAGGTTGACCACGGCCGCCTTGGCCGACGAGTAGAGCGAGTATCCCGAGCGCCCGCGGGTGTAGGACGAGGAGGTGAACAACAGCAGCGAGCCGGACGTCTCGGCCAGGTGGGGATAGAACTCCTGGGCGATGAAGATCGGCCCGAGGTAGTTGACCTCGGTCGCGTTGTAGATGGTCTCCTCGCTCGTCTCCGACAACGGAGCGATCGGCAGGACCCCCGCGGTGTTGACGACGTAGTCGATCCGGCCGGTCTTGGCCAGGACCTCGGCAGCGGCCGCGTGGACCTCGTCGCGACGCTCGACGTGGGTGCCGGTCGCCGAGCGGGAGAAGGTGAAGACTGTCGCGCCGGCCCGCTCGGCGGTCTTGGCGATGTCGCCGCCGATCCCGTACGACCCGCCGAAGACCACCATCGTCTTGCCCTCGAGCGCCGCAGCCTGCTCCGACTCGGAGAGGGCGGCCGGGCGCTCGGCGGAGGCGAGCTGGAACAGCTTGTCGGCGATGTAGACGTCGATCGGCTCGGTGACCTTCATGTTGCGCTCGTGCCCGTCGACCACCGTGATCGGGACGTGGGGCGTGTAGCGCAGAACCACGGTGCAGTCGTCCGTCGCCACGAAGTCGGGGTCCTTGGCGGCCTCGGCGTACGCGGCCCGGATCACCGAGAGCCGGAAAGCCTGCGGGGTCTGTCCGCGCCGCAGCAGGTGCCGGGGCAGGACGTCGGCGATGGTGCCGGTGTCCTCGTGGACCGAGACGATCGTGTCGGCCGACGGGATCACCGTGTCGACGGCTTCGTACTCCTCGAGCGCCGTCACGACGTCCTCGATGATCGTCTGCGAGACGAGGGGGCGTACGGCGTCGTGGAGGAGGACGTTGCACTCGGTGTCGCCGAGGGCCGCCAGCGCCCGCTCCGTCGTGGCGTTGCGGGTCTCGGCGCCCTCGAGGATCGCGGTCACCTTGTCGTAGCCGCCGTTGCGGACGATGGCCCGCACGGGGTCCAGGTGACCCGGAGCCATCAGGACCAGGATCTCGTCGATCAGCGGCGACCTCTGCATGGATGCGATCGTGTGCTCGATGATCGGCTTGCCGGCGATCTTGATCAGCTGTTTCGGGATCGACAGCCCGACGCGCGTGCCGGTCCCGCCCGCCAGCACGACGGCCACGTTTCGCATCCTAGTCACGCCCAAGAGAGTAACTTGTGGCGCGAGGCCAGACCCGGAGGGTGTGCGTGGACCCGCGGGATATCGCGCGTACAGTAGCCGTGCGACACGGGGTCTGTCCCCGAGCGGGGCTAGGCTTCGGACGGAAAGGGACCGATGGTCGACTCGAGCTACACGCGGTCGCCCTGGGCGCGGACACGCGCAATCTGGGGCGCCCGCAAGATCTTTTTCCTGCTGGTACGCCGCGACCTGAAGGTCCGGTACGCCGACTCCGTCCTGGGATACGTCTGGACGGTCCTCGACCCGCTGCTGATGAGCCTGGTCTACTGGGCCGTCTTCTCGATGCTCTTCGAGAGAAACGTCCCCGGTGACGACCCCTACATCGTCTTCCTCCTCGCCGGCATGCTCCCGTGGCAGTGGTTCAACTCCACCGTGTCGCAGGGCGCCAAGGCGCTGCGCAGCTCTTCGCGCCTGATCCGGTCGACCAACCTGCCACGCGAGATCTGGGTGCTGCGGGTGGTGGCCTCCAACGCCGTCGAGTACTTCTTCGCGCTCCCCGTCCTCGCCGGCTTCCTCATCGCCTTCCAGGTCCCGCTCCACTGGAACATGCTGATCACGCTGCCCCTGGCGTTCGTGCTGATGAGCGTGCTGCTCTCCGGCATCGGACTCGCGCTCAGCGTGCTCACCGTGCTGGTGCCAGACCTCAACCGGATCGTCGCGATCTTCCTGCGACTGTTCTTCTACGCCTCGCCGGTCCTGTACTCGACGACACGGCTGCCGGAAGAGATCCGGTGGGTGTACGTCGCGAACCCGGTCGCCGACCTCCTCCAGCTCTTCCGCGCGGGGATCTTCCCGCAATACCTCAACTGGCTCCACGTCGGATACGCGGCAGCAGTCTCGCTGCTCGTCCTCGCGCTCGGCTGGTGGGTCTTCGCCCGCCTCGAGCGCACGGTCCTCAAGGAACTCTAGGCATGACCGAACCCATCATCTCCGTCCAGGACGTCTCCGTCCGGTTCCACCGGTCACGACGCCACCGCAGCATCCGTGACCTCGTCTTCCGGGGCGAGGGCGGGGTGCGCGCTGGGGAGTTCTGGGGTCTGCGCCACATCTCCTTCGACGTCCAGCCGGGCGAGGCGATCGGTGTCGTCGGTCGCAACGGTCAGGGCAAGTCGACCCTCCTCAAGACCATCGCCGGGGTCCTCATCCCCGACGAGGGGCGCGCGGTCATCAACGGCGGTGTGGCACCGCTCATCGAGATCACCGGCGGTTTCGTGGGTGACCTCACGGTCCGCGACAACATCTATCTCGCGGCCGGCCTCCACGGCATGAAGAAGAAGGAGATCAACGCGTCGTTCGACGAGATCGTCGAGTTCGCCGAGATCGAGAACTTCGTCGACACCCCGTACAAGCACCTGTCGTCCGGCATGAAGGTCCGCGTGGCCTTCAGTGTCGTGTCGCGCCTCGAGGAGCCGATCCTGCTCGTGGACGAGGTGCTGGCCGTCGGTGACCGTGCGTTCCGCGAGAAGTGCTTCGAGCGCATCGACGAGATGCTCGCCGACGGCCGGACGCTGTTCATGGTGTCGCACAGCGAGGCGAACCTGACCCGCTTCTGCAGCCGCGGCCTCTATCTCCGCGAGGGCAAGCTGATCAAGGACGGCCCGATCGACAAGGTGGTCGAGGACTACTTCAGCGACTCCGGCAACGAGGCTGCCCTGCGACGCCGCCACGAACGCCGGATGCGTCGGATGCGCAACCTCGGTCTCCTGCAGGACGGCGACAGCGACAGCGACGAGGACGACGACGACGGTCAGACCGAGGGCCGGCGCGTCGGCTGACGCCGGTCAGACGACCGGCGGGCGGCCTCGTCGCGTCATCGCAGCGATGGTCCGCCATCGCATCGGACGCCTCGGGCCCGGGTCGCCGCGCCACCCCTCGGACCACCCGGCGAACCATGGCCGCAGCGCCGCGCGTCCCGACGCCGTCCGCGCACCGCGCAGCACCGCCACGGCCGTCCAGGTCGCGACGTACGCCCAGGTGAACGGCCACGGCAGGTTCCGGCGCGCCAGCCACACACGGTTGCGCGCGTTCAGCCGGTAGTAGAAGTCGTGCCGCGCCGGGTCGATCGCCGGGTGGGCGCACCGCAGGTCCCCTCGGTACCAGACCTCGTACCCCGCGTCCCACACCCGCCATGCGAGCTCGATGCCCTCGTGCGCGTAGAAGTACTCGTCGCCCCAGCCGCCCGCGGCGTCGAAGGCTGCTCGCCGGACGACCAGCACGCCCTCCCACAGCGAGAACGCGGGCGAGGAACGGCGCGGGTCGCCCTTGCGCATCCGGGGGATCCACCGCGTCGGCGCCTCCTCCCCCGGGCTCTCGACGCGAGGCTGGACCACCCCCAGCCGCCGGTCGTCCGCGAACAGCTCCGAAGCCCTCGCGAGGAAGTCCGGGTCGACCAGGCGCGCGTCGTCGTCGACGAAGAGCAGCAGGTCGCCCGTGACGTGGGGCACACCGGCGTTGCGGCCCGCCGGGATCCCGAGGTTCTCCGGGAGCGCGAGCGTCGCGACGCCCTCGGGCAGGTCGACCGGAGCCCATCCGTTGCCGACGCACACCACGTCGACGTCGACCCCCTGCTGGGCCAGCACCGAGTCGATCGCGGCGCGGAGGTCGTCAGGGCGCTTGCCCTGGGTCAGGATGACGGCTCCGACACGGGGGCGTACGGCGGTGGTCACGCGAGCCACCGTACCCGCGGGCCTCAGGGAGGCTCGCTGCCGGTCAGGACGCGACAGCGTCGCCGTACGTCACGGCGAGCCGCCCCGCGGGTGCGACGTCGACGATCAGCGCAGAGGCCCGGACGGCGAGCTGGCCCGAGGTGTGGAGGATCCGGAAGCGCCCGCCCCGTCCACGGCTGAGCTCGACGACCTCGGGCAGGTCCGTGGGGCGTCGGCGCAGCCGCTCGCGCCACGACGGACGCCAGACCGGCACTCGGACGCCGTCGAACGTGAGCACGACGTGGACGGGCACGTCCCCGAGCGGCGAGGAGTCCTCCGAGATCGCCAGCGACACCGACAGCTGCGGCGTCATCCCGCCGTGGAAGGAGACGTGCTGGAGCCGCGAACCAGGGATGCGGGCAAGGATGTCGCCCGCCCACAACCCGTATCCGCGCGCCCGGTCGGAGAGTGTCACGGGCCGTCGCATGAACGCATCACAGCACATCGAGCGGTCACGCTCGCGCTGCCACGCGGGCTCACCGACCCGCCAGCATGTCCTCGAACGAGGACGTCAGGGTGAAGGGATCGGCTGCCGGAGGCGCCTCCCGTGCCGCGACAAGCGCTGCCAGCTCGCCGCCCGCCCGCTCGATCCGTTCCTGCAGAGGACCGGTCGCGCCGTCCGCCCCGCCCCAGTCCTCGGCCGCGGCGAACACCGCGGTCGGCACGACGACCGCGCGCAGGTAGGCGAACAGCGGCCGCAGGGCATGCTCGAGGGCGAGCGAGTGGCGTGCGGTCCCGGCGGTGGCCGCGATCAGGACCGGCTTGGCCGCCAGTGCGTCCTTCTCGAGGACGTCGATGAACGACTTGAACAGCCCTGAGTACGAGGCCGTGAAGATCGGCGTGGCGA
Organism: Mumia sp. zg.B21; assembly: GCF_019550855.1. Lineage (NCBI taxonomy): Bacteria > Bacillati > Actinomycetota > Actinomycetes > Propionibacteriales > Nocardioidaceae > Mumia > Mumia sp. zg.B21. The sequence goes on along the minus strand of NZ_JAHWCJ010000004.1, from coordinate 216,675 downwards.
CGACGAGACCGTCTGCGGCGACGACATCGTCGATCACGGTCTGCAGCCCTGCCGGGGCGAACCCCGTCAGCATCGCGTCGGCGATGTCGTGCGCGTGCTCGCGGAGCCCGTGCACCCGCACATCGGCGTCGATGCCTCGGGTGAGCAGTCCGTCCCGGACGGCCTGCGTGAGCCGGTCGGCGAGCAGTCGCGTCGAGGACGGATCGCTCAGACCGGCACTGACGACGGTGATCGTGCGGCTGGTCATACGGTCGCCTCCTCGGTGCTCTCCTGGACGGACGTCCCGGTGACGTCGTCGCCGTCGGCATGGACGGTGGCGTCGTGGCCGCCGCCGGCAGCGGCCACCAGCGACGCGTGGGTGGGTGCGTCGGGGACGTGGTCGGGCTTGAGCGCCGCGAACTCCTTGCGGAGGACAGGCACGACCTCCTCGCCGAGGAGGTCGAGCTGCTCGAGGACCGTCTTGAGCGGCAGGCCCGCGTGGTCCATGAGGAACAGCTGGCGCTGGTAGTCGCCGACGTACTCCCTGAACCCGAGCGTCCGCTCGATCACCTGCGCGGGACTGCCGACGGTCAGCGGCGTCTCGCGGGTGAAGTCCTCCATGCTCGGCCCGTGCCCGTAGACGGGTGCGTTGTCGAAGTACGGTCGGAACTCGTCGACGGCCTCCTGGCTGTTCTTGCGCATGAAGACCTGTCCACCGAGACCCACGATGGCCTGGTCGGCGGTCCCGTGTCCGTAGTGCTCGAACCGCTGACGGTAGAAGGCGATCATCCGCTCGGTGTGGCTCGCGGGCCAGAAGATGTGGTTCGCGAAGAAGCCGTCACCGTAGTACGCGGCCTGCTCGGCGATCTCGGGACTGCGGATCGATCCGTGCCAGACGAAGGGCGGCACCCCGTCGAGCGGGCGCGGCGTCGAGGTGAAGCCCTGCAGCGGCGTACGGAACTTGCCTTCCCAGTCCACGACGTCCTCGGTCCACAGGCGTCGCAGCAGGTGGTAGTTCTCGATCGCGAGCTCGATGCCCTGCCGGATGTCCTTGCCGAACCACGGATAGACCGGGCCGGTGTTGCCGCGGCCCATCATCAGGTCGTTGCGGCCGTCGGAGAGGTGCTGCAGCGTCGCGTAGTCCTCGGCGATCCGGACGGGATCGGTCGTCGTGATGAGCGTCGTCGACGTCGAGAGGATCAACCTCTCGGTCTGTGCGGCGATGTAGGCCAGCGTCGTGGTCGGCGCGGACGGGATGAAGGGCGGGTTGTGGTGCTGCCCGGTGGCGAAGACGTCCAGTCCCACCTCCTCGGCCTTCGTGGCGATCGCGACGGTCGCCTTGATCCGCTCGTGCTCGGTCGGTGTCCGGCCCGTCGTGGGGTCGGTCGTGACGTCACCGACGGTGAAGATCCCGAACTGCATCGTGTCCTCGTCTCCGACCGCGTCTGCGGTCTCACACCAAAGTAGTGCACAGTTCAACTAAATGACAACGCGCGCTATTCCCCTACCGTGGGTGGATGGCGACAGACTCCGCGCTGGATGCGCTGCGATCCATGCTTCTCGACCGCGTCGACCGCACCGACGAGCTGGTCGACGACCTCACGGACGACCTCCCGACACCGATCGGCACCTACCGCCCGGACGGCGAGGCCAACACCGTCTGCTGGCTGCTCTGGCACCAGGCACGCGTGCTCGACGACCACGGCGCGGATCTCGCGGGCACGCTCCAGGTCTGGACCGACGGCGGATGGTACGACGAGCTGCGCCTCCCCTTCACGAAGGAGGCCACCGGGTACGGCCAGTCCGCCGACGAGGTGGCCCAGGTCGTCGCGAGCGGCGGACAGCTCGCCGGCTACCACCACGACGTCACCGCGCGGGTGCGCGACTACCTCGCAGCGGTGGACGTGGCCGAGCTCGAGCGCGTCGTCGACCGACGGTGGGACCCGCCGGTCACGGCGGCGGTCCGGATCGTCAGCATGCTCGACGACAGCGTCCAGCACCTCGGCCAGGCGGCATACGTCCGCGGCCTGGCCGAGCGTGCAGGTCTCGGCGACGAGTGACCGTCAGGCCGTGTCGATCAGCACGATCGGGTCTGCCGTCGGCTCCTTGGAGCCGCCGGCCGGCTCGACGCTGATCGCGACCGCGGTGACGCCCGAGACGTCCTCCATGACGTGCGCGCCTCTGCCACCCTGCTCATCGCGTGGCAGCACGCCGGCGCTGTGCATCGTGCCGTCGCTCTGGGTCCACATCTGGTAGTCGTACCCGTCGGCGAGCTTCGGCAGGTCGGCGACGACCATGACGGCCTTCGCGAGATCGGCCGACTGCACCACGCTCACCGTTCCGCCACCCGCGACCGGCGCCGACACCATCGCGGCGTCGGGGGCCGAGAGGACCTCGGTGATCGCGGCCTGCTGCGCCTCGATCTGGTCGGCCTGGTCGCGCTGGGACACCCCGAAGACCGCGGCACCGACCACGAGGGCGAGCGCGGCCGCGGCGACGAGCACGCGGGTGGGCCAGCCCTTCAGCCGGCGCCGGCGTCCGCCGAGCTCCACGACCACCGGACGCTCCTGCGGCGTCCGAGCGATCGCGTCGAGGACGCCCTGCCGCAGGTGCGGAGGCGCCACGACCTCCTCGGCGGCACCGAGCCGAGCGGCGGTCACGAGGAACCCTCCGACCTCCTCAGCGCAGTCGGAGCACCGGCTGAGGTGAGCCTCGTACGCCTCGCGCTCCTCGGTGTCGAGGGCGTCGAGGGCGTAGGCACCGGCGAGGTTGTGGGGGTCCGTGGTCATGCCGTCACCCCCAGGCAGTCGCGCAGCCGGATCAGGCCGTCGCGCAGTCGTGTCTTCACCGTCGCCGGATTCGCCTCCAGCATCACCGCAACCTGGGCGTAGGTGTGGCCCTGATAGTAGGCCAGTCCCACGGCCTCTCGCTGCAAGTCTGTCAACGTGCCGAGGCAGCGACGAACCTGTTCGTGCTCCAGCCGCACGGTCACCTCGTCGGCGACCTGGTCGTACGCCGGACCACCGGACCAGTCGTACCGCGCGTCCCGGTCGGCCGCCGCCTGGTCGTGGCGGACGGCGTCGACGGCCCGCCGGTGGGCCAGGGTGAGCACCCACGACCGCGCCCGGCCCCGGCCGGCGTCGAAGTTCGGCGCCTTCTGCCACACCTGCAAGAACACCTCCTGCGTCACCTCCTCCGAGCGGACCGGGTCGCGCAGGACCCGGCGTACGAGACCGAAGACCGCCCCCGACAGGGCGTCGTAGACCGAACCGAAAGCGCCCTCGTCCCCCCGCGCGACACGCGCCATCAGGGCCTCGAGGTCGTCGGTCGCCGGTGGAGGGACCGCGTGCGGGTCCCCGCGTCGATCGTGCTCCGGATCTGGCATCCGTACTCCTGCGCTCGGGGGGTCTCACTGGTGATTCGTCACCGCCCACCACGTGGATGGTCCGTGGCCCGATCACATTCTCGCCCGTCGCGCCCATCCCTGTCGCGGGCGGCCGCGAAGCAGGAGCATGGTCCACCACCAAGCATCGCGCCAGGCGCTGGCAGCAGGGTCGGGCGTCCTCGCCGCCCTTGCCGGCACGGCGGCGGGTGCTGCGGTCGCGACCCTGACCGGTGGTCCCTCGCCGGTCGTGGCCGTCGGCAACGCCTTCGTCGCACGGACACCGGGGTGGCTGAAGGACTTCGCCGTGCGCCAGTTCGGGGAGGACGACAAGGCCGTCCTGCTGGCCGGGACCGCGGTCGTGCTGGTGCTGATCGCGGCAGGTGCCGGCTGGATCGGGCTGACTCACCCGAGGATCGCGGTCGGGCTCGTCGTGGTGACAGGCGTGCTCGCCGTGGCCGCGACCCTGGCGGACACCACGACGTCGGTTCCGCCGGACGTGGCGGTGCTGGCGCCGCTGGCGACGGTCGCCGTCGGCGTCGCCGCGCTGGTGGTGCTGCTCGCCCCCTTGCGCACCCCGTCGCCGCTGGGCCTACGTCGCGAGGACGACCTCCCGTCGGGGTTCGACCGGCGTGCGTTCCTGGTGGCAGCGCTCGGGACGGCGGCGGTCGCCACGGTCGGCGGAGGCGTGACGCGGCTCCTCGGGACGTCCGACGCTGCTGCGTCCCGGGCGACCGTGACGATCCCCCGGCCGATCGACGCCGCGGTGCCGGTGCCCGCAGGCGTCGACCCGCTGCGAGGCATCTCTCCGTACCTGACGGACAACCACGACTTCTACCGCGTCGACACGGCGCTCACGGTCCCCGACGTCCCCGCCGACACATGGCGGCTGCGGATCCACGGCGACGTCGACGAGGAGCTCGAGCTGACCTTCGCCGACCTGATCGCCGAGCCGCTGATCGAACGGCGCATCACCTTGACGTGCGTGTCCAACGAGGTCGGTGGAGAGTACGCGGGCAACGCGACGTGGATCGGCGTCCCCCTCGCAGGCCTGCTGCGGCGTGCCGGCGTGCGCGACGGCGCCGACGCGCTGAAGTCGACGAGCGCGGACGGCATGGTCATCGGCACTCCGCTCGAGGCGGTGCTCGACGGCCGCGACGCCATGGTCGCCGTCGCGATGAACGGCGATCCCCTCCCGCTCGAGCACGGCTTCCCCGCCCGGATGGTCATCCCCGGACTCTACGGCTACGTCTCCGCGACGAAGTGGCTCGTCGACCTCGAAGTCACGCGGTTCTCCGACTTCACGGCGTACTGGACCTCCCGCGACTGGGCCGAGCAGGCGCCGATCAAGCTCGCCTCCCGCATCGACGTCCCCCGAGGATTCCAGTCCTTCGAGTCCGGCGACGTGCGCGTCGGCGGTGTCGCGTGGGCACAGAACGTCGGGATCAGTGCCGTCGAGGTCCGCGTCGACGACGGCTCGTGGGAGCCCGCGCGGCTGGCGCCTGAGGACGGGATCGACACCTGGCGGCAGTGGACGTGGCGATGGGCCGACGCCACCTCCGGCGACCACACGCTCGCCGTCCGTGCCGTCGACGCCGACGGCAACACCCAGACCTCCGACCGCGCTGACCCGCGTCCGGACGGCTCCACCGGCTGGCACAGCGTCCAGTTCTCGGTGGAGTGATCACACCATCGAAGGAAAAGGAAAAGATGATGCGCACCACCACACGCAGGACCCGCTTCATGGCGACGGCGGCGCTGCTCGCCTCGCTCACGCTCGTCACCACCGCGTGCGGCGGTGACGACTCCGACTCGAGCTCCAGCGACTCGACGTCGAGCGCCTCGGCCTCGCCGTCGGAGTCGGCGACTGCCGACGACGCCGCGTCCGAGCTCGTCGGTCCCGGCTGCGCGGCATACGCCGAGCAGGTGCCGGACGGCCCCGGGTCGGTCGAGGGCATGTCCCAGGACCCGGTCGCGACGGCGGCAAGCAACAACCCGCTCCTGAAGACTCTCACCGCGGCCGTGAGCGGACAGCTCAACCCGGAGGTGAACCTCGTGGACACGCTCAACGGTGGTGAGTTCACGGTCTTCGCGCCGGTCGACGATGCGTTCGCGAAGCTGCCGAAGGACACCGTCGCGTCGCTGGGCACACCCGCCGGCGCCAAGACCCTCGAGTCGGTGCTGACGTACCACGTCGTTCCCGGCCAGCTGAGCCCCGACGAGGTCGTCGGCACTCACAAGACCGTGAACGGCGCCGAGGTGGAGGTCGCCGGCTCGCCCGACGCGCTGACGGCCGGTGCGGAGGGTGCCGCGGTGGTCTGTGGCGGCGTCAAGACCGCGAACGCCACCGTCTACCTCATCGACACGGTGCTCATGCCGCCGGCGTGACCTGAGGAGACCAGACCGCCCGCCGGCCCTCCCCCACGACTCGGGGGTGGGGAGGACCGACGGGCGGTCCGTCGCGTCCGCCCTCAGCCCGAGGAACCCCGCTCGGCCTCGGACCCGGGAGACTCCGGCAGGTGCAGGTAGCCGCCGAGCAGCCGGCGGAGCCGAGCGAGCGCGCGATCCTTGGCCGGCACCGGCGACTCCGGGTCGGTCGACGAGAGACCGCGGGATGCCTGGACGATGAGCGAGTCGATGTGCTCGGCGACCGCCTCCGGCTCGGGCTCGCCGAACTCGCTGAGCGCCTCGCGCAGCGGCACCTGGAGCTGGGCGTGGAACTCCGTCATCGGACCGGCCAGGACGTGCGGTTCCACGACCCGGCTCAGCGCCTGCGCGACGGCCTGCTCCGAGCTGGCGAAGAGGTCGACGTTGGCCTCGATGTAGGCCCATACGCGGCCGCTCGGCGTGGAGGCTTCCGCCACCCTGCCCAGGACCTTCCCGGCCCAGTCGGGGAACAGCTCCTCGACGAGGGCGCCCAGCAGCTCGTCAGCCGACGCGAAGTACTGGTACACGCTGCTTCGTGCGAGGCCCGCCCGGCGACCGACCTCGCCCATCGAGGGTGCCTCGCCGGTCTCGGCCAGGATGGTGTGCGCCGCGTCCAGGAGTGCCTGGCGCTGGCGAGCGTGGTGCTCGGCCACCGTCGGCGCCGCGATCCGTGGCATGTCACTCCTTCAGCAGTGTCGGAACCTCCGACGATCCCATCAGACCGACTCGGCGACGACGGGCCCGAGTCGGCCGTCGACCATCTCGAGGACACGGTCGCAGTGGTGGAGGACGTCGTGGTCGTGGGTGACCATGATGCTCGCCACCCCGTGCTCGTGCGCCTCCCGGGCCAGCAGTCCCACCACCTCCTGGCTGCGACGGCGGTCGAGGGCCGCGGTCGGCTCGTCGACGAGGAGGACCTCGGGGCGGGTGACGAGCGCGCGGGCGATCCCGACGCGTTGCCGCTCCCCGCCGGAGAGCTCGTGCGGACGGCGCCGCGCCTTGTGCTCCATGCCGACCTCGGCCAGGAGCTCACGCGGGTCGCGGGCGTCGGCGACCTTGCCGAACGTCAACGGCAGTCGGACCTGGTCGAGGCTGGTGAGCGCCGGGACCAGGTTGCCGCTCTGGAAGACGAAACCGATCCGCTGGCGACGTACGCGCGTGAGCTCACGCGGTGACGCGGTCGTGAGGTCGACGTCGCCGAGGCGGACCTGGCCGGAGGTCGGCGTGGTGAGTGCGCCGGCCACCGCGAGGAGGCTCGACTTGCCGGAGCCCGAAGGTCCGACCACGGCCACGAGCTCGCCCTCGGCGACCTCGATGCTGACCGAGTCCAGGGCTCGGACCGTCTCGTCACCGTCTCCGTGCAGGAGCGTGACGTCGGACAAGGACAGGACGGCGGTCATCGGCTGCCTCCCAGGGCAGTGAGGGGATCGATGCGGGTGAGGCGCACGACGGCGACCGCGGCGCCGGCGAGACCCAGCACGAGCAGCAGCACCGTGGCACCGATGACCGGACCGGCCTCGAGGGCGAACGGCATGGACGTCGTCGCGAGAGCGGCGCCGGCGGCCAGGCCGATGCCGATGCCGATGCCGGCGGAGGCGACGAGCAGGACGATGGACTGCATCAGGCTGTCGCGCAGAAGGTAGCCGGTGCTCGCCCCGAGCGCGCGGAGCACGGCGATCTCCTGTCGCCGCTGGATCGTCAGCACGGTGAAGAAGGCACCGACGACGAGCGCGGAGATGGCATAGAGGAAGCCCTGGATCAGCTGGAGCGTCGAGGTCTCGGCGGTGTAGCCCGGAGAGCCGCCGTACGACTCCTCGCGGGTCAGCGAGGTGGTGCCTGCCGCCTCGTCACCTGCGGCCAGGTCGACCTCGGCGCCGTCCTCGGCCTTGACCGCGACAGCGGTGAACTCGTCGTAGACCCGGTCGGGCACGGCGTCACCGGCGCGGACGCCCGCGCGGATCTCCTGCCACGTCTCGAGCGGGAGGTAGCCGATGTCGACGTGGCCGAAGGTGTGCTGGTCGGCGAGCACGCCGACGACCTTCAGCTCGGTGCCTGAGGGTTGCAGCACGACGGTGTCGCCGATCTCCACCCCCTCCTCGGCGGCGGTCCCGCTCACGACGACCTCCCCCTCACCGGCGATGGGTGAGCCCTCTGCCACGTCGGGATCGAGGAAGGATCCGACCTCGACACCGAACAACGCAAGGTCGATCTCGAGACCCTTGTCGGTGCGGGCGTTGACCAGCGTGTTGCCGAACGGCTCGGCCTCGGCGACGCCGTCCTGCTTCGACCAGGACTCGACCGCGTTCTCGCCGACCACGCTGCGAGAGAAGGCGGAGTCCTTGGAGACGTCCTTCTGGAAGGCGAAGGAGGTCACCGGCATCCGCTGGAGACCGGAGACACCGTCGTTGGCGAGCCCGACCGAGAGGCCGCTGAGGAGCACCATCAGGATGGCGATGAGCGCGACGACGGCTCCCATCAGAGCGAAGCGACCGCGGGCGAAGACGAGTTCACGAAGGGCTAGGAACATCAGGACCGACCGTCCTGGCAGTTAAGCGACACCATGTCGACATGATACCAACAGCATGTCGGCAAACCCCCGCAGGCTACTCCTTGTCCGCGGCGGCCCGCTTCTTCTGCTTCTTGAAGTCACGGACCTTCTGCAACGAGTCGGCGTCGATGACGTCGGCGACCGACCTGTAGCCCTCCAGGGCGTAGTCCCCGGCCACCCCCTCCCAGCCCTCCGGCCGTACGCCCAGCTGCTTGGCGAGCAGCGCGATGAAGATCTGGGCCTTCTGCCGGCCGAAGCCCGGCAGCTCCTGGACCCGTGCGATCAGCTCCTTGCCCGTGGTCGGCTCGGTCCACAGGCGGGTCACGTCGCCGCCGTACCTCGACTCGACCAGGGCCGCGAGCGCCTGCAGCCGCGCGGCCATCGACCCGGGGAACCGGTGGATCGCCGGCGGCTCGCTGCACAGCTCCTTGAACGCCTCAGGGTCGGCGGCGGCGATCGCGGCCGGCTCGAGAGTGCCGAACCGGCTCAGCACCTTCCAGCCGCCGCGGAAGGCGTGCTCCATCCCGTACTGCTGGTCGAGCATCATCCCGACCACGACGGCGAAGGGGTGCTGGTCGAGGACGTCGTCGGCTTCGGGCAGCCCGGTCATCTGGAAGGACATGCCCCCATCCTCTCTCATCAGAACGGATGGCCCGCCGACGCGACGGCGCGTACGGCGGTGGCCCGGCCGGCGCCGTACGCTGAGACATGCCCGCCCCAGTACGTCTCGCCACCGCGGTCGCTGCACTCCCCCTGCACCCCGACAGCGACGTGCTCGAGGTCGGCGGCGGCGGCGGGGTGGCGGCGAAGCTCGTGCTCGAACGCCTGGGTCCGGACGGAAGCTATCTCGGCGTGGACCGCTCGCCGGTTGCGGAGGAACGCACTCGGCGGCGCTGCGAGGCGACCTCGGGCGACGCCCGCTGGGACGTCGTCCGCGGATCGGTCGAGGACGTCGCCCCGAGCCTTCTCGAGGCCTCGCGCGACCTCGTCTTCGCCGTGAACGTCAACCTCTTCTGGACCGGCGACGCTGCCGAGCCCAGCCGCGCCCTACGGCGGCTGCTGCGGCCCGGCGGCTCGTTCTGGCTGTTCTACGAGACGCCCTCGGGCTCGGTCGCCCGCAGGGTCGCCGACGCGGTCGTCGCCTCGCTGCGCGGCGGGGGCTTCGACGTGGTGACCGCGTTCGCCTCGGGTCCGCGGCTCGCGGGCTTCACCGCCACCTGCCAACGAGACCGGCAGTCATGACGCGGCGACCGACGGACGTGTCCGTCGGTCGCGCGTCAGACGGTCATTCGTGGATCGGGCGCGGGATGCTGCGGTTGGCGATCCGGTTCTCGGCCTCCACCATCCACGCGAGCTGCTCGATGCGCTCGAGAACGGCGTGGAGGAGATCGGCCGTCGTCGGGTCCTCCTCGTCGACGGCGTCGTGGATGCGCCGCGCTGTCGCGGCGACCGCGTGGAGCGCGCTCGTGATCAGGTCGACCGTCTCGCCGGTGTCGACCTCGTCGGACGGGAACTCCGGCAGGCTGCTCTGCTTGGCCACCGTCGCTGCCCGACCGTCCGGCGTCACGTAGATCGCCCTCATCCGCTCGGCGACGTCGTCGGAGAACTGACGTGCGGCCGCCACGATCTCGTCGAGCTGGAGATGGAGGTCGCGGAAGTTCTTGCCGACCACGTTCCAGTGCGCCTGCTTCCCCTGGATGTGGAGGTCGATCAGATCGACGTGGATCTGCTGGAGGTGGTCGGCCATCTGCTTCGACGCGCGGTACGGGGCATCCACCGTGGTGCTGTCGCCGCGGCTCATCGTCTTGCCCATGCTTCCTCCTACGTCATCGCTTGTGCTGGCCCTCCCAGGCAAGCACGGATGCGAGGACCTTTCCACCGGTGTGGCCCACGTCTCGTCAACCCGCCAGGCCCGTCACCACGAGCAGGGCGGCCACCGCGACGACCGTGACACCGGTCGTGATCAGTCCCGGGGCCAGGCGGAGCATCTGTGGCGGCCCCACGCCGCGGTCGCGGCGGGCCTCTGCCGACCAACGAGCCGCGAGCACGAGGAGCCCGACGACGACCAGCAGGAGTGCGAGGAGGTCCCAGGCGATCGCCCGGCCACCGACCTCGACGACCGGCAACACGCGGTCGATCCAGGCGAACGGCGCCCGGACGGCAGCGTCGGCACCGGAGAGGCAGCCCACCAGGACGGCGAGAATGCCGACGAGAGCGACCAGACCGGCCCCCTTGTCGCTCCACCATCCGCGACGGATCAGCGCCCGCTCCTGCTTCCAGCCCTCGTCGGTGTCGGGGAAGCGGCGGCGCTGGGCGAACTGGCCGTCCCACCACCGGTTGCGACGCCAGATCGTGGCCTTCACACGGGCGGGATCCAGCGCGCGGACCGAGCGCCGATGCGTGTGCCGCTGGGCTCGCGACACCACCTCCACAGCCGCCCGGTCGTACCCCCGGGCGTGGGCGGCCTCGAGCTCGACCGCGAGACGGCCGTTGTCCAGCAGCCGCTGGAGACCGTCGGGAGGGAGCGAAGCAGCCGCTGGCGCGGGGACGGCGACCGTCTGCGGCGGGGAGGTCACGCTCCGCGGACGGGGCGCGGCCGGTGTCACGACAGGCGCGACCACCGGCCGGGGCTCGGGCGGCCGAGGCGCCGTCGGCTTGGCGACCGGCCGCTCCTCGTCCGGGGCCAGCCGTGCGAGCTCGGCGACCACCTCCTCCATCGGAGGACGGTCGCCCGGTGAGACCGCGGTCGCCGAGCGCACGAGAGGGGCCAGCGCGTCAGGAACACCCCGCAGGTCGATCCGGCCCTCGGCCACGGCGCTCAGCGTCGCCGCGTCGTCTCCTCGCGGGAACGGGGTGCGACCGGAGGACGCGAACGCGACGAGCAGGCCGAGACCGTACACGTCCGTGGCCGCGGTGGCCCGGTCCCCGGTCAACCGCTCGGGCGCCGCCCACGCGACCGAGCCCACCATCTCGCCAGTCGAGGTGAGGTCGTGGGTGTGGTCGCCCTTGGCGATGCCGACGTCGATCAGCGTGGCTCGTCTGCCGGCGAGGACGGCGTTGGCCGGCTTCACGTCACGGTGGACGTAGCCGAGAGCGTGGAGCCGCCCGAGCGAACGCCCGACGTCGAGCGCCGCCACCACGACGGTCGGGACAGCGAGCGGTCCGGCATGGCGTACGGCGTCACCCACCGTGACGCCCTCGAGGAGCTCCATCGCGAACCACGGGCGCGCGGCCTGCAGGTCTCCGTCGATGTAGCGGGGGAACCCGTTGCCGCCGAGCCGGTCGAGCAGCGCCGCCTCTCGGGCGAACCGCTCCCGCGCTCCCGACCCCTCGAACGTCAGCACCTTCACGGCGACGGGCGGACCGCCCGCGGCACTTCCGACGTACACGGCACCGAAGCCACCCGACCCGAGGAGCACCCGGAGCTGGTAGGGCCCGACAGCGGCCGAGGTGGGGTCGCGGGGAAGCGTGGCGCCCGTCGCGAGGTGCACCGTCGGGGCAGCGCCGTCCGCCCGAGGGTCCGGACCCTGGACCGTCGGGACGTGGTCCTCCGCGGTGTCGCCCGCTGCCATGTGCCCCTCTCAACCGTCGTCGATGCTCGTTCGAGCGTAACAACGAGGCGATCTCCGAGACGTCCGTCACGGCACGCCGCGTCAGGCGTGGCGGACCAACGAGACGGCGATCACGAGCATCACCACGGCGATCCCCGCGTCCAGGACGCGCCAGGCGCCCGGCCGGGAGAAGACGGGACGCAAGGTCCGCGCGCCGTACCCGAGCCCCAGGAACCAGGCCCAGCTGCCCGCCACGGCGCCGATCGCGAAGAGCCAACGGTCACCCCCGTACGAGCTCCCCACCGACCCCAGGAGCAGCACGGTGTCGAGATAGACGTGCGGGTTCAACCAGGTGAGTGCGGCGGCTGTCGCGACCACGGCCCCGCGCGACGCCGGGGCGCCACGGTCGTCGACCTCCAGCCGGCCGCCGACCCACGCGCGCCGTGCCGCGAGCAGCCCGTACGCGGTGAGGAAGGCAGCCCCGCCCCAACGAGCCACCGCGACCAGGGCTGGGGCCTGGACGACGAGCGATCCCACGCCGGCGACCCCCGCCGCGATCAGGACGGTGTCCGAGGCGGCGCAGACGAGGACGACCGCACCGACGTGCTCGCGACGCAGACCCTGCCGGAGGACGAAGACGTTCTGGGCGCCGATCGCCACGATGAGCGAGAGGCCCGTGACCATCCCTGCCACGACGACCGACATCGCACCTCCTGTCTCCATGCTTCGACGGTAGGTGCGGCGCGTCATCCAATCCAGCTAAACTTCCTTCAGCAGATGAAGGAGCGCTTCATGACCGACCTGGCCCTCGACCAGCTCCGCACGCTCGCGGCCGTGGTCGGCGAGGGCAGCTTCGAGGCGGCCGCCGCGTCGCTCCACGTCACCCCCTCCGCCGTGAGCCAGCGCATCAAGGCGCTGGAGGCGGCGACCGGTCGCGTGCTCGTCCGCCGTACCCGCCCCGTCGCGGTGACCGAGCAGGGCGCCGCCGTGCTGCGCGCCGCCCGCCAGGTCGACCTCCTCCTGGCCGACCTCGTGCCGTCGGTCGCACACCCAGGACCGGTCACGATCCCCGTCGTCGTCAACGCCGACTCGCTGGCCACCTGGTTCGTCCCCTCGATCGCGGTCGTCGCCGACCAGGTGTGCGTCGACGTCCACCGGGAGGACGAGCAGCACTCGCTCGGACGGCTGCGCGACGGCACCGTCCTCGCCGCGGTCGCCGCGGACCCAGGACGCGTGCCCGGGTGCACCGTGACGAGTCTCGGGACGATGCGTTACCGGGCCATGGCCACGCCGGGGTTCGTCGCACGGTGGTTCGCCGACGGCGTCTCGGCCGCCGCCCTCGCGACGGCGCCGGTCGTCCAGTTCGACCGCCTCGACGATCTCCAGCACCGGTTCGTCCGACGGGTCACCCGCCGCCGCGTCGATCCTCCGCACCACTACGTGCCCGGTTCGGAGGCCTACCGTGACGCCGTACGCCTCGGGCTGGGGTGGGGGATGCTTCCCGACCTCCAGTCCGCCGCGCTGGAGCAGACGGGAGCGGTGCGGGAGATCGGCGAGCGCACGCGGATCGACGTCAGGCTCTTCTGGCACCAGGCGCAGCTCGAGTCGCGACCTCTGGCGCTGCTGTCGGACGCCGTGCACGCAGGCGCTCGCCGGCACTTGAGATGATCGGCGCTCATCCGGCGGCAGGGACGGTCCCCGCCGTCAGGAAGCTGTCGGCGCCCAGCGCGCGAAGGAACGGGCGGACCAGCGCCGGCACGGCGCGGTGCTGCGGGTCGCGCGCGATCCTCGGGGAGACGAGCGGGAGCGTACGTCCCCGCGTCACGACCGCCGACTTGCCGGGTCCCAGCACGTTGCGGACCCAGTCGGTGTCGTCACCGTAGGGCAGCGCGACCACGATCTGCTCACCGTGGCGGAAGACCATCACTGGTGTGCGGTAGACATGGCCGGACCGGCGGCCCCGATGGACGACCACCCCCAGTCCGGGCAGCCGCGGGGCAACGTGCACGACGAGCCGGTTGAGCCCGACGCGGTTGACCCGACGAAGGCGTCGCGGGAGCACCATGGTCGTACGCTCTCACGCGCGCGGCCCTCACGCCACGAAGAACGGCGCATGATGGGCGCATGACCGAGGAGCCTGTCGAGGTGCTGACCCGCTGGGAGCGCGCGGGCGGGACGTGGCGCGTGGTCGCGCACAGCTCGTCGGCGGCGACCGTGACACTGTGCCGGTGCGACGGCGGCGAAGAGGTCGACCGCCTCACATCGACCGATCCCCGACTCCTCGCCTTCCTCGGCTCGCGCAGCAGCAGCGACGACGCTTGGCAAGGCTCCTCCGACCCCCGAGGATGAGCCCATGAGATGCCCGAACGACGAAACCACCCTTGTGATGAGCGAACGCAGCGGGATCGAGATCGACTACTGCCCCGAGTGCCGCGGGGTGTGGCTCGACCGTGGCGAGCTCGACAAGATCATCGACCGCGCCGGCTCCCAGTCGGCCCCCGCCGCACCGTCACCGCCGTCTCCGGGCTCGTACCAGCAGGCGCCGCCGCAGCAGCAGTACCAGCAGCGCGGCTACGACGACCGCCGCTACGACGACCGGTCCCCCAGGCGCAAGAAGAAGGAGAACTGGCTGTCCGACCTCTTCGACTGAACGGCCTCACCGAGCATCACGGGCGGGGCGGCACGTCAGCACGACGGCCGCCCCGACGAGCGAGAAGGCCGCGGTGAGGAGGACGGCGACGTTCCACCCGTCGAAGAGGTCCTGCCGGCTCGTGCCGTGGCTCGCGACGATGACGGCGACGACGGTCACGCCGATCGCCGAGCCGACGTAGCGGGCGGTGTTGTTGGCCCCTGCACCCATCGCCTCGCGGCCCACGGGCACGGCCGCCACAGCCTCGCGACCCAGCGCGGCGTTGAGGACACCACTCGCGACCCCTGCGACGAGCAGAGCGGGGACGAAGCGGGGCCAGGACGTGTCCGGCCCGACCGCCGCGAGTCCCGCCTGACCGACGGCGACGCCGACCAGACCGATCGCCAGCTGGACCCGGCCCGAGACTCGGTGCTCAGGGATCCGACGTGCGAGGAGGGACGCCGCCACGCTGGTCGCCGACCACGAGAGCAGGAGCAGGGAGGCACCGAGCGCGTCGATGCCGAAGCCGGTGTCGAGGAAGACCGCCATGAACGAGAACAGGGCGATGATCCCCATGCCCGTGGCGAACGCCGCGACCGTGACGGCCAGGAACCGACGATGGCGCAACAGCATCAGGTCGAGCATCGGCGCCCGGCCTCGCCGTTCGACGGCGACGAAAGCCACCAGCGCGAGGACGGCACCACCGAACAGCGCGAGCGCCGACGGATCACCGAGATCCTGACGGCTCTCGACGAGACCCGCGAGAAGGCTCCCGAGCCCGACAGCGAGGAGCAACCCGCCCCACCGGTCCACCGGACGCGGACGGGCCGCGCGCGACTCCCTCACCACGCCCAGTGCGAGCGCCGCCGTCGCGACGCAGGCTGCTGCCAGCAGCGCGTAGGCGAGACGCCATGACACCCACGCGTCACAGAGCCCGGCGACCACCGGTCCGACGGCGATGCCCGCGCCCAGCGCGGCACCCCACACGCCGCTGGCCGACGCGCGTTCAGGTCCCGCGGGGAAGGTATGGGCGATGATGCCGAGACTCGAGGCGGTGACGGCGGCGCCACCGACACCTTGCAGGACGCGCGCGAGCACGAAGGTGACTGTGTCGGGCGCGACCACGCACACGACGCTCGTGAGCGCCATCAGGAACAGCCCTGCCACGAAGGTGCGGCGACGGCCGAAGTCGTCAGCGACCGCCCCGCTGGTCAGCAGCGCGGACGCCAACCCGATGCTCATCGAGCTGAGGACCCAGGTCCGGCCGGCGACTCCGGCGTCCAGAGAGGCAGCCGTGGGGACGATCGTCGCGAGCGGCATCGTGAAGGCGACGAGCATCAGGAAGGTGCCGCAGGCGACAGCGGCAAGGGTCCATCCTCCCGACGGCGCCCCACGAGGGACGCTCACATCGCCCTGCGGCAGCGACATCGCGGTCCCCCGGCTGCTCTCACGAAAGGTCTTGCACGAACACCGACCTCGACCTCGACCTCGAGACCGCCCTCTTCGCCGAGCGGATCGGATCTACTGGGTGTTCCGCACGACCCGGTTCGGCACGGTCAAAGGTTTGTTCAACGCCTCCGGCCCCGCCGGCACCTGGACCAACCTAGCCGGTACCCGTGTGTCGTCAAACGGCGTTTCGGTGAGGATGTACGGCCGTAAAGGACGGACGCTGGTGCTACCTACCCGATCGTCGCCGACCCTTCCTCGGCACGTTCGACCCATTTCGAGTACGCGCTCTTGACCGCCCGGGTTTCTTCGTGACCCCAGCACGTCGTAGGCGGCCGGTGCATAGGGTTGGAGAGAGCTCTGTGCGAGTGGCGCCGCGGCGCCTCAACAGGAACCTGGACACGATGCGCGATCAGTACATGTGCCCGCGGGGTGGCGCATATGCCTGTTGACCTCGTCCTCGACCTTGCGTGCGTCGTCGGCGCCTTCGGAAGTCCACTCTGGCTCGCGATGGGCATCATCACGACCCTGACAGATCGGACTCCGCACGCATGGCGCGTCGGAAACGGGGCACTCACCGTCGTAGGAGCCGCTTCCCTGCTCGCCTGCATGTGGCTTTGGGCACAGGGGTGCAAGTACGTCGACGCCGGAAGAACGAGGCCACTCGGCGATCGAGAATGGTCTCTTGCTCGCCACCGCTGCTGCTGGCATCGCGGTCATCACACTGGCCACGTGGTGTCTCACCCACTTTCGAACACCAACGGCGAAGTTTGGCGGACAGTGACCGAACAACACCGAGCGTCGAACGACATCGCATCTCTAGAGCGACCCGTCTACGCGATGCACCGCAACGAGCCCGGCCCTCGATGTGTCGTCGCCCGCGGGATCCGGCCGGCGCTCGCGACCCGGGAGGACCGATGAACGAGCGCGAGCGCCTCGTCGAGGTGGCCGACGGCGTCTTGGTGATCACCCACCCGTTCTGCGCCACGACCACCACCGTGGTCGTCGGGCACGACGGACGGGAGTGCGTGGTGGTGGACCCGGGTGTCACGGCCGACGAGATCGACGCGCTGGCGACAGCACTGGTGTCACGCGGCCTCACCGTCACCGGAGCGTTCTCCACCCACCCGCACTGGGACCACCTCCTGTGGCGTCCGTCCCTGGGGGACGCGCCACGGTGGGCCACCGACGCCGGCGCGGCGAGGGCGCGCGCCGTCGTGGACGACAACGCCCGCAAGGCGCGTGCTGCTGTCGAGGAGGTCGACACCTCCGGACTCGGGCGGGTCGTCGCCCTCGAACCCGGCGCGATCGTGCTCCCCTGGACCGGCCGCCACGTCCGCGTGCTCGAGCACCGCGCGCACGCGCCAGGCCATGCCGCGCTGATGGTGACCGACGTCGGCGTCCTGGTGGCCGGCGACATGCTCTCCGACGTGGAGATTCCGTTGCTCGATCTCGAGGCCGGTCGCCCCTGGGACGACTATGCCGAGGCCCTCGACGTCTTCGACGAGGTCGCACGCTCGGTGACAGTCGTGGTGCCCGGGCACGGGTCGACGGGGGACGGTGTCGAGCTCCGGCGCAGGATCGACGCCGACCGCGCCTATCTCGCGTCGCTCCCGCTGGAAAGCGAGGGCGACCCTGACCCTCGCCTCGCCGGCGCCGCGGACTGGCTCCTCGCCGAGCACGAGGCCGCCGGTCGCCGCGTCCGTCACGACCTGGGCGCTCAGTGACCGGATCACCGGAGATCTAGACGGCGAGCTCGACACGGTCTCCGGGAGCGAGCAGGACCGCCCGCGTGGGCGACCCCTCGGTCGCGTCGACGAAGCGCTCGCCCGGTGTGTCGAACAGGTGGTGACGAACCGCGGGAGCGACGCGCCCCAGACCCACCGGCCAGAACGTCCCCCAGTGCACCGGTACGGCCCAACGAGCTCCCACCCGTGCCACCAGCTCTGCCGCTTGCTCGGGATCCAGGTGGTCCTCACCGAGCGTGGGGCCCCACCCGCCGATCGGCACCAGTGCGAGGTC
The DNA here is from genome assembly GCF_019550855.1 of Mumia sp. zg.B21. Lineage (NCBI taxonomy): Bacteria > Bacillati > Actinomycetota > Actinomycetes > Propionibacteriales > Nocardioidaceae > Mumia > Mumia sp. zg.B21. The sequence continues at coordinate 198,691 of NZ_JAHWCJ010000004.1, read as the reverse complement.
GACCGGCGCGATCCGCCTCACGTCCGCGTGCGGGCCTGTGTCACCGGGGAACCAGAACGTACGGTCACCGACGACCCGGAACCCGAGCGGCTGTGAAGCTCGGCGGGACCAGCGGTGGCGCGACGCGGGATGGTCGGCGTCGGTCACCTCGACGTCGAGACCGGCCACGCGGAGCCTGTCGCCAGGAACAGCCTCGTACACGTCGAGCCCCAGCCCTCCGAGCAGCCCTCCACCGGCCTCGGGGACCACGACGGGCGTGCCCCGCGGAAGGCGTCGCAACGAGGGGACGTGGAAGTGGTCGAGGTGGAGGTGGGAGACCAGCACGAGATCGGCCCGTGCCGCAGACGCCGACGGCGACATCGAGCGGCGGCGCAGGTGGACCACCCGGTCGAGGAGCACCGGGTCGGTGAGGACGCGGGTGTCACCGATCTCGACCGTCGCTGTCGAGTGCCCCCACCAGGTGACGGCCATCGGCGTCACGGGCGCGCGGTCCACACGCGCCATCGTGCCACGGGCTCACGACAGGGACGGCCCGAAGCCCATCAGAGACGAAGAAACCCTGTCCAGCGTCGCGGGACAGGGTCGGGACTTCAGAACACGTGGTGGAGCATAGGGGATTCGAACCCCTGACCTCTTCCATGCCATGGAAGCGCGCTACCAACTGCGCCAATGCCCCGTGCTTCGAGCGGTCTCCCGCTCATCGAGCCGAGGTCGATCTTAGCGGGTCGCCCCGGTCGGACCGAAATCGGGGTCCCCCTGTCGCAAGGGCCCACGGTCCTCGGTGTGCGCCGCATCATCGCTCATCTCCGGGACGGGCAGGTTGCCGGCGTTCCACTCGGTGACCTGCCAACGGGCGAAGCCCTCCTGGAGGACGGCCCAGCAACCGTTGCTGAAGCCGCCGAACGAGCGCCAGTACTCCTCGGGCAGCCCGATGAAGGCACAGATCCCCACCCGGATGACGGCACCGTGCGCGACGACGACAACCGTCTCGTCCTCGCCCATGGCCTCGACGATCTCCTCCAGGGCCCGGCTGAACCGGACCGCGGCTTCGGCGTGCGTCTCCCCGCCGGGCGACACGATCTCCTCACCACGCCGGAAGCGACCCTCCGCCTCGGGATAGCGGCGCGCGATCTCGTGCCGCGTCATCCCCTCGCGCTCTCCGAAGGCCACCTCTCGCAGGCGTTCGTCGGTCTCGACCGGAAGGTCGACGATCCGGCCGAGCGCGGCCGCGGTGGCCGACGCCCGCTGGAGGTCCGAGCTCACGATGCGCACGGGGCCGAGCACGGCCAGCCGCGCCGCCATCTCCGCCGCCTGGGCTCGGCCGGCCGCATTGAGGGGGGTGTCGGTCTGGCCCTGCAGGCGTCCCGCGACGTTCCAGTCCGTCTGCCCATGGCGCCAGACGATGATCCTGCGACTCATGCGTCCGCGACCGGTGGCTCGCCCGCCAGCGGGACCTCGTCCTGCTCAATGGACTCGCGCGACGTGGGCGCCGAGGGGACGCGCCCCGCAGCCTCGCCGATCTCGGGCAGCGCCACGGCCGGGCAGTCACCCCACAGCCGCTCCAGCGCGTAGAACGACCGGTCCTCGTCGTGCTGCACGTGAACGACGATCTCGGCGTAATCGAGCAGCACCCAGCGCCCCTCACGCTCCCCCTCACGGCGTACGACCTTGGCGCCGTGCTCGAGGAGCTTCTCCTGGACCGCGTCGCTGATCGCACGCACCTGGCGGTCGTTGCCGGCCGAGGCGAGGACGAAGACGTCGGTGATGACGAGCTGCTCGGAGACGTCGTAGGCGATGATCTCGTGCGCGAGCTTGTCCGCTGCGGCAGCCGCCGCGGCATGGGTGAGCTCGAGCGCCCGCTCGGATGCGGTCACTGGGGTGCCCCCTTCGGGTGGCGTTCTGGGTGGTTCGACGCGGCGACCGCGTCGATGTAGAGACGATGCTTGGCGATGTACTGGACGACCCCGTCAGGGACGAGGTACCAGACGGGTTCGTGTCGCGACACCCGCTCGCGGCAGTCGGTGGACGAGATGGCCAGGGCCGGGATCTCGACGATCGTGACGCGGTCCTTCGGGAGTCCGTCCAGCGTGTGGGGGTCGATCGCGTGCCCTGGTCGGGTACACCCGACGAACTGGGCGAACTCGAACATCTCCCCCGCGTTGTGCCACGTCAGGATCTGGGCCAGCGCGTCGGCGCCGGTGATGAAGAACAGCTCCACGTCACCGCCATAGTGGGCGCGGAGGTCCCGCAGGGTGTCGACGGTGTAGGTGGGGCCGGCGCGGTCGATGTCGACGCGGCTCACCCAGAAGCGAGGGTTGGAGGCGGTCGCGATGACCGTCATCAGGTAGCGGTCCTCACCTGGCGAGACCTTGCGGTCGGCCTTCTGCCACGGCTCACCGGTAGGGACGAACACGACCTCGTCGAGGCCGAACCACGCCTGCACCTCAGATGCCGCAACGAGGTGGCCGTGGTGGATGGGATCGAACGTTCCACCCATCACCCCGACGCGGGGGCGGCGGCCGACCTCGAGCGGCAGGCTCATCAGGTGTGCTGACGTCCCTTGCCGAACGCGAAGAGACCGATGATCAGGAGGAGGAAGAAGACCAAGGTCGCCCCACCCACGACGAACGGCGAGAGGGCTTCCTCGTGCTCGGCGCCCTGCGCCACCACCTGGGTGAGGACGGACCCGTTCAACACTGATTCAGTCAACGACATGGGGTCAATCTACCGTCCCACCCCGGCTCGCACGCGGGCCACCCCGGTCAGCGGACGTGCCCGTCACCCGTGACGACAAACGTCGTCGTGGTCATCTCTGGCAGACCCATCGGTCCGCGGGCGTGCAGCTTCTGCGTCGAGATGCCGATCTCGGCCCCCATCCCCAGCTCTCCCCCGTCGGTGAACCGGGTCGAGGCGTTGACCATGATCGCCGCGGCGTCGACGGCCGCGGTGAACCGCTGGGCGGTCGCCAGCGAGCGGGTGACGATCGCCTCGGTGTGGCCGGACGAGAAGGTACGGATGTGGGCGACCGCGTCCTCGAACGAGTCGACCACCCGCGCGGCGATGTCGAGCGAGAGGTATTCGGTGGCGTAGTCCTCGTCGGTGACCGCCACGACATCGGCGTCGGCCGCGGCGAACGTGGCGTCCCCGTGGATCGTGACGTCGCGCTCGTGCAGCGCAGCCACCACCCGCGGCAGGAAGTCGTCGGCGACCGCCTTGTGCACCAGCAACGACTCGGCCGCGTTGCAGACGCTGGTCCGGTGGGTCTTGGCGTTGACGACGATCGCGAGCGCCATGTCGAGGTCGGCGTCGGCATCGACGTACACGTGGACGTTGCCCGTCCCCGTCTCGATCACCGGCACCTGGGCGTCGCGGACGACGGCCTCGATCAGCCCAGCGCCGCCGCGAGGGATCACGAGGTCGACGAGGCCGCGCGCCTTCAGCAGCGCCGTCGAGCTCGACCGGTCGGACGGGTCGATGGCCTGGACGGCGTCGACCGGCAGACCCGCCGATGCGACGGCGTCACGGAGCACCGACGCGATGGCGGCGTTGGAGTGCTCGGCGGAGCGCGACCCTCGCAGCAGGACGGCGTTGCCCGCCTTCAGGCAGATCGCGGCGGCATCGGCAGTGACGTTGGGTCTGCCCTCGTAGATCATCCCGATCACCCCGATGGGCACCCGGACCTGGCGAAGCTGCAGACCGTTGGCCAGGGTCGAGCCGCGGACCACCTCACCGACCGGGTCGGCCAGGGCGGCGACGTCGCGGATGCCCTCGGCCATCGCGGCGATGCGGTCGGTGTCGAGGAGGAGTCGGTCGATGATGTTGTCACCGACCCCGGCCTCACGGGCGATCGTGATGTCTCTCGCGTTGGCCTCGACGATCTCGGCGGCGTGAGAGACCAGCGCGTCGGCCATCGCGTGCAGAGCCGCGTCCTTGCCGGCCCGCGGGACCGCCCGCAGGTCGAGTGCGGCAGCGCGGGCCCGCCGGGCGGACTCGTGGACGTGGTGCTCGAGGTCGTGGCTCACGTCACCAGGATAGTGACTCAGAAATGGACGGGGACCGGAGCGACCATGCCCACCGCAGGAGGCGACTCCGCGCGGCTGCGACGGTCACGTGTGTCCCGCTCGAGGATCTCGAGACCCACGACCGCCCAGGGAGGCAGTCCGGCCGAGTCGCGGTGCTCCGACCACACGCGCATCGCCATCGCAGCGACGTCCAGCATGTCGGGAGCCTGCTCCCAGTAGCAGATCTCGGCGCGGTCGACGTCGTAGCGAAGGGAGTGCAGGAACGCGTGCTCGTCACGCAGGCGCAGCATCGCCGAGCGCACCGCTTCGTCGGCGAACGGCGTGCCGGCCACCGTCAGGGTGACGTGCCACATCTTGTCCTGCGCAACCACGGATCCTCCTCACCGACGGCCTGTCCGCGGCCACCTTAACCGGGGCTCGGCAACGCAAGCCCCGGGTTTCCTCGATTGGGTCGAGCACCACGCTCGGACCGCGGCCGGTTCAGTCCAGGAGCACGAGATCGTCGCGGTGGACGAGCGCGCGCGCGTACTCCCCGCCCATCTCGGCTGCGAGGTCGTGGGTCGAACGACCGACCATCTTGGGCAGCTCGGTGCTGTCGTAGCCGATCAGCCCACGGGCGACCAGACTCCCCGACTCGTCCACGAGGTCGACCGGGTCCCCAGCCTCGTACGTCCCCTCGCTGGCGACGACACCTGCGGGGAGCAGGGACGCACCCCGCTCGACGAGCGCGCGGACCGCTCCTGCGTCGAGGACGAGGCGGCCCTTGCCGGTCGTCGCGTGCGCCAGCCACAGGAGGCGGGTGGGGCGGCGCCGTCCCGTGGGGTGGAACGTGGTGCCGACGTCGCGTCCCTCGAGCGCTCCGTTGACCTCCGAAGCGCTCGTGAGGAGCACGGGGATCCCGGCGCCGGTCGCGATCCGGGCGGCCTCGACCTTGGTGACCATGCCACCGGTGCCGACCTTCGACGGGCTCGGCCTGGCGATGTCGAGCCCGTCGAGGTCGGCGTCGCCGTGGACGTGGCGGACGAGCCTGGCACCCGGGGTCGCCGGGTTCCCGTCGTAGAGTCCGTCGACGTCCGACAGCAGCAGGAGCCGGTCGGCGTGGACGAGGTGGGCCACCAGCGCAGCGAGGCGGTCGTTGTCACCGAAGCGGATCTCGCTCGTGGCGACCGTGTCGTTCTCGTTGACGACCGGGACGACTCCGAGGTCGAGCAGACGAGCGAGGGTCCGGTACGCGTTGCGGTAGTTCGTACGGCGCACGACGTCGTCGATGGTGAGAAGGACCTGACCGACGACGAGGTCGTGCCGCGCGAACCGCTCGGTGTACCGCGCCACCAGCAGGCCCTGTCCGACGCTGGCGGCAGCCTGCTGCGTCGCGAGGTCACGCGGGCGCGCCGTCAGGGCCAGCGGCGAGAGCCCTGTCGCGATGGCACCGGAGCTGACGAGCACCACCTCGTCACCGCGTACGCGCGCTGCGGCGAGGGCGTCGACGAGGCCGTGCAGGCGCGCCAGGTCGAGGCCGCCACGCGGGGAGCTGAGCGACGACGAGCCGACCTTGACGACGATCCTCACCTCAGGGCCTCACACGTCCTCGTCGCCGTCCGGCGCCGGTTCCTCGGACCAGAGCGTCTCGGGCGGCACACGCCCGGCCGCGCGATCCCTGCGGGCCGCACGCTCGTACTCGCGCTTGCGTGTCAGGTCCTCGCGGCGCTGCTTGTTGGTGCGCCGATGGTTCTCGATCAGCCGGTCATCCTCGCCACGTCGCGAGCCGAGCAGCTCAGCGCCGGCGTTCACCTGCGGGTCGAAGTCGAACACGACCGCGTCGTCGACGCCACCGATCACCACGTCGTCGCCCGCCTCCGCGCCCATGGCGATCAGGCGGTTCTCGACGCCGAGACGGTTGAGCCGGTCTGCGAGGAACCCGACGGCCTCGTCGTTGGTGAAGTCGGTCTGGCGAACCCAGCGCTCCGGCTTCTCGCCGCGGACGACCCACTGACCGGCGGTGTGCGTGATCGTGAAGTCGTCCTCGCCGTCGGCCGAGCGCGGCCGGAGGACGATGCGCGTCGCTGGGGCCGCGGTGACGCTCTTGCGCGAGGACGCGACGACCTCCGCCATCGCGTACGAGAGGTCCTTGAGGCCCTCGTGGGAGGCGGCCGAGATCTCGTAGACGTCGAGACCGCGCGCCTCGAGCTCGCCGCGGACGAACTCGGCGATGGTCTTGGCGTCGGGGACGTCGACCTTGTTGAGGGCCACCAGACGGGGGCGGTCCTCGAGGCCGCCGTACGCCGCGAGCTCGTTCTCGATGACGTCGAGGTCGCTCAAGGGGTCTCGCCCGGGCTCGATCGTCGCGCAGTCGATGACGTGGACCAGCGCAGCGCAACGCTCGACGTGACGCAGGAAGTCGTGACCGAGGCCGCGCCCGTCCGCCGCGCCCTCGATCAGGCCGGGGACGTCGGCGACGGTGTAGGTCACGTCACCGGCGACCACGACGCCGAGGTTGGGGACGAGGGTGGTGAAGGGGTAGTCGGCGATCTTGGGCCGAGCTCGCGAGAGCGCGGCGATCAGGCTCGACTTGCCGGCGCTCGGGAACCCCACGAGACCGATGTCGGCCACGACCTTCAGCTCGAGGGAGATCGTCCGCTCGTCGCCCGGCTCGCCCTTCAGCGCGAAGCCGGGGGCCTTCCGCTTGCTGGAGGCGAGCGCGGCGTTGCCCAGCCCTCCACGACCACCCTCGGCGATCACCAGCTCCGAGCCGGGCCCGACCATGTCGGCGAGGATCTCGCCGTCGGCCCCGCGGACCACGGTGCCGTCGGGCACGGCGAGCACGATGTCCTCGCCCTGGGATCCGCTGCGGTTGCCACCGCTGCCGTGATGCCCCTTGCCGGCTCGACGGTGCGGCTCGTGGTAGAAGTCGACGAGCGTGGTCACGTCGGAGTCGACCCGCAGGATGACGTCACCGCCACGGCCGCCGTTGCCGCCGTCGGGTCCACCGAGGGGCTTGAACTTCTCGCGGTGGACCGAGGCGATGCCGTTGCCGCCGTCGCCACCCTTGACGTGCAGGGTCACCTTGTCGACGAAAGTCGGAACTGCCATCCGTGCCACCTCCTCAGTACGCCGCGCTCAACCTGCGCTGATGCGCGGTCCCGTACGACGGGCGCGGACGCCGTCGACGGTGCTGGAACGAGACGAGGGGCGAGCCCGCGCGATGCGGACCCGCCCCTCGTCGTGGAAGTCCTTCAGGTCACTCCGCCGGGACGATGTTGACGACGCGACGGCCGCGACGCGTGCCGAACTCGACCGCGCCCGCGGCGAGGGCGAACAGCGTGTCGTCGCCACCACGGCCGACGTTGGTGCCCGGGTGGAAGTGCGTGCCGCGCTGACGGACGATGATCTCGCCCGCGCCGACCTGCTGGCCACCGAAGCGCTTCACACCGAGGCGCTGGGAGTTGGAGTCACGGCCGTTCTTGGTAGAAGCGGCGCCCTTCTTGTGTGCCATGTGCTCGAGCCTACTTTCGCGTCACTTCGAGATGCCGGTGATCTTGACCTGGGTGTAGTGCTGACGGTGACCCTGGCGCTTCTTGTAACCGGTCTTGTTCTTGTACTTCTGGATGATGATCTTCGGGCCCTTGGTGGCGCCGAGGACCTCAGCCGTGACCGAGACCTTGCCGAGGGAGTCGGCGTCCGACGTCACCGCGTCACCGTCGACGAGGAGCACGGCGGGGAGCTCGACCGACTCGCCGACCGTGGTCTTGATCTTGTCGATCTCGATGATGTCGCCGACCGCGACCTTCTGCTGCTGGCCGCCACTGCGCACGATCGCGTACACCGCCGACTCACATCCTCACTCGTTGCTGCTCCGCTGTCGGAGCTTGGCTGTCTTGAAACTCTGGGGTGGTGCCGTCACCAGGCACGAGGCGCTCGTGCGGGCACACAGACCGACACGCTCACAGGCGCGCCGCTCATCTAGTCTACGGAGTCTCCCTGTCACCGGTCAAAGCGGGGTCCGGGGCTCCTCCGTCGAGCGTACCGGGTGCCTCTACGCCGGCCTCGGCCGACGGGCCGTCGCTCGACTCCTCCGAGCCGCTGCGGCGACGGCGACGCTTGCGCGGGGTGGTCGCCTCCGGGGTCTCCTGCGTCGCGGCGTCTGCCGTGTCGTGAGACGTCGGCTCCGGCGCCTCGGGCTGCGCGTCGTCCGCGGGCTTCGGCTCCTTCTTCGCCTTGGAGTCGGCGCCCTTGGCGGGCTTGTCTCCCTCGTCGCTGCGCCCACGACCTCGGCCGCTGCGACCGCGCCGGCTCTCCTCCGAGCCCCGCTTGGACTCGACGGGGTGGTCGTGGATCATCAGGCCGCGGCCGTGGCAGTGCTCGCACGGCTCGCTGAACGCCTCGAGGAGGCCCGTCCCGATCCGCTTGCGGGTCATCTGGACCAGCCCGAGGGAGGTCACCTCCGCCACCTGGTGCCGGGTCCGGTCGCGGCCGAGGCACTCGACCAGACGGCGGAGCACGAGGTCGCGGTTGCTCTCCAGCACCATGTCGATGAAGTCGACCACGATGATGCCGCCGATGTCGCGCAGCCGGAGCTGACGGACGATCTCCTCGGCGGCCTCGAGGTTGTTCTTGGTGACCGTCTCCTCGAGGTTGCCGCCCGATCCGGTGAACTTCCCGGTGTTGACGTCGACGACGGTCATCGCCTCGGTACGATCGATCACCAGCGAGCCGCCGGACGGCAGCCAGACCTTCCGGTCCAGTGCCTTGGCGATCTGCTCGTCGATCCGGTAGGCGGAGAAGACGTCACCGGACTCGGATCCGCTCCACGCCTCCACCCGGTCCTTGAGATCCGGGGCGACGTGGCTGACGTAGCCGTCGATGATCTCGGTGGCGTCGGTCCCCTCGACGACGAGGCGCGCGAAGTCCTCGTTGAAGAGGTCACGGACGACCTTGATGGTGAGGTCCGGCTCGCCGTACAGCAGCTGCGGGGCCGATGCGGAGGCGGCCTTCTTCTCGATGTCCTTCCAGCGGGCGTCGAGCGCCTCGACGTCGCGGGTGAGCTGGTCCTCGGTCGCGCCCTCGGCGGCGGTCCGGATGATCACGCCCGCGTCCTCGGGGAGGATGCCCTTGAGCAACGACTTGAGCCGGTTGCGCTCGGTGTCGGGCAGCTTGCGGGAGATCCCGCTGGTCTGGCCGCCGGGCACGTAGACCAGGAAGCGACCGGGCAGGCTGATCTGGCTCGTGAGCCGCGCGCCCTTGTGCCCGACGGGATCCTTCGACACCTGGACGAGGACCGACTGGCCGGACTTGAGCGCCTCCTCGATCTTGCGCGGCTTGCCGTCACCGAGCTTGCTCCAGTCGACCTCGCCGGCGTAGAGCACCGCGTTGCGGCCCTTGCCGATGTCGACGAACGCCGCCTCCATCGAGGGCAGGACGTTCTGGACCCGCCCGAGGTAGACGTTGCCGATGAGCGAGGTCTGCGACTCGCGCGCCACGTAGTGCTCGACGAGGACGTCGTCCTCGAGAACGGCGATCTGCGTGAGGTCCTCGCGCTGGCGGATGACCATCTCGCGCTTGACCGACTCGCGCCTGGCGAGGAACTCGGCCTCGGAGACGATCGGCGTGCGGCGACGACCCGCCTCACGACCCTCGCGGCGGCGCTGCTTCTTGGCCTCCAGCCGGGTCGAGCCCGAGACGCTCGTGATCTCGTCCTCGGCGCTGCGGCGCTCGCGCACACGGACGACGGTGTTCTCGGGGTCGTCCGCGGCCGCGTCGCTGTCCTCGCCGCGACGACGGCGGCGACGACGACGACGGCTCGAGGTGCCGCTGTCGTCCTCACCGGTGCTCGAGGACTCGTCGTCGGAGGTGTCGTCGTCCTCGGACTCGTCAGGGGTCTCATCGGCTGCCGTCGTCGCGCCTTCTGCGGCCTCGCCGGAGTCGGACTCGGCGTCGAGGTCGAGGTTCTCGACGTCGTCACCGTTGCCCGAGCGACGTCGACGACGGCCACCGCGGCGGCGACGGCGACGGCCGGGCGTGCTGCCGTCGCTCTCGTCCTGGCCCTCGTCGGAGTCGGAGTCGGAGTCCTCGTGGTCGCGCTCCGGCAGGTCCGCGTCGTCACGGCTGCGTCCACGGCGGTCGTCCGAGCCGTACCCGCGGCCGTCCTCCTCGCGGTCCTCCGTCTCGTCGGCCACGTCGGCTGCACGGCGGCGGCGGCGCGGCGCGGCCTTGGGCTCGGGCGCCTGGAAGAGCGGTGCGACGAAGGGCGCGCGAGCCGAGGTTGCCGGTCGAACCTCCTGCTCGTCCTCCTCATCGACCTCGTCGACCTCGTCGACGCGCTCGACCACAGCCGGAGCGGCTTCCGCGGGCGCGACGGGGTCGTCGGTGACAGGGAGCTCGTCGGCCGGCTCGACGGCGGGCGTGTCGCCGGACGGCACGTCAGCGGCGACGGGCGCAGGATCTGCGGGACCTGCCGACCGGGAGGCGGCCTTCTTGCGGGTCCGGGTGGTACGGGTGACCTTGGGCGGCTCGGCGGCCTCGGGAGCGGCCGTCTCGACCGAGGTCTCGGGCTTCTCCTCGGGCACGGTCTGCGCGGCGCCGGCGCTCGCGGGAGCCTTGCGTGACCGGCTCGAACGCGCGGGCTTCGCAGGTGCCCCGGGCTCCGAGAACACGGCGGCGGTCGGGGGGCCAGCCGGTCGGGAAGCGGTGCGACGCCGGCGGGTCACGGCAGCGACCGGCTGATCACCGGGGGCCTGTGGGGTGTCGACGTCTTCCGAGGTCGAGTTCGGCGGGTTCTGCTCGTCGAGCATGTGTGCTCCTCCGGCCCCGCGGCCGCCGAAGCTGCACGCGAGGCGATGTCGTCGCCGCGTGCAACGGGGTCGCACTGCGGACGCAAGCCTGCGGTCGGCCCGGCTACCCGGGCTACGGCGACGCTCCCCACTTAGGTCGGCCTGTCACGGGCTCTCCCCTCGCCGCCGCGGTCGTCGCCGCAGGCATCGTGCGCCTACGACGCGTCGCGGTCGGGCGCGAGTGGATCGCCGACCGTGCCGGACTGCGCATCGAGTGGACCTTGTGCCGTCCGGGTGGCCACAGGGACCTCCGAGGGCACGAGACCCGCGATGGCGCGGAGCCCGGCGAGAACATCGTCGGGTCGTACGGACGGGGTTCCGTGACGCACGACCACGTCCAGTATCGCACACGTGCCCTGAGTGTCAGGGGACCTCCGGCTCTCCAGGCGCACCACGGCGGCGCGGCTGTCGAACGTCCGCAGGCCCTTCTTGGTCATCCGGTCCACCAGAACCTCCGGGGCCGCGAGGAAGGCATCGACCGCCGAGGCGGCCGTCTCGGGCGACACGGTCGGCAGCACCAGCGTCCATGCACTGGCCTCCAGCCGATCGGCCAGACTGCCGCTCCCCTCGCGTACGGCGACGACCTCGAGGATGTCCAGGCCCGGCGGGAGCGCGGTGTCCAGCGCCCTCGCGAGCTCGTCCGGGTCCACGTGGCGCACGACGCCGATCTCGAGGTACTCGGCCTCGCTGGCGGCACCGGTCGGCGAGGCGCCGGCGTACGAGATCTTGGGGTGAGGGGAGAAGCCGGAGGAGTGGGCGATGGGGACACCGGCGCGACGCACCGCGCGCTCGAAGGCACGTCCGAAGTCCCGGTGGCTCGTGAAGCGCAGCCGACCTCGCTTCGCATAGCGGATCCGTAGCTTCTGGACGCTCGGGAGCTGCGGGTTCGGCGCCTCCGGGTTGGCGGGGACGCGGTCAGGGCTGGTCACCGTGCGAGGGTACCCAAGGGCGCCCCTCCGCCGGCTCCCGCGCGTCCCGTGACAGATTTGTCCGGTGACGTCCCCCACTCTCGAGTCTCGTGGCAACCGAGCCTTCGTCCTCGCGTGCATCATCCTGCTCGCGCTGAACCTGAGGGCGTCGGTGGGCAGCGTCGGCGTGGTCCTCAACGACATCCGCGGTGACCTCGACATGTCGGCGACCGCCGCCGGCGCGCTCACCACGCTCCCGGTGATCTGCTTCGCCCTGGTCGGCTCGCTCGCGAACACGATCGTGCGCGCGATCGGCCTGCACACCACCGCTATCGCGTCGACCGCGGTCGTCGCGGTCGGACTCGCGGCACGGACGTTCGCCGAGAGCGGCGGGCTCTTCCTCATCGCCTCGGCTGTGGCGCTCGCGGGCTGCGCGATCGGCAACGTGATCCTTCCGCCGTTGGTGAAGGTCCACTTCCCCGACCGGATCGCCCTGGTGTCGTCGATCGCCGGCGCCGCCATCGTCGGAGGGGCGACGCTGTCGGCCGCCCTCACCGTTCCCATCGCGGAGGCGACGGGTGACTGGCGGTGGGGCCTCTTCACGTGGGCCCTGCTCGCGGCCGTCACGCTCGTCCCCTGGCTCCGGCTGCTCCGCCACGACGTCCGCTCCACCGACGCGGCGACCCCGATCACGATCGGGGAGCTGGTCCGCGCTCCGCTGGCCTGGATGATGGCGGTCTGCTTCGGGGCACAGGCCGCGCAGGCGTACGCCCAGTTCGGCTGGTTCCCCGCGATCCTGGAGGATGCCGGGCTCAGCGACGCCTATGCGGGCAGCATGCTGGCGATCGTCACGGGGATCGGGATCCCGGCCGCGCTCCTGCTGCCGGCGGTCATCGGCTGGTCACGCGACCGCGCGTGGTTGCCCTGGTCGTTCGCCGTGGTCACGGCGGCCGGCTGGCTCGGCGTCCTCTGGTGGCCGACCGCGGCGCCGTGGGCCTGGGCGGTCCTGCTGGGCATCGGAGGCGCCGCCTTCCCCTGGGTCCTGACGATGATCGCCAAGCGGTCCCGCACGCACGAGGGCACGGTCGCGCTCTCGGGGTTCGTGCAGGGACTCGGCTACCTCATCGCGGCGCTCGGCCCGTTCGGGACGGGACTCCTCCACGACTCGACGGGTGGGTGGGGCGCCCCGGTCGCGATGCTCGTCGCGCTCGCGCTGCTGATCGGGGTCGTCGGGACCTACGTCGCCCGGCCCGTCATGGTCGAGGACCAGCTCCACGCTCGCTGAGTGCTCCCTGGGGCCGCAGCATGAGGTCGTGGTCACCGCTGAACCCCGCGCGTGCGTAGAGCGAGACCGACCGTGCGGTCGGGCTCAGGACGAGACGGACCAGGCCGGTCTCGTCCGCGTACGAGGTCAGTGCCCCCATCAGCCGCCCTCCGACACCCGCGCCCCGGTGCGCGGGCACCACGTAGACGTTGGCGACGTAGCCCCAGCTGCCCGTGGCCCGGCCCGGCCGCGGCATCCGCTCGAAGAGCATCACGTTGAGCATGCCGATCGGCGAGCCCTCGCCGGTCTCGGCCAGCCAGACCACCCGCTGCGCCGACTCGCGGGCGAACCACGCGTCGAAGCGGTCGAGGAACGACGGGTCGTCGGTCGGACCGTCCAGCTCCTCGGTCCACCGCGCCCGGAGACCGGCGAGGGCCCGCACGTCGGCCGCCCCGGCGCGGCGTACCCGCATCAGAGGACGCTGAGCGGGAGCAGCGTCTTGCCGGTGGGGCCGATCTGGATGTCGAGGTCCATCTGCGGGCAGACGCCGCAGTCGAAGCACGGGGTCCAGCGGCAGTCCTCGACCTCGCGAGCCCCGTCGGGGTCGATGGCGTCCTGCCAGTCCTCCCAGAGCCAGTCACGGTCGAGCCCGGAGTCCAGGTGGTCCCAGGGGAGCACCTCGGCGTACTCGCGCTCCCGCGTGGTGTACCAGTCGAGGTCGACCGGCTCGTCGGCCAGCGCCTCGTCCGCGCAACGCTCCCAGCGCTCGTACGAGAAGTGCTCGCTCCAGCCGTCGAATCGGCCGCCGTCACGCCAGACCGCCTCGATGATGCGGCCGACCCGTCGGTCACCCCGCGAGAGGAGGCCCTCGATCGTGCCCGGCTTGCCGTCGTGGTAGCGGAAGCCGATCGCCCGGCCGAAGCGCTTGTCGGACTGCACCGAGGAGCGCAGCTTGCGGAGTCGCTCGTCGGTGGTCTCGTGGTCGAGCTGGGCGGCCCACTGGAACGGGGTGTGCGGCTTCGGGACGAAGCCGCCGATCGACACCGTGCAGCGGATGTCCTTGCGGCCGGACACCTCACGGCCGGTCTCGATGACCTTCTTGGCGAGCTCACCGATCTGCATGACGTCCTCGTCGGTCTCGGTGGGGAGGCCGCACATGAAGTAGAGCTTGACCTGGCGCCAGCCGTGCGAGTACGCCGCAGAGACCGTCCGGATCAGGTCCTCCTCGGTGACCATCTTGTTGATCACCTTGCGCAGGCGCTCCGACCCGCCCTCGGGAGCGAACGTGAGGCCGGACCGGCGCCCGTTGCGGCTGAACTCGTTGGCGAGCGTGATGTTGAACGCGTCGACGCGGGTGCTCGGCAGCGACAGCGAGGTGTTGGACCCCTCATAACGGTCGCCGAGCTGCTTGGCGACCTCTCCGATCTCGGTGTGGTCGGCGCTGCTCAGCGAGAGGAGGCCGACCTCCTCGAAACCGGACTTCTTGAGCCCGTTGTCGACCATCTCTCCGATGGTCTGCAGGCTGCGCTCGCGCACCGGGCGGGTGATCATGCCGGCCTGGCAGAAGCGGCAGCCGCGGGTGCAGCCGCGGAAGATCTCCACCGAGTAGCGCTCGTGGACGGTCTCGGCGAGCGGGACCAGCGGGTTCTTCGGGTACGGCCACTGGTCGAGGTCCATCAGCGTGTGCTTCGTGACGCGCCACGGGACCCCGGGACGGTTGGGGGCCACCCGCTGGATGCGACCGTCGGGGAGGTAGTCGACGTCGTAGAACATGGGAACGTAGACGCTGCCGGAGCTCGCGAGGCGCATCAGCAGCTCCTCGCGACCACCGGGACAGCCCTCGGCCTTCCACTCCCGCACGACCTCGCTGATCTTGAGGACGATCTCCTCGCCGTCACCGAGCACCGCCGCGTCGACGAAGTCCGCGATCGGCTCGGGGTTGAAGGCGGCGTGCCCACCGGCGAGGACGATCGGGTCGGCGTCGGTGCGGTCGGCCGCGCGCAGCGGGATGCCCGCGAGGTCCAGAGCCGTCAAGAGGTTGGTGTATCCGAGCTCGGTGGAGAACGAGACACCCAGCAGGTCGAACGCCCTGACCGGGCGGTGGCTGTCCACCGTGAACTGAGGGATCCCGTGCTCGCGCATCGCGGCTTCCATGTCGGGAAAGACCGCGTACGTGCGCTCGGCGAGGAGCCAGTCGCGCTCGTTGAGGACCTCGTACAGGATCTGGACGCCCTGGTTGGGGAGACCGACCTCGTAGGCGTCGGGATACATCAGGGCCCACCGGACGTCGACGGCGCTCCAGTCCTTGTTGACGGAGTTGAGCTCCCCGCCGACGTACTGGATCGGCTTGCTGATCGTGGGAAGGATCGGCTCGAGCCGGTCGAAGACCGACGCGACGGAGTCGTCGAGGTGGTTGACGGGCATGCCACCAGGGTAACGAGGGATGTCCCGCCCACCGAATCCCTCGCGGGCCACCGTCTGGCGGCCGCGGGTCAACGTCTGGCGGCCGCGGGTCAACGTCTGGCGGCCGCGGGTCAACGTCTGGCGGCCGCGGGTCAGCGGGAGCGGGTGGCCCGGGACCGGACGACCACGGCCGGAGGCGCGCTGCGACGGCCGATCGCGACCAGCAGGCCCACGGCCATCGCCGAGGCGAACAACGCCGTGCCGCCGTACGACACGAACGGCAGCGGCACGCCGGTGATCGGCATGATGCCCAGCGACATCCCGATGTTCTGGAA
This sequence comes from Mumia sp. zg.B21, assembly GCF_019550855.1. Lineage (NCBI taxonomy): Bacteria > Bacillati > Actinomycetota > Actinomycetes > Propionibacteriales > Nocardioidaceae > Mumia > Mumia sp. zg.B21. The sequence goes on along the minus strand of NZ_JAHWCJ010000004.1, from coordinate 182,932 downwards.
CGCCTGGAAGCCGAACCAGCACCCGATCCCCGCCGCTGCCAGCCGGTCGAAGAGGTCGTCGGCCCGTGCGGCGATCCGCAGGCACCGCCACACCAGGACCCCCAGGAGCAGCACGACGAGCCCGGCGCCGAGGAGACCGAGCTCCTCCCCCGCCACCGTGAAGACGAAGTCGGTGTGCTGCTCGGGGACGAAGCCGGCCTGCGTCTGGGTGCCGTGGAAGAGTCCTTGACCGAGCAGACCACCGTTGCCGATCGCGATCCGTGCCTGCACCGTGTTGTAGCCAGCCCCGCGCGGATCGAGCTCAGGGTCGGTGAAGGCCTCGAAGCGCAAGACCTGGTACTCCTCGATGACCCCCACGGCGATCGCTCCGAGGACCACCGCCAGCCCGACCGTCACGAGTCCGCCGAGCCACAGGAGACGGACACCCGCGACGGCGAGCACACCCAGGACGATCGCGGCCATCACCATCAGCGTCCCGAGGTCGGGCTGGGCGAGGATCAAGGCAGCCGGCACGGCAGCGCAGGCCAGGGCCAGCAGGACGTCGGACGAACGGACGACCCGGCGCATCCTGCCCTCGGTCCGCTCGGCGAAGAGCAGGGCCATCACGAGCACCACGCCGAGCTTCGCGAGCTCGGCCGGCTGGAGCGAGAGCCCGCCCACCTGAAGCCACGAGCGTGACCCGTTGACCACGGCGCCGACACCGGGCACGAAGACCAGCACCAGCCCCAGGACCGCGGCGCCGTAGACGACCGGCGCCCACAACCGGATCCACCTCCGGTCGGTCGACGCCATGACCACGCCGAGCCCGACGGCGATCACGACGTTGGTCGCCTGCTTGACCAGGTACGCGGTGGGATCGCCACCGGTGAGGTCGTCGCGCGACGCGGTCGCCGACCAGACCAGCAGAGTCCCGACGACCGAGAGCGCGAGGGCCGACGCGACCAGAGGCAGGTCGACGTCGCCCCACGAGGTCCGCACCGAGGCGCCAGGCCGCAGCGCCGGGCGTACGGTCCCCCGGCCGCTCACCGGTCGTCCTCCTCGTCGGCATCGGCCTTCGTGCGCTTCGTGACCGGCGGCAGGATCCTGCCGTCGTCGGCGACCCGAGGGAGCGAGACCGGCGGTCTGGCTCTCGGCATGAGTGCCCGGTCCCGCCGGACCTTGCCGCCCTCGATGCCGTACAGGCCCTCCCAGATCGCCCGCACCGCGTCGCCGGACGACCCTGAGCCGGTGCCCGCCTGCTCCATCATCATCACGACGACGTAGTTCTCGTCGTACGAGGCGACCCACCCGGTCGTCTGACGCCCTGTGACCTCGGCGGTCCCGGTCTTGGAACGGACCTTCACCTGGTCGAGCGGGAAGCCGCCCATCTTCCAGGCCATCGTGCCCGTCTTGGCGGTGTCGAGGAGCGCGCCGTCGACGTAGCGCAGGTGCTTCTTGCTGACCGGCACGCGTCCGGCCCGCTCCGGAGCGATCTCGCGCACCACCGAGCCGTCGGCGTCCAGCACCGCCTTCGCCACCCGGGGCTCGTAGAGCGTGCCTCCGTTGGCGAGCGCGGCGTAGCCAACAGCGAGCTGCAGCGGCGTCACCAGGGTCTCGCCCTGACCGATCGAGAAGTTGACCGCGTCTCCCGCTCGGTAGACGTAGCCGTCGGCGCAGAACTCGCGCGCGAACAGGCGCAGGTAGGCGCTCTCCACCTTCTCGGGCTTGCGGGCGATCGCGCAGTAGCGGTCCTTGTTGGCCTTCCAGTAGTCCTGGCGCCACTGCCGGTCGCCGAGACGCCCGCCGGCCTCACCGGGGATGTCGATGCCGGTGCGCTCGGAGAACCCGAACGCGCGTGCCATCTCGACCAGCGGGTCGTGGACGCCGGTCTTGGCGTCGGTGCCGCCCTGGTCCGTCCACGCGGCGTAGGCGATCCGGTAGAAGAACGTGTCGCAGGACGCCGCGAGCGCCCGGTCGAAGCCGATCGGCCCGTACGAGGCCGACTCGTAGTTCTTGAACCACCGGTTGCCCACCTGGAGCCCGGAGGAGCAGTCGAGGCGCGATCCGGTGTCCCACCGGTCCTCGAGCGCTCCCGCGGCGACGAAGGGCTTCCACGTCGACCCCGGCGCGAGCTGCGCCTGCGTCACGCGAGACAGCAGCGGGGTCCCGGAGTCCTCGGCGTAGAGCGACTCGAGCTGCCGGTTGGTGATGCCGTCGACCCAGACCTGCGGGTCGTACGACGGGTAGCTCGCCGCCGCGATCACTCGCCCGTCGTCGGGGTCCAGGACGACGGCGGCCCCGGCGGTCGCCTCGTAGCTGCGTCCGGTGACGTCGTCGTGGGTCGTGCGGGCCTTCTCGATCGCCTTCTTCAGCTGTCCCTCGGCGAGCGCCTGGACCCGGGAGTCGATGCTCGTGACCACGGTCCTGCCCGCCTGCGGGTCCACCGCCGTACCCTCCGCGATGACCCGACCTCGCGAGTCCACCGACTTGCCGGTCGTCCCCGGGACTCCACGCAGGTCGGCGTCGTAGCTGCGCTCGACCCCGGCCCGTCCGACCACGGAGGCCGCGTTGAGGCTCTCGTCGTCGCGCTCGCGCGCCGCGTCGTACTCGTCAGCGGTGATCGGCGTGACGTAGCCGAGCAGCTGCGCGGCGTTGACCCCCTCGGGGCGCGGGTACGCCCGCACCGAGCGCTGCTCGGCGGCGACCGCGGGGAACTCCTCGGCCCGCTCCGACAGCGACAGCGCCACGTCCCGCGGGACGTCCTGCGCGACCGGGACCGGCTCGTACGGCGAGCCGTTCCAGCAGGCCGGGGGCTCCGGCGCCCCCTGCTCGCCACACAGCTTGATCCGGTCGAGGAGCACGTCGTAGTCGAGGTCGACCAGCCGGGCGAGCCGTCCCAGCACGTCGCTCTGCTCCTCGGACTCGAGCCGCGTCAGCCGCGAGCGGTCGACCGTGACGACCCAGGTGACCTTGTTGGCAGCCAGCGGGCGCCCCATCGCGTCGACGACCAGGCCGCGCTGAGGCTGCACGAGGACCTGGCGGTTGGCGTTGTTCGCGGCGCGCGCTTGGTATTCGTCGCCGCCGACGACCTGGACGTACCAGAGGCGGGCGCACAGCGTCGCGAACAGCGCGACCACGAGCACCTGCACCACGACGATCCGTGCCCGCCCTCGCCGCACCGTCACCACCTGACCTGTGGGGCAGGCTCGACCCTGCCGAGCAGAGCACGGACGCCGGGCACCAGAGCCAGGCCCAGCACCACGTCGTAGACGACGGCGAGCGCGACGACCGGGAGCACCATCGCGAGGTGCGCCCCGGGCTCACCGAGGGCGAGGCTGCTCAGCGCGAAGATCGAGGTGCCGACGAAGGCGGCCGCAGCCACGGTGAGGCTGTCGCTCAGCCACGACGGCCGGCTCCCCCGGTCGACGGTCCCGGCGAGGTAGCCGACCACCGTGAGCGATAGCGCCCACTGACCGAGGACGTGGTCGGCGGGCGGCGCGGCGTCGAGCAGCAGGCCGCCGGTGAACCCGGCCCAGGCCCCTTCGGTGGTCCCCCCGCACAAGCCCACCGCCACCACGAGGACGAGCACGACGTCGGGAACCACCGCGGTCGGGACCAGCGGCGCCAGCACGCTGGTCTGAGCGACCACGCCGACGACGAGCAGGGCCACGACGAGGGCGACCCGACGGCCGTCCACCGTCACGATCCCTTCCGGGCGCCGACGACGACCGAGACCGTGTCGAGGGCGGAGAAGTCGACGTAGGGCGCCACCGTCACCGATGCGGTCTCGTCACGCGGCGACTCCACGACCTTCTCGACGCGGCCGATCGGGACCCCGGCGATGTACGGGACACCGTCGCGCGATCCCCACGAGACGATCGGGTCACCGACCTTCGGCACGGCGGAGCGGTCGAGCACCTCGAGGTTCAGCCTCCCCGTGCCCGACAGGCTGCCGTCACCACGCAGCATCCCGAGCTCGTGCTCGGCTCCGAGCCGCGCACCGACCACCGAGTCGGCGTCGACGAGCAGGAGCACGACGGCGTTGCGCGAGGTTGCGCTGATGACGCGACCGACGAGGCCGTCGGGACCCAGCACGGTCATGTCCCGGCGGACACCGCGTGACGTGCCCGCGTCGAGGACGACGGTGCGCCGGAAGGACTGCGCTGCACCGATCCCGACGACGTGGGCCGTCACCGTCTCGAGGTCCGCCGAGGTCGCGAACGCCGCGAGCGCGTCGTACTCGGCGAGCCGAGTCCGGTCGACGTCGGACGAGGCCACCAGCCCTCGCAGGCGGGCGTTCTCCGCCTCGAGCGCGGCCTTGTCGTCGCGGAGCTGGTCGCGGGTGGCGAAGCTGTCGACGCCGAACGGCGACAAGAGCCGATGGGCGCCCGACTCCAGTGGTCCGAGCACGGAGCCGGCGAGCGTACGGGCGGGCGATCCGGCTCCGGACAGGTCGACGCTGATCAGGGCGACGGCGGCGAGCAGCAGCACGAGCAGCACCGTCCGCGGACGGTGCTGCTGGTCGGGGCGACGACGGGTCCTGGCCACGCCGTCACCTGCGGGGCTCGGAAGTGAGCACCTGCTGCAGGGCGTCGAACTCCTCCACGCACTTGCCGGCGCCGAGCGCGACCGAGTGGAGGGGGTCGTCGACCACGTGGACCGGGATCTGCGTCTCGTGGCGGATCCGGTCGTCGAGGCCCGGCAGCAGCGCCCCGCCGCCGGTGAGGACGATGCCCCGGTCCATGATGTCGCCCGCGAGCTCGGGCGGCGTCAGGTCGAGCGTGCCCCTGATGGCGTCGACGATCGCCGCCACGGGCTCCTCCAACGCGCGACGGACCTCGCCGACGGTGACGTCCACCGTCCGAGGGAGACCTCCGACGAGGTCGCGGCCGCGGACGTGGACGGTCCGTTCGTCGGGCAGGGGGAAGGCTGATCCGGCCGTCACCTTGAGGTCCTCGGCCGTACGGTCGCCGAGCAGCAGCGCGTGCTCCTTCTTGAACCACGCCACGATGGCCTCGTCCATGTCGTCGCCCGCGGTGCGGATCGAGCGGCTGGCCACGATGCCCCCGAGCGCGATCACCGCGACCTCCGTCGTGCCTCCGCCCACGTCGACGATCATGTTGCCGGTCGGCTCGTGCACGGGCAGACCCGCACCGAGCGCTGCCGCCATCGGCTCCTCGACGATGAACACCTGGCGGGCTCCGGCCTGGTAGCCGGCCTCTCGGACCGCACGCTGCTCGACCGAGGTGATGGCGCTCGGGACGCACACGACCAGGCGAGGCTTGGTGAAGTAGCGACGCCGGTGGACCTGCTGGATGAACAGCCTCAGCATGTGCTCGCACGCCTCGAAGTCGGCGATCACGCCGTCCTTCATCGGTCGGACCACCGAGATCGCGTCAGGCGTGCGCCCGTGCATCCGCTTGGCCTCAGACCCCACGGCGAGGATCTCATGGGTCTGCGCAGCGAGGGCGACGACCGACGGCTCGTCGAGCATGACGCCCTTGCCCCGCACATAGACGAGGGTGTTCGCCGTGCCCAGGTCGACCGCCATGTCGCGCCCGAGCAGGCTGCGCAAGGGGAAGGACATGGGCTCAGGCTAGGTCGGCGTCGCAGTCTTCCCGGGCAGACACGCCCGCGAACCGCCGTACGGCCCGTCCGAGCGGGGATGTCGGTGCCTGCTGCCAGGGTGTGGTCATGTCCTCTGCGCCTGCCCTCGTCGAGCTCCGCCGCTACGCGCTGCACGCGGGTCAACGCGAGACGCTCGTCCGCCTGTTCGAGTCGGAGCTCGTGACCCCGCAGGAGGAGGTCGGGATGTCGGTCCTCGGGCCGTTCCGAGACCTCGACGATCCCGACCAGTTCGTCTGGATACGCGGGTTCGACGACGCCGCGAGCCGCGGGCCGGCACTGCGCGCGTTCTACGAGGGGCCGGTGTGGGCCCGGCACCGCGACGCCGCGAACGCCACGATGATCTCGTCGGACGACGTCCTGCTGCTCCGTCCGGTCTCGGGACGTGCCTTGTCCCCCACCGCCGACCTCGCTGCGGACATCGTCGTCGTCACGCTGTACGAGCCGGACGACGTCGACGACTTCGCCGCACTCATGGCAGAGCAGGGCGACGACCTCCTCGCCGAGCTGGGCTCGGTCGCCGTCGCGGCGTACGCCACCGCCGACGTCGTCAACGCGTTCCCGGCGCTGCCGGTACGCGAGGACGTCGACGTCTACGTCCGCGTTGCACGGTTCGCCACGGCGTCGGAGCACGCCGCCCACCGACGGCGGCTGGAGTCCGCCCAGCGGTCCGACGGACTGTTGTCCGCGCTGCGCGCAAGCGTCACCGGCGAGCTCCGGCTCGTGCGGACGGAGCAGTCCGCCTCGCGCTAGGTGGCGCGAGACCTCAGCCGGCCACCGCCCGGTGCAGGGCGTCGCGGTGCTCGGCCAGCCAGACCTGGCGACGTCGGATCGCCTCGCCGACACCCTCGTCCCACATCCGCGCCCAGCCGCCACCGAGCGTCTCGGCGTTGTGCCGCATGCGGAACCATGCCCGCGCCGCGGCGTTCTCGACGACGTCGACCAGCCGTGCGCGGTCGGCCGCGGCGAGCCCGTACGCGTCGACCAGCAGGCGGGCCCGCGCGAAGACGTCCACGTCGGCGAGGGGGCGAGGTCGGTCCTGCACAGGGACGAGGGGAGCCCACCAGAGCAGGAGGTTCTGCACCTCCTCCGTCCGGGTGGCCGGACGAACGAAGTCGAAGTCGATGAGTGCACGGGCCTCGCCGTGGGCGAAGACGACGTTGTCCGGCGTCACGTCGAGGTGGCCGATCAGCTCGGGTGTCCCGGCGACGCGCGCCGGGGTGCCGGCTGGGTCGGCAGGCGGCAGGCCGGTTGCCGCGGCCGGGACGCCGAGGGTCTCGACGGCGTCGTCGTAGCGGCGAAGCAGCCGAGCGACGCTCACGATCCGTGTCTCGTCGGCGATCCAGCCCGGTCGCGGGCGTGAGGCGACCTCCCCCGGGACGTACGAGACCACCTGCCGGCCGGCCTCGTCGATCCCGAGGTGGCGCGGGGCACCGTCGAAACCGACCCGCTCGAGGTGCGTCAAGACATCGATCACGAGCGGCGTCTGCGGACCGGTGGGTCGGCGTACGGTGTCGCCGACGCGCACCAGGCCCTCGGTGACGTCACCGCCGAGGAGGGGGACCTCGGGGAGCGAAGGGTTGGGCTCGCGATATCTCACGCGGCCCGCGCGGTCAGACCAGCTCGGGGAACCACAGGGCGATCTCCCGCTCCGCCGACGCGGTGGAGTCCGAGCCGTGGACGAGGTTCTCGCGGTTGGACAGCGACAGGTCGCCGCGGATGGTGCCCGGCGCCGCGACCCGGCCGTCGGTCGCACCGTTGAGCACGCGCACGACGTCGATCGCCGCGTCGCCCTCGAGGACCAGTGCCGCCATCGGGCCGGACGTGACGAACTCGCGCAGCGGCGGATAGAAGTCGCGCTCGACGTGCTCGGCGTAGTGGGCGTCCGCTTTCGCGCCGTCGATCGTGCCGAACCACATCGCGGCGATGCGGAGCCCCTTGGACTCGTAGCGGCCGAGGATCTCACCGACGAGACCGCGGCCGACGGCGTCGGGTTTGAGCAGGACCAGAGTGCGTTCGGACATGGACCGAAGCCTAGCGAGCCGGGGTGGAGCGGCTTCTCAGCGGGCGTAGAACTCGGGGTTGGCGGCCCGGTCGCGCTCGATGCGGCGGCCGAGCACCCACGCCGTGGCCCAGATCGCCGCGAACACGCCGCCGACGAAGAACGCGATCGGGAGCAGGAAGCCCATCGCCACCGCGCCCACCTGGACGAGCCACCCCAGGGCGTACGCCCACGGGAAACGCAGCAGACCGGCTGTCACCAGCGCCAGGGCAGCCAACCCCAGGCCCCAGGCGAGCGCCACGCCTGTGGACACGCCCTCGACCTGGATCATCACCGGCGTCGCCAGTGCCAGGACGATCGCCTCGAAGAACAGCACTCCGGCACACATGCCGCGCATCAGTCCACCGTCTCTCTCGGGGCAAGCAGCACTCGCGCCTCTCCCACGGTCACCACCGAGCCGGTGACGAGGACACCCCCGCTGCCGACGCCCTCGCCGTAGCGCTCGCTCTCGGCCAGCGCGACGGCCTTCTCGATCGCGTCCGGGAGCCGTCGCGCGACGTGGACCCGATCCGAGCCGAAGATGCCCTCGGCGACGTCGGCGAGCTCGTCGGCGGGCATCGCCCGGTCGGTCGCGTTCTGTGTGCAGACGATCTCGGCCATCACCGGCTCGAGCGCCTGCAGGATCTCGTCGACCTCCTTGTCGGCCATCACGCCGACCACCCCGATCAGAGGTGTGAAGGAGAACGCCTCCTGGACCGCCTCCGCGGTCGCACGTGCACCGGCCGGGTTGTGGGCCGCGTCGAGGACGACGGTCGGGCTGCGCCGTACGACCTCGAGCCGGCCCGGCGAGGTCACCGCGGCGAAGGCGTCGCGCACGATCGTGCCGTCCAGCTCCTTGGACCCGGTGAACGCCTCGACGGCAGCCAGGGCGTACGCGGCGTTGTCGGCCTGGTGGCTCCCGAACAGCGGCAGGAAGACCTCCGGGTAGGTCCCCCCGATGCCCTTGAGCGTCAGGAGCTGACCACCGAGGGCGGGCGTCCGGTCGATCACGCCGAACTCCACGCCCTCGCGGTGCAGCGTCGCTCCGACCTCGGTGGCCCGCGCCGCGATCTCGGCGGCGGCATCCTCGGGCTGGCGGGCCACCACGACCTGGGCGCCGGGCTTGATGATCCCGGACTTCTCGACGGCGATGTCGCCAGGCGTGTCACCGAGGTAGCTGGCGTGGTCGACGTCGATGGGCGTGATGACCGCGACCGCGGCGTCCACGACGTTGGTGGCGTCCCAGGTGCCGCCCATGCCGACCTCGACGACGGCCACGTCGACCGGGGCGTCGGCGAAGGCCTGGTAGGCGATCCCGACCATGAGCTCGAAGTACGACAGCGGGACCGGCTGGCTGTCGTCGACCACCTGCGCGTACGCGGCGACGTCGGCATAGGCCTCGACGAAGAGCTCCTCGCTCAGCGGCTGGCCGTCGATGCTGATGCGTTCGGTCATCGAGACCAGGTGCGGGCTCGTGAACCGGCCGGTGCGCACTCCCAGCTCGCGCAGGAGTGCGTCGATCATGCGGCCGGTCGAGGTCTTGCCGTTCGTGCCGGTGAGCTGGATCACCGGGTACGCCGTCTGGGGGTCGCCCATCAGACGGCACAGGGCGCGGATGCGCTCCAGCGACGGCTCGAGCCTGGTTTCGGGCCAGCGCGCCAGCAGGGCCTGCTCGACGTCGGCGTACGTGGGGTTCGTCATCGCGTCCAGTATCCCAGGGATGCAAACGATGACTTCCTGGCGCCCGGCCGGTCGTAGGGTCGAACAGCTGCTTTTCAGGGGGAACACCATGCACCGATCGATCGCCGGATGGATCAACCACCGCTTCACACCTGTACTTGCGATCGTCTTCTGGGTCGTGGTCGTCGGTCTGCTCGGCTCGACGGCCGGCCAGCTGACCGACGTTCAGGAGAACGAGGCAGAGAACTGGCTGCCCACCAGCGCGGAGTCGACGAAGGCGCTCGACGCTGCCAAGAACTTCTCCTCCCCCAACCTCATCCCGGCGGTGGTGGTGTACGAGCGCGAAGGCGGCCTGCAACCGGCTGACACGGCTGCCGCACAGGAGGACGCGGCGACGTTCGCCCAGCGCGACGACATCGACGGGAAGGTCGTCGGTCCGATCCCGTCCGAGGACGGCGAGGCCCTCGAGATCATCGTCCCGCTCAACCTGGGCGAGGACGGCTGGAACAAAGCAGCTGAGGTCGTCGACGAGCTGCAGGCCACCGCGGGCGACGGTGATGACGGGCTCGAGACGTACGTGACCGGCCCTGCGGGGCAGGCCGCGGACTCCGCCGCGGTCTTCGAGGGCATCGACAGCACCCTGCTGCTCGCGGCCGGCGGCGTGGTGACCATCCTGCTGCTGCTCACCTACCGCAGCCCGGTCCTGTGGCTGCTGCCGGTCGTCTCGGCCGCCGTCGCTCTCGTCGTCGCCCAGGCGGTCATCGTCCTGCTGGCCAAGTACGCGGACCTCACCGTCGACGGTCAGAGCGCGAGCATCCTGACGGTCCTGGTCTTCGGCGCCGGCACCGACTACGCCCTCCTGCTGGTCGCCCGCTACCGCGAGGAGCTGCGACGGCACGAGAGCCGTCGTGAGGCGATGGCGAGCGCTCTGCACCGCGCGGGACCCGCGATCGTCGCCAGTGGCGCGACCGTCGCGATCGGCATGCTGTGCCTGCTGCTCGCCCAGATGACGTCGACCCGCGGCCTCGGTCCGGTCGCCGCGATCGGCATCGTGTGCGGTCTCGCGGTGATGCTCACGATGCTGCCCGCGCTGCTGGTGGTCCTGGGGCGATGGATCTTCTGGCCGCGCATCCCGCACTTCGGCGACGTCGACCCGAGCGCGCACGGCGTGTGGGCCGGCGCCGGTCGCCGCATCGCCCGGCGCCCCCGGCGGATCTGGGTCGGAACCTCGCTCTTGCTGGCCGTCGCGAGCATCGGCATCATTCAGCTCAACGCGACCGGTCTCAGCACCGAGGAGGCGTTCCTCGGCACGCCCGACTCCGTCGCGGGCGAGAAGGTCCTCTCCGACCACTTCCCGGGCGGCGCCGGCGCGCCGGTCGTCGTGGTCTCGAGCCCCGAGACAGTCGATGACGTCCGCGCGGCGTTCCAGGCCGACGACGGGATCGCCGACCAGAGCGTGACCGAGCCGACGGTCAAGGGCGACCTGGCCTACATGGAGGGCACCCTGGAGTCCGAGCCCGACAGCGACGCCGCCTACGACGCGATCGAGAACCTCCGTGACGACCTCGACGCCGCCGACCCCGACGCGCTGGTCGGTGGCACCACCGCTGTCACCCTCGACATCCAGAACGCCTCGGCCCGCGACAACCGGGTGATCATCCCGGCGATCCTCGTGGTGGTCGTGCTCATCCTGATGGCACTGCTGCGCGCCCTGGTCGCGCCCGTCATCCTGCTCGCCACGGTGGTTCTGTCCTTCGGGGCGGCCCTCGGCATCAGCGCGCTGGTCTTCCGTCACGTGTTCGGGTTCGCGGGGACCGACACGGCCTTCCCGCTGTTCGTGTTCGTCTTCCTCGTCGCGCTCGGGATCGACTACAACATCTTCTTGATGACCCGGGTGCGCGAGGAGGCGCACCGGGTCGGCACACGCAGGGGTGCCCTCATCGGGCTCGCCGCGACCGGCGCCGTGATCACCTCGGCGGGTCTGGTGCTCGCCGGCACGTTCTCGGTGCTGGCGACGCTCCCGCTGGTGTTCTTCGCGCAGATGGGCTTCACGGTCGCGTTCGGCGTGCTGCTCGACACCCTCGTCGTACGGTCGGTGCTGGTGACCGCTCTCAACCTCGACGTGGGGCGCCACATGTGGTGGCCGAGCGCTCTCGCGCGCCAAGAGGACGTCGCCGGCGATGACGCGCTCGGTCCGCACGCAGATCCGGTCGCGGTCGGAGGCGAGGGTGGACCACGGACCCCGTGACGGGAGGTTGCAGCCGGGTCACGGTCGAGGATCGCCGCACTCCTAGACTGGCGTCATGAGCAACGTGCCGGAGAAGCCTGCCCTGGAAGGGCTCGAGCAGAAGTGGTCCGCGCTGTGGCAAGAGCGTGGCACCTACGCGTTCGACCGCTCCAAGACGCGGGACCAGGTATACGCGATCGACACACCGCCGCCGACCGTCTCCGGGTCGCTGCACGTCGGCCACGTCTTCTCCTACACGCACGCCGATCTCATCGCCCGCTTCCAGCGCATGCGTGGCATGGAGGTCTTCTACCCGATGGGTTGGGACGACAACGGTCTGCCCACCGAGCGCCGCGTCCAGAACTACTTCGGTGTCCGCTGCGACCCCTCGCTGCCGTACGACGAGGACTTCACGCCGCCCGAGAAGCCCGACCCGAAGCGCCAGATCCCGGTGAGCAGAGAAAACTTCATCAAGCTCTGCGAGGAGCTCGTCGAGATCGACGAGAAGGCGTTCGAGGACGTCTGGCGCACCGTCGGCCTGTCGGTCGACTGGGAGCAGACCTACACGACGATCGGTGACACCTCGCGGACCGCGTCGCAGCGGGCCTTCCTCCGCAACCTCGCACGCGGGGAGGCCTACACCTCCGACGCCCCGACCCTGTGGGACGTCACCTTCCAGACGGCGGTGGCGCAGGCCGAGCTCGAGGCCCGCGACTACCCGGGGCACTACTACCGGGTCGGTTACACGCTCCCCGACGGCTCGAAGGTCCACGTCGAGACGACCCGGCCCGAGCTGACCCCGTCGGCGGTCGCGCTGATCGCCCACCCCGACGACGAGCGCTACCAGCACCTGTTCGGCACGACGGCGACCTCGCCGATCTTCGGCGTGGAGCTGCCGATCATCGCGGATGCCGCCGCCGATCCTGAGAAGGGCTCAGGCATCGTCCACTGCTGCACCTTCGGCGACCTGACCGACGTCCAGTGGTGGCGCGAGTACGACCTGCCGACGCGGACGGTCGTCGGTCGCGACGGCCGCATCCTCCGGGAGGTCCCGGGCTGGATCTCGTCGCACGACGGACGCCGGGCGTACGAACAGCTGGCCGGCAAGACCGTCTTCTCCGCGCGCGAGGCGCTCGTCGCCGCGCTGCGCGAGTCCGGTGACCTCGACGGCGAGCCCAAGCCGACGACCCGCATGGCGAACTTCTACGAGAAGGGCGACAAGCCCCTGGAGATCGTCTCGACGCGCCAGTGGTACCTCGCCAACGGCGGTCGGGAGCCGGAGCTGCGCGGTCAGCTCGTGGCGCGTGGCCACGACATCTCGTGGTCCCCGGCCTACATGCAGACGCGCTACACCAACTGGATCGACGGTCTCAACGGTGACTGGCTGCTCAGCAGGCAGCGCTTCTTCGGGGTGCCCATTCCCGTCTGGTACGCCCTCGACAACGAGGGTGAGCCCGACTACGAGAACCCGATCGTGCCGACCGAGGCCGACCTACCGGTCGACCCGCAGGCACAAGCACCGAGAGGCTTCGAGGAGTACCAGCGCGGCAAGCCGGGCGGGTTCGTCGGCGACCCGGACATCTTCGACACCTGGGCCACGTCGTCGCTCACCCCGCAGATCGCCTGCGGCTGGGAGCGCGACCAGGACCTGTTCGAGCGGACGTTCCCGATGGACCTCCGGCCCCAGGCGCACGACATCATCCGCACCTGGCTGTTCTCCAGCGTGGTGCGTGCCCACCTCGAGAACCACACCGCGCCGTGGTCGCACGCGCTGATCTCAGGCTTCGTGGTCGATCCCGACCGCAAGAAGATGTCCAAGTCCAAGGGCAACGTGGTCGTCCCGACCGACATCCTCGAGAAGTTCGGGGCCGACGCGGTGCGTTGGCGCGCCGCGGGCGCACGACCCGGTGCCGACTCGCCGTTCGACGAGGCCCAGATGAAGGTCGGGCGCCGCCTCGCGATGAAGGTGCTCAACGCGTCCAAGTTCGTGCTCGCCGCGCCCGAGGCGTACGGCCTGGGGGTCGACGCCTCCTTCCTCGAGCCGCACCGGGTGACCGAGCTCCTCGACCTCTCGATGCTGCGCCGGCTCCGCCAGGTCGCCATCGAGGCCACGGAGGCGTTCGAGGCCTACGACTACACGACGGCGCTCGAGGTGACGGAGCGGTTCTTCTGGGACTTCTGCGACGACTACCTGGAGCTCGTGAAGGACCGCGCCCGTGGCGAGGGCGCGGGCGCGGACTCGGCACGCTGTGCCTTCGCGATCGCCCTGTCGGTCCAGCTGCGCCTGCTCGCACCGTTCCTGCCCTACGTCACCGAAGAGGTCTGGTCGTGGTGGCAGGAGGGCTCGATCCACCGTGCTGAGTGGCCCGTGGCCGACATCGAGATCACGACCACTCCCCACGATCCTGCGCTGCTGGTGGCGGCCGGTCAGGTCCTCGCCGGCATCCGCGGCGCGAAGTCCACGGCGAAGGTCAGTCAGCGCACCGCTGTGACCGGACTGGTCGTGCGCGGCGCCGAGCAGCGCCTCGAGATCGTGAAGCGGGCCCTTCCCGACCTGCGTGCCGCCGGCAACGTCACCGGCGACGTCGAGTTCGTCGTCGACACCTCGCAGCAAGGTGACGAGATCGCGGTCGAGGCCGAGCTCGCGGACCCGGAGCCGAAGAAGCCCGCCGAGAGCGCGGCGAAGCCGAGCGAGTGAACGACCCGGCGATGCGCGACGCCGTCCCCGACGACGTCCCGCAGATCGTGGCCATGCTCGCCGACGACCCGCTCGGCGCGACCCGTGAGTCGCCTGACGACCTCAGGCCCTACTACGAGGCGCTCACCGCGCTCACGGGCGACCCGAGCCAGCGCATCGTGGTCGCAGAGCGCGGCGGAGAGGTGGTGGGCACGCTCCAGCTCAGCTTCCTGCGCGGGCTGGGGCGGCGTGGAGCGACGCGAGCCCAGATCGAGGCCGTACGCGTTCGGCGGGACCTGCGCGGTGACGGGCTCGGGTCGACGATGATCCAGTGGGCCGTCGACGAGGCCCGTGCTGCGGGCTGCCACCTCGTGCAGCTCACGTCGGACGCCTCACGTGAGGGTGCACACCGCTTCTACGAGCGGCTCGGGTTCACGGCGAGCCACGTCGGGTTCAAGCTCACGCTCTGACGGGGCGCGACGTGTCAGATCGTGTGGAAGTACGGCAGGCGCGCCAGCAGCGCGTCCCCGGCCGCCACCGCCGTCGTGACCTGGCCGGCCGTCTCCGGCAGGTCGTCGTACGACAGCGCCAGCATCGTCTCGCCGAGCATGCGCGCGGTCTCGGTGTATCCGGGGTCGCCGCCGGCAGCCTCGGTGATCAGACGGGTGTCACCCGCCTGCGCCTCGAACCGGACCCGGAACCACGAGCGCGCACGTCGTGCCTCGCTGGGCCCCTCCCCCGACCCCTTCATCCCCAGCAGCGCCTTGCGGACGGGCGGGACCTGCACGCCGACAGCGAGCGCACCCAGCCCGAGCGTCGTGGCGACCGCCGTCGGCAGATGACGGAACTGCGCATAGTGCCCGTAGGAGAAGTCAGGTCCGTACGCGGGCAGGGCTCGAGCGGACCTCAGGACGACCTGCGGGTCGATGGTCGGCAGCGGGAGCGCCCACCCTCTGCCCGACGCTCCACGCCCGGGCCGCTCCGACAGAGAGTGCACCCTCCTACCCTCGGGACGTGGCTCGCGCCGGCGGCGTTCCTGCGCCGTCGACCGGCTCGTACGGACCGCGGCGAACCCGCCGAGTGCGGACTGGTAGGTCCCACCCGAGATCTCGCCCGAGGCCCGGACGTACCCCCGGATCGTGATCGGCACGCCCGTCGGGAGCTGCCTCACCGTGTAGAGCACGCCGATGTCGTGCGGCACCGAGTCGAAGCCGCAGGAGTGCACGAGACGCGCGCCCGTGCGTACGGCGGTTTCGTGGTGCTCCAGCCACATGCGGTCGACGAAGTCGGGCTCGCCGGTGAGGTCGCAGTAGGTGGTGCCGGCCTCCGCGCAGGCTGCGACGACAGGCCCGCCGTGGAGGGCGTACGGGCCGACCGTGGACGCCAGGACGGCGGTGGACTCCGCCAGCGCGCGGAGCGAGCGCGGATCGGTCACGTCGGCGACGACGACGTCAGGTGTCGCCCGACCGGTCGCGGCGATGCGACCAGCGACGGCGTCGAGCTTGGCACGGCTGCGTCCCGCGATCGCCCACGAGGCACCGTCTGGCGCGTGCGCGGCGAGGTAGTCGGCAGTGAGGCCGCCGGTGAACCCGGTGGCACCGAGCAAGGCGAAGTCGTATGTCACGCGGCGAGTCTAGGCTCACCGACGCGGGCGGTCCGACTCAGGAAGCCTTGTCGCGACGCTCTTCGTCGCGGTGCGGCACGAGCGTCGGGTTGACGTTGTCGAGGACCGTCTCCTTGGTGACGACGACCTTGGCGACGTCGTCACGGCTCGGGACGTCGTACATGACGTTGAGCAGGACCTCTTCGATGATCGCGCGCAGTCCTCGGGCACCGGTGCCACGCAGCAACGCGAGGTCGGCCATCGCGTCGATGGCGTCCTCGGTGAACTCCAGCTCGACGTGGTCGATCTCGAAGAGCTTGGCGTACTGCTTGGTCAGCGCGTTCTTGGGCTGGGTGAGGATCTCGACGAGGGCTTCCTTGTCGAGGTTCTCGACCGTCGCGATGACCGGCAGACGCCCGATGAACTCGGGGATCAGACCGAACTTGAGCAGGTCTTCGGGCATCAGCTGGTTGAACGACTGCCCGGTGACGCGCTCGGCGGCCGCCTCCTCGCGGTTGGGGTTGAAGCCGAGCGACATCTTGCCGTTGCGGCTCTCGATGATCTGCTCGATGCCGGCGAACGCGCCGCCCACGATGAAGAGGATGTTGGTGGTGTCGATCTGGATGAACTCCTGGTGCGGGTGCTTGCGCCCGCCCTGGGGCGGCACGGAGGCCGTCGTCCCCTCCAGGATCTTGAGCAGCGCCTGCTGCACGCCCTCGCCGGACACGTCACGCGTGATCGACGGGTTCTCGCTCTTGCGGGCGATCTTGTCGACCTCGTCGATGTAGATGATGCCGGTCTCGGCCTTCTTGACGTCGTAGTCAGCGGCCTGGATCAGCTTGAGGAGGATGTTCTCGACGTCCTCACCCACGTAGCCCGCCTCGGTGAGCGCGGTCGCGTCGGCGATCGCGAACGGGACGTTGAGCATCCGGGCGAGCGTCTGCGCGAGATAGGTCTTGCCGCAGCCGGTGGGACCCACGAGCAGGATGTTGGACTTGGCCAGCTCGACCACGTCCTCCTTGTGACGGCCGGCGGCGGCGCCGGCCTGCACCCGCTTGTAGTGGTTGTAGACCGCCACCGCGAGCGACTTCTTGGCCGGGTCCTGGCCGATGACGTACTGGTTGAGGAACTCGTAGATCTCGCGGGGCTTCGGGAGCTCGTCGAGCGAGACCTCGGACGTCTCCTGCAGCTCGTCCTCGATGATCTCGTTGCACAGCTCGATGCACTCGTCGCAGATGTAGACGCCCGGCCCGGCGATCAACTTCTTGACCTGCTTCTGACTCTTGCCGCAGAACGAGCACTTGAGCAGGTCACCGCCGTCGATGCGTGCCACCGCTTCCTCACCCTTCGTCGTGCGGGGCTGTGTCCCCCGCCGCTGCTTCTTCGACCGTACCCTGTGCCGGGCCGACGTGTGGCCGACCCGGCGTCGGGCGTGTCAGTTCTGTCAGACCGCCGGAGTCTTGAGCGTCTCCAGGATCTGGTCGACGAGGCCGTACTCGACGGCCTGGTCGGCGGTGAGGATCTTGTCGCGCTCGACGTCGCGGCTGACCTCGTCCTTCGGCTTGCCCGAGGCCTCGGAGATCATCGTCTCCAGCAGGTCGCGCATGCGCAGGATCTCGTTGGCGGTGATCTCCAGGTCGGAGCTCTGACCGTAGGTGCCCTCGGTGTAGGGCTGGTGGATCAGGATCCGGCTGTTGGGCAGTGCGAGGCGCTTGCCCGGGGTGCCGGCCGCCAGCAGGACAGCCGCGGCGGAGGCCGCCTGTCCGAGGCACACCGTCTGCACGTCGGGCTTGAGGTAGCGCATCGTGTCGTAGATGGCCGTGAGCGCCGTGAACGAGCCGCCGGGCGAGTTGATGTAGAGCGAGATGTCGCGATCGGGGTCCATCGACTGCAGGCACAGCAGCTGTGCCATCACCGCGTTGGCGACGTCGTCGGAGATCGGCGTGCCGAGGAAGATGATGCGGTCCTCGAACAGCTTGGCGTACGGGTCGATGCGGCGGAAGCCGTACGACGTCCGCTCCTCCCACTGAGGGATGTAGTAGTTCATCGAGGGGGCGAACTGCTGGTGGGGCATGGTCATGCCGGCTCCTGGGGTCGGGCCGCTGATCGGGAGGACGGAGGCGGTCACGACGCCTCACCCCGTGTCACGTCGTTCACGCGGGCGATCACGTGGTCGATGAACCCGTAGTCCTTCGCCTGCTCGGCGGTGAACCACCGGTCGCGATCGGAGTCGCGCTCGATCGTCTCGAGCGTCTGGCCCGTGTGGGTGGCCTGGAGCTGGTTGAGCTGCAGCTTGAGGAGCAGGCTCTGCTCGGCCTGGATGCGGATGTCGGAGGCAGAGCCGCCGAGACCGCCGGACGGCTGGTGCATCATGATCCGCGCGTGCGGGAGCGCATAGCGCTTGCCTGGAGCGCCGGCGGCGAGGAGGAACTGCCCCATCGAGGCGGCGAGCCCCATGCCCACGGTCACGACGTCGTTGGAGATGAACTGCATGGTGTCGTAGATCGCCATGCCGGAGTCGACGGAGCCGCCGGGCGAGTTGATGTAGAGCCGGATGTCGGTCTTGGGATCCTCCGCGTTGAGCAGCAGCATCTGCGCGCAGATCGCGTTGGCGTTCTGGTCGCGCACCTCCGACCCGAGGAAGATGATGCGCTCCTTGAGGAGGCGCTGGTAGATGTGGCCGTCGAGATCGTTCGGGCCGACCTCGCCAGCCATGCGCGGTGTCATCTCTGTGTTCACGCCCTCGACCCTAGCGGGGCCGGGAGACGAACCCGAGGGGAACCCGGCCGATTTCGCTACGGGCGCACAACCCGACCCGCCGCGACCCTGGACGTGGTCGCGGGACGGAGGTGAGGCATTCACGGACGACGCTCGACCGCAGCCTTGATCCGATCCAGCGTCGCTTCCATGTCACGCTCGAGCTGGGAGCCGTAGGCGGCGTCCCCGCCGAGGAACCGCTTGATCAGTGCGCGCGAGACCGGCGTCGTGCCCTGCGGCGCCTCACGGCGCTCGACGAGACGGGTGCGGCCCTCGCCGAGGTCCTCGAGGTGGTAGGACCACACCGTGCCGTTGACCGGCACCGAGAACGCGATCGCCCGCTGCGGGTCGTACCTCACGACGGTGGAGGTGGTGGGCCACACCCTCCACCCGTACTTGTTGATGTTGAGCGTGCGGGTGCCCTTCCCGATCCGCCCGCGCACGATCATCCGCCGGGTCTGCGGGCTCCACTCCGGCATCCGCCGGAGGTCGGAGACGACCTCCCACACGGCGCGGGGCGGCGCGTCGACGTCGGTGCTGACCTCGAGGAGGTACGGGTCGGGGGCGACGTTCATGGTCGTCCTTCCTGGGTGGGGGTGGAGTGCGGGTGGTCTGAGCCGGTGACGAGCGCGGGAGGGCGGCCGTTGACCCACCCGACGAGCCGCTCGGCGATGCGGGGATGGTTGAGAAGGCCGAGGTGGCCGCCGGGGACGCGGGAGGCCGACGCGTGAGCCACCACGACGGCGCCGTCGCGCCCTGCTCCGGCCGCCGAGCGACCGCTGACGATCAGGTCGGCCGCCGCGGCGACGAAGTGGTAGGTCGCATGCGGCAACGGTGCCACGGCGAGCCGGCCGTCGCCCCAACGGGCGGTGAGGTCCTGCCCGTGCCACTCGTCGCGGGTGACGTAGCCGTGGCGGAGGTCAACGATCCCGGCCGACCGGGCGCCGAGGACGGTGGCGAACGGGAGGCTCTCGGGGACGGCGCTCAGGACCCGCGAGCCCGCGTGCGCGGCGCGTTCCATCGCGGCGCCGAGGTGCGGTGTGCCGAGGCAGACGACCGTGGCGACGATCTCGGTCCACGCTGCTCTGCCCGCGACCCCGTGGGCCGTCGCGGACCGGACCACGAGACCACCCATCGAGTGCCCCACGAGATGGAGCCGGGTGACCGGAACCGGCCACGCGGCGACGAGGTCGGCGAGCAGGTCAGACAGCTCGGCGCCGTTGTCGGAGACGTGGCGGCCGGTGTTGTAACGCAGGCGGACGGGGGTCGCGGCCGTCTGCTCGTGCAGGGCGTCGTCGTACGTCCGTCCGTGCCGCTGCGCCCGGAAGTCCCAGGAGTCGTCGTTCTCCCCGAGCCCGTGGACCAGCACGACGACCTCGCCGGTGGCGGCCGGGTAGGCACGGGCGAAGCCGGCCCCATCGGGCACGACGTCGGCGCCATCGCTGCGGAGCACCATCGGCAGCGCGTACGGGTCCTTCCCGTCGGCGAGCCGGTCACCGACGAGGGCGTTGACGGCAGAGCGCAGCAGCCGCGTGCGCGGCGTGCTCTCGACCGACCGGCCGACTCCTCGGTCGGCGAGGCGCCGCAGCCCGCGGCTGGCCCCACGGAGCCCGCCGGAGACACCCGCGTAGGCCACCGAGGCCACGGCGTCGTGGGCCACCTTGGGGACGTGACCGCCCCACCAGCTGCCGAACACGCGGCGCGCGACGGCGTCGTGGACCTCGCGGACGCACCGGACCACCACGTCGTCGGCGTAGCCGAAGGCGACCGCGGCGGTGTGCGCGGTGCGGGGAGCGGTGGACGTCACGCCTCACATACTCGCGGTATCCGACCGCTCGCCGCTACCCCGCCCCTGGACGGTCAGCCCGAACACGGCGACGGCCCCTCCCCGCAGCGCGGGAAGGGGCCGTCGTACGGTCCGGGACCGACGTCAGCTCTCGTCGGAGTCCTCGGCCGCGGCTGAGTCCTCGTCGTCGGCGAAGCTGCCGTCGCCGCGGAGCTTGGCGAGGTCGATGACGTTGCCCGACTCGTCCTTGACGGTGGCGTTCTCGACGACCGCCGCGAGCGCCTTGCCGCGCACGACCTCGGCGACGAGCTCGGGGATGTGGTTGTGCTCGACCATGTGCTGCATGAACGACTGCGGGTCCTCGCCCGACTGCTGGGCGCGACGCAGCATGTGCTCGGTGAGCTCGTCCTGCTCGATGCCGATCTCGGAGTCGGCGGCGACCTGGTCGAGGAGGAACTGTGCAACGAGCGAGTCGCGGACGCGCTTGTCGAGATCGGCCTCGAACTCGTCGGCGGTCTGCTCCTCGGACTCGAGGTAGGCGTCCATCGTCATGCCGGCGTAGGCGAGCTGCTGCTCGATCTGCTGGCGACGGCTGGCGATCTCGGCCTCGACGACCGAGTCGGGGACCGGGACGTCCAGCTTCTCGAGCGCGGCCTCGAGCACCGCGTCGCGGGCATCGGCGGCCTGCTCGATGCGCTTGCCGCGCGTGAGCTTCTCGCGGATGTCAGCACGCAGCTCGTCGACGGTGTCGAACTCCGACGCCGTCTGGGCGAAGTCGTCGTCGAGCTCGGGAAGCTCCTGCTCCTTGACGGTCGTCACGGTGACCTCGACGTCGACGTCCTCGCCCTTGAGATCGCCACCGGCGAGCTGGGTCTGGAACGTCGTGCTCTCGCCGGCGGACATGCCGGTCACGGCGTCGTCGAGCCCGTCGAGCATCGAGTCCTTGCCGACCTGGTAGACGATCCCGCTGGCCTGCGCGACGTCGAGCTTCTCGCCGTCCTTGCTGGCGGAGAGGTCGATCGTGACGAAGTCGCCGTCGGCGGCCGGGCGGTCGACCTCGGTCAGCGTGGCGAAGCGCTCACGCAGCGCCTGCACCTGCTCGTCGACGTCGGAGTCGTCGACCGAGACGTCGGGCACGGTGACCTCGACGTCGCTCAGGTCGGGCGTCTCGAACTCGGGGCGCACGTCCACCTCGACGGTGAACTCGACGAGCTCGCCGTCCTCGAGGCGGCTCACGTCGACCTCAGGCTGTCCGAGGGGCTGGATCTCGGCCTCCGCGACGGCCTGCGAGTAGATCCCCGGAAGGGCGTCGTTGATCGCCTGGTCGAGGATGGTGCCCCGTCCCACGCGCTGGTCGACGACCTTCGTGGGGACCTTGCCCCGACGGAAGCCGGGGACCGAGATCTGCGACCCGATCGTCTTGTAGGCCTTGTCGAGGCTCGGCTTGAGCTCCTCGAACGGGACCTCGATGGTCAGCTTGACCCGGGTCGGGCTCACTGTCTCCTGGGCACTCTTCACGAGTACGTTCTCCTTGGTCGTCGTGCAGGACAGTCGCCGGATGTGGCGACACGTCGTCGGCTGTCGGGATGACAGGATTTGAACCTGCGACCCTCCGCTCCCAAAGCGGATGCGCTACCAAGCTGCGCTACATCCCGGTACGCACCGTTCCAGCGGTGCGGGCGCCCGCTCCACTGTAGTGGACGAACACCTCGCACCCAGAACTGCGGGCACACGCGACGCCCGCGAGGATCGGTGCCACCGGGTCGCGAGAGTGCGGCAGGGGTGTGGCATCATGGTCGCGGTCGGCCGCACGGCTCAGCGCCCCGAAGTCGACACGCGGACGTAGCTCAATGGTAGAGCCTCAGTCTTCCAAACTGATTACGCGGGTTCGATTCCCGTCGTCCGCTCTCAGTACGAAACCGCTGGTCAGGGCCACTTTTCGGTCGGCCCCTGACGGTCATCCAGCGGCGCGTCTGAGGCACTCCGTGCCCTACGTGCCCTAACGACCGCAGGAGCAGCGCCATGAGCATCCCGACTGATGATCCCCGCGTCTTCGTCCTCGTTTCAGCAGACGACAGTTTTCTGCCGTCCTTCATGCCGTCGGGTGACAGCGACGTCATCTCACGACACCCGCTTCCGTGACCACGAAGGGCGCGTCAGACTGCGGCTCAACCGGATTTCCCGCTCACACTGAACGAAACTCTTGGCCCGTGATGTCCGTATTGACACTGTTAACCCCGATGTCACCGCGGGCTAACCGGTCGGAATCCTCGGCCGTCTAACGTGACGAGCGTCGGTCGGTGATCACGCATCACCAGGACGACGCAGCACGCGGCGCCTGGCCGGTCTGGGCAGGGTAGGCGGACCAGGCGCCGCGTCCGAGTCCCGACAATCCTCTGGAGGAATCGATGAGACCGCTCAGCTTCGCCTGGCATGTCGCGACCTCCGGGCTCGCGCGGTTCGCGTCCACCGACGTGGCGTGCGCCAACGCGCTGGGGTCCGCCAACGAGCTCGCCGCCGTCCGCCGTGAGCGCGAGGAGATCAGCGCGCTGCTCGCCGCCCGCGCCCTTCCCGACGTCAGCTGACCGACACCACGCTGTGACGGATCAGAGGCGGACGGGGGTGCGCCGTCGGCTCCTTGGCTGACACCGCGGACACCAGAAGAGGTTTCGGCCCGCCACCACCTCGGTGCGCACCGGCGTACCGCACACCAGGCACGGCAGGTGGGTGCGCCGGTAGACGTAGACCTCGCCGCCGTGGTCGTCCTTGCGCGGTGGCCGGCCCATCGCCTCCGGCTCGTGCTCGGGCCGGACCGTGTCGATGCGGTTGTGGACGACGCCGTACGCCATCAGCTTCACGAGGTCGCCCCACACCGCGTCCCACTCTGCTCGTCGCAGGAACCGCCCCTCCATGAAGGGGTCGAGGTTGTGCCGGAACAAGACCTCCGCCCGGTAGACGTTGCCGACCCCGGCCAGCACCGACTGGTCCATCAGGAGCGCGGCGATCGAGACCCGCGAGCGGGCGATCCGCCGCCACGCGGCGGACGGGTCGGCGTCGTCGCGCAGCGGATCGGGTCCCAGCCTGGCGACGTACGCAGCCTTCTCGTCCGGCGTGAGCAGCGTGCAGACCGTGGCACCTCGCAGGTCCGCCCACGCCCGCACCGACTCGAGCCGCCAGCGGACCTGTCCGACGACCGGCCGGGCCGAGACATCACCGACCGCCCCAGGCTCGGGTAGCCCGTCGTGGATCGTCAGCCCGCCGATGAGTCCGAGGTGGACCCGGACCTCGTCCTCCAGCCCGGCGAACCGGACGAAGAGCTGCTTGCCGTAGGCCTCGGCGCGGTCCATCACACGTTGCCCGATCCGGGCAGCGCCGTCGGCGAAGCGTCCCTGCGGGCTCGACGACCACGTCGTGTCGCCGGCGAAGGTCGCGTCGAGGTCCAGCGCGAGGCGGTGGAGAGTGTGGCCCTCGGGCACCCCTCAGAAGTCCTCGCGCCGGTCCGCGACGTCGGTGCCGCGTGACTGCTCGTAGGCGGTCAGCAGCGACACGCGCCGCGCGTGACGCTCCTCGCCGCTGAACGGCGTCGCGAGGAACGTCTCGACCAGGGCCACGGCATCCTCCGTCGAGTGCATCCGCGCGCCGACGGCAACGACGTTGGCGTTGTTGTGCTGGCGGGCGAGCCGAGCGGTCTCCGGCGACCAGGCCAGCGCGGCGCGGATCCCGTCGACCTTGTTGGCGGCGATCTGCTCACCGTTGCCCGACCCACCGATCACGACACCCAGGCTGCCCTGGTCGCCGACCACGGCCTCCCCCGTCGCGAGGCAGAAGGGCGGGTAGTCGTCCTCCGCGTCGTACGTGGACGGGCCATGGTCCACCACGTCGTGGCCCTGTCGGCTCAGA
Source organism: Mumia sp. zg.B21 (assembly GCF_019550855.1). Lineage (NCBI taxonomy): Bacteria > Bacillati > Actinomycetota > Actinomycetes > Propionibacteriales > Nocardioidaceae > Mumia > Mumia sp. zg.B21. Next base: position 158,657 of record NZ_JAHWCJ010000004.1, on the reverse strand, counting down.
TGGTCGACGAGGTGGTTCTTGAGCTCGAATCCGGCGTGGTCGCAACCGATGTGAACGCGCATGCGGTCAGTCTCTCAGCGAGGCGGCGAGGTCGCGCAGCGTCCCCGCCACCAGCCGTACGGCCGAGCGCGACGCGTCGAACTCCCAGGGGCGTCGCCAGAAGCCGTGGGTCATGCCCAGCGCCCGCCAAGCCACGGTCGAGACGCCCGCGTCGGCGAGCCGTGCCGCGTACGCCTCGCCCTCGTCCCGCAGCAGGTCGTGCTCGGCGGTGATCACGAGCGCCGGCGGGAGGCCGCGCACGTCGGCGGCCCGCAGCGGCGACACCTCAGGCTCGGCCCTGACCTGCGCCGACGGGACGTACTGGTTCCAGTACCAGTCGATGTCGGCGGCCACGAAACCGTTCTCCGCGACGCCCTCTGTGCGGCGCGACTCCGTGTCGGCGAGCGCGTCCAGCGGCGGGTAGACGAGGACCTGGTACGCCAGCGCACCGGGGTCGCGCACGCAGAGCCCGGCGATCAGGTTCGCGCCGGAGGAGTCTCCGATCCCGGCCACGAGCGTCGTGTCCACCTCGAGCTCGTCACCGTGGGCGCGCAGCCACGTCAGTGCCGTGGCGACGTCGTCGAGCGGAGCGGGATACGGGTGCTCCGGCGCGAGCCGGTAGCCGACCGCCAGCAGCGACCACCCGGTCGCGTTCGCGAGGTAGCGGCAGAACGCGTCGTGGGTGTCGAGGTCGTGGAAGACCCAGCCGCCGCCGTGCACGTAGAGGAGGACCGGAGTGTCCTCCTCGGGGCGGTAGAGGCGCACATGCACCCCGTCCGCGTCGAGGTCGGCGACGTGGGCGACGTCGATCCGGATGGTCTCGGCGAGCGCGGCCTCACGGTCGGCGAGGCGTTCGGCCGCGAGGTCGCGGACGCCGGCGCCAGCGTCCACGTCGGCATCCGCGACCTCGGTTCGTGCCTGTGGATAGAGCATGTCGCGACCCTAGCCACTCGGCACGCGATCCACCGTGTGGTGACGGTCAGTCGAAGATCGGCTCCCGCGTACGGGTCCGCTTGAGCTCGAAGAACCCGTCGGTGCCCGCGACGAGGAGACAGCCGTCCCACAGCCTGCCGGCAGCCTCGCCCTTGGGAGCCGGCGAGACGACCGGGCCGAAGAAGGCGACGCCGTCGATGGCGACCACCGGGGTGCCGACGTCCTCGCCGACCAGGGTGATGCCGCGCTCGTGGGACGCACGGAGCGCCTCGTCGTACTCCTCGGAGTCGGCCGCCTCGATCAGGTCGGCCTCGAGCCCGACCTCCTCGAGCGCCTCGGCGAGCACGGTGCGGTCGAGCGTGCGGCCGCCGGGGTGAACGCGGGTGCCGATCGCGGTGTACAGATCGCGCAGGACGTCGTCGCCGTGCTTGTGTGCGGCCGCGACGGGGACGCGGACCCCGGCCCAGCCACGGGCGAGCATGTCGCGGTACTGCTCGGGAAGGTCGTCGTTGCCCTCGTTGAGGACCGACAGACTCATCACGTGGAAGCGGACCTCCACGTCACGGACCTTCTCGACCTCCAGCAACCAGCGCGATGTCATCCAGGCCCACGGGCACAGCGGATCGAACCACATGTCGACGGTCTTGGACATGCTCACCTCTCGGTCGGGGAGCCCGAGTCGTGGATCGCTTCGGGCACAGGCGCAGAAGGATGATCCTCTGCACCACGTCACAACACCGGGCAACCGGCGTACATTTCCTCGACCAACGAGAACACCACCGGTTGAAGGTCTCCCCCATGACGGCCCGCGATCTCGCGCTGCCGCTGGTAGGAGGCACCGACGCGCAGGATCGTCTCCACGTCAGCCAGCTCGTCGGTGCAGCCCAGCCGCTCGGCGGCGGGCGCGAGCACCTCCAGGAGCCGGCGTACGTCGGTGGTCACCAGGTCCTCGTCACCCTTCGCGTTCAGGATCAGGATGGCGTCCATCCCGTAGCGCGCGGAGCGCCACTTGTTCTCCTGGAGGAACCACTGCGGCAGGTCCGGCAGCTCGCGGCCGGCGTCGAGCTCCGCGGAGAAGTGCTCGACGAGGCACTGGGTGAGCGCGGCGATCGCGAGCAGCTCGGTGAGCGTGGGAGTGCCATCGCAGATACGCACCTCGAGGGTGCCGAACCGCGGGGAGGGTCGGATGTCCCACCGCACCTCGCCGAACTCGTCGATGACGCCGGTGTGCAGCATGTCGTCGGTGTAGCGCTCGAGGTCCTCCCACTCCTCGAGCCGGAAGGGCAACCCCGCCGTGGGGAGCTGCTGGAACATCAGCGCGCGGTTCGACGCGTACCCGGTGTCCTTCCCTCCCCAGAACGGGGACGACGCCGACAGCGCCTGGAGGTGACCGAAGTAGGCGAGCACCGCCCGCATCAGCGGCAGCACCTTGGCCCGGTCCTCGATGCCGACGTGCACGTGGACACCGTAGATGAGCATCTGGCGCCCCCACCACTGCGTACGGTCGATGAGCGTGTTGTAACGCTCCTTGTCGGTGACCTTCTGGTGGTCCCACTGCGCGAACGGATGGGTGCCCGCGCACATCAGCTCGACGCGCAGCGGCCCGGTGACCGCCCGCACCTCCTCGATGCTGCGCTGGAGGTCGCGCCCGGCGTCGCCGATCCGCTGGTGCACACCGGAGACGACCTCGACGGTGTTGAGGAGGAGCTCCTGGTGGACGTGCGGGTGCGGCGCACCGCCGGGGCCGGCGAGGCCCTCGAGCACGGTCCGGGCCACCTGACGGAGGTCACCCGTATCCGCGTCGACGAGTGCGAGCTCCCACTCGATGCCGACGGTGGAGCGCCGAGACTGCGCGAAGGGCAGGACCATGTCTCCATGGTGCCCGAGCCGCCGCCGGGTAACGGAGTCATCCCCTGTGTGACGGCTCCCACGGCGCGGGTCGTACGACGGCGACCCACGCCGCGAACGCCAGCAGCGAGATCCCCACGACGATGTCGACCACCACATGGGTCTGCCGCCACCACACCATGTCGGTGGCCCCTTCGACGGTGTAGTGGCCGATGCCGATGAGACCGCTGAAGGAGTACGACACCAGACCGACGACGCAGGCCGCGCGACGGTGGCGGAAGAACGCGATCACACCGAGGACGCCGCAGAGGGTGAAGACGAACCACGACGCCCCGATCAGTCCCGCGGACGGTGCCGGCAGCTCGTCCGGGCCGGGCTGCGGGTAGGCGTCGTAGTTGGCGACGTTGTCGACGTAGTGGATCACCGACACCACGAACGCCACGCCCACGAGCCAGAGGAGAACCGTCGCGCCACGAGGGCGGTCGCGCGTGGCGGTGTCGACGGTCATGCGCCGACGCTAGTGCGCGGCGGGATCACTCACACGCTGTAGTCGAGGACGAACCCGTACCCGGAGTCGCTGTGCCCCCCGAGCTCGATCCGAGCCTCTCCCCGCAGCGTCTCTAGCGCGCCGGTGCCCATCCCCTCCACGACCTCGACGGCGTCGCTGACGTCCATCTCGTCGTGCGCCCCGCGGTGGAGCAGGACGCAGGTGCCCTCGTGGCCCCCGATCGAGCCTGTGAAGCGCTCGAGGGCCACGACGGGTGCTGCCCCCTCCTTGTAGGTCATCAGGTAGTGGACGACGCCCTCCCCCTCGAGATCACCGGTGTAGGCGTACCGGACGGTCGCCCGGGTGATGCCGCGGTCGGGGTAGTACGTCCCGTTCCGTTCGTTGCCGGTCCCGTCGATGTCCTCGACGACCGACTCCTCCCACGCCGCGACGGTGAACGTGGTCTCTGCCTTCTTGTCATAGCTCATGTCCCCGACGCTAGGGGCGCGACTCATGCGGGTCTTGAAGGAACGCGACAGGCCTAGGCTGAGGCGGTGAGCGCTGGACCGTCCGACGAGCCACGAGGCTATCCGGAGGCGATCGTCGGGCGCGCCGACCCGATCGCCGTCCGCCGGATCGAGCCCTCCGCCGACACTCCCGGTGTCGACTACCTGTGGCGGGTGCGCTGGGAGGTCGCCGAGCCGTACGACCAACGGGTCGTGCCGCAGCCGCGGCTCCACCTGGCTGCCGAGCAGGGCCGCCTGCTGGTCCACGGCGTCACCCGGCGACCGTTCTCCCGCCACCTGGTCGGCCGCGGTCACGTGCTCGGCGCGTCCTTCCGTCCGGGAGGCTTCCACGGCTACCTGCGCGCGTCCGTCGGTGCGCTGACCGACGCCGTACGCCCCGCCGGTGACGTGCTCGGTGTCGACGACCGCCCGCCCGCCGCCCGCATCCTCGACGCCGAGGCCTCCGACGAGACGATGGTGGCCGCGCTGACGGACTACCTCCGGGCAGTGGGCTACGAGGCCGAGCCGCGGGCTGCCGAGATCGAACAGCTGGTCGCGCTCGCCGAGCACGACCGGAGCCTCGTGCGCGCCGACGCTCTTGCCGACGTCGGCGGCGTGAGCCTGCGGACGCTGCAGCGCGAGTTCGCGACCTACGTCGGCATCGGCCCGAAGTGGGTGCTGCAGCGGTTCCGCCTGCTCGACGCCGCGGCGGCGGCGCGTAGCGGCACGGTGGTCGACTGGGCAGCGCTCGCCTCGGAGCTCGGCTTCAGCGACCAGGCACACCTCGTACGGCGCTTCACCGACGTCGTCGGCACCCCGCCGGCGACGTACGCCCGCGAGGTGACCGAGGGCTGAGCGCCCGTGTCACACGGTGACGCGGGCGGCCACGACCCCGGCGACGATCAAGGCCAGAGCGGCGATACGCTCCGGCGAGACCGGGTCGCCGTGGACGACGACGCCGAGCGAGACGGCGCCGACGGCGCCGATGCCGGTGAACACCGCGTACGCCGTCCCGACCGGCACGGTCTGCATCGCGCGAGCCAGCAGGTAGACCGCGCTCGCGCCGAGCAGGACACAGACGACGGTCGGGCCCAGCCGTGTGAAGCCGTCGGTCGGCTTGATGCTCTGGCTCCACACGATCTCGGCGAGCCCGGCCAGGGCGAGCACTCCCCAGCCGTTCATGGGGTCGACACCCGTTCTGCGAGCGCATCGACCTCGGCGAGCGCCGCCGTTCGTGAGGCTCGGTGCGTGCCCAGAAGGTCGCTCAGCAACGGGTCGACGAGCGCGTTCACCAGCTCGGTCGTCAGGAACTGGACGTCGTCGATGCCGAAGTGGCCCGCGATGAAGTCCCGCAGGTAGCTCTCCTGATACTCGTACGGGGCGCGGGGTGCCCCTTCGGCGTACGAGCCGCCACGCGCTCCGACGACGACGAAGCTCGTCCCGGTCAGTGACATGCGTGGGAACGTCACCTGGTCGATCCAGGCCTTCAGTGCGGCAGGGATCCCGAAGTTGTACATCGGCGCCCCGACCAGGACCACGTCGGCCTCGAGCAGCTCGTTGAGCAAGGGCTCGGCGATCGCCCAGGCCTCGCGCTCTGCGGGCGTGCGCACCGCGCACGGGTAGTCGGCGGGGTCGGTGATCTGCTCGGCGAGGAGGGTGTCACAGATGCTCGTCCAGGCCTCCCCGATCACCGGGGCGGGCTGACGTGCGAGGTCGCGGTAGACGTAGTCGCCGTCCGGACGAGCCTCTCGCCATCGTGCGGCGAAACGTGCGCCGAGCTCGCGCGTGTGCGACTGGGTGCGGGCGCTGGAGTCGAGATGGAGCAGGCGTGGCATGGTGGCCCCCTTCGCTAAGTGGACACAGTGTCCGGATGCTTCGATAAGGACACTCAACCGGACACCGTGTCCGGATATTCCGGTAGCGTCGTGGATCGTGAACCTTCCCCGCGCCGACGAGGCGCAGCCCGAGCGCGCCGACGCCGCCCGCAACCGGCGCCGGATCCTGGACGCCGCAGCACGGCTGTACGCCGAGCGAGGCGCCGCGCACGTGACGATGAACGACATCGCACGCGCGGCAGGGGTGGGCCGCGGCACGCTCTACCGCCGCTATCCCGACCGTGCCTCCATCGCCACCGCCCTGCTGGACGAGCACGAGCGCAGACTGCAGGAGGCGCTCCTCTCCGGGCCGCCGCCGCTCGGGCCCGGGGCCCCGCCTGCCGATCGGCTCGCCGCGTTCTACGACGCGATGACGCAGCTCCTCGAGGACCACGCCCCTCTCGCGCTCGGCGCCGAGGTCGGGCGCTCACGGTTCATCGTCGGCGCGTACGGCTTCTGGAGAGTGCACGTGCGCATGCTCGTGGCGGAGGCGGGCGCCGCGGATCCGGACGCCATGGTCGAGCCGCTGCTGGCACCGCTCGCTCCGGAGGTGTTCGTGCGGCAGCGCGAGCTCGGCCTCTCGGTCGAGCGCATCGCCGCGGGCCTCGGTGTCCTGGCGCACGGCGTGCTCGGCCATCCCTGAGCCATGCGGTCGTCCGCCCCGGAACGGCGAGGCGCCGCGCGTGGAAGGATGGGCGCATGCCTGGAACCAACCTCACGCGCAACGAGGCGCAGGAGCGGGCCGCGCTCCTCGACGTCCATCACTACGCCGTCGATCTCGACCTGACCGTCTCCGACACCGAGTTCTCGTCCACCACCGTCGTCCGGTTCTCCAGCCGTGAGGCCGGCGGCGCGACGTTCGCCGACCTGGTCGACGCGCGCGAACCTCGGATGTGGCTGAACGGCACCGAGCTGGACGCCGCGGCGTACGCGGACAACCGCATCGCGCTGAGCGGGCTGGCCGAGGGCGACAACGAGCTCCGGGTCGAGACGCGTCTCCCCTACTCGCGCACCGGCGAGGGCCTGCACCGCTTCGTCGATCCCGCCGACGACCGCGTCTACCTCTACACCCAGTTCGAGGTGCCCGACGCCCGCCGCGTGTACACGACGTTCGAGCAGCCCGACCTCAAGGCGACGTTCACCTTCACGATCGACGCCCCCGAGGGATGGACCGTCGTCTCCAACTCGCCGACCCCGGAGCCAGAGACGCTCGGTGAGGGCGTGAGCCGCTGGGCCTTCGCCGAGACCAAACGCATGTCGACCTACATCACCGCGCTCATCGCCGGCGAGTACGACACCGTCACCGACACCTACCGCGGCGACTACGACGAGATCCCGCTCGGCATCCAGGTCCGCAAGAGCCTCCGGGAGCACCTCGACCACGAGGAGATCTTCGAGATCACCAAGCAGGGCTTCGCCTTCTTCGAGAACACCTTCGAGATGGGCTACCCGTTCGGCAAGTACGACCAGGCGTTCGTGCCGGAGTACAACATGGGCGCGATGGAGAACGCCGGCGCGGTGACCTTCCGCGACGAGTACATCTTCCGCAGCCGCCAGACCCACGCCGCGTACGAGAGCCGTGCCAACACGATCCTCCACGAGATGGCGCACATGTGGTTCGGCGACCTCGTGACCATGAAGTGGTGGGATGACCTCTGGCTCAACGAGTCGTTCGCGGAGTTCGCCTCGCACCATGCCGAGGTCAACGCCACGAAGTACACCGGCGCCTGGACCGGCTTCACGAACCAGCGCAAGAACTGGGCGTACCGCCAGGACCAGCTCCCCTCGACGCACCCGATCGCCGCCGACAACTACGACCTGCACGCGGTCGAGGCCAACTTCGACGGCATCACCTACGCGAAGGGCGCCTCGACCCTCAAGCAGCTCGTCGCCTGGGTCGGCGAGAAGGACTTCTTCGCCGGACTGCGGTCGTACTTCACCAAGCACGCCTTCGGCAACACCGAGCTCAAGGACCTGCTGGCCGAGCTCGAGGCCGCCTCGGGCCGTGAGCTCGGCTCCTGGTCGCAGGAGTGGCTCCAGACGTCCGGCGTCAACACGCTCCGGCCCCGCTTCGTCGTGGACGAGCAGGGCGGGTTCACGTCGTTCGCCGTCGAGCAGACCGCCACCGACGACTATCCGACGCTGCGGCGCCACCGCATCGCGATCGGTCTGTACGACCACACCGACGCCGGTCTCGTCCGGCGCGCGCGGGTCGAGACCGACATCGAGGGAGCACTCACCTCCGTCGACGCCCTCGTCGGGCAGCCGCAGCCCGACCTCGTGCTGCTCAACGACGACGACCTGACCTACGCCAAGATCCGTCTCGACGAGCGGTCGCTCGCGACGCTGACCAGCTCGATCGCCGACATCCCCGACTCGCTGGCGCGCGCGCTGTGCTGGGGTGCGGCGTGGGACATGCTGCGCGACGCCGAGCTGCCGGCGCGCCAGTTCGTGCCGATCGTGCTCGCCGGCGTCGGCACCGAGTCCGACCTCACCGCCGTGCAGACGCTGCTGCGTCAGGGCGGATCTGCCGTCGCCCTGTACTCGGCGCCGGACAACCGGGCCGCGCTGGCCGCCGAGTGGGAGCACGGCGTCCGCGCGCTGCTCGATGCCGCTGCACCCGGTTCGGACCACCAGCTGGCGCTCGTCAGGGCCTACGCCGGGGCCGCGGAGTCGGACGAGGCGATCTCGTTCGTCACGGGTCTGCTCGACGGGTCGACGACGCTGGAGGGCCTGACCGTCGACACCGACCTGCGCTGGTCCCTCGTCACCGGCCTCGCCCGCGCCGGCGCGTACGGGGACAAGGAGATCGACGCGGAGCTCGCGCGCGACAACACCATCGCCGGTCAGGAGAACGCGGCCGGGGCACGTGCGGCGCGTCCGGACGCCGCCGCGAAGGAGGCGGCGTGGGAGTCGGTCGTCGTCCGCGACGACCTGCCCAACGAGACCCAGCGCAGCATCGCCGGCGCGTTCCAGCAGCCCGGTCAGGCCGAGCTGCTGCAGCCGTACGTCGAGCGCTACCTCGACACCGCCCGCACGGTCATCCAGAAGGGCGTCTGGCGCGCCTCGGAGATCCTCCAGAGCTTCTTCCCGCGGGCCAACCCGAGCGCCGAGAACCTCGCGACGATCGACGCGTGGCTCGCCGACAACGACGACCTCGACCCGACGACCCGCCGCTACGTCGACGAGGGACGCTCCGACCTCGCCCGCGCACTCGCGGCACAGGAGCGCGACGCCGCCGTCTGACGCCGTCGGTCGTCCGTCAGGGCCCTCGCTGCGCGGGGGCCCTGACGGACGGCACCGCTCAGCGGGCGGGACCGCGGAGACCGGCGGTGACCAGCGCCCGCTGGATCGTGCGGTCGCGCTCGAACGGTGCCGGGATGAACTGGATGTCGCGCAGCCCCTGAGCCTGGGCCGCGGACTCGAACACGAAGTGGCCGTACCCGAGAACCCTGCCGAGGAGCGTCCGCTCCACGGTGATGTCGAGGATTCGGGCCATCGGCATCGTCGCGACCTTCACCTCGAAGACGCCACGGATCTTGAGCACACGGTGGTTCGTGATCACGAAGACGTCGAGGTGCTGCTCGGCCGCACGGTACATCCCGTACCCGACGACGCCCAGCCCGACGATCGCGACCACCCCGGCGGTCCGCATCGGGAGCACCGGGAACAGCGCGATCATCAGCACCCCGATGAGCACGATGGCGTACGGCACGACGAAGACGATCCAGTGGTGGCGCACGACGTCCTTCACGCGCTCACCGTCGTCCAGCAGCAGGTGGCTGCCGATGTTGCGGTCGGGCACCAGTCTCAGGATCGCGCGCAGCACGACGGGCTCCTCGTCAGGACAGCAAGGTCTGGAAGAAGGCCGCGAGCTGTCCGAGCGCCTCGATGATCCACGTGAAGACCAGCTCCACGGTATTGGCAGCACCGGTGGGGTTCGTGAGCAAGAAGTAGATCAGGAACACCACCACGATGGCGGAGATCGCCTTTTTCACCACTGCTGCCTTTCTCGAGGGCAGAAAGCCGGCGGGCACGCTGCACGCTCACGACGTTTATAGCCGATCGCGGGGGGTTCGTGACGCCAGGCGCGCCGGATCTGGACGGGCTGGGTCACAGATTTTGTCATGCCGATCGTCGCACGTCTGCCGTGCGTTCGGTCACAGCTCCTCCAGCAGCGCCTTCGACGCGGCGAACGTGTCCGAGCGTCCCGCGACGACGTCAGCGGCGAGCGCCTCGAGCCTCCCGTGGGTGCCGAGAGCGGTGAAGCGAGAACGCAGCTCCGTCGTCGCGAGGGTCTCGATCTCGTCGCGCGTCCGCCGCAGCCGCCGGCGCTCGAGGCCGCCGCCGGCGCGCAGGTGCCCCAGATGAGCGTCCAGGGCGTCGACGACCTCGGCGACGCCCTCCTGCCGGTGTGCGACCGTCAGGAGGATCGGCGGCTGCCACCCACCGTCCGGACGCTCCGTCAACGACAGCATGCTCCGCAGCTCGCGGCGGACCTGCGGTGCTCCGTCGCGGTCGGCCTTGTTGACGACGTAGACGTCACCGATCTCGAGGATCCCCGCCTTCGCGGCCTGGATCCCGTCGCCCATGCCGGGCGCGAGCAGGACGACGGTCGTGTCGGCCAGGCGTGCCACCTCGACCTCGGACTGGCCGACCCCCACCGTCTCGACGAGGACCACGTCGCAGCCGGCGGCATCGAGCACCCGCAGCGCCTGGGGGGCCGCCCACGCGAGCCCGCCGAGGTGCCCTCGCGTCGCCATCGACCGGATGATCACCCCTGGGTCGCCGGCATGATCCTGCATGCGGATGCGGTCACCGAGCAGCGCGCCCCCCGAGAACGGCGAGGTCGGGTCGACCGCCAGCACGCCCACCTTGCGCCCCTGCGCGCGCATCGCCGCGACGAGGGCGCCGGTGGTGGTCGACTTGCCCACACCCGGGGATCCGGTCAGGCCGACCACGTGGGCGCGTCCGACGTGGGGCGCGAGGGCCGCGCTGACCTCGGGCAGGAGCGGCGACGCATCCTCCACGAGGGAGATCAGGCGCGCGACCGCGCGCGGATCGCCGCCGGTGGCTCGTTGGACGAGCTCACCGACGGCGACCGTACGACGTGCCATCGGTGCGATGACCTCCTCCGCCCCGCCGACCGGCGCCCGGCCCGTCTCAGCGCTGGGGGACGCGGATGATCAGCGCGTCACCCTGGCCACCACCGCCGCACAGCGCCGCGGCGCCGACGCCGCCACCGCGCCGTCCGAGCTCGAGCGCGAGGTGCAGCACGACACGGGCGCCGCTCATGCCGATGGGGTGGCCGAGCGAGATCGCGCCGCCGTTGACGTTGACCTTGTCCTCGTCGATGCCGAGCGCCCGCTGGCTGGCGACACCGACCGCGGCGAACGCCTCGTTGACCTCGATCAGGTCGAGGTCGGTCGGAGCGATGCCCTCCTTGGCGCAGGCCTTCGCGATCGCCTCGGCGGGCTGCAGCTGCAGGGTGGAGTCCGGACCGGCGACGTAGCCGGCGGCACCGATCTCGGCGATCCAGGTGAGGCCGAGCTCCTCGGCCTTCTCCTTGGACATCACGACGACGGCGCACGCCCCGTCGGAGATCTGCGAGGCGGTGCCGGCCGTGATCGTGCCGTCCTTGGCGAACGCGGGACGAAGCCTGCTGAGCGTCTCTGCCGTCGTGTCGCCGCGCACGCCCTCGTCGGTGGTGACGGTGACCGTCTCGCGACGTCCGACGATCTCGACCGGGACGATCTCGTCGTCGAAGACGCCGTTCTTCTGCGCCTGGGCGGCGCGGTGGTGCGAGCGCGCACCGAACGCGTCCTGCTCCTCCCGCGTGAGCTCCTCGACCTCGCTGTTGCGCGCCTCGGTCAGCTTGCCCATCGCCTGGTCGGTCAACGAGTCCCAGAGGCCGTCGTACTCCATGTGGTCGAGGATGGTCTGCGCGCCGTACTTGTAGCCCTCGCGCGAGCCCTTGAGGAGGTGCGGCGCCTGCGTCATCGACTCCTGGCCGCCGGCCACCACGACGTCGTACTCGCCGGCCCGGATCAGCTGGTCGGCCGTCGCGATCGCGTTGAGCCCGGAGAGACAGACCTTGTTGATCGTGATCGCCGGGACGTCGAGCGGGATGCCGCCCTTGTGGGCCGCCTGGCGAGCGGGCACCTGGCCGGCACCGGCGCCGAGGACCTGGCCCATGATCACGTACTCGACCTGGTCGCCGGTGATGCCTGCGCGCTCGAGCGCACCCTTGATGGCGACGCCACCGAGATCGGCGGCCGACTGCGTCTTGAGGCCTCCGAGGAGGCGACCGATCGGCGTGCGGGCACCAGCGACGATGACGGACTGACGGGACATGTGAACTCCTTCAGGCGCAGCGTCTGCGCGCGTTCGGCCAAGGACGGCAGGCTTGTGCTCTCAGCACGATACTCGCCCGTAACATCGCCGAGGGCTGCGGTGAGGAAGGTCACAGCAGGGGTCGTGGCCTCTGCGCGGCGGCGCTCTGCCCTAGGGTGCGTCGCATGGTTCCCGATCACCTGCTCATCGCCATCGACCACGTCGGCATCGCGGTGCCCGACCTCGACGAGGCGCTCGAGTTCTACGCCCGCGTCTTCGGACTCCACTCCGTCCACGAGGAGATCAACGAGGAGCAGGGGGTGCGCGAGGCGATGCTCGCCGTCGGTGACACCGACCAGCGGATCCAGCTTCTCGCGCCGCTGTCGGACCAGTCGACGATCGCGAAGTTCCTCACCCGCAACGGACCGGGCATCCAGCAGCTGGCCTACCGCGTCAGCGACATCGACGCCGCCAGTGCCGTGCTCCGCGATCGGGGCGTGCGCCTGCTCTACGACCAGCCCAAGCGCGGCACGTCCGACAGCCGTGTGAACTTCGTGCACCCGAAGGACGCCGGCGGCGTGCTGGTCGAGCTCGTCGAGCCTGCGGCCCAGCCGTCCCACTGACGCCGGCCGCGAGGGCGGCGAGGGCGGGGCCTCAGATCCACCGGAACCGCAGGGACTGACCCGGCCTCGCCTGCGCGGCCCGGTCGACGTCGGCGTCGACGACCACCCCGACGACCGGGTAGCCACCGGTGACCGGATGGTCGGCGAGGAACACGACGGGCTCACCGCTGGGCGGCACCTGGACGGCGCCGCGGTACGCGCCCTCCGACGGCAGCTGGCGTCCCGGCACGGCAGGACGCATCGGCGGTCCCTCGAGCCGCATGCCGACGCGGTCGCTGTGTGGCGAGACCGTCCAGCGACCGCGGACGAGTCCGTCGGCGTCGCGGACCCAGTCGTCGCGCGGGCCACGGACCACCCTGAGCGCGACGTCGCCGTCGTGGACGGGCACGGGTACGGCGTCGACCTGCGGGTACGTGCGCGGCGGGCGCCCGACCGGCAGCCGGTCGCCCACCACCAGCGGAGCGGGCCCGATCGCGGCGAGCACGTCACGGCTGCGCGACCCCAGCACCGGCGGCACGTCGACGCCGCCTCGCACGGCGACGTACGACCGCAGCCCGGCCCTCGGCACGCCCAGCCGCAGCCGCTCGCCCTCACGGACGCAGACCGCCGCGTACGGGTCGACCACCCGTCGCCCCACCCGCAGCTCGACCGGCGCACCCGTCACGGCGACCCAGACGTCACCGCCGCGAGCCGCGACATCGAACCCGCCGAGCGTCACCTCCACCGCCGCGGCGCCCTCGGGGTTGGCGAGGAGGCGGTTCGCGAGCTGATAGGCGCCGCGGTCGGCAGCACCCGAGCGGCCGACGCCGACCGCCGACCACCCCGGTCGGCCGAGGTCCTGCACGAGAGCGAGCGGCCCAGGGCGGACCACCTCGAGCTCCCTCACACCCGCACCGCCTCGAACCGGACCGTGGCTCCCGGCCGCAGCAGCGCCGGTGGGTCGCGGTCGAGGTCCCACAGCACGGCGTCGGTGGTGCCGATGAGCTGCCAGCCGCCCGGTGAGGGCCTTGGATAGATCCCCGAGTACTCCCCCGCCAGCCCGACCGCGCCCGAGGGCACGCTCGTCCGAGCGGTGTGCCGGCGCGGCACCTGGAGGCGGGGGTCTCCACCGACGAGGTAGGCGAATCCGGGCGCGAACCCGCCGAAGGCGACCCGCCACGAGGTGGCGGTGTGCGCCGCCACGACGCCGTCGGGCCCGAGGCCGGTCAGCTCTCCCACGTCGCCGAGGTCGGGCCCTCCGTACTCCACGCGGATCACGATCTCGTCGTCGCGCACCTCGGCCGCGCTGGGCTCAGCCTCACCTCGCCCGGGGTCCACCTCGACGTGCTGGAGCACTGCGGCGAGCGCCCCGACGTCGGTGCCGTCCGCGGCGGCGACCAGGACCGTCCGTGCGGCGGGGACGACGTCGGCGACGCCGGGCAGACGCGCCTCACGGATCGCCGACACCCACGACACCACCTCGCCGGCATCGTCCAGGTCCAGGATCAGCGCGCGGTCGCCGTACGGCCTGACCCTCACACGAACGCCCCGAGTCTCACCCCGGCGCCCTCGAGCATCGTCCGCACGTATCGCGCCATCGTGACCGTCCCCGGCGAGTCGCCGTGGACGCACACGGAGTCGGCCGCCACGGCGACCACCGTGCCGTCCACAGCTTCGACGTCACCCTCGGTCACCATCCGCAGCACCCGCCGAGCGACGTGGTCGGGATCGAGCAGGACGGCGCCAGGCTCGCGGCGGCTGAGCAGGGAGCCCTGGGGGGTGTAGGCGCGGTCGGCGAAGGCCTCGCGCACCGTCCTGAGTCCTAGCCGCTCCCCCCAGGCCAGCAGCCTCGAGCCGGGAAGACCCAGCAGCGGCAGCCCCGGGTCGTACGCCCGCACCGCCTCCGCGACCGCTCGGGCCTGCTCGTCGTGGTGCACGACGGCGTTGTAGAGGGCCCCGTGCGGCTTCACGTAGCGGACCCTCGTGCCCGACGCCCGCGCGAGCCCGTCGAGCGCACCGATCTGATAGACCACGTCGTCGGTCAGCTCGGCCGGCTCCATGTCGATGAAGCGGCGGCCGAACCCGGCGAGGTCGCGATAGCTGACCTGCGCACCGACCGCGACCGCGTTCTCCGCCGCGTGCTCGCAGGTGCGGCGCAGCGTACGGGCGTCGCCGGCATGGAAGCCGCAGGCGATGTTGGCGCTGGTGACGACCTGGAGGATCGCGGTGTCGTCCCCGAGCTCCCATCGCCCGAAGGACTCGCCGACGTCGCTGTTCAGGTCCAGTGTCGTCACGTCGCTCCCGAGCGGTGGATGGGCGGCGTCCACGGTACGCGTGGAGAATCAGGCCCGGCAAGCGCCGTCGCCGAGGGCAGATCCCGCCCGCCTAACACCACTCGCGGCGGCGCGCGGCGGACTCTACGAGCAAGCGACATCGGTCACACTCCTGACCACATCCATTACTGCTGAGTAATATCCGCGTAACGCATCCGCGCGGCACAACTCTGGAGGACGACGTGCAGCACATTCTCGACGCCATCATGGCCGGGGACACCTCGAGCGAGGACTTCGCGAACATCTCGGTGCCCGAGTCGTACCGGGGCGTGACCGTCCACAAGGACGAGGTCGACATGTTCGAGGGCCTCGCCACCCGTGACAAGGACCCCCGCAAGAGCCTGCACGTCGATGACGTCCCGGTCCCCGAGCTCGCGCCCGGGGAGGCGCTGGTCGCCGTCATGGCCAGCTCGATCAACTACAACACGGTGTGGACCTCGATCTTCGAGCCGCTCTCGACGTTCAGCTTCCTCGAGCGGTACGGCCGCCTGTCGGAGTACACCAAGCGTCACGACCTGCCGTACCACGTCGTCGGCTCCGACCTTGCCGGTGTCGTGCTGCGCACCGGCCCGGGCGTCAACGCCTGGAAGCCGGGCCAGGAGGTCGTGGCGCACTGCCTGTCGGTCGAGCTGGAGAGCCCCGACGGCCACAACGACACGATGATGGATCCCGAGCAGCGGATCTGGGGCTTCGAGACCAACTTCGGCGGCCTGGCCGAGGTCGCGATCGTCAAGGCCAACCAGCTGATGCCGAAGCCCGCCCACCTCTCGTGGGAGGAGGCGGCGAGCCCCGGTCTGGTGAACTCCACCGCCTACCGCCAGCTCGTGTCCAAGAACGGTGCGGCCATGAAGCAGGGCGACACCGTGCTGATCTGGGGCGCCTCGGGCGGCCTCGGCTCGTACGCCACCCAGTTCGCCCTCAACGGTGGAGCGACGCCGGTCTGCGTCGTGTCCTCCCCCGAGAAGGCCGAGATCGTGCGCTCGATGGGTGCCGACCTGGTCATCGACCGGTCGGCGGAGGGCTACAAGTTCTGGAAGAACGAGCACGAGCAGGACCCCCGCGAGTGGAAGCGCTTCGGCGCCAAGATCCGCGAGCTCACCGGCGGTGACGATCCCGACATCGTCTTCGAGCACCCGGGTCGCGAGACCTTCGGTGCCAGCGTCTTCGTCGCCCGCAAGGGCGGCACGATCGTCACCTGCGCGTCCACCTCGGGCTACATGCACCAGTACGACAACCGCTACCTCTGGATGAACCTCAAGAACATCTTGAGCTCGCACTTCGCCAACTACCGCGAGGCGTGGGAGGCCAACCGGCTGATCGACAAGGGCATGATCCACCCGACCGTCTCCAAGGTCTACAGCCTCGAGGAGACCGGCCAGGCAGCGCTCGACGTCCACCGCAACGCGCACCAGGGCAAGGTGGGCGTCCTCTGCCTCGCCCCCCAGGAGGGCCTCGGCGTCCGGGACACCGAGAAGCGCGCTCGCCACATCGACGAGATCAACCGGTTCCGAGGAGTCTGAACACGGTGAGGGGCGGGGTGAGGTCGCGCTAGGATTTGGCGGAGCGACCTCACCCCGAACTACGAACTGAAGGCACCCCATGTCAGACCCTTACGGCAGCTACTCCTCAGACGGCGACTCGTACGCCCGCACGACCGGTGACCCGGCGACGGGGGCCGGTTTCCCTCTGGTCCGTCGCGGCGGCTACGACAAGGACGCCGTCGACGCCTACCTCAACCAGCACCGCAGCGACCTCTCCCGGGCGCAGGCGGCGGTCCAGGCGGCCGAGACCAAGATCGCGCGCCTCGAGACCGAGCTCGCCGACCTGCGGAGCCAGCTCACCGAGAACAACAAGCCGAGCTACGCCGGCCTCGGTGGACGCGCTGCTGAGCTGCTGGGGCTTGCCGAGTCGCAGTCGGCCGAGATGCTCGAACGCGCCAGGCGGGAGGCCGACGACCTGCGTCGTGTCGCCGAGTCCGAGGCCACGGCCATCAAGGCGTCGGCGGCCAAGGAGGCCGACGACCTGCGCGCCGTGCAGCTCGCAGACGTCGAGGAGACCCGTGAGCGCCTCCTGGCCGAGGCCGAGAGCGAGCGTGCCCTCGCGCTGGCCGAGGCCGACGACGTCCTGGCCAAGGCCAAGCGCGAGGCCGAGCAGATCCAGCTGGCCGCCAACCAGGCCGCGAGCTCCGCGCGCCTCACCGCGACGCGTGAGGCCGAGCAGGTCCGCGCCGCCGCCGACCGCGAGCTGACCGAGGCGCGCCGGGTCCTCGCCCTCGAGAAGGAGCGGATGGCCAAGGAGGCCACCGAGTCGCACGCCGTCGCGACCGAGCAGACCTCGCGGATGATCGCCGACGCCGAGTCGCGCGCCGCAGCCGCCGAGTCGCGGGCCCGTGAGGCGATCGCCGCCGCGACCAAGCGCCGCGAGGAGACCAAGGCCGAGTCCGAGCGGATGGTCGCTCGGTCACGCCGCGAGGCCGAGCAGATCATGCACACCGCTCGTACGCAGTCGGAGCACTCGCTCGCCCAGGCGCGCGCCGATGCCGAGAAGCAGATCTCGACGGTCCGCCACGAGCTCGACTCGCTCGTCGCCAAGCGTGATGCCGTCAAGACCCAGCTCACCAAGCTGCGCGAGGTCATCGGCTCGTTCGCGGGTCTCGACGCGCTCGACAGCGACGCTGAGACCGACAAGGCGGGGGCGCTTCCCGCGCCGGCCGTCGCCGAGGTCGCCGCGGCAGCCGACGAGGTCGCCGCTGCCGTCGAGGAGGCCACCGCAGCGGCCGAGGAGCCCGACCTGGAGGAGATCGACCGCGCGGGCACCGACTCCCGTGCGCACGACGCCACCACGATCGTCCCGGCCGTCCAGAACGACTCCACCGTGGTCGACGGCACGCCGACAGATCGCCCGACGGCCGAGCGCAGCGTGCGCCGTGCCAAGCTCGGCGGCCCGGCGGCAGCCGAGCTCGCCGAGGACGACGAGGAGTCTCAGGCCTCCTGATCGCCAGGCTGCGGGCCGACGCTCTCGAACGCCGCGACCGTCTGGTCGCGGTACGCCGAGGCGTCGGCCTGCTGCATGTCACCGGACCACTGACGGGGCAGCGGGACGGAGACACGCGGGTTCAGGCGAGAGGCGACCTCGTCGAGCACGCGTTCTGAGTCGCCCACCCAGAGGTGCTTCGCGCCGTCCACGCCGATCACCTCGGCCTGCGGCACCCGGGAGAAGCGTTCTGCGGCCTCGGCGGGACGCAGGTAGTCGTCGTGCTCGGGGACCAGCGCGACGAGGGGTTTGCCGGACTGCGCCCAGGCGTCGAGGTCGGCGTCGTCGGAGTAGCGCAGCGGCGGCGACAAGAGGATCGCGCCGCGTACCTCGGCGTCGAGCCCGTACTTGAGCGCGAGATCGGTGCCGAAGGACCATCCGACGAGCCAGATGTCGGGAAGATCCTCGAAGTCGGCGAGTTCGATCGCCGCAGCGACGTCGTACCGCTCGCCCTGCGCCTCATCGAACGCGCCGCCGCTCGTCCCCTGCACGCTGGTGGTGCCGCGGGTGTTGAACCGAAGGACCGCGATGTCGGCGAGCGCGGGAAGGCGGTACGAAGCCTTGCGGAAGAGGTGGCTGTCCATCATGCCGCCGTGGGTCGGCAGCGGATGGAGGCAGACCATCGTCGCGACCGGCTCGCGCTCCAGCGGGAGCGCCAGCTCCCCGACGAGGTTCAACCCGTCGGCGGTGTGGAGGGTGATGGGGGTGCGGCGGGCAGGGAGAACCGAGTTGCCGCGGATGACCTGAGCGTCTTTCACGCCTGTCAGCCTACGTTCCGCGGCGGCAAGAGCCGTGCGGGGCAGGTCCGGTGCAGCTAGCCTCCGAGGTGCCAGCGCGCACGGGGGTGCAGCCGCTCGGCACCAGGGGGCGGGCATGGCGTTGGAGGCGCACCAGCAGGTGTTCGTCGACGAGGGGGTCATCGTCCGTCGCCGACTGCTCGCCACACTCGATCGCGCGACGCGGCGACCGGTGACGCTCGTCGCCGCACCGACGGGGTACGGGAAGACGACCCTGCTGCGCCAGTGGGCGGACGAGCACGCGCCGGACGCCGCGTGGCTCGACGGCAGCGGCACCCGGCCCTGGGAGACGGCGACCAGGGAGCTCCACCGCGGGCGCCCTGTCGTCATCGACGACGCCCACCTTGCGGGGTGGGGCCCGTCGTTCACCCGCGCGTGCGAGGCGGCACGGGTGGCGGCGCCCCTGGTGCTGGTGGCACGCCTCGACCCTCTGGTCGCCCTCCATCCTGCTCGTCTGGCGGGGCGTGTCTCGGAGGTCCGGGCCGGCGAGCTCGCCTTCACGGTCGGCGAGGTGGCCCGCGTCGCCAGCCGCTCAGGGCGTCGGCTCGACCACGAGCAGGCCCAGGCGCTGCACGACCAGACCGATGGCTGGCCCGCCGGTGTCCGTCTCTGCGCCACCCAGGATCCGGTCGCCCCCACCCCGACCGGCGCCTATTCGCCGACAGGCAGCTATCTCCTCGCGCACGTGCTCGACACCCTCGACCCTTCGCTGGTCGACTTCCTGCGGACCACCGCCGTACCGGTGCGGTTCGACACCGACCTCGCCGCCCGTCTGTCCGGACGAGAGGATGCGGCGGCGGTGCTCGACGAGGTGACGCACCGCGTGGGCTTCGTCTCGGTCGACGGCGAGACCGGTCTTTTCCGCTATCACCAGCTCCTCCGGCAGCTGCTTCTCAGCGAGGTGGAGCGGCAGTCGCCGGGCCGGCTCCCCGGTCTCCACGACGTAGCCGCCCGGTGGTCCGCGGCGCGAGGTGACGCTCGTGCGGCGGCCGCGCACGCCCTGCGTGCTCGCTCCTGGGACATCGCCGTCGACTGCGCGGTGGCGCTCGCGTGCACGGCTCTCGGTGACGGCGACTGGACGTCGTGCGACCAGGTCATCGACGCCGTTCCGGAGGTCGAGGTCCTCGCAGACGACCGGCTGCGCGTGCTCGCGGCCGTGCAGGCGCTGCGCGCCGACGACGTGCTCCTGAGCCGTCAGAAGCTGGGCGAGGGCAGGGGCGCGGTCGGCCGGAGCATCACCTCCGAGCGCCTGGAGGTGTTGCGGCGCCTGTGCCTGGCGCGCCTGGCACTGATCGACGGCCAGGTCACCGACGCCGCGGCTGCTCTCGGCAGTCCCCAGCCTCGCCTCTCCGAGGGCGGCTCGTCGCCGCACTCCCCGGCCGCGGCGCTGCAGGCCACGTGGGCCTCGACCTACGGCCTGCTGATGACGCTCCGCGGAGACACCGGTGGCGCCGCGGGCCATCTGGCGACCGCCCGCCACGTCAGTCGTGGCGAGCTTCCCCTCTCGGAGGCTCGAGAGGCGGAGGTACGGATGTGGTCTGCTGTCGGCAGGGGCGACCTCGCTGCCGCCGACGCATCGATCGCCCTCCTCCGCGCGGCCGCCGACGATACGGTGCCGGGTGTGACGGCGGTCGTCGACGAGTGGCTCGCGATGGAGCGCGGAGGCGCGACGGTGCCAACGCACCACGACGCGCCCTCGTCCCTCCAACCCCTCGGCCTTCTCCCGGCACGGTTCCTGGAGGCCTTCCGCCGCACCGTCGCCTCACGCGCGGCCGGCGGTCCCCCGCCGCGGGACGTGCTCCTCGGACAGCTTCCGGACGAGTCGACCTGGCTGGTGGCGCGACACGCAGCGCTCGCCGGCGTCACGAGGCTGCTGGCTCACGGCGACGCGGCCGCGGCGACGGCCGCCGTCGACCGAGCGGCCGAGCACTGCTCGGTGCTGGACCGCACGCCGTACGACCTGTGGATCGCAGCGACCTCCGTGCTGCAGCGGCTCCGCCGCGAGGCCGCGCCCGACGAGCTCGAGGTGGTCCTCGACGACGAGGCGGAGGTGCCGGAGGACCTGGCGGTCAGGATCGCCGCGACGGCTGCCGTCATCGATCTCGCCCAGGGCCCCTCTGCGCGGGGCACGGCGTTCCTCCGGCGTGCGCTCGTGACCACGGAGAGGCACGGGTGGCGACGCCCGTGGCGCGAGCTCGGCACGTCCGCCATCGAGATGCTGACCGCCGAGCGCGCCCGCCGCGGCACGAACGGCCCGCTGGTGGCTCGGCTGCTCGTCGAGCTGCGCGACGAGCGCCCTCGGAACAGCCTCGGCCTGGTGGTCGCCCTCTCCTCCCGCGAGAACGAGATCCTGCAGTACCTGCCGACGGCGATGGACCAGTCCGACCTGTGCGAGGCCCTGTTCATCTCGCGCAACACTCTCAAGACGCACCTGCGCGCGATCTACCACAAGCTCGGGGTGGAGTCGCGACGCGAGGCGGTCCTGAAGGCACAGGAGTCCGGACTGCTGTGAGTGGGAACATCTCGCCCGCCAGGGGTGAACCGTCACCGCCTCGTGCCCCGCAGACTGACGCCATGGCCCGGGACGGATTCGCGTCGTCGTACGAGGTGGTCGTCGAGGGCGGGGCGTCCGAGAGGGTCGTGGCGGAGCTCGGGCGTCGCGGACTCGAGATCGCGGTGCGCGGCGAGCACCTGGTGCTGCGGGGCGACTTCGCCGACCTGGCCCAGCTCAACGCTCTGCTCTTCGCCCTCGACGACCTCGGCCTCGCGCTGGTCTCCGTCCGACAGCTCCCGTGACCGACCGTGATCTCACTCCGCCGGGGTGGGGGAGCCCGTCATGAGTGCGCCGGACGAGGAGGTGGCGCGCCTGCGCGCCGAGGTCGACGAGCTCCGCGCGCGCCTGAGCGCGTCGCCGCCCGGCACCGACGAGCGTGAGGCCGACCACGGACGCGCCGGCTGGTGGCGCACCCCGCTGGTGACCGTGCTGGTCGTCCTCGGTGCTCTCACCGCTCCCCTGTCGGTGGTCGCCACCTGGGCGCACGACGAGATCGGGGACAGCGACCGCTACGTCGAGACCGTCGCCCCGCTCGCCGCCGAACCGGCGATCCAGGGGGCGATCGCCGACGCCGTGACCACGGTGATCGTCACTAATCTCAGGATCGAGGACGTGACCTCCGACGCGCTCTCGGCGCTCTCCCAGCAGAGCTTCATCCCGCCGCGCGCCGCTCCGCTCCTTCCGGCGCTCGCCGTCCCGTTGTCCGACGCCGTCGAGCAGTTCGTCCGCGACACGGTCGAGCGTGTGGTCCAGTCGGACGCCTTCGAGGAGGCGTGGGTCACCGCCAACCGCAGGGCGCACGAAAGCGCCGTCGCCGTCCTCACCGGGAAGGGCACGGACCGGATCGCGATCCAGGATGGTGAGGTCAGCGTGAACATCGGGTCGATCGTCGAGACGGCGGAACAGCTCCTCGTCGACCGCGGGTTCGCCCTTGCCGAGCGCATCCCGGAGGTCGACGCGACCTTCGTCCTCTTCGCGTCCGACGACATCGGCCAGGCCCAGACGTGGTTCAGCTGGCTGGAGACGTCCGCACGTGTGCTCCCCGTCCTCGGCCTCGTCCTGCTGGCCACCGCGGTCCTCGTCGCGCGCGACCGACGGCGCGCGCTGCTCGCGGTGGCACTCGCGGTCGCCGTCTCGATGGTCCTGCTCGGCCTCGTGCTCAACCTCGTGCGTCCGCTCTACCTCGACGCGGTCCCGGACGACGTCCTACCCGCCGAGGCGGCTGCGGTGGTCTACGACCAGCTCATCGGCTTCATCCGCACCGCGTTGCGGGCGGTCCTCGTCGTCGCCCTCGCGGTCGCGGTCACGGCGTTCCTGCTCGCGCGCACCGGCCCTGGGGCAGCGATCCGGACCGGCGCTGCCGGGCTCGCCGCCCGCCTGCGCGAGCGCAGCGGGATCCGGCGCGGCCCGGTCTCGACGTTCGTCGCCACCTACCGCAACGGCGTCCGCGGCGCCGTGGTCGGCATCGCGGTCCTCTGGTACGTCATGCTCGACCACCCGACCGGCGGAAGCGCGCTGCTCATCGTCGTTCTTGCCGTCCTCGGGATCGTCGTCGTCGAGGTGGTGGCCGGACCCCGCACCGCTGCCCCTGTAGTCACCGACCCTGTCAGCTCGCGTCCGCCTCCCCCGCCGTCTCCACCGACGGGCTGACCTCGAGGAGCTCGACGCCCAGCTCTTCCAGCGCCTGGAGCGCCCCCATCAGCTCGGCCCGGTCGCGGAACGTGCCGCGGAGCGACACCGGCCCCTCGGTCTCGACGCGCAGCCGCAGGGCCGCCAGCACAGCGACGAGCGCCTCGCTCAGATGTCCCCGCACCACGATCTCGAAGGAGGTGGGGCGACTGGGCGAGGCGCTCGTCATGGCGGGCTCCGTCAGCTCTCGAAGTCTGCTGAGTAGGCCGTGAGTGCCCAGATCACCACGACGTCGAAAGCGATGATCACGACGGCCCAGATCGGGTAGTAGGGCAGCCACAGGAAGTTGGCGATGATCGAGAGGATCGCGATGCCGATACCGGCGCCCCGCGCGAACGCGTTGCCCGACATGATCGCGAACGCGATCACGATCAGCAGCACGCCGAGCACCAGGTGGATCCAGCCCCACGTGGTCGTGTTGAACGCGTAGACGTAGTCCTGGGTCCGGACGAGCACGTCGTCCTTGGCGATGGCAGCGATGCCCTGGAAAATCTGGACGAAACCGACGATCGCGAGCATCGACGCCGCGAAGATCGTGATGCCCTGTGCCCATGGGTTGCTTGCCGCGTTGCGGGTGGACATACGTGTCTCCTTCGTGAGGCGGCGGCCACCCCGCCGCATGACCTCAGCCTGTCGGCGCACCGGCGGGACAGCATCACTCCCGTGGGGTGATTCGCTCCCGGCCCGGCACCGGGAGGTTCGAGCGTTCAGCCGTTGAGGATCCTGGCCTTCTGCGCTGCGAACTCCTCAGGCGTCAGCAGGCCCTGCTGCTGCAGGGCGGCGAGGCGCTCGAGCTGGCTCACCGCGTCGGTGCCGCCCGACTCGGCGGGCGCGCTGGGGCTGCTACCGGTCAACGGCGGCGCTGCCAGCAGGGCGTGTGCCAGTGACGCCGCTCCTCGATGCCCGACGCGCTCAACAGACCCGGCTCGAGCGGCCAGACGACCACGTGCGGCGTGGCGGGCCGGATCTGCTGCGAGCAACCGGGGCACACGTAGGTCTTGGTCGACGACGAGCCCGTGATGGACCGGACCACCCAGTCACCGT
The DNA here is from genome assembly GCF_019550855.1 of Mumia sp. zg.B21. Taxonomy (NCBI): domain Bacteria; kingdom Bacillati; phylum Actinomycetota; class Actinomycetes; order Propionibacteriales; family Nocardioidaceae; genus Mumia; species Mumia sp. zg.B21. The sequence continues at coordinate 134,585 of NZ_JAHWCJ010000004.1, read as the reverse complement.
CCGTACGCTCCTCGACACGCTGGTTGCCTCCGTTCAGAGGCGGGGCTGCACCGCGAGGACCACGAGGCGTACGGCGGCGGCGCGACATGAGCCCAGGGTACGGGCCGGCCGCACGGGGACGGCCGACCCGTACGGGTCAGCGGCGGGCGTACTCGCGGAACCCGCGTCCCGTCTTGCGACCCAGGTATCCGGCCGTCACGAGGTGCTCGAGCAGCGGCGCCGGCGCCCAGGCCGGCTCGCGGAACTCCCGGAAGAGCGTCTGCTCGATCGCCAGCGACACGTCGTTGCCGACCACGTCGAGCAGCTCGAACGGTCCCATCGGCAGGCGGCAGCCGAGCTTCATCGCGACGTCGATGTCGTCGGCGGTCGCGTAGTGCGCCTCGAGCATCTTGACCGCATCGTTGAGGTACGGGAAGAGCAGCGCGTTGACGATGAAGCCGGCACGGTCACCGCACGAGACGGCGTGCTTGCCGACGTTCGCGCAGAGCGCGGTGACCGTCTCGGTGACGTCGTCGGCGGTCGCGACCGTGGACACGACCTCGACCAGCTTCATCACCGGCGCGGGGTTGAAGAAGTGCATCCCGATGACGTCCTGCGGACGGTCGGTCGCCGACGCGCAGGCGATGACGGGGAGCGACGAGGTGGTCGTGGCGAGGATCGCACCGGGCTTGCAGATGCGGTCCAGATCGCGGAAGAGCTCGAGCTTGACGTCGAGGTCCTCGGCGATCGCCTCGACGACGATGTCGACGTCGGCCAGCGCCTCCCGCTCGGTGCTGCCGGTGAGCCGGGCGAGGATCTCGGCCTTCTGGTCCTCGCTCGCCCGTCCTCGGGAGATCGCCTTGTCCATCGACTTCGCGATCGCAGCGCGGACGCCGTCGACCTTCTCGGTCGTACGGCCGACGTAGACCACGTCGTACCCGGCCTTCGCGAAGACCTGGACGATCCCCGACGCCATGGTGCCGGTGCCGACGACGCCGACCAGGCCGATCTCGCGCCGCAGCTGCGGCGCAGCGTCCGACGACGGCGTCGTGGCGTCCGCGACGACCTCGGAGGAGTACGGCTCGGCGTAGGTGTAGAAGCCACGGCCCGACTTCCGGCCGAGCAGCCCGGCCGTGACCATCTGCTTGAGGATGGGGGCGGGAGCGTGGACACGCTTGCGGTCCTGGAGGTACATCGTCTCGAGGATCTCGTACGCGGTGTCGAGCCCGATGAGGTCGAGCAGCGCGAGCGGCCCCATCGGGTAGCCGCAGCCGAGGCGCATGGCCGCATCGATGTCCTCGCGCGTGGCGTACTGCGCCTCGTACATGGAGGCGGCGTGGTTGAGGTAGGCGAACAGCAGCGCGTTGGCGATGAAGCCCGCCTTGTCGCCGACCGTCACCGGGCTCTTGCCCAGGCGCTGCGCGAGCGCGACCGCGTCCTCGACGACGTCCGGGGCGGACACCACGGTGCGGACGACCTCGACGAAGTCCTGGACCGGCGCGGGGTTGAAGAAGTGGAGACCGACGACGCGGCTCGGGAGCTTGGTGCTCGACGCGATCTCGGTCACCGACAGCGCGGACGTGTTGGAGGCGAGGATGGCGTCGTCGCGCACGATCTTGTCGAGCTGCTGGAAGACGTCGATCTTGACGTCGAGCTGCTCGACGACCGCCTCGACCACGAGGTCGGCCTCGGCGAGCGCCGTGAGATCGGTGGCGTAGGAGATGCGGCCCAGGAGTGCGTCGCGCTCGGCCGTCTCGAGCTTGCCGCGCTCGGCGGCACGTTGCGTCGAGTGCTCGATGGTCGAGCGCCCGTGCGCGAGTGCTTCCTCGTCCCGGTCGATCCCGAGCACGGTGATGCCGTTGCGGGCGAGAACCTCCGCGATGCCGGCACCCATGGTGCCCAGGCCGACGACTCCGACAGTGTTGATCTCGCGCGCCACGGGAGGCTCCTGATGCTCTGGGACGTAAGTTACTGGCAGGTTACTACCGGTCATCCGGAGTCTGGCAGGCATGGGCATCTCCGCGCCGTGACTCAGGTCACGCCTGGCCTGTGGAGTTCCAGGCCGGAGCACGTCCCTGCCCCTAGCATGGCCTGATGCGCCGCCTCGACGAACCTCCCCGCCGCGCCCCCGCGATCGCCCTCGCCCTTCTCCTCGCGCTCGCCGGCTGTGGCGACGGCGATACCACCAGCGGGTCGGCCGATCAAACCTCTGCGTCGCCGGAGCCGACCGCCACCTCGCCCGCGCCGCCGGCCACCGAGACGACCGCGACCGCTTCCAGCAGCACGCCCACGCCGACCACGGCCACCACGCCAGCACCGTCGCCCACGGCCAGCGCTCCCTCGACTCCCAGCGCCGACGAGCTCTCCGCGGCCAAAGCGGGTCGCGGGCCGGTCGGAGTCTGGCGCAACCGTGATCTCCAGTGGGTCCTGCGGATCAAGAAGAGCGGTCGCTTCGTCGACGACTTCGCCGGAGTCAAGAACATCCGCTCCGGCACGTGGCGCCTCAAGGGCAAGCGGGTCGTCCTCAAGGGCGGCGACGGCATCACCACGCGCGGCAGGCTGCGCGCCAAGACCTTGACGATCAAGGGGACGGTCCTCGTCCGCGTCCGCTGACGTCCAGGCTCCGCCGGCCCCTGTAGGTTGTCCGGGTGCGACTCGTCATTGCCCGCTGCCAGGTCGACTACGCCGGGCGTCTCACCGCCCATCTCCCGATGGCCACACGGCTCATCCTGGTGAAGTCGGACGGCTCGGTCTCGATCCACTCCGACGACCGGGCCTACAAGCCCCTCAACTGGATGAGTCCGCCCGCCGCACTGCGCGAAGGTAAGACCGAGGACGGTGCGATCGAGTGGACCGTGTCGGCAACCAAGTCCGATGACACCCTCCGCATCCTCATCGAGGAGATGCTCCACGACTCCAGCCACGACCTCGGTGTCGACCCCGGTCTCCAGAAGGACGGCGTGGAGAAGCACCTCCAAGAGCTGCTGGCCGAGCACCCCACCACCCTCGGCGACGGGATGTCCCTCGTACGCCGGGAGTACATGACGGCAATCGGTCCCGTCGACCTTCTGTGCAGGGACCCCGGCGGCGCGTCGGTCGCGGTCGAGGTCAAGCGGCGCGGCGAGATCGACGGCGTCGAGCAGCTCACCCGTTATCTCGAGCTGATGAACCGCGACCCTCGCCTCGCGCCCGTCCGCGGGATCTTCGCGGCGCAGGAGATCAAGCCACAGGCCCGCACGCTCGCCCTCGACCGCGGGATCGAGTGCCGGGTCGTCGACTACGACGCCCTGCGCGGGATCGACGACCCGTCCCTCCGCCTCTTTTAGGACCCGGTCTGGTTCGAGGACGTGTCTCAGGAGCCTCGATCCGGTAAGCAGGAGACATGATCCGGATCGAGGTCGTCCAGGGCGACATCACGACCGTGCGCGCCGACGCGATCGTCAACGCGGCCAACAGCTCGCTGCTCGGGGGTGGAGGCGTCGACGGCGCGATCCACCGGGCCGGCGGGCCGGAGATCCTCCAGGCCTGCCGTGAGCTTCGCGCAACCACGCATCCTGACGGGCTCCCGACCGGGGAGGCTGTGTCCACGACCGGCGGACAGCTTCCTGCGCGGTGGGTGATCCACACGGTGGGCCCGGTGTGGTCGCGCGAGCAGGACCGTACGCCGCTGCTGCGGTCGGCCTATACGAGAAGCCTCGCGGTCGCCGACGAGCTCGAGGCGCGAGTCGTCGCCTTCCCGCTCATCTCGGCCGGCGCGTACGGCTGGCCGCTCGACGACGCGGTGGAGGTCGCGGTCTCCTCGCTGCGCGAGGCGACGACCGAGGTCGAACGCGTGGTGATGGTCGCCTTCGGCGCCGCCCCCGAACGGCTGTTGCGCGGCGCCGTCGACTGATCCGTGCAGACGGCTACGGCTACGGCTGCGGCTGCGCGCTGGGTCGCGGCTCAGCCGTCGTTGCCGGGACCGGCGTCGGGGCCTTGTTGCCGTACCCGCTGCACGTTCTCGAGCGACTCCCGGAGCTCGTCGAGCCACGTGTCGGCGTGCTTCTCGACCAGACGCACACACCAGGCGAGGGCCTCGCTCCTGCTGCGTGCGACCCCGCCCGCGATCAACGTGTCGAGGACCTGCCGCTCGGGCTGGCGAAGTCGCGTCATCACGGGCGAGGCGAGGTGCGTGTAGAGCGCGCGGGTGCCGTCGCACTCGACGCCCCACGAGACGGTCCGGTCGAAACGGTGCTGAGCCTCCCGGGCGATCTCCATGCGGTCGGCGCGAGTACGCTCCCTGAACTCCCGGACACGGCCTTCCACGGCCCCACGGCGCTCCGCGTCCGAGGCGCCGGCGTCCAGCGCCGGGCCCGGAATCTCGCCGATGACGACGATCTCCTCGCGATCCACGGTCACACCGACGAGCCTCTCGAACAGGCCGTCGGGAAGCCTCCCGGCGAACCATCCACGAATCTCATCCACCTGCTGCTGCGTAATCATGTAATCGGGCTTACGCCGATGCTTACCCACACGCAACGCTTGTCCGCTCTCCGCAGACGCTCGGGCTACCGGCCGAAGGGTGGGTGTCAGCAATCTCCCTCGACGGGTGGGGAGGATCGCTAGCATCGCTCGACGTGTGGACCTACCGCGGCGACGAGCCGACCGTCATCCAGTGGCTCGGCAGCATCCGGCTCGGCCACGAGGCCCACCGGATTGCCGCGAAGGCGGTTCGACGACGCCACCGCGCCCTCGCGCTGGTGACCGTGCTGGTCGCCGTACTGGCCGCCGCAGCCGCGTTCACCGCCGCCCTGGGGACGAGCCGCACCTGGCTGCAGGTCAGCGCCGGCACGCTGGCCGCCCTCGCCGCCGCCGCCGCCCTGCTGCACGCCGTGGCCGACGACGCCGACGTCATCGCCGCGCACCAGCGCGCCGCCGCCGAGTACGGCGATCTGCGACGCCAGCTCGAGCAGGCCATCCTCTCCGAGCGGATCACCGACGACCGCCTGGCCGAGATCCGTCACGAGTGGACCCGCATCGAGGAGCGCGCGCCCAGCCTGTCCCACCGCACGACGCGACGCGCCGACGACCAGTTGCGCCCGGGCGCGCACCTCCCGGTCCCGGCGTCGGCCACCGACGCCCCGCACGGAGGGGTGCCCCAGACCGAGATCGACGACGAGCCCGTCAAGGAGCTCACCGCAGGCTGATCCGTACGCGCCGATCAGCCTGCGGACTCCGCCAGGTCGACGACCTCCCGCGCGCAGCCCCACGACAGCGTCACCCCGGCGCCGCCGTGGCCATAGCAGTGGACGACCGGGCTCGCCCCATCGCGCTCCTCCCGCTCCACACGCACGCTCGGCCGTGCCGGCCTCAACCCGACCCGTACGCCCAGCACCGGGGCACCCTGGAGCTGCGGCACCACCGCGCCGGCCCGCGCGAGGATGGCGGCAGTGTCAGCGTCGCGCGGTGCGAGGTCCCACACGTCGAGCTCGCTCGTGCCGCCCACGACGACGTCCTCGCCGCGAGGGACGACGTACGTCAGACCGCTGGGTCCGTCGGCGAGAAGCACGTCGTCGACGCCCGGCACCGGCGCCAGGCGTACGACTTGACCACGGATCGGCACGGTCGTCGGGTCCGCGGCGAGGAGGCGACTCCCGAGGCCGGAGGCGTTCACGACCACGTCGGCCCCACGTGGCAGCGCGGGCAGCGCCATCCGCGTCAGCGTGCCACCGTTCTCGGCGAGCCGGCGTACGAGGTAGTCGAGATAGGTCGGCATGTGGGCCACGAGACCGTCGAACGCCCACCCCGCGCCGAAGCCCTCCGGCACCTCGGCGAGCGTGTGGAGCGAGGGGACCGCGTCGGCCCACCAAGGGCGAGAGGCGGGATCGGCGACGAGCTCGGTCGACCGCCGTCTCCTCACCCCTGACGAACCGGGGAGCGCCGCCATCACCTCGTACGTCCGTCGCGACCACTCGAGCATGCGGTCGGCCGGGTGCACGAGAGAGGGGTGCCAGCAGGCGGCGGCGATCGCGGACGTGGTCTCCTGCGGCAGGTCGCGTGCGAGCACGTCGACCTGGTGGCCACGCTCGGCCGCCACCACGGCGCAGGTCAGCCCCGTGACCCCGGCTCCCACGACCAGCACACGCACGCGCCCACCCCCGGCGTCAGGCTCCGGCGACCGGTGGGGCCGTGGGATCGGCCGCCTCCGGCTTCTCCTCGCGCGCCACCCAGTGCTCGATGGCCTCGAGGTCCTCAGAGGAGCGCGTGACGACGGCGAGAAGGTCGCTCATCTTGGAGTTCTCCTCCACCTGCTCCTTGATGAACCACTGCATGAACTGGTCCGAGGCGAAGTCGTTCTCGTCTCGCGCCACCCGGGTCAGCTCGTTGATCTGCTCGGTGACCCGCTTCTCCTGGGCCAGCGCCAGCGCCACCGGCGCGACGACATCGGCGAAGTCGTTGGTGGGATCGGCGACGCCCGGGATGCGTACGGGGGCGTCCGCGTCGAGCAGGTACTGCACCATCATCATCGCGTGGTCGCGCTCCTCGACGGCCTGCTGGAAGAACAGCGACGCCATGCGGGGCATGGTGAGCCCGTCGTAGTAGCAGGCGATCGCCACGTACTGCTGATGCGCCGCGAACTCGTGACCGACCTGCTCGTTGAGCAACGCCGCGAACTTCTCCGATGCCATGACTGCACTCCTCGCTGCGGCCTCCGACCCTCTGTCGTCTGCCTCACCCCCGACGCTAGTGCGAGCGGGAGCGGGCATCCAGCAAGGACTGGCTAGCCTTCGGAGGCGCAGGTGCAGGCGGCGTCAGTCGAGATCGTTCGCGCGCCGGATGACGTCGACGATGTCGTCCATGATCTGCGTCATCCCGTAGTCCTTCGGCGTGTACACCGCGGCAACACCGGCCTCGCGCAGCCGGCGTGCGTCCGACTCGGGGATGATGCCGCCGACGACGACCGGCACGTCACCGACGCCGGCCGCGCGGAGCTGCTCGAGCACATCCGGCACGAGCTCCATGTGCGACCCGGAGAGGATCGAGAGCCCGATGCAGTCGACGTCCTCGTCCACCGCGGCGGCGACGATCTGGGACGGCGTCAGCCGGATCCCCTGGTAGACGACCTCGAAACCGGCGTCACGCGCGCGCACGGCGATCTGCTCGGCCCCGTTGGAGTGCCCGTCGAGCCCGGGCTTGCCGACCAGCAGGCGAAGACGTCCGCCGAGCTCCTGGCCCGTCGCCCGCACTCGCTCGCGCACGGCCGTGAGCTCGGATCCGCCCTCGCTCATGCCCACCACTCCCGTCACTCCGGTCGGTGCACGGAACTCACCGAAGACCTCCCGCAGAGCGCCGGCCCACTCACCCGTCGTCACTCCGGCACGCGCGCAGACCAGCGTCGCGTCCATGAGGTTGGCGTCGGTCTTTGCGTCGGCACGGAGCCGCTCGAGAGCCTCGGCGACCTCCGACTCGTCGCGCTGGCCACGCCACGCGGCGACGCGCTCGATCGCGCTCGCCTCGGCGAGCGGGTCAGCGGTCTGGATCGCGGCGTCGAGGTCGGCCGTCAGCGGCGACTCCTCGGTCTCCTTCCAGGCGTTGACCCCCACCACGAGCTGGTCGCCGGCCTCGATCTTGGCGCGCCTCGCCGCGTGCGAGGCGACCAGCGCCTGCTTCATGTAGCCCGACTCGACCGCCGCCACCGCGCCGCCCATGGCCTGGACGCGATCGATCTCCTCCTTGGCGCCAGCGACCAGCTCGGCGACCTTCGCCTCGATCACATGACTGCCCTCGAAGATGTCGTCGTACTCGAGGAGGTCGGACTCGTAGGCGAGCACCTGCTGGAGTCGGAGCGACCACTGCTGGTCCCACGGGCGCGGGAGACCGAGGGCCTCGTTCCACGCAGGGAGCTGGATCGCGCGCGCACGGGCGTCCTTGCTCAGGCTCACCCCGAGCATCTCCAGCACGATGCGCTGCACGTTGTTCTCGGGCTGCGCCTCAGTGAGCCCGAGGGAGTTGACCTGGACGCCGTAGCGGAACCGGCGCATCTTCGGGTCCTGCACGCCGTACCGCTCGCGGGTGATCTCGTCCCACAGCCGGCCGAAGGCGCGCATCTTGCACGTCTCCTCGACGAACCGCACCCCGGCGTTGACGAAGAACGAGATCCGACCGACGACCTTCTCGAACTCCTCCGGTGGCACCTGACCGGCGTCGCGGACGGCATCCAGCACGGCGATCGCGGTCGACAGGGCGTACGCGAGCTCCTGCACCGGGGTAGCGCCGGCCTCCTGCAGGTGGTAGCTGCAGATGTTGAGCGGGTTCCACTTCGGCATGGTGACGACCGTGTAGGCGATCATGTCGGTCGTCAGCCGGATCGACGCCTCCGGCGGGAAGACGTACGTCCCGCGCGACAGGTACTCCTTGATGATGTCGTTCTGCGTGGTCCCGGCGAGCTGCCCGACCCACTCCTGCGGGTCCTCGCCGGCGTCGTGCGCCTGCTCCTCGGCGACGACCTGATACATCGCGAGCAGCCACATCGCCGTCGCGTTGATCGTCATCGAGGTGTTCATCGTCTTCAACGGGATCCCGTCGAAGAGACGGCGCATCTCGCCGAGGTCGGGGATCGGCACGCCGACCTTGCCCACCTCTCCCCGGCTCAGCTCGTGGTCGGGGTCGTAGCCCGTCTGGGTCGGGAGGTCGAAGGCGACCGACAAACCGGTCTGCCCCTTGGCGAGGTTGCGTCGATAGAGCGCGTTGGAGTCCGTCGCCGAGGAGTGTCCGGCGTACGTGCGCATCACCCAGGGGCGATCACGGTGGGTCGAGTCGGCCATGCGGCTTAGGTTAGTTCCTCGTGACCGACGAGTAACACCCACGTGAGCGGAGTCACGTGGGTCACATCCTCCGCCAAGAGGTGCACACTGAAGACATGACCAACAGCGGCTCGGTGGTGGACTATCTCTTCGTCCCGCTGTTCACTCTGCTCGCCATCGGCGGCCTGGCGCTGATCCTGAGGTGGGCGCACTCGCCCGGCAAGCGCATCCGCCTCCCCTCGTACGGGATGCTCGTCCCCGTGGCCCGCTGCAAGGACCAGCATGGCGCCGACGTCACGGCGCAACGGCTGCGCGCCCGTGGCGTCCGCGCGAACGTCGCCCACGACGAGATACGGGGCTGGCTGGTGCTCGCCTGGAAGACCCAGGCCGACGTAGCCCGGGCCTGGATCGCGGAGGGTCAGCGTCCCCAGCGCCCGTGACCCCCTCTTTCGCTCGCGGGTCACCCTCTGGCGGCCGCGGGTCACCCTCTTTCGCTCGCGGGTCACCGCGCCGACATAGGGTGTCGCCATGGTCAACCTCACCCGCATCTACACCCGCACCGGCGATGACGGGACGACACGGCTCGTCGACATGAGCAAGACCTCCAAGCTCGACCTGCGCCTGATCGCGTACGCCGACACCGACGAGCTCAACAGCCAGCTGGGCTTCGCTCGCTCGCTCGGGACGCTCGACGACGACGTCGACGCGGTGCTCGCACGGGTGCAGAACGATCTGTTCGACGTCGGCGCGGACCTCGGTGCCCCGGTGGTCGAGAATCCGGAGTACCCGCAGCTTCGGGTCGAGCCGGACTACGTGGACCGGCTGGAGGGCTGGTGCGACCACTACAACGAGCAGATCGAGTCGCTCCGCTCCTTCATTCTCCCCGGGGGCACCCCGGCGGCGTCGGTCCTCCATATCGCCCGTACGGTGTGCCGCCGCTCCGAGCGCAGTGCCTGGGCGGCGATCGGGGAGCACGGCGAGACGATGAACGTCCTTACCGCGAAGTACCTCAACCGGCTGTCGGACCTGTTGTTCATCCTCGCCCGCTACGCCAACCGCGAGGCCGGCGACGTGCTCTGGGTGCCCGGCGGCGAGCGCTGACCGACCCGCGGACGCCAGAGAGTGACCCGCGGACGCCAGAGAGTGACCCGCGGACGCCAGAGAGTGACCCGCGGACGCCAGAGAGTGACCCGCGAGCGGCAGGAAGTGACCCGCGGTCAGATGACGTTGTTGACCTCGCGCCCGGGGGGCGAGGACTCGAGCCACGCGAGCAGCCCGGTCAGGGCCTGCGGGCTCAGTGCGAGCTGGATCGGGACGCCCCCGTCGAGCATGCACTCGACGATCGTGTTGCCGGCGTGCAGCGCGTAGGTCTCCGAGCCCACCGGCCGGCGGCGGCGCTCGACCTCCACGTGCCCGCGCTCGAAGCGCAGGACCGGGCGTGGTGAGAACGAGAACGTCCGGAACCACTCGAGATAGCTGTCGTTGTAGCGGCCGATCCCGAGGGTCCAGCCACGCGGGTCGCCCTCGTCACGAGTCGACTCCGGACGACGGTTGACGCTCAGGTCGAAGGTGCTGCCACCGCGGGCCAGCACCCGACGCCGTCCGGCGAGCGCCAGCACGGCCAGGACCGCCAGGCCCAGAAGCACGCCGAGGGAGTCGAGCACCCACAACCAGACCGGCATGTGTGCCCTCCTCCCTCGGCGACTACGTCAGGATTCTTCGGACGACCTCAGGACGCCATCTCGACCGCACGGATGCGGGCTTCGAGACGACGGACTTCTTCAGCGGCCTCGTCATCGTCCACGCCTGCGGACTTGATCCGGGAGAGGTCGTTCTTGGCCCGCTCGAGGTCGATGTCGTGCGACATCACCGCGCTCTCGGCCAGGATCGACACCCGGTCCATGGCGACCGAGAGGAAGCCGGCGTCGACAGCCGCGACCCAGGTCTCCTTGTCCTCGGTGTCGATCTCGACGACGCCGTCGGCCAGCAACGACATCACCGGGGCATGCCCGGGGAGGATGCCGATGTCACCGTCGAGCGTGCGTGCGAGCAGCGACGTCGCCTCGCCCGACCACAGCAGCCGGTCGGCGCTGACGAGCTCGACGTGCAGTGTGCCTGCCATCAGAGGACTCCTTCTCTACGAACGTGCCGGGTCAGGAGCTCTTCTGGATCTCGGCCCACTTCTTCTCGACGTCTTCGAGACCGCCGCACATGAAGAAGGCCTGCTCGGCCACGTGGTCGTACTCGCCGTCCGCGATGCGCTTGAACGCGTCCACGCTCTCGTCGAGCGGGACGGTCGAGCCCTCGATGCCGGTGAACTGCTTCGCCACGTAGGTGTTCTGCGAGAGGAAGCGCTGGATGCGACGGGCGCGCGACACGACCGTCTTGTCCTCCTCCGACAACTCGTCGACACCGAGGATCGCGATGATGTCCTGGAGCTCCTTGTTGCGCTGCAGGATCTGCTTGACCCGGGTCGCGACCTGGTAGTGCTCGGCCGAGATGTAGCGCGGGTCGAGGATGCGCGACGTCGACGTCAGCGGATCGACGGCCGGGTAGATGCCCTGCGAGGCGATCTCACGGCTCAGCTCGGTCGTTGCGTCGAGGTGCGCGAACGTCGTTGCCGGCGCCGGGTCGGTGTAGTCGTCGGCCGGCACGTAGATCGCCTGCATCGAGGTGATCGAGTGACCACGCGTCGAGGTGATGCGCTCCTGGAGGACGCCCATCTCGTCGGCCAGCGTCGGCTGGTAGCCCACGGCGGACGGCATGCGACCGAGCAGGGTCGAAACCTCCGAGCCCGCCTGGGTGAACCGGAAGATGTTGTCGATGAAGAGGAGCACGTCCTGCTTCTGGACGTCGCGGAAGTACTCCGCCATCGTCAGCGCCGACAGGGCGACGCGCAGACGCGCGCCCGGCGGCTCGTCCATCTGGCCGAAGACCAGCGCGGTCTGGCCGAGAACGCCCGACTCGTCCATCTCGGCGATGAGGTCGTTGCCCTCACGCGTGCGCTCACCGACACCGGCGAACACCGAGACACCACCGTGGTCACGGGCGACACGGGCGATCATCTCCTGGATGAGGACCGTCTTGCCGACGCCTGCACCACCGAAGAGGCCGATCTTGCCGCCGAGCACGTACGGCGTCAGCAGGTCGATGACCTTGATGCCCGTCTGGAACATCTCCGTCTTGGGCTCGAGCGAGTCGAACGACGGCGCCTTGCGGTGGATGCCCCACCGCTCCTTGATGTCGAGCACCTCGCCCTCGCTGAGGTTGAGGCACTCGCCGATCGTGTTGAACACGTGGCCGAGGGTCACGTCGCCGACGGGGACCGAGATCGGCTCGCCGGTGTCGCGCACCTCCGCACCACGGGTCAGGCCGTCGGTCGGCTGCATGGAGATCGCACGCACCATGCCGTCACCGATGTGCTGGGCGACCTCGAGGGTGAGCGGGCGACCCTCGGCGTCGAGCGCGGTGTGGACGTGCAGCGCGTTGTACATCTCGGGCATCTGGTCGGTGGGGAACTCGACGTCGATGACCGGGCCGATGACGCGGGCGATACGGCCCGTCGTCGTGGTCTCGTTGACAGTGGCAGTCATGGTTTCACTCACTCCCGGCGGTCGCGTCGGCGAGGGCATTCGCACCACCGACGATCTCACTGATTTCCTGGGTAATCCCGGCCTGACGGGCCTGGTTGGCTGTACGGGTGTACTTCTGGATCAGGTCTTCGGCGTTGTCGGTCGCGTTCTTCATCGCCTGCTGGCGTGCCGCGAGCTCCGACGCCGCTGCCTGGAGGAAGCAGAAGTAGAGCCGGTGGTTGACGTACTTGGGCAAGAGCCCGTCGAGGACCTCCGAGGCCGACGGCTCGAACTCGTAGAGCGGGTAGACCTCGCCCTCTGCGGGCGGCTCCTCCCCCTCGACGACCTCCAGCGGCAGCAGCCGGATGACCTCGGGGGTCTGGCTGATCATCGAACGGAAACGGGTGAAGACCACGTGCAGCTCGTCGACCTCGCGCTCCGGGTCACCCGTCTCGGGGTCCTCCGGGTCGATGAGGAACGCCGAGGTGAGCACGTCTCCGACCTCGCGCGCGTCAGCGTACGAGGGGTGGTCGGAGAACCCGGTCCACGACTGCACGACCGGGCGCTGCCGGAAGCGGAAGTAGGCCTCGGCCTTGCGGCCGGTGACGTACATGTCCACGTCCTTGCCCTCGGCGTGGAGCTTCTCGACGAGACGCTCCGACTCCTTGAGCACGGCCGACGAGTAGGAACCGGCGAGCCCGCGGTCGCTGGCGATGACCAGGACCGCGGCCCGCTTGGGCTCCGGGTTCTCGGTGAGCAGCTTGTGATCGACGGCACCGAAGGTCGCGAGGGCGGACACCGCGCGCGTGAGCTCACGGGCGTACGGCGTCGCCGCCGCAGCCTGCTGCTGCGCCTTGACGATGCGCGACGCCGCGATGAGCTCCATGGCGCGCGTGATCTTCTTCATCGACTGCGTCGACTTGATCTTCGCGCGGTACTCGCGCAGTGAGGTGGCCATGAGAGGTCAGCCTCGCTTCTGCGTGACGATCTGCTCCTGCGCGACGTCCTCGTCGGCGAGAGCCTCGTGCTCTTCCTTGCCCGGCTTGATCGAGCCCCCGGTGCTGGTCTCGAACTGGTCGGCGAACGTGTCGTACGCCGAGTCGAGCGAGCCCGCGGTGTCGTCGTCGAACTTGCCCGACTCACGGATCGTGTCCAGGATGCCCGGCTCGCTGCGACGCAGGTAGTCGAGGAACTCGGACTCGAAGCGCTGGACGTCCTCGACCGGGACGCGGTCGAGCTTGCCGGTCGTGCCCGCCCACAGCGAGACGACCTGGTCCTCGGCCGGGAACGGCTCGTACTGGCCCTGCCGGAACAGCGCCATCAGCCGCTCGCCGCGCGCCAGCTGCTGCTTCGAGGCGGCGTCGAGGTCGGAGGCGAACATCGCGAACGCCTCCATCGCGCGGTACTGCGCGAGCTCGACCTTGATCGAGCCGGTGACGGCCTTCATCGACTTCAGCATCGCCGCGCTGCCGACCCGCGACACCGAGATGCCGACGTCGACGGCGGGACGCTGGTTGGAGTTGAAGAGGTCCGACTGCAGGAAGATCTGGCCGTCGGTGATCGAGATGACGTTGGTCGGGATGTAGGCCGACACGTCGTTGGCCTTCGTCTCGACGATCGGCAGGCCGGTCATCGACCCCGCACCGAGTTCGTCCGAGAGCTTCGCGCAGCGCTCGAGCAGCCGGCTGTGGAGGTAGAAGACGTCACCCGGGTATGCCTCGCGGCCCGGCGGGCGGCGGAGCAGCAGCGACACGGCGCGGTAGGCCTCGGCCTGCTTGGAGAGGTCGTCGAAGATGATGAGGACGTGCTTGCCCTCGTACATCCACTGCTGGCCGATGGCCGAGCCGGTGTAGGGGGCGAGGTACTTGAAGCCGGCCGAGTCCGACGCGGGAGCCGCGACGATCGACGTGTACTCCAGGGCGCCGGCCTCCTCGAGCGCGGAGCGCACCGAGGCGATCGTCGAGCCCTTCTGGCCGATGGCGACGTAGATGCAGCGGACCTGCTTGGTCGGGTCGCCGGTCTCCCAGAACTGCTTCTGGTTGATGATCGTGTCGATCGCGATCGCGGTCTTGCCGGTCTGGCGGTCGCCGATGATCAGCTGACGCTGGCCGCGGCCGATCGGGGTCATCGAGTCGATGGCCTTGATGCCGGTCATCAGCGGCTCGTGGACGCTCTTGCGCTCGACCACCGACGGTGCCTGGAGCTCGAGGGCACGACGTGCGGAGGTCTCCACCTCGCCGAGGCCGTCGATCGGGTTTCCGAGCGGGTCGACGACGCGCCCGAGGTAGCCGTCACCGACCGGGACGGAGAGGACCTGACCGGTCCGCTTGACCTTCTGCCCCTCCTCGATGCCGGAGAACTCGCCGAGGATGACGACACCGATCTGGCGCACGTCGAGGTTCAGGGCGAGGCCGAGCGTGCCGTCCTCGAACTCGAGCAGCTCGTTGGCCATCGTCGACGGCAGGCCCTCGACACGGGCGATGCCGTCCATCGCCTCAGCGACGGTGCCGATCTCCTCGGTCGTCGCCTGCGGCTTGTAGTCGCTGACGAACTGCTGGAGCGCGTCGCGAATGTCGTCGGGACGGATCGTGAGCTCCGCCATGTCAGTGCCTGCCTTCTTCTCGATCGTGCTGGGGAAGTTCTCGGGAGGGGTGTGTGGGGGCCATCGTCAGCCGACGAGAGCCCGTCGCGCGTCGGCGAGCCGCGTCTGGATCGTGGAGTCGATCCGCTCACCCGCGATCTCGACGGACAGGCCGCCGATCACCGACGGGTCCACGGTGACGTCCACGTGTACGTCTCGACCGTACTTGCGGGCCAAGGCTCCAGCCAAACGCTGCTTCTCGTCGGCGTCCAGCGCGTACGCGGTGACGACACGGGCCTGGAGCCGACCCTCGCGGGAGATGGCGTCCTCGGCGAAGGCGACCAGGGTCTCCTCGTAGCCGTGCTTGCGCATCGCCACGGCCTGGCGGGCCAGGGCCAGCGACACGTCGTCGACCTGCCCGTCGAGCAGGCGCGAGACGATGTCGCGACGGCCCTCGACCGAGGCCGCCCGGTCGTTGAGCGTCCGACGCAGCTGCGGGTCGTCGATGACCACCCGCGAGAACGCGAACAGGGTGTCCGCGACCGTGTCGAGCGTGCCCCGCTGGTCGGCCGTGGACAGCACCGCCTGGACACCGGCCAGCTCGAGGGCGTCGGCGAGGTCGCGGGCGCGGCTCCACCGACCGCGCACGGCGGCGACGGCCACGTCCAGCGCCCCCGTACCGATCTTGTCGGCGAACAGCGTCCGGACCAGGCCGGCCTTGGCGTCCGACTCCGTCGCCGGGTCCGACAGCACCCGGCGCAGGACCGGGTTGGTGTCGAGCGCGGCGACGACCGCGAACACCTCGGCACCGACAGTGACGCCCTGGGCGCCGTCGGCGGTCGACCCGCCCACGGTCTCGAGGACCTGGGCGAGCGAGGTTGCCGAGACGCCGCGCATCAGTTCGCCGATCCGTTCGACGAGCCGTCGAGGTCGGCGACGAAGCGCTCGACGGTGCGCCGCTGACGCGCCTCGTCCTCGAGCGACTCACCGACGATCCGCGACGCCAGCTCGGTCGAGAGCTGACCGACCTCACGGCGCAGCGACTGCACCGCCTGGGCGCGCTCGGCCTCGATCTGCTGGTGCGCCGAGGTGACGATGCGCTGGGACTCCTCCTGAGCCTGGGTGCGCATCTCGGCGATGATCTGCGCTCCCTGCTCGCGCGCCTCCTCGCGGATGCGGGCGGCCTCGTGGCGTGCCTCGGAGAGCTGGGCGTTGTACTTCTCCAGCGCTGCCTTGGCCTCGTCCTGCGCCTGCGCGGCCTCCTTCATGCCGCCTTCGATGGCGGCCGTGCGCTCGGCGTACGCCTTCTCGAAGTTGGGCACGACGAACTTCTTGATCAGGAAGACCAGGATCAAGAAGACGACGACGCCGAGAATGATCTCGTCGACGTGCGGGACGAGCGGGTTGAGCCCTTCCGCCGCAAGGATGGTGCTACTCATGAGCTGACCTCGTCATCAGGGATGGTCGGTGGAACGCCGTGGCGTCCGTCAGAGGACGAACGCGAGCGCGATGCCGATGATCGCCAGGGCCTCGGCGAGCGCGAAGCCGAGGATCGCGATCGTCTGGAGGCGCGACTGCGCCTCGGGCTGACGGGCGACGCCGTTGATGTACGCGGCGAAGATGAGGCCGATGCCGACGCCCGGGCCAATCGCAGCCAGGCCGTAGCCGATCATGTTGAGGGAGCCGTCCACGGCTGTTCCTTTCGTCGTGACGCTGGTTTGCGTCGCTGTGGTGAACCCATCGGGGGGTTCGCTACGGGTTCGGTATGAAGTTGTCGGTCAGGTGGGTGGATCAGTGCTCGTCGGCGAGCGCGCCGCCGATGTACTGAGCCGTCAGGAGGGTGAAGACGTACGCCTGGAGGAACATCACCAGGGCCTCGAGGAAGCTCACCGCGATGGCCAGGAGCCAGGCGATGACGCCCACCGGGGCGTACAGGATGTTGCCCGACTCGAAGACCAGGTAGCTGCCGCCGAGGGTGAACAGGATGAGCAGCAGGTGGCCGGCGAACATGTTGGCGAAGAGTCGCAGCGCGAGCGTGACCGGCCGCACCAGGATGTTCGACATGAACTCCAGGGGGACGATCAGCAGCAGGATCGGACCGCCGACGCCACCCGGCACGGACTGCAGCTTGAAGTAGCCGGCGAACCCGTGCTTGGCGATGCCGACACCGTTGTAGAGGATCCAGGTCAGCGCGGCGAGCGCGTAGGCGTAGCCCGAGTGCGAGAACGTCGGGAACTGCAGCAGCGGGATGAGGCCGTAGTAGTTGTTGACCAGGATGATGAAGAACAGCGCCGTGAGGTACGGGACGAACTTCATGAAGTCGGCGGAGCCGATCGAGTCGCGCGCGATGCTGTTGCGCACGAAGTTGTAGGCGTACTCGCCGGCGAACTGCATCCGGCCCGGCACGACGGCGGCGCGGCGGGAGGCCGCGTAGAAGAGACCGAAGATGAGCACGCCCGACAGGACGTACAGGACCATCGGCTTCGTGACGTCGCCGAAGATCGGCGGCAGCTGGAAGTCAGCGGGGCCGGGCGGGTGGAACTCGGCGAGGACGGTCCGTCCGGGGGTGGTCACTCGATCACCTCATCTAGGGCGCGGGCGCACCGTGTGTCCACGGGCGTTACGGGTACGGCGGGCAGCGCGGCTGGGAACGTCCCGGGGGTCAGGACCTGTCCTGGAGCGCTGCGAACACGGTGTAGATCCCGAGCGCCGCCCCGAGGACGATGCCGATCACCACCATGAACGAGGTCCCCCACCAGAGGTCTAGCAGGTAGCCGAGGGCTCCGTAGACCAAGACTCCACCGCCGATCCGCCCGACAGCGACCCAAGGGTCGCGCGAGAAGGAGGGGGACGGTGAAGAGTCGCTCATTGCCAGGCACAAGGTAGCACGCCGACGTCATCGCTCCTCCCCCAGGTCGTAGAGAGGAGTGCGGCTCGATGTCGCAGCCACGACCTCGAGCCCGGTGACCACAAGGGTGCACACGATGACGGTGACGCCGAGGGCCTGGGCGTCGACGGGGTCACCCAGCAGCCCCGAGCTCGAGAGCGCCAGGGCGGCGGCCAGGAGGACGAGGATCTTGGTGCCGTAGAGCATGAGCGCGACGAGCATCGTCCCGCCGGTCGCGGGCCGGGTCAGCGGGCGCAGGAGGGCGAACGTCGTGCCGAAGAAGGACAGGACGACCACAGCGCCGATCAGCGCGCCGAGGGCGCCTGGTCCACCCGACACCGCCCCACCCACCGCGACGCATGCGACCCCGGCGACGAGCGCAGCCCCACCGAGCACGCGGGTCAGGCGTGCGGTGTGGCGATCGGATCGCTGGGTGGTCGTCATGGGGCGGCCGTCCAAACGTGACTGGGTGGTGTTTGTGAAAAATAGCACAAGGGATCTTTCACGCCAAAATCAGACTCCCCATCAGAGTCTCACGCGCTGCGAGGCCGCCCTGCGCGGGGTAGCCAGAACACCGCCAGCGCTGTGACGACGACCATGACGGCCACCCCCGCCACCGCGCGCCATCCCCCGATCAGGCCGAGTGCCACGGCGCCGAAGGCCACGACCCCCGAGATCATGTACATGACCAGCACCGCCCGGCGGTGCGAGTGGCCGATCTCCAGCAACCGGTGGTGCATGTGCAGCTTGTCGGGCGCGAACGGCGAGCGCCCGGCACGGGTACGGCGTACGACCGCCATCAGCATGTCCACGAACGGGACGAGCAGCACCGCGAAGGGAAGCAGCAGCGGCAGCAGGGCGGGGAAGAGCGACGCCTGGGCGCCGCCGAGGCCCTGGATCGCCTCGGCAGCCGAGAACCTACCCGACAAGGAGATGGCCGAGCACGCCAGCACGAAGCCGAGGAGCATCGCTCCGGCGTCGCCGATGAACATCCGTGCAGGGTTGAAGTTGTGCGGCAGGATCCCCGCGCAGACGCCGGCGAGAGCGGCGCACAGCATCGCCGCGGCGATCGCGTTCGTCTGCCGGTTCTCGGAGACGAGGACGAAGGCGAAGATGAAGAACGACACCGCTCCGATGCCGGCGACGCCGGCGGCCAGACCGTCGAGCCCGTCGACGAAGTTCACCGCGTTGACGCAGATGACGATCGTCAGGACGGAGAACAAGATCGACTGGAGCGGATCGATCGCCCACGTGGTTCCCGGGAGCGGGAGATAGACGAGCTGCACGCCCATCGACACCGTGATGACCGCGGCGAGGACCTGTCCGGCGAACTTCGTGAGCGCGTCCAGCTCGTACATGTCGTCGATCACGCCGACGACCGTGATGACCGTCGCCCCGACCATCACTGCGCCCGCGTCCGAGAGCACGGCGTCCTCCGAGCGCGACAGGAACGGCATCTGCGACGCCACCAGGTAGGCCGCGAGCAGGCCGAGCAGCATCGCGATCCCGCCGAAGTACGGGATGGGGATGGCGTGCACGTCGCGGTCGCGCACCCGCGCGTAGGCCCCGACCCTCATCGCACTCTCGCGCGCCAGGACGGCCAGGACATAGGTCACCGCGACGGCGACGAGGAAGACGACGAGATACTCGCGCACGGGTCAGCCGACCTCGACCCCGAGCTCGACGATCTGCTCGACCGTGATCGCGCCGGAGCGCACGACTCTCGGGAGGTCGCCCGTGCAGTCGACGATCGTCGAGGGCACGCCGCTGCCCGCAGGCCCGCCGTCCAGATAGACCGCGACACTCTCGCCGAGCTGCTCCTCGGCCTCCTCGACCGTGGTGGCGGCGGGACGCCCGGTGAGGTTGGCGCTCGACACGGCGAGCGGCCCCGTACGGCGCAGCAGCGCCAGGGCGTTCTCGTCCGCGGGCATGCGGATCGCCACGGTCCCTCGTGTCTCGCCGAGGTCCCACACCAGCGACTCCTGCTGGCGGCAGATCAGGGTCAGCGGCCCGGGCCAGAACGCCTCGGCCAGCGTGTGCACGTACGGCTCCATCCGTGACGCCAGCGCGTCGAGCGTGGTGGTGGAGGCGACGAGGACCGGGGGCGGCATGTGCCGGCCGCGTCCCTTGGCGGCCAGCAGTGCTGCGACCCCCTCGGGCTCGAAGGCGTCCGCGGCGATCCCGTAGACCGTGTCGGTCGGCATCACGACCAGGGCGTTGTCGCGGATCGCCGCCCGGGCAGCCTCCAGCCCGGCGTCACGCTGGTCGTCGTCGAGGCAGGAGAACCGTTCGCTCACAGGGCCATCGTGCCAGCACCGGTCCTGGACCCGCCGTACCCCTGCTGGTTGGGGCGGCAACAGGGCGGGAGGTCCCTACCGACGAGCGCGGCGCGCGGTGACGAACCGCGGCCTCCCGGCCAGGTCGGCGCGATCGCGGACCTCTTCGAAGGCACCGTGCGCGACGAAGACGGCGGGCGCGGAGGCCCCCTGAACGTCGGCGTGCTCGGCGCCGACCCAGCCGCCGTGGCGAAGCAGCCGAGCCGCCGTCGCGGCGACGTCACGCATCGCGTCGAGCCCGTCCTCCCCCGACCACAGCGCCAGGTCGGGATCGTGGTCACGGGCCTCGACGGCGACCGACTCCCACGCCGTGAGAGGGATGTACGGCGGGTTGGCCAGGACGAGGTCGACGGTCCCGTCGAGGTCGGGGAACGCCTCCGCGAGGTCACCGTGGCGAAGGTCGACGCCGAGGCCGGCCAGGTTGTTCTCGGCGTAGGCAAAGGCCGCGTCGCCCAGCTCGACGGCGTGGACGCGGGTGTGCGGCCGCTCGGAGGCGACGGCACCGGCGATCGCACCGGATCCCGTCCCGAGGTCGACGACCACGGGGTGCTCGACCTCGAACGAGTCGAGGACCGACAGGCCCCACTCGACCAGCGACTCGGTCTCGGGGCGGGGCACGAAGACCCCCGGGCCTACGGCCAGGTCGCGGTAGCGGAAGGCGGCCGAGCCCGTCAGGTGCTGCAGCGGCTCTCGGGCCGCACGGCGGACGACCAGCTCCTCGTACGCCGTCGCCTGTGCGTCGTCGATGCCGTCCACGAGCAGCAGACCCGACCGCCCCGTCCCGAGCACGTGGGCGAGGAGCAGCTCGGCGTCGTTGCGCGGCGAGGCGACCCCCGCCTCGGCGAGCCGACGGGCGGCGTCGGCCAGTGCCGTACGGACCTGGGTCACGCCGAGCTCTCGACGGCGGCGAGCCGCGCGGCGAGGTCGGCATCGACGCAGGCCTCCACGACGTCGTCGAGCGCGCCGTCCATCACCTGGTCGAGGTTGTAGGCCTTGAAGCCCACGCGGTGGTCGGAGATGCGGTTCTCGGGGAAGTTGTAGGTCCGGATCCGCTCGGAGCGGTCGACCGTGCGGACCTGTGAACGGCGGGCGTCCGAGGCCTCGGCGTCGGCGGCGTCCTGAGCGGCCTGCAGCAGCCGCGAGCGGAGGATCCGCAGCGCCTGCTCCTTGTTCTGGAGCTGGCTCTTCTCGTTCTGGCAGCTCACCACGATGCCGGTGGGAAGGTGGGTGATCCGGACGGCGGAGTCGGTCGTGTTCACGCTCTGCCCGCCCGGCCCCGACGACCGGAAGACGTCGATCCGGAGGTCGTTCTCGTTGACGTCGACATCGACGGACTCGGCCTCGGGGAGGACGAGCACGCCGGCGGCGGAGGTGTGGACGCGGCCTTGCGACTCTGTCACGGGCACGCGCTGGACCCGGTGGACGCCGCCCTCGAACTTGAGCTTCGCGTACGGCGCCTCCCCCGGCTCGGGCCTTCCCTTGGCCTTCACGCCGACCGTCACCGACTTGTAGCCGCCGAGGTCGGAGGCGTTCTCGTCGATCAGCTCGGTCTTCCAGCCGCGGCTCTCCGCCCAGCGCAGGTACATCCGGAGCAGGTCGCCGGCGAACAGCGCGGACTCCTCGCCACCCTCGCCCGCCTTGATCTCGAGGATCGCGTCCTTGGAGTCGGCGGGGTCCCGCGGGACCAGGAGGCGCTGCAGCCGCTCAGCGAGGTCGTGCTCGCGGCTCGCGAGGGACGCCACCTCGGAGGCGAAGTCGGGGTCCTCGTCGGCGAGCTCACGCGCGGCCTGGACGTCGTCCACCGTCTGCTGCCAGTCGTGGTAGGTCCGGACGATGCTCGTGAGCTCGGCATAGCGCTGGCCGAGCCGCTTGGCGCGCGCAGGGTCGGAGTGGACGGCGGGATCGGCCATCTGCGTCTCGAGGTCGGCGTGCTCGCGCACGAGCGACTCCACGGCGTCGAACCGGTTGCTCATCGGTCTCCTCCCTCCCTGCGTAACGGGTCCTGACATGACAACGGCGCCGGCGCACGCGAGGTGCGTGGCCGGCGCCGCGACGGGGTTACTTCTTGCCGTAGCGCTTCTCGAAGCGGGCGACGCGGCCGCCGGTGTCGAGGATGCGCTGCTTGCCCGTGTAGAACGGGTGGCAGGCAGAGCAGGTCTCGACGCGCATGACGCCCTCGGTCGAGGTGCTGCGGGTCGTGAACGTGTTGCCGCAGGTGCAGGAGACCTCGGTCGCGACGTACTTGGGGTGGATGTCGTGCTTCATGTGTCTTCCTCTCGTCAGCCGCTGGGTCGTCCCGCTGGTCGGGCCGTGAACCAGAGCCGTAGGCATTGTGCCACCGTCGCTCGGTGAAACACGAATCGTCGGGGTTGCATTCCCTGGTCAGGCCGCGATCATCGAGCCCGCCAGGAGGATCACCGAGAGCGCCATGAGCCCCACCGCGACGGTGAGGTAGACCGCGGTCTCGGAGATCGGCACACCCTTGTTGGCCTCGGTCAGCGCGAACAGCACCGAGGCCCCGGCGAGTGCGTTGAGCAGCACCACCGTGACCACCAGAGGGTTCACCGCAGGAGCTTCTCGATGTCGTCGGCGAGGTCCTCGGGCTTGGTGGTGGGCGCATAGCGGTCCACCACGTTGCCCTCGGGGTCGATGAGGAACTTGGTGAAGTTCCACTTGATCCGGTCACCGAGGACGCCCGACTTCTGGTCGCGCAACCACTGGTAGAGCGGGTGCGCCTCCGGCCCGTTGACGTCGACCTTGGCGAACATGGGGAAGGTCACGTCGTAGGTCAGGGAGCAGAACTCCTTGATCTCGGCCTCGTCGCCCGGCTCCTGGTTGCGGAACTGGTCGCACGGGAAGCCGAGCACCACGAGGCCCTCGTCCTGGTACTCCCGGTACAGCTTCTCAAGCCCCTCGTACTGCGGGGTGAAGCCGCACTTGCTCGCCGTGTTGACGACGAGGACCGCCTTACCCCGGAACTCGTCGAGATCCCGCTCCGTGCCGTCGATGTCGACGGCGCGGAAGTCGTAGACGCTGCTCATCAGTCGTCGTCCCCATTGCCCCGGCGTCCGGTGGCGGGGGTGCTCTGGTTGATCTGCATGAGGAACTCGACGTTGCTCTTGGTCGTCTTGAGCTTCTCGATCATGAGCTCCAGGGCCTGCTGACCGTCCAGGCCCGACAGCACGCGACGCAGCTTCCAGATGATGGACAGCTCCTCGCGGCTCATCAGGAGCTCCTCGCGCCGGGTGCCGGAGGACTCCACGTCGATCGCCGGGAAGATCCGCTTGTCGGCGAACTCGCGGCGGAGACGCAGCTCCATGTTGCCGGTGCCCTTGAACTCCTCGAAGATCACCTCGTCCATCCGCGAGCCGGTCTCGACCAGCGCGGTGGCGAGGATGGTCAGCGACCCGCCGTCCTCGATGTTGCGAGCGGCGCCGAAGAACCGCTTCGGCGGGTAGAGCGCCGACGAGTCGACGCCACCGGAGAGGATGCGCCCGCTCGCCGGGGCGGCAAGGTTGTAGGCACGTCCGAGGCGCGTGATGCCGTCGAGCAGGACGACCACGTCGTGCCCGAGCTCGACGAGACGCTTGGCGCGCTCGATCGCCAGCTCGGCGACCGTCGTGTGGTCGGTGGCCGGCCGGTCGAAGGTCGACGCGATGACCTCGCCCTTGACGGTGCGCTGGAAGTCGGTGACCTCCTCCGGGCGCTCGTCGACGAGGACGACCATCAGGTGGCACTCGGGGTTGTTGGTCGTGATCGCGTTGGCGATCTGCTGCATCACCATCGTCTTGCCGGCCTTGGGGGGCGACACGATGAGTCCGCGCTGGCCCTTGCCGATGGGCGACACGATGTCGATGATGCGGCCCGCGAGCTGGGTCGGCTCGGTCTCCAGGCGGAGCCGCTCCGAGGCGTAGAGCGGGGTGAGCTTGGAGAACTCGACCCGCTGCTTGGCCTCCTCGATCGTCATGCCGTTGACCGACTCGATCTTGACCAGGGGGTTGAACTTCTCCTTGCGCTCGCCCTCACGGGGCTGGCGCACCTGACCCACGATCGCGTCGCCCTTGCGCAGGCCCCACTTGCGGACCATCGACAGCGAGACGTAGACGTCGTTCTCGCCGGGCAGGTAGCCGCTGGTGCGCACGAACGCGTAGTTGTCGAGCACGTCGAGGATGCCGGCAGCGGGGATGAGGACATCGTCGTCGCCCACCATTGGCTCGGACTCGCGCCCGGTCCGCTCACTGCGGTCACCCCGGTCGCCCCGGTCGCCCCGGTCGCTGCGGTCGCCCCGGTCGCCCCGGTCGCTGCGGTCGCGATCACGGTTGCGGTTGCGGTTGCGGTTGCGGTTTCGGCGGCGTCCGCCGCCCTCGCCGTCGCGGTCGTTGCCGCGGTCGGCGTCACCGCGGTCGCGGCTCTCGGTCTTGTCGGCGCGCTGGGCGTCGGCAGCATTCTGGTCGCCGCTGCGGTCGTCGCGGGACTTCTCCGCGCGCTCTTCCCGAGGCTTCTCCTCGCGGGGCTTGTCGCCGCCGCGGTCGCCCCGGTTCTCACGGGGCTTGTCGCCGCCGCGGTCGCCCCGGTCCTCGCGGGCCTTGTCGCCGCCGCGGTCGCCCCGGTCCTCGCGGGGCTTGTCGCCGCCGCGGTCCTCGCGGGCCTTGTCGCCGCGGGCCTGCTGGCCACGATCCTCACGCGTCTCCGCGCGAGGGGCACTCTCGGTCGTCGCGGCGGCCGCCTCGGGCGTGGTCGCCTCGGGAGCGCTCGTACGCGCCGGCGCCGCGGTGGTCGAGCCGCCCTGTGCAGACTGGATGGCTTCGATCAGCGCGCCCTTGCGCATCTTGCCGACCCCCTTGATGCCGAGGCCGGAGGCGATCTGCTGCAGCTCCGGGAGAACCATGGCGTTGAGGCCGGTCCCCCGTCGACGGGAGGTCTTCGCCACGGGCTCGGCTGCGGGCTCGCCGGCGCCACCGAGCAGGGTGGGTGTTTCGGTCACGTGAGGTCCTTCCCACGTCAGGCGGCACTCGGGCGCCGCTCGTTGTGAGCGGTCCGTACGAGGTAGCGGACCGCCAGGCCCGACCCCGTGAACCGGAGGCGGACAAGCATGTGCGGTTCCCACGCGGTCCTGGAACTTCTGAACATCGACGGACGTCAGGAGGATGCGGGGAGAGATGGGGTCGAGGAGGTGCAAGCGAGTCGTACCCTCTCGGATCACCCGATGCGACTGTAACACCCCCCACAGTCCACATGTTCCCCTGGTGAACAGATGGTGAGACAGCGCCCTCCGAGGATCGGTCAGGCCCGGCAGGCGCCGCGGGCGGCGATCTCGAGCGGGAGCGCCGCCCAACCCTCGGGCGCGCGTCCGACCAGCGGCGCCGCCTCGTAGATGTCGGTCGCGAAGGCCAGCACGGTCGGGCCGGCGCCGGAGATGATCGCCGGGACGCCGTCAGCCCTCAGCTCCTGCACGAGCGCGTACGACGCGGGCATCGCCGGCGCCCGATACGCCTGGTGCAGCGCATCCTCGGTCGCGTCGAGCAGCAGCTCGGGCCGCCCGTCGAACGCGGCCACGAGCAGCGCCGCGCGACCGGCGTTGCGGGCGGCGTCGGCGTGCGGGACCTGGTCGGGCAGCAGCCCGCGCGCAACCTCGGTGCTCACCCCGTCCGGGGGCACGAAGGCCACCACGGAGGCCTGCACGTCGAGGCGTACGGCACGTGTCCGGGCACCGTCGTCCCAGGCGATGGTGAGGCCGCCGAGGAGTGCGGCAGCGACGTTGTCCGGGTGACCCTCGATCCGGGTCGCCAGCTGGAGTGCGCTGGCGTCGTCCACCGTCACCGCGCCGGGCGGCGCGATCGTCCCGGGAGCGGTCGCGGTCAACAGCGCCCGCGCCGCGGAGATCCCGCCGACGATCGCCGCGGAGCTCGACCCGAGCCCACGCGCGTGCGGGATGCGGTTGAGGCAGCGCACCCGCAGACCCGGCTGGTCGAGGCCGGCCTCGTCGAAGACGGCGCGCAGGGCGCGGACCACGAGGTGCGACTCGTCACGAGGCACGTCGTCGGCACCCACGCCCTCGACCGTCACCTCGAGCCCTGACCCGCCTACGACCTCGGCCGTGACCTCGTCGTAGAGGCCGAGTCCGAGGCCGAGGGTGTCGTAGCCGGGGCCGAGGTTCGCCGACGAGGCCGGGGTCACCACCGTCACCGGCCCCGAGACGAAGGGGCTCATGCCAGACCGGCGAGCTCGGCCGCCTTGCGGACATCGGCGTCCACGACGTTCTCGGCGATGTCGCCGAGATGGGTCAAGGGCGTGTCGATGTCCTTGAGGCCGTTGCCGGTGACGACGACCGCCACCGTGGCGCCGGTCGGCACCTCACCCGCAGCCGTGGCCTTGAGCAGCCCGGCCACGCCGGCGGCCGACGCCGGCTCGACGAACACGCCGTCGTGCCGGGCCAGCTCGCGCTGCGCGTCGAGGATCTCGCGGTCCGACACCGAGGCGATGCGTCCGCCGGACTCCTCGCGCGCGGCGACCGCGAGGTTCCAGGAGGCGGGGTTGCCGATCCGGATGGCGCTGGCGACCGTCTCGGGGTCGGGCACCGGAGCACCGAGCACGAGCGGTGCCGCACCCTCGGCCTGGAAGCCCCACATCTGCGGACGGCGCGTCGCCACGCCGTCGGCGGCGTACTCGCTGTAGCCCAGCCAGTACGCCGAGATGTTGCCGGCGTTGCCGACCGGCATGACGTGCAGGTCCGGCGCGTCGCCGAGGGCGTCGACCACCTCGAAGGCGCCCGTCTTCTGGCCCTGGATCCGCACCGGGTTGACGGAGTTGACGAGCGCGACGGGGTAGCTGTCGGCGAGCCCGCGGGCGATGTCGAGGCAGTCGTCGAAGTTGCCGCGCACCTGCACGACCAGGGAGTCGAACATCAGGGCCTGAGCCATCTTGCCCGCGGCGATCTTGCCCTGTGGGACGAGGACGATGGGGCGCAGGCCGGCGCGGGCGGCGTAGGCAGCCATCGACGCCGACGTGTTACCGGTCGACGCGCACACGACCGCCTCGGCCCCCTCGGCCGCTGCCACCGTGATCGCGGCCGTCATGCCACGGTCCTTGAACGAGCCCGTGGGGTTGCTCCCCTCGACCTTCAGGTGGACGTCGCAGCCCGTGATCTCAGAGAGCCAGCCGGAGTGGACCAGGGGCGTGCCACCCTCCCCCAGCGTCACCGCCGGCGTGTCCCCGACGACGGGGAGACGGTCGCGGTACTCGTCGATCACGCCGCGCCACAGGCGGGTACCGTGCTGCTCGGTCACAGTCCTTCTCCTTCGACCCGCATCACCGACGACACGTCACGGACCATCGGCAGGTCACGGAGCTGTCGTACCGTGCGCGAGAGCGCGGCGTCGGTCGCGGTGTGGGTGATGACGACGAGCTGGGCGTCGTCGCCGTGGCCTTCCTGCTGGACGGCCGAGATCGAGACCTCGTTCTCCGCGAACGCCAGGGCGACCGAGGCGAGCACGCCTGCCTTGTCGTCGACGTCGAGGGCGATGTGGTAGCGGGTCAGGGCGTCGCCGATGCCGAGGACGCGGCGACGGGCGTGGGTCCGCTCGGGCGGGCCGGTCACCCCGAGCAGCCGGTTGCGGGCCACGGCCACGACGTCGCCGAGGACGGCGCTCGCCGTCGGGGACCCCCCTGCGCCGGGACCGTAGAACATCAGCTGTCCGGCGGACTCGCTCTCCACGAAGACCGCGTTGTAGGCCCCGCGCACGCTGGCGAGAGGGTGGTCCTTGGGGATCATCACGGGGTGGACTCGGGCGGAGACCGCCTGACCGTCCGAGCTCTGGTCGCAGATCGCCAACAGCTTGACGACGCAGCCCATGTCGTCGGCCGAGGCGATCTCTGCCGCGGTGACGCTGCTGATGCCCTCGCGGTGGACGTCGTCGATGGTCACCCGGGTGTGGAACGCGAGGCTCGCCAAGATGGCTGCCTTCGCGGCGGCGTCGAAGCCCTCGACGTCGGCGGTCGGGTCGGCCTCGGCGAACCCGAGACGCTGGGCCTCCGCGATCGCCTCGTCGAAGCTCTGGCCGGTGCTCGTCATCGCGTCGAGGATGAAGTTGGTGGTCCCGTTGACGATGCCCAGGACACGACGCACGTGGTCGCCGGTCAACGACTCGCGCAGCGGCCGGACGATCGGGATCGCTCCGGCGACGGCCGCCTCGTACGACAGGTCGCGACCGGCGGCATCGGCCGTGGCGAAGAGCGTGGTGCTGTCCTCGGCGAGGAGCGCCTTGTTGCCCGTGACCACCGATGCTCCATGCTCGAGCGCCGCCAGCACCAGCGACCGGGCAGGCTCGATGCCCCCGATCAGCTCGATCACCACGTCGACGTCCCCGCGCGTGACCAGCGACATCGCGTCGGTGGTCAGGAGCGCCGCGTCGAAGACGGTCTCGCGGTCGCTGCGCGCGCTGTTGACGGCGACGCCGACCAGCTCGAGGCGGGCACCGACACGCTGGGCCAGCTCGTCGGCGTCACGGGTGAGCAGGCGAGCCACCTCGCTGCCGACGGCGCCGTGCCCGAGCAGCGCCACGCGCAGGGTGCGAGGTTGATCAGGGTGGGAGGTCACAGGGCCAGCCTAGTCGTGGAGGCGGGCGCCGGACGCCGGTGTCCGGCGCATGAGCGACAGGCAGGTCAGCCGACGTCGAGGCGCAGCAGGTCGTCCTCGGTCTCCCGGCGCACGATCAGCCGAGCGGCCCCGTCCTTGACCGCGACCACCGCGGGGCGTGGGACGTGGTTGTAGTTGGAGGCCAGCGAGCGGCAGTACGCGCCGGTGCCAGGCACCGCGATCAGGTCGCCCGGGGCCACGTCGGACGGCATGAACTCGTCCTTGACCAGGATGTCTCCGGACTCGCAGTGCTTGCCGACGACACGACTGAGCACCGGCGTGGCCGTGGAGGCACGGGAGGCGAGCGTGCACGAGTAGTCGGCGTCGTACAGAGCGGTGCGCATGTTGTCGCTCATCCCGCCGTCGACGGCGACGTAGCGTCGCATCGCTCCGCCGTCGAGCGCCACCTCCTTGGTGGTGCCCACCTCGTACAGCGTGAACGTGGAGGGCCCGGAGATCGCGCGACCCGGCTCGACGGACAGTCGTGGGACGGCGACGCCCAGCCCGCGGCACTCCCGCTCGACGATCTCGCGCATGTTGTCGGCGAGCTGCTGCGGGGTGGAGGGGTCGTCCTGGGTCGTGTACGCGATGCCGTAGCCGCCGCCGAGGTCGAGCTCGGGGGCGACGTAGCCCAGGTCCGCGCAGATCCGGGCGTGCAGGGCCAGCACCCGGTGCGCCGCAACCTCGAAGCCCGCGGTGTCGAAGATCTGCGACCCGATGTGCGAGTGCAGCCCGAGCAGCTCCAGCGACGGCCGCTCGATCACCTGCCGCACCGCCTCGAAGGCGTCGCCCTCGGTGATGGAGAGGCCGAACTTCTGGTCCTCGTGCGCGGTGGCGATGTATTCGTGGGTGTGTGCCTCGACGCCGGCGGTCACCCGCACCATCACCCGCGCCGTCACCCCCAGATCGGCAGCGACCGTCGCGACGCGCTCCACCTCGAGGAGCGAGTCGACGATGATCCTGCCCACCCCGGCCTGAAGCGACCGGCGGATCTCACTGATGCTCTTGTTGTTGCCGTGCAGGCCGAGGTTCTCCGGGGGTACACCGGCACGCAGCGCGACGGCGAGCTCGCCCCCGGTGCACACGTCCATCCGCAGGCCCTCCTCGGTGATCCACCGCGCGATCGCGGTCGAGAGGAAGGCCTTCGCGGCGTAGTAGACGTCCCACCCGGCGAACGCGTCGCGGAAGGCGCGCGCGCGTCCGCGGAGATCGTCCTCGTCGACGACGTAGAGGGGCGTCCCGAACTCCGCGGCCAGCTCTGTCGCGCCGACGCCGGCGACGGCCAGCTCGCCGTCCTCGCGCCGCTCGACATGGTCGGACCACAGGTGCCGCACCAGCTCGTTGGTGTCGTCGGGCTCGCGCAGCCATGCCGGACCCCGGCTCCCGGCCTGCCCGTGCAGCGCACCGGCCTCGTGCGAACGCACCGGATCACATCCGCTCGGGAGCGGAGACGCCGAGCAGCTCCAGCCCGTTGGCCAGGACCGTGCGGGTGGCGTCGATGAGGACCAGGCGTGCCGTGTGGACGGGCTGCACGTCCTCGTCGCCCTGCGGAAGGACGCGGCACACGTCGTAGAACTTGTGGAACGCCGCCGCCGTGTCCTCCAGGTAGCGCGCGACGCGGTGCGGCTCGCGCAGCTCCGCGGCGCGGGCCACGACCCGGGGGAACTCCGCCAGCGCGCGCAGGAGGTCGCCCTCGCGCTCGGTCGAGAGGTACGACAGGTCGGCGGCGTCGGGCGCCGGGACGATCCCGAGGTCGGCGCCGTTGCGCAGGATGCTGGAGAGGCGCGCGTGCGCGTACTGGACGTAATAGACCGGGTTGTCCGGGCTCTGCCGCGTCATCTCGGCCACGTCGACCGTCAGCGGGGAGTCGACCGGGTGCCGTACGAGCGTGTAGCGCAACGGGTCCACACCGACCATGTCGATCAGCTCCGAGAGCGTGACGAGCGTGCCCGCCCGCTTCGACAGCTTGAGTTCCACCCCGTCGGAGAGGATCTTGACGAGCTGGCCGATGAGCACCTGGAGGTTGTAGCCCGGCTCGTCCCCGGCGCACGCCGCCATGGCCTGGAGCCGTCCGACATAGCCGTGGTGGTCGGCTCCCAGGAGATAGAGGCACTGCTCGAAGCCACGGGCCCGCTTGTCGAGGTAGTAGGCCGTGTCGGACGCGAAGTAGGTCTGCTCCCCGTTGGAGCGGATCAGGACCCGGTCCTTGTCATCACCGAAGTCGGTCGTCCGCATCCAGGTGGCACCGTCGGCCTCGTACAGATGGCCCTCCTCGGCGATGACCTCCAGCGCCCGGTCGACGGCGCCGGACGCGACGAGCGAACGCTCGGAGAACCAGGAGTCGAACACGGTCCGGAAGGTGGCGAGGTCGGCCTTCTGGTGGGCGAGCTGGAGCTCGTAGCCGTTCTCGCGGAACGCGGCGAGCTGCTCGTCGGCGGGCAGGTCGAGGATCCCCGGGACCGCGGCGACGACCTCCGCGGCGAGGTCGACGACGTAGCCACCGTGGTAGCCGTCCTCCGGGACCTCGTCGCCGTTGGCCACCGCCATCAGCGAGGCCGCGAACTTGTCCATCTGGGTGCCGCGGTCGTTGACGTAGAACTCGGTCGAGACCTGGGCCCCGGCCGCGCTGACGACCCGGGCGATCGCGTCACCGACGACGGCCCAGCGGGTGTGGCCGAGGTGCAGCGGACCCGTGGGGTTGGCCGAGATGAACTCGAGGTTGACCCGTCGGCCGCCCAGCGTGTCCGTGATGCCGTACGCGCTGCCGGCACGGACGATGTCGCCGGCGAGGGAGCCTTGAGCCCCGGTGTCGACGCGGACGTTGAGGAACCCAGGCCCGGCGACCTCGACGGAACCCACTCCCGGGGCCTTCGCGAGCTGCTCCGCGAGCGCGGCAGCCAGGTCCCGCGGCGCCATCTGGGCCTGCTTGCCGAGCCGCATCGCGACGTTGGTCGAGTAGTCGCCGTGATCCTTGACCTTGGGTCGCTCGACGACCACCGACGCGGGAACCTCGGGCAGGGATACCGTCCCCGACGCCACCAGGGCGTTGAGGGCGTCGACGATCGCAACGGAGAGCTGTTCGGGAGTCACCTACGAATCGTATCGAGGCCCGTCAACGCAGGCGCCGCGGTCTCACTCGGCTATCCGGGCTGGGACGCCCCCTCGATCACCTCGCGCACGGTACGGACCAGCACCGCGGGGTCGAAGGGCTTGGTGACGTAAGCGTCCACGCCGACGTCCTGGCCCCGCTGGAGGTCGTACGCCTGGGCCTGGGTCGTCACCATGACGACCGGGATGTCACGGGTGCTCGGGGACCTGCGGAGCGCGCGTACAGTCTCCAGCCCGTCCATCCGGGGCATGACGACGTCGATCGTCACCACGTCGGGCCGGGTGTCCACGACGACGTCGAGGCACTCCAGGCCGTCGGCCGCCTCCAGGACGGTCCATCCCTCCAGCTCGAAGTTGGTCCGCAGCAGCAGACGGATCGAGTCGGTGTCGTCGACCACCAGGACACGCGGCGGCCGGCCGTTCGGGAAGGGCATGTGCGCAACCGTACTCGGCGTGCGCTACCGTTGTCGGGCTCGCTCGAGAAGCGCGCACGCCCCCGTAGCTCAGGGGATAGAGCACCGCCCTCCGGAGGCGGGAGCGTAGGTTCGAATCCTACCGGGGGCACCGACAGATCAAGCCGCTGACCTGCACCGACAGGTCAGCGGCTGTTCTTCTTCCGGGCGCTTCGTCCGTCGCGATGCTGTCCGAACGTGCCCGCGCCGACGTACCCTGGTGGGCATGCGAGCGAACCGCGGCAACCGCCTCCCCAGCTGGGCGGCCTGGCTCAGCGTGGCGGCCCTGGTCGGTCTCACCGTCGGACCGGTGGTCGCCGTGGTCGCAGCAGGCGCGTGCATGGCGGCACTGACCGCCGAGGAGGTGGGCTACCGTCGCCGCGCGCGGGCCTACTTCGCCCGCCTGCACCGTACGTCGCTGCACCGGCACGACGGGATCCTCGACGCCTGGATGGACATGCGCGAGGAGGTCCACGGCCACGAGTCCGCCGCGCTCGCCGACGACGTACGCCGTCGCCCGACCGCACGCTTCGTGGCGCTCGCCTCGACCGCCTCCTCCCGTCGGGACGCGGCGCGACCGCGCGACCACGCGAGCATCGCCGCCTACGCCGATGCCGTGGCCGACCTGGAGCGCGCGTGGCGGCGTCTCGAGCTGCAGGCACGCGGCCTCGACCTGTGGGGTGACGCTCGCCGCTGGGGTCGCCAGCACCTGCCGGCCTCGGCGACCGCCGCCGTCGCGCCGCTGGTCCCCGTGGTCCGTTCGGCCGCGCAGTCGGCCTGGCGCGCCGCCGAGGCACGCTTCGTCGCCGCCTCTGCCCGCGACGACCGGACGGCCTAGACGCTCGAGACCCGCCGACTACGACCTGCTCGCGGCGGCCGCGCCGAGGACGGCGCCCGCGTGCCCGAGCAGGGCGACGTATGTTCCCGTGCCGGCCACGACGTCGACGACGACGCCGAGGAGGGCGAGGACGAGGAAGCCCGCCCACGCCCCGAGGACCCCGACCGCGACACCGCGGGGCCTGCTCCTCCGTACCGGTGGAGAGGGCCGGAGGAGGAGACCGGCGACGATGCCGATGACGGTGACCGAGACCAGTGGCAGGAGCATGCTGCCATCCTGGGCGCACCCGGGGCCCGTTGTGATCGGGGACGCCCCCGGACGTGCCCCTGATCTGGACGTCCGAACCCGGACGTCACCGCCTGGATGTGAGCCTGGACATGCTTCGGTACCGTCGATGACGCCCCTTCCTTCGGGGTCTACCCTGGTACGCGTATGCCCTGCGGGGCGTCGGAGACAACGGACAAACCCGGAAGAGGCGATCGAGGCCGTGGCCCAGAGCGACAGCCCCCTGCCAGATTTTGGCACCAACCAGTGGCTCGTCGAGGAGATGTACGAGCGCTACAAGTCGGACCCCGCGTCGGTCGACGCGTCGTGGTCTCGCCTCTTCGAAGGCGATGGAGCAGCGCCGAGCAGTCCCCCGACGTCGAACGGCTCGAGCAGCGCCCGGCCGGTGAAGGCGACGGCGACCGCTGTCCGTCCGCCCACAGCCAAGCCGACGGCGGCCGGGGACATCCCCACGCCGGCCGGTGACGGCGCCCGCCCGGCGGTGGCCTCGCCCCCGACCGAGAGCGTGAAGGCCGCACCCACGGGCGACGCCGACAAGGCTGCCAAGCCGGCCAAGGCGAAGCCGAAGCCCAACGCCCCGGCGGCCAAGACGTCGGCTCCCGCCCCCGGCGCCGACGTGGAGAAGAAGGTCCTTCGCGGCGCTTCGGCCCGTACGGCGCTGAACATGGACGAGAGCCTCTCGGTCCCGACCGCGACGAGTGTCCGCTCGGTGCCGGTCAAGCTCTTGATCGACAACCGCATCGTCATCAACAACCACCTCGCCCGCGCGCGTGGTGGCAAGGTGTCGTTCACCCACATCATCGGCTACGCGCTGGTCAAGGCGCTCACGGCGATGCCGGAGATGAACGCCGGCTTCGAGGTCGTCGACGGGAAGCCCAACCTCCTCCAGCCCGCTCACGTCAACCTCGGTCTCGCGATCGACCTCGCCAAGCCCGACGGCACCCGTCAGCTGGTCGTGCCGTCGATCAAGCAGGCCGACACGATGGACTTCGCCCAGTTCTGGACGGCGTACGAGGCCGTCGTCGACAAGGCGCGCAACAACAAGCTGACGGTCGCCGACTTCCAGGGCACGACGATCAGCCTGACCAACCCGGGCACGATCGGCACCAACCACTCGGTGCCGCGCCTGATGAAGGGCCAGGGCGCCATCATCGGCGTCGGCTCGATGGACTACCCGCCGGAGTTCCAGGGTGCCTCCGAGCACACGCTCGCCACCCAGGCCATCTCCAAGATGATGACCCTGACGTCGACCTACGACCACCGGATCATCCAGGGCGCGCAGTCGGGCGACTTCCTGCGCCGCGTGAGCGGTCTGCTCCTCGGCGAGGAGGGCTTCTACGACGAGATCTTCGCGTCGCTGAAGATCCCGTACGAGCCGATCCGCTGGGCCCGCGACATCGCCGTCAGCCACGACGACGAGGTCCACCGCCAGGCCCGCGTGCTCGAGCTCATCCACGCCTTCCGCGTGCGGGGCCACCTGATGGCCGACACCAACCCGCTCGACCACTCCCCCCGCAGCCACCCCGACCTCGAGATCTCCTCGCACGGGCTCACGCTGTGGGACCTCGAGCGCGAGTTCGCGACGGGCTCGTTCGGGGGCCGCGAGCGCCGCTTCATGAAGCTCCGCGAGATCCTCGGCATCCTCCGCGACTCCTACGCCCGCACCTCCGGCATCGAGTACATGCACATCCAGGATCCCGAGCAGCGGCGGTGGATCCAGGAGCGTGTGGAGCGGGAGCACTCCAAGCCGCCCCGCGAGGAGCAGCTGCGGATCCTGCACAAGCTCAACCAGGCCGAGGCCTTCGAGGCCTTCCTCCAGACGAAGTTCGTCGGCCAGAAGCGCTTCAGCCTCGAGGGCTCGGAGACGACGATCCCGCTCGTCGACGAGATCTGCGAGGCCGCTGCGGCCGACAACCTCGACGAGGTCTGCATCGGCATGGCGCACCGGGGCCGGCTCAACGTGCTGGTCAACATCGCCGGCAAGAACCCCGGCTACGTCTTCCGCGAGTTCGAGGGCAACATCGACCCGCGAACCGTGCAGGGCTCGGGCGACGTGAAGTACCACCTCGGTGTCGAGGGCGAGTTCACGGCGGCCAGCGGTGACAAGATCAAGGTCTCCGTCGCCGCCAACCCGTCCCACCTCGAGGTCGTCGACCCGGTGCTCGAGGGCATCACCCGCGCCAAGCAAGACCGCCTGAACCGCGGCGAGGAGTTCCCGATCCTCCCGCTGCTCATCCACGGAGACGCGGCGTTCGCCGGCCAGGGCGTCGTGGCGGAGACGCTGAACCTCTCCCAGCTGCGCGGATACCGCACCGGCGGGACGATCCACCTGATCGTCAACAACCAGGTCGGCTTCACCACCTCGCCGAGCTCGTCGCGCTCCTCGACGTACGCGACCGACGTCGCCCGGATGATCCAGGCGCCGATCTTCCACGTCAACGGCGACGACCCGGAGGCGTGCATCCGGATCGCACAGCTGGCCTACGAGTACCGCAGGACCTTCAAGCGCGACGCGGTCATCGACCTGATCACCTACCGCAAGCGCGGTCACAACGAGGGCGACGACCCGAGCTTCACCCAGCCGCAGATGTACGACGTGATCGAGAAGAAGAAGTCCGTGCGTGTGCTCTACACGTCGGCGCTCATCGGTCGTGGCGACATCACGATGGAGGAGGCCGAGAGCGCGCTCAAGGACTACCAGGACCAGCTCCACCGCGTCTTCGCCGAGGCCAGCACCGTCGACGAGTACCAGACGGCGCCGGAGTACCCGGAGAAGCCGGAGCTCGCGCGACTCGAGACGGCCGTGTCTCCGGAGACGCTCAAGACCATCGCCGAGGCCTACACCAGCGTCCCCGACGGCTTCACGGTCCACCCGAAGGTTCTTCCGCAGCTCCAGCGCCGGGCTGCCGCGATCACGGCCGGCCCGATCGACTGGGGCACGGGAGAGATCATCGCCATGGGCTCGCTCCTGCTCGACGGGCGTCCCGTGCGTCTCGCCGGCCAGGACTCGCGCCGCGGCACCTTCTCGCAGCGCTTCGCGACGATCATCGACCGTCGCACCGGAGCCGAGTGGACGCCGCTGGCGCGCATGACGGAGGACCAGGGCACGTTCTACATCTACGACTCGCTCCTCAGCGAGTACGCCGCGCTCGGCTTCGAGTACGGCTACTCGGTGGCGCGGCCCGAGGCGCTGACGATGTGGGAGGCACAGTTCGGCGACTTCGTCAACGGCGCCCAGTCCGTCATCGACGAGTACATCTCGGCCGGTGAGGCGAAGTGGGGCCAGAAGTCGGGCGTCGTGCTGCTGCTGCCGCACGGCTTCGAGGGCCAGGGGCCTGACCACTCCTCGGCCCGGATCGAGCGTTTCCTCCAGCTCGCCGCAGAGGACGCGATGGTCGTCGCCCAGCCGTCGACCCCCGCCTCGTACTTCCACCTGCTGCGTCGCCAGAACCTCGAGAGCGAGCACCGCCCGCTCATCGTGTTCACCCCCAAGCAGCTCCTGCGCCTGAAGGCCGCCACCTCGCAGCCCGAGGACTTCACGACGGGCACGTTCCAGCCGGTGCTCGCCGATCCGGCCGAGGGCGGCATGGACGCGAGCAAGGTCGAGCGGGTCGTGCTCACCTCCGGTCGGGTCGCGTACGACATCCTCGCGACCCGTGACAAGGTCGAGAAGGACGGCATCCGTACGGCGGTCGTCCGCGTCGAGCAGCTCTATCCGCTGCCGCTGGCGGAGATCGAGGCCGAGCTTGCCAAGTACGGCAACGCCCGTGAGGTCCGCTGGGTTCAGGACGAGCCTGCCAACCAGGGTCCGTGGCCGTTCATGGCGCTGAACCTGGCGCCGGAGCTGTCGCTGCCCGTGGTGCGGGTCTCGCGTGACGCGTCGGCGGCGCCGTCCGTGGGCAACCACAAGCGGCACGTGGAGGAGAACAAGGCGCTCATGGAGCGCACGTTCGCCTGAGGCGCGAAGGAGGAACGGTGTACTTCACCGACCGAGGGATCGAGGAGCTCGCCTCCCGCCGCGGCGAGGAGGAGGCCACGTTCGCGTGGCTCTCTGAGCGGCTGCAGGAGTTCGTCGACCTGAACCCCGAGTTCGAGGTGCCGGTCGAACGGCTCGCGACCTGGCTCGCGCGCCTCGACGACGAGGACGACTGAGCAGGACAGACGCACGAAGGC
Organism: Mumia sp. zg.B21; assembly: GCF_019550855.1. Classification (NCBI taxonomy): domain Bacteria; kingdom Bacillati; phylum Actinomycetota; class Actinomycetes; order Propionibacteriales; family Nocardioidaceae; genus Mumia; species Mumia sp. zg.B21. The sequence continues at coordinate 96,956 of NZ_JAHWCJ010000004.1, read as the reverse complement.
CCGCCGATCTCCGGATCGGCGGGCCTTCGTCGTCGGGTGGGTCAGCGCGTGAAGACGATCTTGCCGAACACGTCGCCGGACGCGACCGCCGCGAAGCCCTTCGGCGCGTCCGTCATCGGGATCACCTGGTCGATCAGGGGCCGGGTGCCCGTGACGTCGAGGAGCTCGACGAGCTGAGCCAGCTCCGTGCGGGTGCCCATGGTCGAGCCCTGCACCCGCAGCTGGAGGAAGAAGATCCGGGTCAGCTCGGCGTGCGAAGGGTTGTTGCCCGACGTGGCACCGGCGATCACGATCGTCCCGCCCGGCTTGAGCGACTTGACCGAGTGCGACCAGGTGGCGGCACCCACGGTCTCCATCACGGCGTCCACGCGGACGGGCAGGCGGGCACCGGCCTCGAAGACCTCGTGCGCGCCGATCTCAAGCGCCCGTGCCCGCTTGCCCTCGTCCCGGCTCGTCGCGTACACGCGCATCCCGGCAGCTCTCGCCAGGACGATCAACGCGGTCGAGACCCCGCCACCGGCACCCTGGACCAGGACGGTGTCGCCAGGCTTGAGCCCGGACTGGGTGAAGAGCATCCGATAGGCGGTGAGCCACGCCGTCGGCAGGCACGCGGCCTCCTCGAACGACAGCCCGGACGGCTTGGGCACCACGTTGCGACGCGGCACTGCGACCTTGTCGGCGAACGTCCCCTGGAACCGCTCCGACAGCAGCGAGCGCCTCGGGTCGTGCGTCTCGTCGCCGGTCCAGGAGGGGTCGCTGACGACAGCGTGGACGACCACCTCGTTGCCGTCCTCGTCGTAGCCCGCCGCGTCGCAGCCGAGGATCATCGGCAGCGACTCCTCGCGCAGGCCGACACCCCGCAGGGACCAGACGTCGTGGTGGTTCAACGAGGCCGCCTTGACGGTGACGGTCGTCCATCCGTCAGGCACCTGGGGGTCGGGACGCTCACCGACCACGAGGCCGGAGAGCGGGTCGTCGGGACTGAAGGACTCGGCATACACGGCGAACATGCACGCACCCTACGGGGTCCGGCGTCGCCCTACCGACGCGCGACCCCGTCGCCCTACCGACGCGCGACCCCGTCGCCCTACCGACGCGCGACCCCGTCGCCCTACCGACGCGCGACCCCGTCGCGACGCGCCGCCGCCATCACCGCCCCCGCCACCACCGGCGCCACCCGCTCGTCGAACGGCGACGGGATCACGTACAACTCGCTGAGCGCGTCGCCGACAAGGTCCGACAGCGCCCGCGCGGCGGCAACCTTCATGCCTTCGGTCACCCGCGAGGCACGCACGTCGAGCGCCCCGCGGAAGACCCCGGGGAACGCCAGGACGTTGTTGATCTGGTTGGGGTAGTCGGAGCGACCGGTCGCGACCACGCGGGCGTGGCGGCGCGCGATGTCGGGGTGGACCTCGGGCGTCGGGTTGGCCAGCGCGAAGATGATCGCGTCCTCCGCCATGCGCTCGATCGCCGACTCCCCCACGGTGCCGCCGGACACGCCGATGAAGACGTCGGCGCCGTCGAGGGCGTCGGAGAGCTGGCCTGTGCGACCCCACTCGCGCGTCTCATAGGCGAGCTCGGCCTTGATCGGCGTGAGGTCTGTCCTGCCGCGGTGGATGACTCCACGGCGGTCGACCACCGCCAGCATGCGGACACCGCTGGCCTGAAGGATCCGGGCGATCGCGACACCGGCGGCGCCGGCCCCGGAGATGACGACCTTGGTGTCCTCGACCCTCCGACCCGTGAGCCTCAGGGCGTTGAGCAGCGCCGCCAGGGTGACGATCGCCGTACCGTGCTGGTCGTCGTGGAAGACCGGGATGTCCACCCGCGCCTGGAGCGCGCGCTCGATCTCGAAGCAGCGGGGAGCAGCGATGTCCTCGAGGTTGATGCCGCCGAAGCTCGGCGCCATCCGGGCGACCGTGTCGACGAAGTCGCCGGGATCACGCACGTCGAGCGCCAGCGGGATCGCGTCGACCCCGCCGAACTGCTTGAACAGGATCGCCTTGCCCTCCATCACCGGCAGGGACGCCGTCGGCCCGATGTCACCGAGTCCCAGGACCGCCGAGCCGTCGGTGACCACCGCGACCGTGTTGGGGACCCAGGTGTAGTCGTCGGCGACGGAGGGGTCCGCGGCGATGGCCTCGCACACACGGGCGACGCCGGGGGTGTAGGAGAGCGAGAGGTCGTGGGCGTCGCGCAGCGGGGCGGTCGCCGCGATCTCCATCTTGCCGCCGCGGTGTACGTCGAAAACCGGGTCTCCCACGTGCTGCGACGGGAAGGGGAGACGGTCGACTGATTCGGCAACCACGACAGAACCTCACTGGGAAGAAGGGTGAAAGCACGTCCACGACGGCACCAGAGTGCCGCGCAGAGGACGGCCGGTCAGGAACGGGACCGGGAACCGGAGCCCCGCACACGGCCGGTCTGGCCGCGGGAGCGGTGGAGAGGGGGTGACCCGAAGCCCATTGAACCACACGCGTCACTGCTGAGAGGCGCGCGACTCCTCGTCGACGGCCGCGAGGATCCGGCTCGTCCCCGGCGACAGGATGCCCCACAAGACGGCGCCGGCGACGACGGCGAAGAGCCCGGACAGCGGCGGGGCAGCCTCACGGAGGTTCCACGCCAGGCCGAGCTGGATGAGCTGCGTGAACACGATGGGTGCCCTCACCCAGGTCTGGAGGCGCCACAGTCCGCGCGCGGAGGCCAGGAGCAGACCGGCGTAGGCGAACAGGAACAGCGAGGTCCCGATCGCCAGGACGGCGCGGTCGGCGTGCAGGTCCAGGAGGTCGAGCGTGGCGAAGACGGCGAGCCCCAGCCCCTCGACGGCCACGAGGAGGACGGCGGCGACGATCCTGACTGTCCGCCCAGGTGTGGTGTGACCCACGGAACAGGCTCCTTCGTTCAGATTGCCCTTGTGTTAACCGGCGTTTATTGCGACGATCTTATTGCTGCTGTTCAGCGCCGGTTTCACGGTGTTTTCCTCCGGGCGCAGGACAAACAGATCGGACGCCCAGAACCCCCTCACCTACGGTAAGGGACTAGTAGGCTTCCGCCCCCGATCGTGAAGTGATTCACAAACCTAAGATCGCGCCCTCCCGCGGTCAGAAGAAAGGACGTTTCGCCATGGACTGGCGTCACCACTCTGCGTGCCTCGACGAGGATCCGGAACTCTTCTTCCCCATCGGGAGTACGGGGCCGGCCATCTCGCAGGTCGAGGAGGCCAAGGTGGTGTGCCGCCGTTGCGACGTCCGCGAGCAGTGTCTCACGTGGGCGCTGGAGTCCGGTCAGGACCACGGCGTCTGGGGTGGCATGAGCGAGGACGAGCGCCGCGCACTCAAGCGTCGCACCGCGCGTGCCCGGATCCGCACCGCCTGACCCCGCGCCCTTCACCGGGCTGCTGCACCTTTTCGTACCGAGGCCCCGTACCCGCCAACCGCGGGACGGGGCCTTCGTCCGTCAGCGTCCCCCGAGCGGCACCTGGATGCGCACGCGCGTGCCACCACCGCCGGTCGCCGGATGCCGTGGGCCGAAGGACAGCACTCCCCCGAGCTCGGACTCCACGAGGGTCGCGACGATCGAGACGCCGAGACTCGTCGTCCCGCGGGGGTCGAACCCCGCGGGCAGTCCGACCCCGTCGTCCAGGACCGCGATGTCGAGCCGGTCACCGCGCCTGTGCGCCTCGACGACGACGTGGCCACGCTCCTCTTCTCCGAAGGCGTGCTCGGCGGCGTTCTGGATCAGCTCGGTGAGCACCATGGCCAGCGGCGTCGCCACCTCGGCAGGAAGCTCCCCGAAACTCCCGATCCGCTCCGTGGTGACGCTCCTGGCTGCCGAGGCGACCTCGGCGACCATGGTGCGCAGCCGGTCGGCGACGTCGTCGAACGGGACCTTCTCGTCGAAGGCCTGACTCAGCGTCTCGTGCACCACGGCGATCGACTCGATCCGTCGCACCGCCTCCTCGAGCGCCTCGCGACCGGCACCGGTGTCCATCCGGCGGGCCTGCAGCCGCAGCAGCGCCTGCACCGTCTGGAGGTTGTTCTTGACCCGGTGGTGGATCTCCCTGATCGTCGCCTCCTTGCTCATCAGCTCCCGCTCACGACGACGCAGCTCCGTCACGTCGCGCAGCAGCACCAGGGCGCCGGACGGCTCCCCCGAGGAACGGAGCGGGATCGAGCGCAGGCTCAGTGACGCGTCACCGTTCTCGAGCTCGGCCTGGGTGACGTTGCGTCCGGTGAGCGCAGGAAGGATCGCTTGCTCGGTGGGACGGTTCGGGGCGCTCAGCAGAGATCTGGTGACCTCCGCGAGGTCGACGCTCTCGAGGTCCCCTGTCACGCCGAGACGACGGAAGGCCGACACGCCGTTGGGGCTGGCATAGATGACCCGGCCGTCAGCGTCGGTGCGGATCAGCCCGTCGCCCACCCGCGGCGAGTGAGACAGGTCGGACTGCTCGCCCAGCAACGGGAACTCGCCCTTGCTGATCATCTCCGTGAGGTCGTCGGCCATCGCGAGGTAGGCGAGCTCGAGCCGGCTCGGCGTCCGCACTCCCAGGAGATTGGTGCTGCGGGCGATCACCGCGATGACGGCCCCGTCGCGGCGTACCGGGATGGTCTCGAGCCGGACCGGGATGTCGTCGCGCCACTCCGGGTCGCCCTCGCGCACCACGCGGCCCTGGCGGAAGGCCGCGTCGATGGTGGGTCGGCGGTTGCGGGGAACGAAGTCACCGACGACGTCGTCGAGGTGCGCCGTCACGCCGGTGGTGGGCCGCATCTGCGCCCCGGCCCAGAATCCTTTGCCCTCCGCATCGGGCAACCACAGGACCAGGTCCGCGAACGAGAGATCGGCGAGGATCTGCCAGTCGGCGACGAGCTGGTGCAGCCACTCCATGTCGGCAGCGTCGAGGCTGGTCTGGTGAGTCGCGACGTCGTCGAGGGAGGGCACGGAGTCCAGCGTATCCAGCGGGCGGCGGAGGCGGTCTGACTGCCGAGACGAGTGTGGGCCGGGTCTCGCCTGCACCGCTCGGCGTGCAAACATGTCCTCGTGTCCGAGTCGTACTGGCGTTCCGTGATCGACGCCGGGATGCATGTCCCGGACGACCGATCACTCAACGACCTCACGCTCGAGCTGATCGACATGCTGGCGAGCCCCGACGCCCACACGCGTGACGCCATCGCCTTCCCGCTGCTGGCGACGTGGATCCACTCCGGCGAGTACGACGCGTTGCTGCGCGGCTTCGGCAACGGCGTCGTCACCGGCCTCCAGACAGGACTCGGCACGCAGGGCGACCTGACGATCCTCCGGCGGTCCTACACGGCGCTCGTGCTGTCCGAGATCATCGTGCGCGACAACGAGATGCAGCTGCTGCCGGCGGCGACCGTGATGGGCTGGGGCGACCAGGCCACGTCGTGGTTCGTGCGCGAGAAGGACCTGCGGGGATGGATCCCGGACGTCGGATGGGCCAACGCCGGGTCTCACGGCGCCGACCTGCTCGGCGCCCTCGCGCGCTCGCCGCACTTCGACAAGCTCGAGCTGACGGTGCTCCTCGACGTCCTGGCCGACCGGCTGCTCTCCCCCACCGAGCACGTGCTGCACCACGGCGAGGAGGACCGGCTGGCGTACGCGGCGATGGCGGTGCTGCACCGCGACGTCGTCGCACCCAACGTCGTCGAGCCGTGGCTCGCTCGACTCGGAGCGGGGACCCGTCGCCCTCGTACCCGCGGCAGCTCGCCGGGTGAGTGGCCGACCCCGGCGGCGTACAACACCTCGCGCTTCCTCCGCGCCCTCTACGTCCAGCTCGCGCTGGGCGTGAAGGGGCGCGTGGAGGTGATCGGCGACGACGCGCTCTTCGCCACGCCCACCCCGCACCGCGCCGACCTGCTGCTTGCGGTGATCGAGCAGATCCGTGCCGAGACGCCGTGGCTGTTCGCGACGGCCGGCGGGCGACGGACGGTGACCACCGCGCGGTGACCGAGGATTACCCCTGGGTAACCTAGGTCACATGACAGCTGAGACCCCCACCGCGCCCGACGCTCCGGCCCCCGAGGGTCGGGAAGGCCACGGAGGCGACCACGCCCTCGACGCAGCCCGCGCGCACGGCGTGGAGACGATGTTCACCCTCTCGGGTGCCCATGTCTTCCCGCTGTACGACGCCGCGGTGAAGGCCGACCAGCCGATGCGTCTCATCGACGTGCGCCACGAGCCGTCCGCGGTGTTCGCCGCCGAGGCGACGGGGAAGCTCACCCGTACGCCTGGCCTGGCCGTGCTGACGGCCGGACCGGGCGTCACCAACGGCGTCAGCCCCATCGCGCAGGCGCACTTCGCCGGGTCGCCGCTGGTCACGATCGGCGGCCGTGCGGCGACGCACACGTGGGGCATGGGGAGCCTCCAGGAGCTCGACCACCCGCCGATCGTCTCCACCGTCTCGAAGTGGGCGGGCACGGCCAAGACCACCGATGAAATCGGTCCGACGGTCGACCAGGCGTTCGCGCTCGCGGGCTCGTCGCACCGGGGGCCCACGTTCCTGGACGTCCCGATGGACCAGCTCTTCAGCCGGACGACGGCGCCCGCCGACGCCGCGTACGGGAGCCTTCCCGACGCGATCGAGCCCGATGACGACCAGGTCGGGCAGGTGGCGCGTCTGATCGCCCGGGCAGAGCGTCCCCTCCTCGTCCTCGGGACGGACGTCTGGGCAGACGGCGCCGAGGAGGCGGCTCTGCGGTTCGTCGAGGAGACGGGGATCCCCGCCGTCTCCAACGGCATGGGCCGCGGGGTGGTCCCGCGCGGTCATCGACTGCTCGTCACGAAGGCGCGGTCCCAGGCGCTCGGCAAGGCCGACCTCGTCGTGGTCGTGGGGACACCGCTCGACTTCCGCCTCGGCTACGGCGTCTTCGGCGGCAAGGACGGCGCCACCCCCGCACAGGTCGTGCACGTCGCCGACAGCCCGGGCCAGGTGTCGACCCGCGCAGACCTCGCGGCCTCCCTCTCGGGCGACCTCACGGCGTGCTTCGACCAGGTGCTCCGCGCGCTGGAGGCGACGACCGGCACCCGCCCCTCCTGGTCCGGCTGGGCCGAGCAGCTCAGCGACGCCGTCTCGGCGGCGGTCACCCGCGACGCCGAGCTCCTCAGCGCCTCCGCCGACCCCATCCACCCCGGGCGCATCTACGGGGAGCTCATCCCGCGCCTGGCCGACGACGCGGTCGTCATCGGTGACGGAGGGGATTTCGTGTCCTTCGCCGGCAAGTTCCTCGAGCCGGCACGCCCGGGCTGCTGGCTCGACCCCGGACCGTACGGCTGTCTCGGCGCCGGTCTCGGCGCCGCGATGGCGGCACGGATCGCCCGACCCGACAGCCAGGTCGTCGTGCTCTTCGGCGACGGAGCCGCCGGCATGTCGCTGATCGACGTCGACACGCTCGTACGCCACAACCTGCCGGTCGTCATGGTCGTCGGCAACAACTCGGCATGGGGCCTGGAGAAGGCGCCGATGAAGTTCCTCTACGGCTACGACGTCGCTGCCGACCTCGCTCCGCAGACGCGCTACGACGAGATCGTGACGACCCTCGGCGGTGGTGGCGAGGCGGTCACCGACCCCAAGGAGATCGGTCCCGCACTCGACCGGGCGTTCGCGTCCGGCGTCCCCTACCTCGTCAACGTGATGACCGACGTCGACGCGATCTACCCGCGCAGCACCACCGGGGTCTGAGGTCGCGTACGGGCCACTCGGCCCGACGTGCGACCATGGGAGAAGCACAGTTCGAGGAGGACCCATGGGCAAGACTGGCCGCAAGCGCCGGGCGCGTCGCAAGAAGAACGCGAACCACGGCAAGCGTCCCAACGCTTGATCACACCGAGAGGGCCCCGCACCACACGGTGCGGGGCCCTCTCGTGTGTGGTCTCAGGCGACCGGCCGGCTGAAGCCGACGAGCTGCGTGCCGGGCACCGGCGACCAGTCGAGGTCGGTACGCCGGACGAACCCGTGCTGTCGATAGAGCCGATGCGCAGCGGTCATCTCCGGCAGCGAGCTGATCACCACCTCGGCGAGGCCCTCCTGGTGTGCACGATCGAGGCACCACGTGATGAGCGCGGTGCCGACACCACGGCCCACGGCACCCGGGTCCACGCCGAGCATCCGGAACTCGCCCTGGTCATGGCGCGTCGCGAGCTCACGCATCGACGAGCCCGGCGTGCACCAGGTCACCGAGCCCACGAGTCGTCCGTCGAGCTCGACGACGAGGACGACAGAGTCCGCGGCACGCGTGGCCACGTCGGCGAGCTTGGCGGCGTAGGCGTGGTCCTCCGAGCCGTCGGAGAACCGGAGGTAGCCCTCGCTGCGGTAGGCCGTGACGACGATCTCGCCGGCGCGCGCGTACTCCTCAGGCCGGACCGGCCGGACGAGCAGCCGTCCGGCCCCGACCGACGCGGCCGAGGTCACGGGCGGACGCGGGCAAGGAAGCGGTCGGTGTCGACGACGACCCGGCGCACCTCGCCCTCGGCCAGCAGCGTGCCGTCGGCGCTCATGACGACGACCTCGAACGACACCATGCGGCCGTCGACCGCGGTCACCGCGGCGGCGACCGTCACGGTCGCACCGACCGGACTCGCCGCGAGGTGGTCGAGGCGGACCCGGGTCCCGACAGACGTCGACCCGTCCGCGACCGCCGACGCGATCGCCTCGCAGGTGGCTTCCTCGCACCAGGCGAGCGTGCGAGGCGTCGCGAGGACCGGCAACGAGCCGCTCCCGAGGGCGAGCGCCGTGTCGCTGTCACCGACCGTCCGCGACAGCGTGGCGGACATGCCCTTCTCGAGCGCTCTCACGCGCCCGGGCTCGACGCCACGGTCGCTCCGCGTGACCGTCACGGTCGTGCGGATGGACGTGAGCACCTTGGCCCGCAGGACCTCGGGGGCCTTCTCGCGGCACGAGCGGGCGACGAGCTCCTTGACGATGCGCTCCACGTCGAACTGAGAGAGGCACGGTGCGCAGTCGGCGATGTGCGCGTGCACGGCGTCCCAGTCGCCCTCGGCCATCTCGTGGTCGAGGAACAGGTAGAGGTTCTCCAGGGCGCTCTGGCAGTCGGGGCCGAGCCTGATGTCGTCACTCATGCTTTGTCACCTGCTGAGACCATGCCGCGCTCCCGTGCGTAGTCGGTGAGCAGCTCGCGGAGCTGCTTGCGTCCACGGTGAAGACGCGACATCACGGTGCCGATCGGCGTCTCCATGATCTCGGCGATCTCCTTGTAGGGGAAGCCCTCGACGTCAGCGAGGTACACCGCGTAGCGGAAGTCCTCGGGGAGCTGCTGCAGCGCCTGCTTCACGTCGCTGTCGGGAAGGTGCTCGAGGGCTTCCATCTCCGCGGACTTCAGACCGCTCGAGGTGTGCGCGGCCGAGCGGGCGAGCTGCCAGTCCTCGATCTCCTCCGTCATCTGCTGCTGCGGTTGCCGCTGCTTCTTGCGGTAGGAGTTGATGTAGGTATTGGTGAGGATCCGGTAGAGCCAGGCCTTGAGGTTGGTCCCCGGACGGAACTGGTGGAACGACTGGTACGCCTTGGCGAACGTCTCCTGGACCAGGTCCTCTGCGTCGTGCGGGCTCCGTGTCATCCGCAGCGCGGCGGAGTAGAGCTGGTCGAGGAACGGCAGCGCGTCCTGCTCGAAGCGGGCGGTGCGCGCCTCGGCCGACTCACCGGCCTCGGCCCGGTCCGTCCCCTCGTCAGCGGGCGTCGCGGCTACGTCATTGGGTTCGGTCATCGCAGTCCAGCCTACCCCGGCGATGCCGGCCGGGACCGGGGTGATGACCCCGGCGGGAGCCGGACGGGTCAGAGTCGCGAGCACGCATCCTCCTCGGATCGAGGCGTCCGCCACAGTCGGGCGGCACCGTGTGGGTTCAACACGGGTCCGCCGGGCGTCATTCCCCGACGGGAGCCGCCCGCCCGACCCGGCGGCGTACGAAGTCGTGCACGCCGTCGACGAGCAGGGCGTCCACCGCAGCCTGGTCGGGGACCGCGCGCTTGCCGACCTTGAGGGAGTGGTCGGCGCCCGGGAGCACCACCATCGAGGTGCCCGCCGGGAACTCCGGCGGCGTCCCGAAGGGGTCACGCTCACCCTGGACGACCACGGTCGGCAGTCCCGACCCCTCGAGCTCGGCCACCCGGGTGCGCTCAGGCTTCCCGGGCGGGTGCAGGGGGAAGGCGAGCGCCACCACGCCCACCGCACCCAGAGCCCGGGCGCGACGGCACGCCACCCGTGCGCCGGCGCTGCGCCCGCCGATCACGAGCGGGACCCGCGGACGCAGATGGTCGACGAGCGCCGTGAACGACGCGTCGAGCACCGAGGGTGCCGGGGCGATCCGCCTGCCGGCCGTACGCCAGGGCATCTCGACGCGGACGACGCCGATCCCGAGGCGTGGCAGCCCGCGGTTGAGCACCTCGAGATCGTGGCTGTCGATGCCTCCGCCGGCACCGTGGGTGAGGACCAGGGTCGCCCAGGGGCGGTCGGGGCGCCGTGAGACGAGCCGCCCGGGCCCGTGAGGAGTGTCGTACGTGGCCTCGGCCAGGGTCGTCATCAGAGGCCACCGAGCGTCGGCTGCTCGCCCTCCTCGGCTGCGCCGGGCTCGTCCTCGAGGGCGATCGGCTCCACCAGCTGAGGGCCGTTGTTGCGGACGTTGTTGACCTCCCGGGACACCGGGTAGGCCTGCAGCGCCCCGGGTGCGGCGGGGACGAGCAGACGGGCGAGCTCGTCCTTGTCGTCGGTGTCAGGGTCGAGCCAGGTGGCCCAGCGGTCGCGCGGGACGAGCATCGGCGCCCGGTCGTGGATCCGGCCGACGTCGTCGGTGGCGGTCGTCGTGATGATCGTGAAGCTCCACAGCCAGGCGGTGTCGTCGTCCTCCGGCAGCGAGCGGTCCCGCCAGATCTCATAGAGCCCCGCCATGGCGAGCGTGCTCCGGTCGGGCGCATGGATGAAGAAGGGCTGCTTGACCGGTCTGCCCTTGGCGTCGCGCTTCTCGCTCGCGTACCACTCGTAGAAGCCGTCCGCCGGCACCAGCGCCCGCCGCTTCGCGTAGGCCGCGCGGAACGACGGCTTCTCGGCGAGAGTCTCGGCGCGCGCGTTGATCAGGCGGTTGCCGATCGCCCGGTCCTTGGCCCAGCTCGGCACCAGGCCCCAGGTGACCGCCTTGACCAGCCGGTGCTTCGCGGCGGGGTCCTCGCTGGAGCGCCGCTCCAGGATGAGCGGGACGACCTTGGTCGGGGCGACGTTGTAGTCGGGGTCCAGCTCAGGCAGGTCCTCGGCCGGCTCGGCCTCGAACTCGGCGCTGAGGTCGGACGGGGATCGCGTGGTGGCGTATCGACCGCACATGGCACCAGCGTTCCACACGTCGGTGACGGGGCCGCCGAGCGTGCACCGTGAGCCCCGGCGTCCGCCCGCCCCGAGAACGAGCGGACGCCGGAGCAGTCAGCCGAGCCCGTCCGCGGACCCCCCGCGGCCGAGCTCGCCCAGCAGGCGGGAGGCCGCCTCGCTGGTCCCCGGGACACCCTCGATCCACACCCGCGTGGGCGGGACGTCGGGTGAGGAGTCGACAAGGCCCCGCAGCGCGCTGTAGCCGCGGGTCGCGTCCCAGCGTCGCACCAGCGCGACGGCTCGGCGCTCGCCGAGCCGTGAGACGGTCTCGTCGCCGTCGAAGCAGGAACGAAGGAGCTCGGCGACGACGATCATCGAGAGCGACCGCAGCAGGCCGCTCTCCGCACCGCCGCTCGGACGCACCTCGACGACCACGAACGCCCACAGGTCGGACGCGCTCGCACCGGCGCGCTCGGCGAGACGATAGGCATCGTCGAGCCGGGTCCGCAGGTGTGCGGGCGAGGTGAGCCCGGTGAGGGGGTCCTCGCAGGAGACGACGTAGCTGTCCTGCGCGGCGGTCTCGGTCCACGCGATGCTCATCGCGCGGACCAGCTCGTACGGAGGGAGCGAGCCCGAGACGCTGCGACTCACGTCCTCGACGTCGCGCAACAGCTCGCTCCAGCCGATCCCCTCCGTGGCTGCGGCCGCCCCGAGCTCGACCGCAACCCCTTCGGGGTCCTCACCACCGCGAAGCACGTCCCGCAGCGCGTCCAGATGACGCCGGGGGACGAGGAACAGAGACTCCGCGGCCAGCCCGCGTATGGCCGGAGGGTGCCACTGGTCCTGCCGACCGGAGCTTGTCGCCGTAGGGCGTGCCATGTCGTCGCGCTTCATGCGAGTGAGACGGGCGCTTCGCCGGTCCATGACGCGGGTTCGACAACTTTTTTGCGCGACACGCCTGCGACACGTCGATCTCGCCTACCGTGGGAGGCGCCATGACAGAGCCCACCGCCGATCCGAGCAGGCCGAGCGACGCCGAGCTGATCTCGGCCGTCCGGGCCGGCGACAACGCCGCGTACGGCGTGCTGTTCGAGAGACACCGTGACGCGGCGCGTCGGATGGCCGCTCAGCTGGTCCGCAGCCCCGACGGTGACGACCTCGTGTCCGAGGCCTTCATCAAGGTGCTGGACCAGCTGAGGGCGGGCGCCGGGCCCGACGTCGCCTTCAGGGCGTACCTCCTCACCGCGATCCGCCGGCTCCACATCGACCGCGTGCGCGCCGACCGACGGGTTCAGCCCTCCGACGACCTCGAGAAGTACGACGGCGGCGTCGAGTTCGGCGACACGGCCGTGGCCAGCTTCGAGAGCTCCGCCGCGGCGCAGGCGTTCGTCGCCCTCCCCGAGCGTTGGCAGCTGGTCCTGTGGCACCTCGACGTCGAGGGGGCCAAGCCGGCCGACATCGCCCCGATGCTGGGCATGTCGGCCAACGGCGTCTCGGCGCTGGCCTACCGGGCACGAGAAGGACTGCGGCAGTCCTATCTCCAGGTCCACCTCGCCGACACCGCCGAAGAGAGCTGCCGTGGGACGACCGAGCGCCTCGGTGCCTACGTCAGGCAGGGCCTGGGCAAGCGCGAGACGACCAAGGTCCGTGAGCACCTCGACGGCTGCGCGCGCTGCACCGGTGTCTACCTCGAGCTGGTCGAGGTCAACTCGGGGCTCCGTGGACTGCTGGCTCCGGCGCTGCTGGGAGCGGTCGGACTTCGGTACGTCGCCGATCTCCAGGGTCAGGTGGCGGCCGCCGGCGCCGGTGCGGGGGGATCCGCCGCCGGGGGCGCCGGTCACACGAACCCGGGACGCTGGGCCGGGAACACAGCAGGGCGCGCCCGCGACTGGGTGACGGCGGCACCCGCCCATGGGGTGGCCGCGGCCGGGATCACGCTGGGCGTGATCGGCGCCGCGGTCGTGGCCGCGATGGCGTTCATGACGCTGGAGAGCCCGGGCGGTCCCACCTCCGACGAGGTGTCCGACGGGCCGTCGCTCTCGCTTCCCGGCCCTACGCGCCCCGGAGACTCCGACCCACGGGTCCGTCCCCAGACGGTCCCCCCGACGGCGGTCATACCCCCGACCCTTCCCGGGTTGGTGCCACCCGGATCCCCGTCGACCATCCCGGGGATCCCGGGTGTCGAGGACCCCGGAGCTCCTGACGCGCCAGAAGGACCGGGCGCACCCGACGACCCCGGGCCTGGCGGACCAGGCCCGGACGACCCACGCAACCCGGAGGAGCCGCAACCTCACGACCCCGGGCCCAACGACCCCGGGCCAACAGAGCCGGCACCCACCGAGCCTGGGCCCACCGAGCCGACAGAACCGACCGAGCCGGCACCGACCCCTCCCGTGGCACCACGAGACCTCGCGCTCACCGACGAGCCGGGCGGGCTCACACTCGCGTGGTCCGCCGTCGCCGGCGCCGACGGGTACGAGGTCTACCGGAGTGTGGGCACGGGCCTGGCGGGTGCGGGCCGCTCCGCAGCGGCGGTGGTGAGCGGCGACCTCGTGTCGGGCCCCGACCCACTCGTCACCACCTCGTTCGTCGACACCGGAGCACCGAACGGCGCCCGTGTGGTCTACGAGGTGGTCGCACTGAACGCCGCCGGGAGGTCGGAGACCGCGACCCTGGGCCCGATCCGGCTGCCCGCCGTCGCGCGCATCTCCGTGCGCCCGATCGGTCTCGGCACCCGCTGCATCGAGGCGACCGGTCGTCCCGGCTCCGCGTCGACGCGCCTCGGGAGCTGTGGCACCGCGACGGTGTGGCGGGTCTGGGACGCCGGCAGCGGCACGGGGTGGTGGACGATCCGCGCGGTCAGCGGGCCTGCGACCGGAGCATGCCTGACCTCGGCGGCGAGGCCCGTCGTCTCGACCGTGACGACGGAGGCCTGCGCCGGCAGCACCCGTCAGCAGTGGGCGTTCGACCCCGGCTCCACGGCGTCGCAGCACGTGTCGGCGAGGGCACGTCCGGGTCAGGTCCTGGACGCCACCACGGCGAGCGCCGGCGGCCCGCTCTTCACGCTGCCGCGCACCACGAGTCCGCGGCTCGATCGCAACCAGCGGTTCAGCGCGCTGCTCGAGGACGTCGCTGCCACGTTCCGCTGAGACCTGGCATCCGTTCCGTGGCGCCCGTCACCGGGAACGGCGTACGGTCACCGGCATGAGCGATGAGACGTACGTGGTCGTGGGTGGCGGGCTGGCAGGCGGGAGCGCGGCGGCGACCTTGCGCGAGGAGGGCTTCGACGGCGCGGTCGTGCTGGTCACCGTCGAGGACAGGCCGCCGTACGAGCGGCCGGTGCTCTCCAAGGGCTACATGCTCGGGTCGGAGAAGGAGTCCTCGGCGTACCTGCACGACTCCGGGTGGTGGAGCGACCACGACATCGACCTCCGGACGGAGACGATGGTGACCGGGGTACGCCTCGAGGACAGGGTGCTGGAGCTCGAGGGCGGCGGCACCCTGGCGTACGACAAGCTCCTCCTCGCGACCGGCTCGTGGCCGCGACGGATCGAGGTGCCCGGCGCCGACCTCGACGGTGTCCTCTACCTGCGCGACATGCCCGAGGCGGAGCGGATCCGGGCGGCCATCGAGGCCGGTGGTCCGCTGGTGATCGTCGGCGCCGGATGGATCGGGCTCGAGATCGCCGCGGCCGCACGGACGCACGGCGTCGCGGTGACGGTCCTCGAGACGGCGACCCTCCCCCTGCAGCGGGTGCTCGGCGACCGCGTGGCCGAGGTCTTCGCCTCCCTCCACCGGCACCACGGCGTCGACCTGCGGCTCGGCAGCGGCGTGACGGAGATCCGGGGCGACGGCGGCTCGGTCACGTCGGTCGTGACGAGCGAGGGCGAGGAGGTGCCCGCGGCGGCGGTGGTCGTGGCGATCGGCGCAGCACCGCAGAGCGACTGGGGACAGGCAGCGGGGCTGTCCGGCGACCCCGGCATCGACACCGACGCGTCGTTGCGCACCTCCGACGTCGCGGTGTGGGCAGCGGGCGACATCGCGGCGGTGGACAACCCTCGTCTCGGGCGGCGCGTGCGGGTCGAGCACTGGGCGATGGCGCACGACTCCGGTCCGGTGGCGGCGCGGTCGATGCTCGGCCAGGACGTCACCTTCGACAAGCTGCCGTTCTTCTTCACCGACCAGTACGACCTGGGCATGGAGTACGTCGGTCACGTGGAGGACGTCGACGAGACCGAGGTCGTCGTGCGGGGCGACGCCGCCCCGGCGGGCCCGTTGGCCTTCCAGGCGTTCTGGCTGCGCGACGAGGTCGTGCAGGCGGCGATGCACGTCAACATGTGGGACGACGGTGTCGACCCGCTCGAGGCGCTCGTGGGACGCCGCGTGGACGCGGGACGCCTCGGCGACCGGGGCGTCCCGCTGGCCGACCTCTGAGGTGACCGGCGCCGGTGATGTGTGGCGGTGGGCCGAAGAGGGTAGTAAAGAACCATGACTCTGCTGCGTACCGTCGCCCGTCCGTTGCTCGCCTCGATGTTCGTCTACGGCGGAGCGAGCGCCCTCCGTAACGCCCCGATGATGGCCGAGCACGTGAAGCCGACGACCGACAAGATCGCCGGGTTCGTGCAGTCGGTCGTCCCGGGAGCATCGATCCCGACCGATCCGGAGTCGATGGTGCGCGTCAACGGCGCCCTCCACCTCGGCTTCGGCACGGCGCTGGCGCTGGGGCGTTTCCCGCGCCTGTCCGCGGCGGTCCTGGCCGCGACGTTGGTCCCGACCACCCTGGCGGGCCACTCGTTCTGGGACGAGGACGACGCCTCGACGGCGGTCAACCAGAAGATCCACTTCACGAAGAACCTCTCCATGATGGGTGGCCTGCTGATGGCGACCCTCGACCCCGAGCCGCACAAGAAGATCCTGCCCCGGCGCGCGAAGGACCAGGTCGTCAAGGCCGGCGGCCACGTCCAGGACTCGGTCCAGAGCACGGCCAAGCAGGTCAAGAAGTCGCTGCCGCTCTGAGCGTCGCCACGACGTCGTCGCAGTCGTGGTCGGATAGGCTCGGCTGCGATGACGTCACCGCTGTGGGCCGCCCCGTTCCGTCTCGATCCCGTCGACGCGACAGTGTCGCTCCCGGGGTCGAAGTCGCAGACCAACCGCGCGCTCGTCCTGTCGGCGCTCGCCGACGGCCCGTCGCGGCTCGCGCGCCCGCTCGTCTCCCGTGACACGTCGCTGATGGCCGAGGCGCTGCGGACCCTGGGCGTGGGCGTCGTCGAGGACGGCGACGCCTGGGTCGTGACGCCGGCCACGTGGGGCACGCCCCTCGGCGCGGTGCACATCGACGTCGGTCTCGCGGGGACCGTCATGCGCTTCGTGCCCCCGGTGGCCGCGCTGGCCGACGGCGAGGTGACGTTCGACGGCGACGACCGGGCACGTGAACGCCCCATGGCGACCACCGTCAGCAGCCTCCGCGCGCTGGGTGTCACGGTCGTCGACCGCGGCGACGGGCGGCTCCCGTTGGCGGTGCGCGGCGACGGGCACGTACGCGGTGGCGCGGTGACCATCGACGCGTCGGCGTCGAGCCAGTTCCTCTCCGCGCTGCTGCTCGCGGGCGCCCGCTACGCCGAGGGCGTGGACGTACGCCACGATGGCCCGCCGGTCCCCTCCGCGACCCACGTGGAGATGACGCTCACCGAGCTCAGGCGCCGTGGCGTGACGGTGGAGGCGAGCACCGACCGCTGGACCGTCGAGCCCGGCCCCATCGCCGCGTACGACACCACGATCGAGCCCGACCTCTCCAACGCCGGTGCGTTCGTCGCCGGTGCCCTGGTCACCGCGGGGCGGGTCCGGGTCACCGGATGGCCCCGCGCGACCGACCAGGCTGGTGATCGGTGGCGAAGGATCGCCGAGGCGTTCGGGGCCGACGTGTCGTTCGACGGCGACGACCTGGTCGTGACCGCTCCCCCCGCCCTCGACGGTGTGACGCTCGACCTCCGCGACGAGGGCGAGCTCGCCCCGGTGGTCGCCGCCGTCGCCGCACTCGCCTCGGGGCCGTCGACCTTGACCGGGATCGGTCACCTCCGCGGCCACGAGACCGACCGTCTCGCCGCGCTCGCCGCCGAGATCAGCCGACTCGGTGGCGAGGTCGAGGAAGGCACCGACCAGCTGACGATCCGTCCGCGTCCCCTGCACGGCGCCACGCTCCGGACGTACGCCGACCACCGGATGGCCCACGCGGCGGCCGTGCTCGGGCTCGCGGTCAAGGACGTCCGTGTCGAGGACGTCGCGACGACCGCCAAGACCTACCCGGGCTTCGCGCAGGACTGGGAGCGGTTCGCGTCGTGACGCAGCGCTACGACGAGGACCGTCCGCACGAGCAGTTCGACCGCCCGCGCCGGCACACGCGTCCACGGACGAAGGAGCGCCCGAGCTACGACGACGCCGAGACCGGCTGGGTCGTCGGCATAGACCGCGGGCGCTACGGCCTGCTCGTCGGCGACGACGACCGCGTCGTGACGGCGATGAAGTCCCGGTCGCTCGGTCGCAAGGCGGTCGTGGTGGGCGACCGGGTCCGGATCGTCGGGGACACCACGGGAACCCACGACACCCTCGCCCGCATCGTCGAGGTCGAGGACAGGACGACGGTGCTCCGCCGTACGGCCGACGACAACGACCCGATCGAGCGCGTCATCGTCGCGAACGCCGACCAGATGGTCATCGTCACCGCGCTCGCCGATCCTCCACCTCGACCTCGCCTCATCGAACGCTGCCTCGTCGCGGCGTTCGACGCGGGGATGCGCCCTCTGGTGTGCCTCACGAAGTCCGACCTCGGCGATCCGGACCCCCTGGTCGCGATGCTCGTCCCGCTCGAGGTCGACGTCGTCGTCACGCACCGAGGTGGTGACCTGGAGATGCTGCGCGAGCGGCTGCGCGGGCGGACCAGCGTGCTCGTCGGCCACTCCGGCGTCGGCAAGTCGACGCTCGTCAACGCGCTCGTCCCTGACGCCGAGCTGGCGACAGGCGACGTGAACGCCGTCAGCCGTCGCGGTCGGCACACCTCGACCTCGACCCACGTGCTTCCGCTGCCGTTCGGTGGCTGGATCGTCGACACCCCGGGGATCCGGAGCTTCGGGCTGGCCCACGTCTCGATCGACCGGCTGCTCGCTGCGTTCCCCGACCTGTCGGACGTCACCGAGGAGTGTCCACGTGGCTGCCAGCACACCGTGCACGACCCTGAGTGCGCCCTCGACGTCGCGGTCTCCGAGGGCCGCCTCGACGCGGCGCGGGTCGACTCCTTCCGCCGACTCGTGGTCAGCCGTGAGGACGCCGACTGACGTGGTCCACGTGTGCTGCGGCGGCACCGATCAGGGAGTCAGGCACTCCTCGAGCGACGCCGTCTCGCCTGCCGCGACGCCGGTGGCGCACCACACCGCACGCGAGCCCCGGTCACCGGTCTCGTAGGTGATCCACGCGGCCGTGACCCCGGAGACGGCCAGCAGGACGGCGACCAGGGTCGAGGCCAGACCGGCCGTCCTGGTCGCGACCATAGCCGCGAGCACGGCCAGGACGGCGAGCACGATCGCGGCGTAGAGCAGACGGTTGCCCCACGTCTGGTGGACGTCGATGGCGTCCGCGATCTCGCCGCCCAGCTCGAGTCGATCCTTGAGCTGCTCCCCCGACCGGACGGTCGCGTACGTCCCAGCGGCGGAGATCACGGCCAGCACGGCGACGGGCCAGCGCAACGCCCACCGCCACCGCGGCACCAGGAACGCGAGCGTCAGGAGCGCGGTGACCGGGATCAGCACGATCGGCGCGTGAAGGAAGAGCGGGTGGAGCGGAACTCCGTCGATGAAACCGAACATGGCTGCCTCCCAGGACGGTGTCCATCGTAGGGGTGCGTACCTCTACTGTGGGCCCATGGCGCACTCCCACCACGACGATCTCCGGCTCTGCCACGTGCTCGCCGACAACGCCGATGCGATCTCGATGGAGAAGTTCAGGGCCGCCGACCTCGTGGTGACGACCAAGCCGGACACCACCTGGGTGACCGAGGCGGACCAGGCCGTCGAGCGGACGATCCGGCGTACGCTGCGCAGCGCGCGCACCCGCGACACCGTGCTCGGCGAGGAGTCGGGCGAGCAGGTCGGCACCGTCGAGGACGCCCCGCGGCGCTGGATCATCGACCCGATCGACGGGACCTCCAACTACGTGCGAGGCGTGCCGGTGTGGGCGACTCTGATCGCGCTGGCGGTCGAGGACGAGGTCGTCGCCTCGTGCGTCTCCGCTCCCGCGCTCGGTCGACGCTGGTGGGCCTCGAAGGGCGGAGGCGCCTACACCGGCAAGTCGCTCATGTCGGCGACCCGCCTCCAGGTGTCGAAGATCGATCGGATCGACGACGCGTCCCTGGCCTACGCGTCGCTCGGGGGCTGGGAGGACATCGGCAAGCTCGAGAGCTTTCTCGCGCTCACCCGGCGCTGCTGGCGCACCCGCGGCTACGGCGACTTCTGGTCCTACATGCTGCTGGCCGAGGGCGCTGTCGACATCGCCGCCGAGCCGGAGCTGGCGCTCTGGGACATGGCCGCGCTCGACCCCATCGTCCGCGAGGCGGGTGGCACCTTCACGGCGCTCAACGGCCAGCCCGGCCCGTGGCACGGCAACGCGCTCGCGACCAACACCCTGCTGCACGACGCGGCGATGGCCTACCTGGGCTACTTCCCCGACCCGGTCCCGCACGACGAGCCCGGAGACAGCAACGAGCACGGGGGTGCCCAGCGAGCCACCGCACCGACCAACGTCACGAACCTGGCGGCCCGTCGCCGCTCGGACTCCTGATCCACGCATCCCCGCCCTGCCGGCCTCGGTAGGATCAGCGTCATGTCCACGCCGACGCCGCCGTACCCCTCTGTGCCGGGCGGGCCGTCCGGATCCGGGCAACCGGCGTACGGACAGCAACCCCCGTACGGACAGCCGCCGTACGGACAGCCGCCGTACGGACAGCCCTCGCCGTACGGACAGGCACCGTACGGACAGCAACCCCCGTACGGCCCGCCCGCCTACGACCCGTACGCCCAGGGCCTGCCGCAGGCGAGCTTCCCCATCCCGAGAGATCCCGACGCACGCCCGGCCACCGTGACGATCGCCGGCTGGATCACGATCGTGACCGCGACGCTGGCCGTTCTCGGGTGGATCGCCATCGTGCTGGCCATCGACCCGCTCCTGGACGAGATCGCCAAGCGCCCCGACGACTTCGACCAGACCGGGTCCGACATCGCGACGATCGCCGACAGCATGTCCGTGATCTATACGACGGCCGTCGCCTTCATCGTCGCCTCGCTGGCCGCGGCGGCGCTTGCCGTCCTCACGTTGCGACGCGTCGGATGGGCCCGGATCGCCCTCGTCGTCCTCTCGGGTCTGACGATCGCCGTCGGGATGCTGATGATCATGGCGCTCGTCTCGCTCCTGTGGGTCGTTGCGGGTGTCGCGGTGGTGGTGCTGCTCTTCACCGGCGGCGCCAATGAGTGGTTCTCCAGGACCGGCTCGGAGTGGGACACTTCAACGAGCGGCTACGGCACCGGGTACGACGCCTACCGCAACTCGAGCAGCTCCTACCAGCGGCCCGGACCGCCTCAGGGCTGGTGACCGCGAGTCGGATCGCGCTAGGTTGACCCCATCGTCCACGCCTGGGGGGATCAACGATGAAGGTCAGCGACGTCATCACGTCCAAGGGGAGCACCGAGGTCTTCACGATCGCGCCTGACGCGCCGATCTCCGACCTCCTCGACGAGCTCGCCGAGCACAACATCGGTGCGCTCGTCGTCTGCGAGGACGAGCGCCGCCTGGTGGGGATCGTCTCCGAGCGCGACGTGGTCCGCAAGCTCCGTGGCATCAGCGACCCGACGTCGCAGCCCGTGTCGTCGATCATGACGACCGACGTCCACACCTGCGCGCCCGAGGACTCCATCACCGCGATGCTGGAGACCATGACGAACCTGCGCATCCGGCACGTCCCGGTGATCAGCGAGGACGGCGACCTCGTCGCGCTGCTGTCGATCGGTGACGCCGTGAAGTACCGGATGCAACAGCTGAAGTTCGAGCGCGACCAGCTCAACCAGTACGTCGCCTCCGCACGCTGACCTGGAGTGCCGACGACCCGCGTGACCCGCCTGGCCGGCAAGCAGCGCCACGACCGTGACGCGCTCGACCGACTTCTCGACTCGTCACGGATCTGCCACGTGGCCGTCGACGTCGACGGATTTCCCACGGTGTTCCCGACCGCGTTCGCACGCGACGGTGACGTGCTGCTCATCCACGGGTCGACCGGCTCACCCTGGATGCGCAGGCTCGCCCGGGGTGCCCCGATCTCCGTGGCGGTGACGGCCCTCGACGGCATCGTGGTCGCCCGTTCGGCGTTCGAGTCGTCCTTGCACTACCGCAGCGCGATGCTGTTCGGCGCCGCGTCGCCGCTCACGGGGGACGTGCAGGCACGTGCTCTGGACCTGCTGACCGAAGCCCTGGTCCCCGGTCGCCTCTCGGAGGTCCGGCGCCCGACGTCACGCGAGACCGCGGCGACCCTGGTGCTCGGGCTGCCGATCGAGCACTGGTCGCTCAAGGTGTCCGACGGCTGGCCCGAGGATGACCCCGACGACGTGGCCGGACCGGCCTGGGCGGGCGTGGTCCCGCTCACCGAGGCTGCGGGCAGCCCGCTGCCCGCTCCCGACCTCCGACGCGGTGTCGTCGTGCCTTCGTCGGTGAGTCGGCTGACGTCGCCCGACGGCATCGCGCAGCCGTCGTCGCGTCAGCCGTCGAAGTAGGACTCCATCAACCGCTGCGCCCACTCCGGCTGCTCGACGTGCTCGGGGAGGAACGCCGGCATCGCCGGCTTGATGTCGAGCACCGGTGTCCCGTCGACCGCGTCGAGTCCTCGCACGGTCAACCGCCGACCCTCGACGGCGACGATCTCGCACGCCGAGTGTCCGAGCCTGTTGGGGCGGACCGGGCCACGGTCGGCGAAGATGCCGATCGCCGGCATGTCGCGGCGACCGAGCGGACGCTGCGGCTCACGGTAGTCGGCGCGCTCTTCGACCTCGTCGAAGACGAAGACGAGCTCCACGTGGGAGAACCCGTCCAGACCCTCGAACGGGCGTTCCCCAAACCTCTCGTCGACCTCGACCACGCTGTCGACGTCACCCCAGCCGCGGTCACCGGACGGGTCCTCGGCGGGGCCGTGCACGACGCCCACCGGCGTCATCGGGAAGGTGGTCACTGCGCTCCTCTCGTCCTTTCTCTCAGGCGTGCGGGAAGTCGCTCCCGTCGTACGCACGCCGCTCGACGAGCACCAGCCAGTTGCCGGAGCTGTCGCGCATCACCGCCTCCACGCCGTACGGGCGCTCCGAGGGCGGCTGGACGAACGTGACCCCGCGGGCGGTGAGGTCCTCGTACGTCTTCTGGCAGTCGTCGACGGTCAGCCCGATCCCGCTCATCGTCCCGTTGTCGAGGG
Organism: Mumia sp. zg.B21; assembly: GCF_019550855.1. Taxonomy (NCBI): domain Bacteria; kingdom Bacillati; phylum Actinomycetota; class Actinomycetes; order Propionibacteriales; family Nocardioidaceae; genus Mumia; species Mumia sp. zg.B21. The sequence continues at coordinate 74,144 of NZ_JAHWCJ010000004.1, read as the reverse complement.
CTCTCGCGACCGCATCGGCCACCCCCGGGTCGAGGGGTGGGCCGGGCACCATCAGCGTGACCTCGAGCTCGGGCTGCGAGGGGTGACCGATGGTGAGCCACCGGAACCCGTCGCCGAGGCGCTGGTCGGTGCGCGTCTCGAAGCCGAGCAGGTCGACGTAGAAGTCTCGGGCAGAGTCCTGGTCGGTGACCCAGACGGTCACCAGCGAGATGTTCGTGATCATGACGTGACGCTACGACGGTCACCGGCCGAGGCGCTTCTCCGATGTTGCGCCGTGCTGGCGACATCGCTCGGCCCGCGCATGAAGACCCAGCACCCGGGGATGGGCGGAGCCCCGTCGGCGAAGCATCGCTGGTAGTCCGACGGCGAGACGCCGACCAGCGTCGTGAAGGTCCGGCTGAACGTGCCGAGGCTGCTGTATCCGACGTGGTGACAGATCTCGGTGACGGTCAGGTTGGTGGCTCGGAGCAGGTCCTGTGCGCGCTCGATGCGGCGCTGTCGCAGGTAGGCTCCCGGCGTCACACCGTAGGCGGCGGCGAACGCCCGCAGGAAGTGGTGCTTCGACAGTCCGGCGGCACGGGCGAGAGCACCGAGGTCCAGCGGCTCGGCGTAGCACCGGTCCGCCAGGTCGCGAGCGCGCCGCAGGTGGACGAGGAGGTCCCGCGGGACCTCGGTGACGGTGGGCGCCGTCACCCCTGCTGCTCCTCGGTGCGGTCCCCGCCCCAGCGTGTGTGGAAGGTGCCCGGCTTGTCGACGCGACGATACGTGTGGGCACCGAAGTCGTCGCGGAGCCCCTGGATCAGGGCGGCGGGCAGGCGCTCGGCCCGCAGGGCGTCGAAGTAGGCGAGCGACGAGGCGAACGCCGGCGCCGGGATGCCCGCGTGCGCCGCGATCCCGACGACCCGCCGCCACGACTCGAGCCCCTCCTGGACGGCGTCGACGAAGTAGGGCGCGACCAGCAGCGTGGGCAGGTCCGGGTCGGCGTCGTACGCCTCACGGATGCGGTCGAGGAAGCGTGCGCGGATGATGCAGCCACCCCGCCAGATCGTCGCCATCGCGCCCGGGTCTACGCCCCACTCGTAGTGCTTGCTGCCGGCCTGGATCTCGTCGAACCCCTGGGCGTAGGCCACCACCTTGGACGCATAGAGCGCACGACGGACGTCCTCGACGAACGCGTCCACGTCGTCCGGTCGCCACGCCGTGTCGGCGTGCCCGTCCGGATAGGCCGCACGCGCGGGCTCACGCTGCTCTGCGTGGCCCGAGACCGAGCGCGCGAACGTCGCCTCGGCGATCCCGGTCACCGGCACCCCGAGGTCGAGTGCGGTCTGGACGGTCCAGCGTCCGGTGCCCTTCTGCTCGGCCTCGTCGAGCACCACGTCGACGAACGGGCGTCCGGTCTCGGCGTCGGTGTGGCCGAGGACGTCTGCCGTGATCTCGATGAGGTACGACTCGAGGTCACCACCGTTCCACTCCCGGAAGATGTCCGCGATCTGGGCGGGCTCTGCACCCAGCCCGTGCCGCAGAAGGTCGTAGGCCTCTGCGATCAGCTGCATGTCGGCGTACTCGATGCCGTTGTGCACCATCTTGACGAAGTGCCCCGCGCCGTCGGGTCCGACGTGGGTGCAGCATGGCGTGCCGTCGACCTGGGCCGCGATCGCCTCGAACATCGGCCCGAGCGTCTCGTACGACTCCGCGGACCCGCCGGGCATGATGCTCGGTCCGTTGAGCGCCCCCTCCTCGCCGCCGGAGACGCCCGCACCCACGAAGTGCAGACCCTTCTCCCGCAGTGCTGCCTCCCGACGTCGCGTGTCGGCGAAGTGCGCGTTGCCGCAGTCGATGACGATGTCCCCCTCGTCGAGCAGCTGGACCAGCTCCTCGATCACGGCGTCGGTCGGCTCTCCCGCCTTGACCATCACGATGATCGGACGCGGGCGCTCGATCGAGGCGACGAAGTCACGCATCGACTCCGACGGGACGAAGGTGCCTTCGTCGCCGTGCTCGTCGACGAGGCTCTGGGTCCGCGCGTACGTGCGGTTGTGCAGCGCGACCGGATTGCCGTGCCGCGCCAGGTTGCGAGCGAGGTTTCGTCCCATCACGGCGAGTCCGGTGACGCCGATGCGGGCCTTCGGGGTGTCGTTCACGTCGTCCTCCTGATCTGTTGAGCGGTCAGGCACGCTGCGATGCGGCGGCGACCGGCTCGAGCTGAGAGAGCCTGAGCGGGTGTCGCAGCGGGCCGAAGGGAGAGGTGCGGGTCGTGACCAGGTCGCTGTCCACGTGCAGGAGCTCTCCTGGCTCCAGAGCGGTCCATCCCGCCTCCGCGTCCATCTGCTCAGAGGCGACGACCACGGTCCGCTCGCCGGTGACGCCGTCGGGCTCGACCTGGGCTCGAATGCGGTCGCTGGAGCGATCCCAGCCATCGCCGACCTGGCGCTCGGTGTGCTCGAGGAACCACAGCGCGTGCACCTCGGGGTAGCGCAGCGCCCACAGGTCGGTTGCGGTCGTGAGCACCAGATTGAGCGCGAGCACCGGCACGTTGTCGGCGATCCAGGCGATCGCCGTACGCAGGGCCGCCTCGATGTCCCCGCCGTTGCGGCGCGCGACCGCCGTGATCAGCGCGAACACGCGCTCGCTGTCGGTCTGTCCCCCCACGAGCCCGCCGGCGTCGAGCTCGTCCAGACGTGCGTCGAGCGCGTCGAGGCCACCCACCACACCGTTGTGGGCGAACAGGCGGCCGTCGAGCTCGAAGGGGTGGGTGTTGGCGACGGTGTGGGCGCCCGTGCTCGCATACCGGACGTGCGCCACGAAGGTCGTGCCGCGAAGCGTCTGAGCGTCCCGCGCGAAGTCGGTGTCGTCCCACGCGTCGATCGGCTGCTTGTCGAGCGTCGCGCTCCCGTCCGCCGCAAAGACCCCGATGCCCGTGCCGTCCGGGTTGCGCCGACCCTGGGCGCGCAGGCTGTCGGGCGCGTCGAGCAGCCAGAACGTCGCGGTCGTCGGCTGACGCCCGCAGTGCAGACCGAACAAGCGGCACATGCTGGTCAGCCTCTCAGCGTGCGCGGGTTCTCGCTCATCACGCGACGGCCGAGCGAACGGCTACGGTGCCGGGATGCTGTACGTGTGCCAGCGGCACCATGCCCGTGTCCTCCACCACGACCTCAGGCTGGAGGTCGCGGGGGTCCTCGTCTCGTGGGCCGTCCCGAAAGGGCCCTCTCCCGATCCGTCGGTGCGGCGGCTCGCCATCCGCACCGACGACCACGACCTCGCGCACGCCACGTACGAGGGCGCCTACGCACGTGACGGGGGCCGCCCCGGCAGCGTCATCGTGTGGGACAGCGGCACGTACGAGCACCTCACGAACCGTGCCGGGACACCGGTCTCCGCAGGCGATGCGCTCGCCGATGGGCACCTGGTGGTCGACCTTCACGGTCGACGGCTGAGCGGGCCATACGCGCTGACCCGAACGGGTGAGGCAGGCGGGAAGGAGCAGTGGATCCTGGTGAAGATGCGCGGGCCCGGGGTGGAAGCCGGTGCAGACCCCGCTCGCGACGGGCTCACCTCCGTGCTGAGCGGACGGACGAACGCCGAGCTCGAGCGGGCCTTCAAGCCCTCTGACGACGTGCGATAGCGGCCGCCTCGGTGCGTGTGGCCGCACCGAGCTTGGCGAGGATGTTGGAGACGTGCACCGACACCGTCTTGGTGCTGATGAACAGCAGCGTGGCGATCTCGCCGTTGGTACGGCCTTCGACAAGGTGGTCGAGCACCTCACGCTCGCGTGCGGTCAGGGGCTTCTCCCCGGCCGATGCCTGCGGCACCGCCGTCCGGCCACCCGCAACAGCCGTCGCCCCCGCGAGCTGCTCGAGCTGACGCACCAGCGGCTCGGCGCCCAGCGACACCGCCGTCTCGTGTGCAGCGCTGGCCACCTGCTTGGCTCCGGCGATGTCGCCGGCGGCGTGCAGGACGGAGCTGAGACGCGAGGTCGAGCGCGCCTCCTCGTAGACATGGCCGAGCTTCGCGAACGCACCTGTCGCCCCGCGCCACGCCTCAAGCATCACTGGGAGGCCGAGGTCCTCTCCCGCTGTCCAGCGCACGCGCAGGATCTCGGCATCGAGCCGGCGCCCCCATGCCTCACCCTCGGGCCCGAACGGCCCGCGCTCCTCGACCGCCCGGTCGGCGTCGACGCGCAGCTGAGCGGCACGCTCGACGAAGGCGCTTCGCTCCGACGCCGACACGTGCGGCGCCGCGTCGGCGTAGCGGCCGGCGAGCAGCGCCCCCATCCGCAACCGCGCCGGGACGCGGCGGCCGCCCCAGTCGGTGACCAACGAGGCGACGAGATCGTCGTGCCAGGCCTGCGCCGACGCGACGTCGGGCGCGAGGTCGATGGCCGCCGTGCCGCTGTGGATCGCGAGCGCGATGTCTCTGTGCCAGAAGGAGTCGCGCAGGCGACGCGCGCGCGGCAGGACAGTCGTGTCACCACGCGCTGCGGCGACGAGCAGCTGCACCGACTCCAGAGAGCCGGCATGGACCGCCGGAGGGCGCAGGGCCGAGACGTCGCACAGCTCCTCGACGAGGTCCCACCGGCCACGGAGATAGGCCGTGAGGGCTGCGAAGAAACGGCCGTCGAAACCGTACGGGGCCCACCGTCGTCCCGCCTTCTCCGCCGCCTGCATCGTCGTGAGGAACTCCGCCGTGGCAGCGTCGAGGTCACCACGGTCGTGGTACAGGAACGCGAGATGCTGGTGGGCGCGCAGCTCGGTGACGACGTTGCCGGATGCTCGGGCGGTCTCGGCAACCTCCCGGAACCGCCGCTCGTCACCGGCCGGGTCGTCGCCCCTGAGAGCTCGCACCCGGGCCTTCGTGGCGGCAGCCTCGTCGACGACGCGGCTGAGGCCGAGGCGCTGGCCCAGCGTCATGGCCTGGGTCGCCCAACGCATCGCGTCGTCGTGGCGCCGCTGAGCTCCCGCGACGTGGGCGGCTACGGCCTCGAGCGAGGCGCGCAGCGCCGTCGGCTGCTCGGGCACGAGCGCGAACGCATGCTCGACCGCCTGTGCGGCCTCGGCGTCGCGGTCGCCCAGGACGGTCGCGGTGCCGTAGGCGACGAGGAGCCGGGCGCGTTCGGTGTCGGAGAGCGTCGCCGCACCGTCCTGGAGGTAGTCGTCGACGACCCCTGCCGCCCGACGGACGTATCCCGACGCGGTCAGCGCCTCGCTGGTGGCGACGACGAGGTCGACCAGATCAGTGCCGGGTGGCGCCGCGGACGCGACCGACAGCGCGCGCTCGTAGTGCTGGGCGGCCTCGTCGTGCCCACCGACCCGCCTCGCCCGGTCTGCGGCGCGCACGCTGGCGGTGAAGGCCATCTCCGCCATGCCGGCCTCGAACGCGTGACGCGCGACGTCAGCGGAGTCGCCACGACCCGCCAGTGCTTCGGCGTATGCCTTGTGGAACCGGCGACGCTCGGCGGGGAGGAGGTCGTCGCGGACCACCTCTGCGAGGAGGGCGTGGCGGAAGGCGTAGCCGTCGTTGCTCGTGCGGCTCAGGATGCGGTGGTCCAACGCGGCCCGGACACCGTCCTCGAGGGTGTCTGGAGGGAGGTTGACAACCGCGGCGAGCAGGTCGTCGTCCACCTCGGCACCGGCGCACGCGACCGCTCTCACCACCTGCCTGCCGCCGTCGTCGAGGCGGTCGAGACGCACGAGCAGCAGGTCGGCCAGCGTCGGGGGCAGCGGACCGTTCTTGTCGTCGACGTCGACGAGCTCCTCGGCGATGAACGCGTTGCCCTCGGCCCGACGGACGATCGCGGCGAGGCCGGTGGCGTCGATCGAGGCGGTCGCTCGTGACCGGACGAGCGCACGGACCTCGTCGTCTGCGAGGGGACCGAGGTCGAGTCGTTGCACGCCCGGCAGCCGACTCCACTCGGCCACGTCGGCACGCAGCGGATGGCGGCGGTGGAGGTCGTCGCTGCGGTAGGAGATGACGAACCGGACAGCGCCGTCGTAGCGCTGGGAGAGCACGTAACGGATGAGATGACGCGTCGAGGTGTCGGCCCAGTGGGCATCCTCGACGAGCACCAGCACAGGCTGGCTGGAGGCGAGCAGCTCGAGGGCGGCCACGACGGAGGCGAACAGCTCGCCCCGGTCGACTCCCGTGCCGTTGGCGGCGCCCCACATCAGGGGGCCGAGGGGCGGCAGGGCGTCGGACAGCGCCTTGCGGGAGGGGTCGTCGAGGGCGGCCAGCACCTCGGCGAACGGCTGGAACGGGATCGCGCTGTCACCGAGGTCGAGACAGTGGCCGACCAGCACACGGTGACCGTCGTCGGCGGCTCGGGTCGCCAGCTCGCGCAGCAGACGGGTCTTGCCGATCCCGGCGTCGCCGCTCAAGAGGACACCCCCGCGGGCCTCGGGATCGGCGACACCGGCAGCGATCAGCAGCCGCTCGAGCTCCCCTTCTCGTCCGACGAGGGGCTCGGTCGTTCTCCAGTCGGCGGGCATGTGCCCATGATCGCGTACCCCACTGACAAGGTCCGAGCTCATTGACCCGGGGGCACCTCGATCGTGTCCACGACGGACATCATGCCGTCGGGTGCTCGGAGCGCGCTCCGGTCTCGCGTACACGAAGCCGGCGGCGGACGGTGCGGCGCCTGACCGCGCCATGCGCCTGCTCCATCCGACGGTCCATCTCGGTCTTCACGTAGTACTCCGGCATGAGGATCATGACGTCGATCCTCGTTCTCTGAGGTAGGCGCCTCCATCGGGCGAACGCCTGAGTCGGCGCCTCCAGCTACCTCAGATCTCCACTTGCCATTTGTTTTTGCCTACGCAATATTCGGGTAACAGTATGACGTAGGTCACACCGGACCTGGAGGAATTCATGAACGTGAGACGTCGAGACAGAGATTCATCGGGCCGGTCGTACCGACCGTCCGCCCGCCGCGCGGCTCTGGTCACCGGTGCCGCAGCGGCTCTGGTCGCCGGCCTGGTCGGGGTGGGCGCCGGGTCCGCCCCGGCAGCCAGTACGGCCGGCGCGGCGTCAGCGACCGCGGGTGAGCGGGGCGGCACGCCGGCCTACCTGAACGAGCGGCTGTCGACCAAGAAGCGGGTCGCCGACCTGCTCTCCCGGATGACGCTGGCCGAGAAGATCGGCCAGATGACCCAGGCCGAGCGCGCCAACGCGTCGCAGGCCGACGTCACCGACCTCGCGCTCGGCAGCATCCTGTCCGGCGGCGGGTCCACCCCCACGCCCAACACCGCCGAGGGCTGGGCCGACATGGTCGACGGCTACCAGGACGCCGCCCTCGCCACACGGCTCAAGATCCCCGTCCTGTACGGCGTCGACTCGGTGCACGGACACGCCAACCTCAACGGCGCGACCGTCTTCCCCCACAACATCGGGCTCGGAGCCACCCGAGACCCGAGGCTCGTCGAGAAGATCTCCCACATCACCGCCGAGGAGACCCGTGCCACCGGCCCGCAGTGGAGCTTCGCTCCCTGCCTGTGCGTCGCGCGCGACGACCGCTGGGGCCGCACGTACGAGAGCTTTGGCGAGTCGCCGAGGCTCGTCTCGGAGATGGCGGTCGCAGTGCGCGGCTTCCAGGGACGGCGCGGCCAGCTGGACAACCCGGACCGCGTGCTGGCGACGCCGAAGCACTTCGCCGGTGACGGTCTGACCACCTTCGGGACGTCGGCCGGTGACTACACGATCGACCAGGGCATCACGATCGTCAGCCGCCGGGACTTCGCTCGCCTCGCGCTCGCGCCGTACTGGCCCGCCATCCAGCGCTACGGCGCCGGGTCGGTCATGCCGTCGTTCTCGTCGGTCGACTGGACCGAGGACGGCGTCGGCACGAACGTCCTCAAGATGACCGCGCACAAGGAGCTGCTCACCGGCGTCCTCAAGGGCCGGATGGGCTTCGATGGCCTGGTGATCAGCGACTGGGAGGCCATCCACCAGCTTCCCGGCGACTGGAACACCCAGGTGCGCACGGCGATCAACGCCGGGATCGACATGGCGATGGAGCCGGCGCAGTTCGAGGAGTTCATCACCGCGCTCACCGAGGAGGTCCAGGCCGGTCGCGTCCGGATGTCGCGCATCGACGACGCGGTCAGCCGGATCCTCACGCAGAAGTTCGAGCTCGGGTTGTTCGAGAAGCCGTACACCGACCGGCGCAACATCGACGAGATCGGCAGCGCCCAGCACCGCAAGGTCGCCCGCGAGGCCGTCGCGAAGTCGCAGGTCCTCCTGAAGAACCGGGGGCGCGTCCTCCCGCTGTCGAAGCGGGCGCCGCTGTACGTGGCCGGCAGCAACGCCGACAACATCGGCAACCAGGCCGGCGGGTGGACGATCACCTGGCAGGGCGGGTCCTACCACCAGATCCCGGGCGACACGATCCTCGACGGCATCGACGACGCCTCCCGGCGCGACGTGACCTTCGACGAGACCGCGTCCACGCCGGTGCCCCGCAACGCGACGGGTGTCGTCGTGGTCGGCGAGACGCCGTACGCCGAGGGCTTCGGCGACGTCGGCGGGCCCCGGTGGGAGTCCGACCCGGGGGACAACGGCGTCCCCCGCCCGGTCAAGGACATGAAGCTGTCCACCGCCGACCAGCGGGCCGTGGACACCGTCTGCACCCAGGCCGCGGAGTGCGTCGTGATCGTCATCTCCGGCCGGCCGCTGGAGATCCCGCCGGCGCTGCTGTCGAAGATCGACGGTCTCGTGGCCGGCTGGCTCCCGGGCAGCGAGGGCGCCGGTGTCGCCGACGTCCTGTTCGGCAAGAAGCGGTTCACCGGCACGCTGCCCGTGACCTGGCCGCGGAGCGTCGACCAGGAGCCGATCAACGTGGGTGACGCGGACTACGACCCGCTCTACCCGTACGGCTTCGGCCTGCGAGCCCGATGAGACCAGGGCCCGTCATCGGCGCCCCCGACGCCGGTGACGGGCCCTGCCCAACTCTGCGACCGCCAGCCTCAGCGGCGTCCGGACGTGTCGGTCGAGGTGGTCCAGGCCACCGTCTCGTCGACGTCCACGTGGTTGCCGCTCGGCGTGGTCGAGTAGGTGCCGGTGATGTCGTCTTCCGCGGAGCGCACGCCCGACGTGCCAGGGCCACCCCGTCCCAGATCGCGACCCATCACCTTCTTGGCCTGCGCCACGATCTGGTCGTAGCGCTCCCGGCCCGCCCTGGCGCCGAGCACGTACCCCGCACCTGCGGCGAGGAGAAGGGAGATCTTGCGCATGGGGTTCCTCTCGATCGCTGACTTGAACCCTCGACGCTAGCGCGGTCTCGCGCCTTCAGCCACCCTCCTCGGGCGGCAGCTCGGCACCCTCGGCCTCGTCGCGATCGGCCCACTCGAGAAGCGGCTCGATCGAGAACACGGCGTCGTCGATGCCGGCGTGCAGATCCCCGAGCTCGGCGAACCGGCGGGGCATCGTCGCGATCGTCATGTCGGCAGGCTCGACATCGTCGACCTCGTCCCAACGGATCGGCCCCGAGACCCGTGCGTCCGCGACACCGCGCACGGAGTACGCCGCGGCGATCGTGTGGTCACGAGTGTTCTGGTTGTAGTCGACGAACAGCTTGGCCGGGTCGCGGTCCTTTCGCCACCAGGTCGTCGTCACGTCGTCGGGGACGCGTCGCTCGACCTCGCGTGCGAAGGCGAGCGCGGCGCGGCGGACGTCAGCGAAGCCGTGGTCGGGCGCGATCCGGACGTAGACGTGCATCCCCGCGCCACCCGACGTCTTCGGCCAGCCGACCGCGCCGAGCTCCTCCAGGATCTCGTGGCTCACGCGCGCGACACGGCGCACGGTGGCGAAGTCGCACTCCGGGCCCGGATCGAGGTCGATGCGCCACTCGTCGGGCTTCTCGGTGTCGGCGCGGCGGGAGTTCCAGGGGTGGAACTCCACCGTCGACATCTGCACGGCCCAGACCACGCTCGCGAGCTCGGTGACGCACAGCTCGTAGGCGTGCCGGTGGTAGCGCGGGAACTCCACGCGCACCGTCTCCAACCACGGCGGGGCGCCGGCGGGGACGCGCTTCTGGTGCACCTTCTTGTCGGCGACGCCCTTGGGAAACCGGTGCAGCATGCAGGGCCGTTCGCGCAGGGCGTTGACGATGCCGTCCCCGACCGACAGGTAGTAGTTGACGAGGTCGAGCTTGGTCTCTCCCCGCTCGGGGAAATAGACGCGGTCCGGGTTCGAGATGCGGACGTCACGGGTCCCCACCTCCACCTCGATCGCGTCGCCCATGCGAGCGATCCTCGCACGGGCGACGCGATCTCGGGCGGCGCCGCTCAGTGGCGCCGTCCGCGGCGGCGGAGGGTACTCGCGCCACGGACGCTCTCGGCACGGCGGTCGTCTCCGGAGATCGACAGCCGCTCGATGCGGTGCTTCATCTCCGTCACGACGGAGGACTCGGGATCGATGTACATCAGGGTCTCCTTCTCTCGTCCTGATGCCTCGACTCTCGTCGTCTGAGGTAGCAGCCCACATCGGGCTCATGCCCTAGTCCGGCGCAGAGGTGCCTCAGATCGGTCCGACGCTCCGAGCGAAGACCCCCGGCGTCGTGCCGAGCACCCTGCGGAAGTGACGGGTCAGGTGCGCCTGGTCGTGGAACCCCGCCCGGTGGGCAGCATCCGCGACCGCGTGGCCGTCAAGGATGAGCCGACGCGCCAGGTCCACCCGCCGACTCGTGAGGTAGCGGTGCGGAGCGATCCCGTAGGCCTGGGAGAAGGCGCGTACGAGGTGGCTCGGATGGGCGCCCAGGAGGTGGGAGGCCTCGTCGAGCGTCACGCCGGCGACCACCGCCTGGTCGAGCAGCTCGCGCAGCCGGCGTGCCAGCGGCGCGTCGGGTGCCGTCGACGGCGCGGGTCCGTGCAGGTGCTCGCCGAGCACGTCGTGGAGGCGCGCCAACCACGACTCCACCTCGAGGACGTCTCCGCCCGCGAGCGCGCGGTGCACGCCCTGGACGCCCTGGGCCGCGTCGGGACGGGCCACCGTCGGGTGGTCGACGCTGTGGCCAACCGCCCCGGTGGGCAGCCAGGACTCGTCGAGATAGAGCACGCGCTTGCGGAAACCGGTCCCGAGCCGCGCCGAGCGGCCGTCGTGGGGCACGTGAGGTGGGAGCAGCGTGACCGTCGTCGGCTCGGCGGTGTGCGGGTGCCGGTCGAGGTCGTACGAGACGGCGCCGTCGTCGACGACGAGCACCGTCCAGTCGCCGTGGGTGTGACTGGGGTAGGCGTGCTCGGTGAACTCGGCGTGCAGCACCTCCCGCAGGTGCGGCACGTCGGGTCGCCACGCGCGGACCCGGTCGACCATGCAAAGAACGTACAAGACCACGCTGCCGGGACGCAGCGATCCTGAGCGCATGACGACCGCCGTGGAACCGACGCCCACCACCCGTTTCGACACCAAGATCGCGATCGTCCTGAGGGACGACCTCCTCCCCTGGCAGGAGCTCAACGTCACCGCGTTCCTGGTCAGCGGCATCGCGACCAGGGACGACGCCATGGTCGGCGAGCCGTACGAGGACGCCGACGGCCGGCAGTACCTGCCGATGATGCGCCAACCGATGCTCGTCTTCAGCGCGACGTCCGACGACGTGCGCCGCATCCACGCCACCGCCCTGCGACGAGGGCTGCCGATGGCGATCTACACACGGGACCTCTTCGCCACCGGCCACGACGACGCGAACCGTGCGGTGGTGCGTGCCGTGCCGACCGAGGCCCTCGACCTCGTCGGCGTCGCCGTCCACGGACCGCGCAACGCCGTGGACAAGACGGTCAGAGGCGCACGGCTCCACCCCTAGACGGCTGCGGAGCCGGCTCCACCGTCAGCCTTCGCAGCCCGCACCACGTAGTTCTTGGGCATCCCGCTCGCGGTGTACTTCCAGCGCAGGTCCAGGCGCGCGAACACGCCGGAGAGCACGAAGGCCGTCGCCCGGGTCACGGCGAGGAACGGGCCGAGCACGACCCGCCGCCGCAGCGTCAGCGTCCGTGCTCGCGGGAGCTGGCGGTGCATCTGCTCGAGCTGGAATGCCACCGTGCCGAAGTAGCCCTCGAGCCACGAGACCGTCACGTCGGTGAAGCCCGCGTCCCTGAACATCGTGCGCAGCGCGAACTGCGTGTAGCGGAAGTAGTCGTAGGGCTCCTGGTGCTCGGGGTAGAACAACGGCGCCGACAGCAGGATCCGTCCGCCGGGCGCGAGAACGCGGTAGAGCTCCGCCAGTGCCTCGGCAGGGGCGTCCAGGTGCTCGAGCACCTGGTTGCACAGGATCCGCGCGAAGCGTCCGTCCTCGACCGGGATGTCGGTCAGGGTGCAGACGTAGTCGAGCGGCGTGTACCGCGTGCTGAGCTGGGCGAAGTCGGCCGCCTCGTAACGGGCGTGGGAGAACAGGCGCCGGTACGGCCCGTGTCCCGCACCGGCGTCGAGCACCAGCGCACCGGCAGGGGTCGACCTCGCAAACCTCCGGTTGACCCGGCGGAGCCGGACGCGCGAGGTGTTGATGAGCCAGGGCCGCTTCCGCCGCGTTGCCATGGCGGTCACCGTAGCGGCGACGCGGCTCACCCGGCCGAAGGCGTGATGGTCCGCCGGACGAGAGGAACGCCCGGCCGGTAGGCCAGGTGGACGGCGGACGGAGCGTCCAGCACGACCAGGTCGGCCCGGGCCCCGGGCCGCAGGTGTCCGACGTCGTCGCGGCGAAGCGAGGCCGCGCCGCCGAGCGTGGCGGCCCGGAGTGCCTCGTACGGGGTCATCCCCATCTCGCGGACGGCCAGAGCGATGCAGAAAGGGATCGACGAGGTGAAGCTGCTGCCGGGGTTGCAGTCGCTGGCCAGCGCGACGGTGACACCGGCGTCGAGCAGACGCCGGGCGTCGGGGTAGGGGTGACGGGTGGAGAACTCGACCCCCGGCAGCAGGCCCGCGACTGTGCCAGAGGACGCGAGCGCCTCGACGTCGGCGTCGCTCAGGTAGGTGCAGTGGTCCACCGCCGCCGCACCGAGCTCGCAGGCGAGCCGGACGCCCCGGCCGTGGCCCAGCTGGTTGGCGTGGACGCGCAGCCCGAGTCCCGCCTCGTGCCCGGCCCTCAGGACCGTGCGCGAGGCCTCGGCGTCGAACGCACCCTCCTCGCAGAAGACGTCGATCCACCGTGCGTGCGGGGCACAGGCGTCGAGCATCGGCCCCGTGACGAGGTCGACGTAGGACTCGGTGGTCGTCCCCTCCGGCACCACGTGGGCGCCGAGGTACGTCGTCTCGTCGGTGTGCCGGGCCGCGATCGCCAGGGAGCGCGCCTCGTCGTCGACGGTGAGTCCGTACCCGCTCTTGATCTCGACGGTGGTCGTCCCCTGCCTGCGCATCTCGGCGAGCAGCCTGCGCACCTGCCTGTCGAGCGTGTGGTCGCTGGCCTCGCGGGTGGCCGCGACCGTCGCGCGAATCCCGCCCGCGGTGTACGCCCGACCCGCCATCCGAGCCTCGAACTCCGCAGCCCGGTCGCCGGCGAAGACGAGGTGGCTGTGGGAGTCGACGAACCCGGGGACGACCGTGCCCCCGTCGACGTCCACCACGTCGTCGGCCGGCGGCGCCTCGGCGGCCTCGCCGACCCAGGCGATGCTTCCGTCGTCCACGACGAGCGCGGCGTCACGACGGACCGGGCGGTCGTCGTCCCACGTGACCAGCTCGCCGATGTCGGTCAGCAGGAGGCTGGTCACGCGCGCTCCCAGATCGTGGCGACCGCGCGTCGCATCATCTCCGCCACGTCCGCCTCGTCGTACGGGAGGCTCGTGGGCGGCTCCACGTCCGCCGCGGTCGCGGCCCACAGGGGCTCGGACACACCGGACAGGCGTACGGAGTCGCGCAGCCTGATCGCGTCGGCGTCCGCGAGCTCGGGCGGCAGGCCCAGGGATGCGTAGCCGGTCCGGGTCGCGGCCTCGCCGAGCTCCTCGGCGGTCCACCACCCTCGCCGCCCGCTCACCAGCCGCTGGTGCATCTCCACCGCCCTCGCCTCCGCGAACACGTCGATCACCGTGTTGCTGTCCGAGCCGAGCGTCAGGCGCGCGCCTGCCTCGCGCAACCGCGTCGACGGCCCGACGCCGTCGGCGAGCTCGGCCTCGGTGGTGGGGCAGAGGCAGACGTACGCCTGTGCGTCACCGAGGGCCGCGACGTCGTCGTCGGTGAGATGCGTGGCGTGCACGGCCGTGGTCCGCGGCGACAACACCCCCGCCTCGGCGAGCAGGGCCACCGGGGTACGTCCGGTGGCCGTGACGCAGTCGTCGTTCTCCCGCGGCTGCTCCGAGACGTGCACGTGCAGCGGGGCGTCGGGGAGGGCCTGCGCGACCGTGGCGAGCGCCTCGACGGGCACCGCGCGTACGGAGTGCAGCGCCGTACCGACCACGACGTCGTCCGCACCTGCGTGGCGACGGGCGAGGTCGTCGACCCGCGACGCCCACGCGTCGGCGTCTCCGTCGCAGAAGCGGTGCTGGACTCCCTCGACCGGCACCCCGAACCCGGCCGTGAGATAGCAGGTGTCGAGGAGGCAGATGCGAAGGCCGACGTCGCGAGCGGCGGCGACCACGGCCTCGCCCATCGCGTTCGGGTCGTCGTAGGGGGTGCCGTCAGGGCCGTGGTGGAGGTAGTGGAACTCGCCGACGGCACCGATCCCCGCCAGCCGCATCTCCGCGTAGGTCGCCACGGCGAGGTCGTGGAGGAGGTCGGGGTGGAGCACGGACGCGACGGCGTACATCCGCTCGCGCCATCCCCAGAACGTCGCACCGCCGACCTCGCGACCGCGCAGGGCGCGGTGGAAGACGTGGCTGTGGCAGTTGGCGAGGCCGGGGAAGGTGGTCACGCGAGCTCCCGCACCACGGTCGCCAGGGCGTCGACCCCGGCCGCGCAGTCGGCGTCGTCGGCGTGCTCGTCCGGCGAGTGCGAGACGCCGGTGGGGTTGCGCACGAAGAGCATGGCGGTGGGGACCACGCGGCTCAGTACGCCCGCGTCGTGGCCGGCGCCCGTCGGCAACGACGGCGCCGCGAGCACCGCGGCGAGCCTCTCGCGCAGCGCCGTGTCGAACCCGACCGCGGGGCTCGCGGACTCCACGGTGACCCCCAGTCCCACGCGGGCCTGCGCCGCCGCCGCGCGAGCATCGACGAGGACGGTGTCGATCAGCCGCGCGAGGGCGCCGTCGTCCGGCGCGCGGGCGTCGAGCCAGCCCGACACGCGCGACGGCACGGCGTTGGCCCCGCCCGGCTCGACGACGACCCTTCCGAAGGTCGCCCGCGCCTGGGCGTCGACGGCGCGCGCGGTCGCCGCGACGACGGTGGCGGCGTACGCGGGCATCGGGTCGCGCCGGTCCTCCATCGGGGTGGTCCCGGCATGGTCGGCGCGACCGGAGAAGTCGAGGCGCCAGCGCCCGTGCGGCCAGATCGCCGTCGCCACGCCGACGGCGTCGCCGGAGTGGACCAGCGCGCGGCCCTGCTCGACGTGGAGCTCGACGAAGGCACCGACACGGTCCAGCCACGCGCTGCGGCCGACCCTGCGCGGGTCGCGGCCACGCGCCCTCATCACCTCGGCCAGCGTGCAGCCGTCGACGTCGGTGAGCGCCAGGGCCTTCTCCGGCGCGAGGGTCCCCGCTGCGAGGCGCGAACCGGCGCAGGCGACCCCGAAGCGTGCGCCCTCCTCGTCGGCGAAGCAGGCCACGGCGATCGGCCGCGACGGGACGAAGCCGTCCCGTCGCAGCTGGTCGAGCGCCGCGAAGGAGGACACGACGCCGAGAGGCCCGTCGTACGCGCCGCCGTCGGGCACGGAGTCCAGGTGCGACCCGAGGAGCAGGGCGTCCGCGCCCTCTCCCCCGCTGGCGCCCTCTCCTCCGCTGGCGCCAGCCCCTAACCAGGCGACCTGGTTGCCGTTGCCGTCCTCCTCGCACGCCATGCCGCGCGCCGCCGCCTCGCCGGCGAACCACTCGCGCAGCTCCATGTCCGCGTCGTTCCACGCGAAGCGGCGGTAGCCTCCCGTGCGACGGTCGCGGCCGATGCGCTCGATCGCGGCGAGCATGCTCACCGCCTTCACCCCTCCTCCATCGGGATGCGCACGCCGCGCTCGTGCGCCACCTCGCGCGCCCGGTCGTACCCGGCGTCGACGTGCCGCATCACGCCCGTCCCAGGATCGTTGGTGAGGACGCGTTCGATCTTCTCGGCGGCGAGGCTGGTCCCGTCGGCGACGACGACCTGACCGGCGTGGATCGAGCGCCCGATGCCGACACCGCCCCCGTGGTGCAGCGACACCCAGGTCGCGCCCGAGGCGGTGTTGAGCAGGGCGTTGAGCAGCGGCCAGTCCGCGATCGCGTCCGAGCCGTCGGCCATCGACTCGGTCTCGCGGTACGGAGAAGCGACCGAGCCGGAGTCGAGATGGTCGCGTCCGATCACGACCGGAGCCGTGAGCTCCCCGGAGGCGACCATCTCGTTGAACCGCAGTCCGGCGCGATGACGCTCGCCGTACCCGAGCCAGCAGATCCTGGCCGGCAGCCCCTCGAAGTGCACCTTCTCCCCCGCCCGGGTGATCCAGCGGCGGAGGTGCTCGTCCTCAGGAAAGAGGTCGAGGACCGCGCGGTCGGTCGCGGCGATGTCGGCCGGGTCGCCGGACAGCGCGGCCCACCGGAACGGTCCCTTGCCCTCGCAGAACAACGGGCGGATGTAGGCAGGGACGAAGCCCGGGAAGGCGAACGCACGGTCGTACCCGCCGAGCCTCGCCTCCTCACGGATCGAGTTTCCGTAGTCGAAGACCTCGGCACCGGCGTCCATGAAGCCGACCATGGCCTCGACGTGGCGGGCCATCGATGCGCGGGCGCGGCAGGTGAACTCCTCGGGGTCGCGGTCTTCCAGCGTCCTCCAGTCGGCGACGGAGACCCCCTCGGGGAGATAGCTCAAGGGGTCGTGCGCACTGGTCTGGTCGGTGACCACGTCGATGGCGACACCGCGGGCGAGCAACTCGGGGAACACCGTGGCGGCGTTGCCGACCACCCCGACCGAGAGCGGGAGGCGGTCCTTCTTGGCGGCGAGGACGCGCTCGACCGCCTCGTCGAGGTCACGGGTGTGCTCGTCGAGGTAGCCGTGCTCGACCCGCCGCGCGAGCCGCGACTCGTCCACGTCGACCACGAGCGCCACGCCCTCGTTCATGGTGACCGCGAGGGGCTGGGCGCCTCCCATGCCGCCGCAACCCGCGGTCAGGGTCAGGGTCCCGGCGAGGCTGGGCTGATCGAGCCGGCCGGACGCGTGGAGCGTGCGCGCCACGGCGCCGAACGTCTCGTACGTGCCCTGGAGGATGCCCTGGGTCCCGATGTAGATCCACGAGCCCGCGGTCATCTGGCCGTACATCGTGAGCCCTTCGGCCTCGAGCCGCCGGAACTCCGGCCAGGTCGCCCAGTCACCGACGAGGTTGGAGTTGGCGATGAGGACGCGCGGTGCCCACGCGTGGGTACGGAACACGCCCACGGGCTTGCCGGACTGCACCAGCAGCGTCTCGTCGTCGGCGAGGGTGCGCAGGGCGTCCACGATCGCGTCGTACGCCGCCCAGCTCCGGGCGGCGCGTCCCGTACCGCCGTAGACGACGAGGTCCTCCGGGCGCTCGGCGACGTCGGGGTCGAGGTTGTTCATGAGCATCCGCAGCGGAGCCTCGGTCTGCCACGAGCGGGCGGTGAGGGTGGTCCCTCGGGCCGCCCGTACGGGTGGGTGCGTGCTCATCGTGGTGCCTCCTGTGTCGGTCCCGTCCCCGATGTGTGCACGTCATCAGGGTTTTCGGTACCGGATTCCGTGACCAGCTGCACAAATCGGGGACGGAGCGCGCCGCTGCGTACGAGGGCCACCGCCGCGTCGATCTCGGGGGCGAGGAAGCGGTCGGGACCGGGCCCGGGGACGTGCTCGCGCAGCAGCCCGACCGCGGCGCCGGTCGACGCGGCCGGGGCGAGCGGCGCGCGCAGGTCGAGGCCGCGTGCCGCCACCATGACCTCGATCGCGAGGACGCGCGTGAGGGCGTCCAGCGACCGGCGGAGCTTGCGCGCCGCCGACCACCCCAGCGAGACGTGGTCCTCCTGCATGGCGCTGGACGGGATCGAGTCGACGCTGGCCGGTACGGCGAGGCGCTTGAGCTCGGCGACCAGGGCGGCCTGCGTGTACTGCGCGATCATCGCCCCGGAGTCGACGCCGGGGTCGTCGGCGAGGAAGGGGGGCAGCCCGCGGCTGCGCGCCACGTCGAGGAACCGGTCCGTACGCCGCTCGCTGATGCCCGCGACGTCCGCGACCGCGATCGCCAGGAAGTCGAGGACGTAGGCGAGAGGCGCGCCGTGGAAGTTGCCGTGCGACGAGACCGTCCCGTCCGGCAGCACCGACGGGTTGTCGATCGCCGACGCGAGCTCGCGCTGCGCCACGCTCTCCGCGTGGTCGACGGTGTCACGAGCAGCGCCGTGGACCTGAGGGGTGCAGCGCAACGAGTACGCGTCCTGGACCACGCCGTCGCCGTGCCGGTGGCTCGCCACGATCTCCGAGCCGGCCAACAGCGCTCGGAGGTGCGCTGCCGACGTCGCCTGACCCGGATGCGGCCGCAGGGCCATCAGCTCCTTGGCGAAGACCCGGTCGGTCCCGAGCTGGCCCTCGACGCTCATCGCCGCAGCGAGGTCGGCGGTGTCGAGCAGCATCCGCAGGTCGTGCAGCGCAAGGACGAGCATGCCGAGCATCCCGTCGGTGCCGTTGATGAGGGCGAGGCCCTCCTTCTCGGCGAGGACGACCGGGGTGAGCCCGTGGTCGCGGAGCGCCTCGGCCGCAGGGCGTACGGCACCGTCGCCCGTGCTGCGGTCCACCACCTCGCCCTCTCCCGTGACGGCCAGCGCGCAGTGCGCGAGGGGCGCGAGGTCGCCCGAGCAGCCGAGGCTGCCGTACTCGCGGACGACCGGGGTCAGGTGGGCGTTCAGGAGTGCGGCGTACGCGTCCGCGGTCTCGAGCCGGACACCGGTCCGGCCGGTGGCCATGGTCGAGAGACGCAGGAGCATGAGCGCCCGGACGACCTCGTCCTCGACCCGCGGTCCTGTGCCGGCCGCGTGGGAGCGGATCAGGCTGCGCTGGAGCTGCGTACGCCGGTCGGCCGGGATGTGCCGCGTGGCGAGAGCGCCGAAGCCGGTCGAGACGCCGTAGACCGGCTCGTCGGACGCGGCGAGCGCCTCCACATGGGTACGGGCGGTCTTGATCGCCGTGCGGGCGTCCTCGGACAGCACCGCGCGGGCTCCCTCGCGGGCCACGGCGACGACCTCCCCGGGTGCGAGCGGCCCGGGACCGACGATGACGGTGCGCATGGGTCCATTGCACGGGGCGACGGCAGGCGGCCGCTACGGCGTCACGCACACCGACGTCTCGGATACGAGACACTGGCGAGGTGACTCGTCCGGTCCCGGCCGCCACCGCCACCCTGCGCGTGCTGCGCTTCCTGTCGGGCCAGCCCGTGCCCCTCCCTGCCAGCCGGATCGCCGCCGAGATCGGGCTCCCCCGTTCGTCGGCCTACCATCTGCTCGCCGCGATGGCGGAGGAGGACTTCGTCGTCCACTACCCCGACGACCGCACGTGGGGGCTCGGGATCGGCGCGTGGGAGGTCGGGCTCGCCTTCGCCCAGCAGGAGCCGCTCGCCCGCCTGGCCCGCGTCCCGCTGGCACGGCTGGTCGACGCGCTCGGCCAGTCGGCGCATCTCGCCGTGCTCCACGGGTCGGACGTCCTGTACGTCCTCGAGGAGCGCGCTCGGGGTCGGCCGTCGCTGGTGACCGACGTCGGCGTACGGCTGCCGGCGCACCTGACCGCGTCCGGACGGGCGATCCTCGCGACCCTGGCGCGCCCGCAGGTCCGTGCGCTCTATCCCGACGCGTCGGCGTTCGTCAGCCGTACCGACGTCGGCCCGCGCACGCCGACCCAGCTGCGCAACCTCCTCGGCACGACCCGCCGACGGGGCCACGCCACGGAGGACGGCGAGGTGACGCCAGGGTTTCGGTCCGTCGCCGTCGCGCTCACCGGCCCCTCCGTCCGTGCCGCGGTCGCCGTCACCTGGGAGTCGGCGGCGGAGGTGTCCGACGGCGCGGTCGTCACCGCCGTGCGCGCCACCGCCGACACCCTCGACCGCCGTCTCCACGCACGCTGAGCGACGTCCTACTGGCCCGTGCGGCCGTCGATGCACTCGCGGAGCAGATCGGCGTGGCCGATATGCCTGGCGTACTCCTCGATCATGTGCACCAGCACCTCCCGCAGCGCGATCTCGCCACGCTCGGTGTTGCGCGCGATCACACCGAGATCGTCGGCCGCCTCGACGAACGTCTCCGCGTAGTTGACCTCGTCCTCCCACCGCCGCCACGCGTCGGCCACGACCTCCTCGTCGGCGACCGCACCGTTGAAGTCCGCGTCGCGGTCCTCCGCCGTGCGGTAGTGACGCGGCACGTCCTCACCGGCGAGGACCTGCCGGAACCACGTCCGCTCCACGTCAGCCATGTGCCGGACCAGACCGAGCAGCGACATCGACGACGGGGGGACCGACCGGCGCGCCATCTGCTCGGCGTCGAGCCCCTCACACTTCATCGGCAGCGTCAGCCGGTAGACCCGGAGGTATTCGAGCAACGTCGCCCGCTCGCCGACGGGCAGGGAGTCGCTCTCGCGAGGGTCGTCCTGCCTGTCCATCCACATGTCCGGAGACTGTCGTTGGTTGCTCACCCCGACAGTCTCCACGGTCGACGGCCTACTCGTCGACCCAGTAGCCACGCCCCCCGAACCATCCTCCGTACGAGCCACCGTCGTACGACGAGCTGCCGCGCGATCCGAGATAGCTGTCCACGACCGCGACGCCGAGGTCGTCGAGCTCGGGCGCGACGACTCGCCCGTCGACGCGACGCGCCATCTGCTCGATGAACCTCGCGAGGCCGGGGTCGTCCCCGAGCCGGAAGAACGTCGTCTGGGCCCCGAAGCGGCCGACGTCGTCGAGCGCCTTGACGGTCACCGCCACCGTCCGTGTTGCCGGCGGGTACGAGAAGAAGACCTCGCCGTCCTGCTCCAGGTGCGACGTCGGCTCGCCGTCGGTCACGATCAGCAGCACGGGCTGGGCGTTGGGGTGCTTGCGGAAGTGGCGGCTCGCGAGCATCAGCGCGTGGTGCAGGTTGGTGCCCTTGTCCCACTTGGCGTCGAGCGCGGTGAGCTGGTCGATCTCCATCACCTCGGCGTACGGCCCGAAGCCGACCAGCTGCAGGTGGTCGCCGCGGAACCGGCTCTGGATCAACGTGTGGAGAGCGAGCGCCGTCCGCTTCATCGGCACCCAGCGGCCGTCCATCGCCATCGAGAAGGACGTGTCGACGAGCAGCGCCACCGCCGCCTGCGTCCGCGCCTCGGTCTCGCTGACCTCGACGTCACCGATGTCGAGGCGAACGCCGCCGCGTGGGTCGCGGCCCTCGGACGCCGTCCGGGCGACGGCGTTGGTCACAGTGCGCGTGACGTCCCACGGCTCGGTGTCGCCGAACGCCCACTCGCGCGTCGCCCCCGACATCTCGCCCGCGGCGCCGGCCCGGCGTACGTCGCGGGCACCCTGGCGACCCGACATCCGCTGGGAGACGTCGCGCAGGAGCGACTTCCCGAGCTGACGGATCGCCTTGGGCGACAGCCGCAGAGCGCCGTCGGTCCCCCGCTTGAGGGCGCCGCTGTCACGCAGCGCCCGCTCGAGGTCGGTGAGCGTGCGCGCGTCGACCGCCGCCTCCCCACCGAGGTGCCGCTCCAGCGCATCGAGGTCGATGTCACTCATCCGCGCCCCCGGGTAGGCCTGCGACAGCTGCTCGCCGAGCGCGTCCAGAGCGGCGATCTCCTGCAGGACGCCGGTGCCGTCCCCGAGCCCGAGGCCCTGGTCGCCGCCGAACTCCTCGGAGCCCGACCAGTCCTCGCCGGGCCGTAGCGCCTGGAGGTTGGCGTCGAGCTGCCCGAGCGCCTCCTGGAGGTCGGGGCTGCCGAAGGCGTTCGCTGACAGCGCCATCAGCTCCTCGCGCTGCTCCGCAGTCATCGAGCCGAGCATCCGCTGCGCGGCAGCCGCCCGCGCGGCCAGCGAGTCGATCAGCTCCTCGACCGTCTCCGGGTTCTCCGGGAAGAAGTCGCCGTGGCGCTCCATGAACTCGGCGAACTGGTCGTCGGTGTCCTCACCGCGACGGTGCGCCGCGAGGAGGTCGTTGAGATCGCCGATCATCTGCGCGACCCGGGCGCGGTCCTCGTCGGTCGCGCTCTCGAGCGCCTGCTTCATGCCGGCGAAGTGCTGATCGAGGAGCTCACGACCGAGCAGGTCCTTGATCCGCTCGTAGTCCTCGCGCGCCTGCGTGCTGCGCCACTGGTAGTCCGAGAGCTCCGAGACCGCCGCTGCGGTGGACGGCGGCAGGTCCTGGATCCGCATCTCCGCGAACCGGGCGTCGTCGTCCAGGTCGCGAGCGAGCTGCTTGCGCTCCTCGAGAACCGCACGGTCGAGGAGCTCACGCGCCTCACGCAGCGTGCCGTCGAGGTCGTGGCGGTCGAGGAGGTCACGTCGGCGCTGGGCGACACGTCGCGCCAGGTCGTCGAGCCCGGCCTGACCGTTCGTGCCGCGCCGCAACACCTCGCGCACCGCACGCTCCGGCGACGACCCCGCCATGACGTCCTCACCGATGGCGTCGAGCGCCTCCCCGAGGTCCACCGGGGGCGCCAGCGGGTCTCCGCCGGTGTAACGCCCGTACGAGCTGCCGCGCCTGGTCATCCGTACACCGTCTCGCCTCCGGCGGAGTCCTTCCCGATCCGGCGGGCGAGGAACAGCCCTTCGAGGGCCAGCTCCATCGCGCTCGCCCGCTCTCCGTCGTCGGCCGCCGCCCCCAGGCGATCCATCACCTCGTCGTACAGCTCCGACTCACCGAGGACCGGCAGGCCCGCCAAGACGTCCGAGGCCGCGACCTGCTCACCTGTCATCACGGTCGCACCGGCCGCGAACGCCTCGACCAGGAGGGCGAAGTCGATGCCGCGCAGGCGGTGCCGCACGGTCTCCGCCGTCGCCGTCCGGAGGACGTGGTCCAGGATCTCCCGC
Source organism: Mumia sp. zg.B21 (assembly GCF_019550855.1). NCBI lineage: Bacteria > Bacillati > Actinomycetota > Actinomycetes > Propionibacteriales > Nocardioidaceae > Mumia > Mumia sp. zg.B21. The sequence continues at coordinate 51,077 of NZ_JAHWCJ010000004.1, read as the reverse complement.
TCACGACCCTCCTCGCCGGTCTCGAACTCGATCTTGCCGCCGAGCACGTCGACGGCCGTCTCGAGGTCGACCACGCGGGCGACCGCGGTGGCCTCTCCCTGGATCGTCGCGCGGTGCAGCGCCGACGCCGCGACGGTCTCAGCGCCGGCGATCGAGAACCGGGCCGAGACCCCCGACCGCTGGTCGATGGCGTTCGACTCGCGCAACGACCGGGTGAAACGGGCCAGGATCTCCAGGAGGAAGTCGGGAACCGTCGCGACGAGATGCGCCTCCTGCTTGACGACGGCGATCTCGTCCTCGAGCTCGAGCGGGTAGTGGGTACGGATCTCCGCGCCGAAGCGATCCTTCAAGGGCGTGATGATGCGTCCGCGGTTGGTGTAGTCCTCAGGGTTGGCGGTGGCCAGCACGAGGACGTCGAGCGGCAGGCGCACCACATAGCCGCGGATCTGCACGTCGCGCTCCTCCATCACGTTGAGCATCGCGACCTGGATCCGCTCCGCCAGGTCGGGAAGCTCGTTGATCGCGACGACGCCGCGGTGCGAGCGCGGGACGAGGCCGAAGTGGATGGTCTCCGGGTCGCCGAGCGACCGGCCCTCGGCCACCTTCATGGGGTCGACGTCGCCGATCAGGTCGGCGACGCTCGTGTCGGGGGTCGCGAGCTTCTCGGCGTACCGCTCGTCGCGGTGCCGCCAGGCGACCGGCAGCGCGTCGCCCAGCTCGGCGGCCCGCCGGCGGGAGAGCGGGGTGATGGGGTCGTACGGATGCTCGCCGAGCTCTGACCCGTCGATGACCGGGGTCCACTCGTCGAGCAGGCCGACCAGCGTCCGCAGAAGGCGGGTCTTGCCCTGTCCACGCTCACCGAGCAGGACGACGTCGTGCCCGGCGATGAGCGCGCGCTCGAGCTGAGGGAGCACCGTGTCCTCGAGACCGTGCAGACCGGGCCACGGGTCGCGCCCCTCGCCGAGCGCGGCGAGGAGGTTGTCACGGACCTCCTCGCGGACGGACTTCTGGACGTGGCCGGCGGCGCGCAGCTCACCGACGGTGGAAGGAGAGGCGTTCACGTCTCCACGCTAGTCCGGGACCCCAGGATCCACCGACGACGTTTCGCTGAGCGCAGACGGACGAGGCCCAGCGCGTCAGAGCCGGAGCTCCCCCGTCGCAACCAGGACGACGCCTACCCCGGCCGCTGCGACGAGCACCGCGCAGCACAGGGCCTCGGCACGGGTGAACAGCCGCTGGTGCTGCTCTCGACGCGCCACCACGTAGAGGACCACTCCGGGCGCGTAGACGATGCACGCCATCAGGAGGTACTCGACGCCCGCCGCGTAGAGGAGGAACAGCGCATAGAGCACGGCGAGCACGGCGATCCGCTGCTGCCGTCGCCGGACGGGCTCGTCCTGCGCACCGTAGGTCTCGCGGGTCACCGTGAGCTTGAGCGCGTAGGCGGCCGCCAGGAGGTACGGGATGAGGACGAGCGCGGTGTCGAGCTTGAGCATGAAGCTCAGCGCGTTCTCGATCACCAACGACACGAGCAGCAGCGCCTGGACCGCCAGGTTGGTCACGAGCAGCGCGAGGATCGGCGTCGCGTGCTCGTTGGTGCGGGCGAGGAAGCGTGGCATCACCTGGTCACGGGCCGGCGTGTAGAGGATCTCGGCGCTGATCAGGGTCCAGGCCAGGAAGGCGCCCTGGACCGACACGACGACACCGACGCTGACGAATGTCGCCCCCCAGCCGCCCACGACCGACTCCAGCACGGCGCCCATCGAGGGTTGGCGCGCGTCGGCGAGCTCGCCGCGGGGAAGCACCCCGTACGAGACCATGGTGACGGCCACGAAGATCCCCAGGACGGAGAGAAGACCCGTCACGGTCGCCCGCCCGACATCGCCCCGGCGGCGTGCCAGCCGCGAGTAGACGCTCGCCCCCTCGACCCCGAGGAAGACGAACGTCGTCACCAGCATCGTGCTCTTGACCTGCTCGAAGACCGCACCGGCGGTGTGCGTCCTACCGCCCCAGAGGTTGTCGGCGAAGACCGTGGGATCGAAGGCGAGCGCGACAACCACGACGAAGGTCAGGATGGGCACGAGCTTGGCCGCCGTGACCACCCGGTTGATCACGGCCGCCTGCCGCACGCCTTGCGCGATCAAGGCGTGGAAGACCCACACGACCACCGACGCCACGGCGACGGCCAGCACGGTGGTGCCGTCCCCGAGCGACGGGAAGAACTCTCCGAGGGTCGCCATGGTCAGCACCATGAAGAAGACGTTCCCGGCGACGTTGCTCGCCCAGTAGCCGAACGCGGCATTGAACCCGAGGTAGGAGCCGAACCCGGCCTCGGCATAGCTGTACATGCCGGTGTCGAGGTCGGGCCGCCGGACCGCGAGCGACTGGAACACGAAGGCGAGCATCATCATCCCCGTGCCCGCGATGGTCCACGCGATCACCGCGGCGATCACCCCCGCGGCCGTCCCGAACTCCTGCGGCAGGGTGAAGACCCCGCCCCCCACCATCGAGCCGACGACCAGCCCGGTCAGGGTGAGGACCGAGACCTTCTGCAGCCCGGGAGCGGCCTCGCGCGTCACCATCCCCGCCACCCCGTCAGGCGTCTGGACGGACGAGGGGGAACAGGATCGTGTCTCGGATCGACAGGCCGGTCAGATTCATGACCAGGCGGTCGATCCCCAGGCCCATGCCGCCGGTGGGAGGCATCCCGTACTCGAGGGCTCGCAGGAAGTCCTCGTCGACCTGCATCGCCTCCGGGTCACCGGCGGCCGCGCGCAACGACTGGGCGACGAGCCTCTTCCGCTGGTCGACGGGATCGATGAGCTCCGAGTACGCCGTCCCCTGCTCGGCGGCGAACATCACCAGGTCCCACTTCTCCGCCAGGCGCGGATCGACCCGGTGCTCCCGGGTCAGTGGCGCGTTCTCCTTCGGGAAGTCGGTGTAGAACACCGGCGTGGTCGTCCTGCTCTCGCAGAGCTCCTCGTAGATGTCCTCCAGCACCGGGCCCCAGTGCGCCTCCGGGTCGACGTCGAGCCCGAGCGCCTCGGCGTGGCGCAGCAGTGCTGAGACCGGCGTGTCGGGCGTGATCTCTTCACCGAGCTTCTCCGACACCGCCTCGCAGACCGACTTCGCCGGCCAGTCGCCCGAGAGGTCGATCTCGACCCGCTTCCCGTCCTTGCCCGTGCGCCGTGCCAGCGGCGACCCGTAGACCGCCGTGGCAGCCTCCTGGATCAGCTCCTGGGTCAGGACGCGCATCGTGGTGTAGTCGCCGTAGGTCTCGTAGACCTCGAGCGAGGTGAACTCCGGGTTGTGCTTGAAGTCGACGCCCTCGTTGCGGAACTGCCGTCCGACCTCGAAGACCTTCTCCATGCCGCCGACCAGGAGCCGCTTGAGATGGAGCTCGGTCGCGATCCGGAGATAGAGGTCGAGGTCGTAGGCGTTCAGGTGCGTCTCGAACGGTCGCGCGTTGGCCCCACCGTGCACCAGCTCCAGGACCGGCGTCTCGACCTCGACGAAACCACGAGCCTGCAACGAGTCACGGACGCTGCGCACGATCGTCGACCGGGTGTAGGCGAGGTCTCGTGCCGCCGGCCGCACGATCAGGTCGACGTAGCGGTTCCGTACCCGGGCCTCGGGGTCGGTGAGGCCCTTGTACTTGTCCGGGAGCGGACGCAGCGCCTTGCTCGTGATGAGAAGGTCCTCCGCCCGCACCGACAGCTCCCCACGCCGCGTGGTGACGACCCTGCCGGTGACGCTGACCTGGTCGCCGAGGTCGATCTCATGACGCCAGAGGTCGTACGTCGGCGCCGGGACCTCCGAGGCGTCGACCATCACCTGCAGGTCGCCGCTCCCGTCGCGCAGCGTCGCGAACCCCAGCCCGCCGAGCTTGCGCTTGAGGAGCACCCGGCCGGTGACGGAGACGTGGAGACCCGTCTCCGTGTCGGGCGGCAGGGTCCCGGCCTCCTCCACGACCTGCGCCAGCGTGTGCGTGCGGGGAGCGACCACGGGATAGGGGTCGATCCCCTTCGCGCGCAGACGGTCGAGCTTCGCTCGCCGTACGCGCATCTGCTCGGGGAGGCGCTCGGTCGACAAGGCCTCGGCGACCGGGTCGGGCTCCGGCGGCATCAGCGCGAGGACGGCGGCCGCGTGGGACTCGCCGGCGGTGTCGAACGCGTCGTCATCGTCGCTGCGGCGGAGCAACCGCGACAGCGACGGGCGGATGAGGAACCCCTCTGCGCTCCCCGCCGCGGTCCCGACGCGCGGCAGGTCCGAGGCGTACTCGAAGCACATGTAGCGCGGCTGCCAGGACGGTTGGTACTTGGCGTTCGACCGGTAGAGCGACTCGAGCTGCCACCGGTGGCTGGCGATCAGCAGCGCCTGTCGCCAGAGCCGGGCGACCGGCCCCGCTCCGATCTGGGCTCCGCGCTCGAAGGCCTCACGGAACATCGCGAAGTTCAGTGAGACCCGGCCCGCGCTGAACTCGACGGCGTGCTCGGCGAGCGAGGTCACCATGAGCTCGACCAGCCCGTTCTCGGCCGACGGGTCGCGGCGCATCAGGTCGAGCGACAGCCCGCCACGCCCCCAGGGCACGAAGCTGAGGAAGCCGCGCAGCGCTCCGTCGGCGTCCTCCGCCCGGACCAGGAGGCAGTGGCCGTCCAGCGGGTCCCCGAGGCGCCCGAGCGCCATCGAGAAGCCTCGCTCGTCACCGCCGTCGCCACGCCAGTCGGCAGCGACCCGCTCGAGCGCGGCGAAGTCGTCGGGCGTCAGGCTGGAGTGCCGGACGATCGTCGCGGTGTAGCCGTGCCGCTGGATCCGGCCCACCGACTGGCGTACGTCCTTCATCCCCGGACCGTTGAGCGAGAACGACTGCAGGTCGACCACCGCCTCGTCGCCGATGTCGAGCGCGATGAGACCGGCCTTCGCGTACGCCGCGGCGCCCTTCTCCCCCGCGCCCATGACGGCGAGCGAGAGTCCGCTCGCACGCGCCGCGTCGCGCCACCGGGCGATGGCGGCGTCCCACCGAGCAGGGTCCCCGACGGGATTGCCGCTCGCCAGGCTGACCGAGCCGACTCCCCGGTACGACACGCCGGCACTGGCGTCGGCGGCCTTCTCGGTGTCCCAGACGACTGCCTTGTCGCGTCGGGTGGCGAAGTAGCCCAGCGAGTCCTCGTCGCCGTAGTCGCGCAGCAACGTCCGCACCCGGGCCTCGTCGGCGACGTCGAGCACACGGCTGGACCGAGGCGGCCGGAACAGCAGCTGGACGGAGAGCAGCACCACCGCGGCACCGGTGAGGCCGACGAGGGCGCGGAGCCAGAGCGGCGCAGACACCGTCGACTCGCCTGCGACCCGGCCGACGTCAGCCAGCATGCCGTTCCAGACGTACTGGACGGCATCCTCGAAGGTCGGCGCCTCGCCGACTCGGAAGACGAGGGCCGCTCCACCGAGGACGACCACCGCACCCCCGACGAGGAGGCATCCGGCGGCGAGACTCACGCTGCCGGGCACCCGGCGCGCGGTGAACTGCGGCCGGGCCACCCACGCGACCACGATGGCGGCGGCGGTGATGGCGATGCCTCCGACCACGGGGACGCTCGGACCGTCGTCGACGAGCGTCACGACGCGGCCGATCTCGGGCACCAGGAGCCACCACACGACCACGAACCACCAGGCTGCGCGCAGCCGACGGCGGAGGGCCACCGCCGTCACGACGAGCAGCGCGGCATAGACGATGCTCGGCACGATCGGGATCGTCAGCAGCGACACGGGGTCGTTGTCCTCCGAGAAGTAGCGTCGCCACGAAGGGACGACCGAGGCGATCAGCACGACCGTCGCGAACCCGAACATCACCGCGGCGAAGACGTCGGGCCACCGGTCGTCGCGCGGGCGGTGGAGGACGGCGATCGAGCGCCTCTCCCGTTCGTCGGCGGCGGCCGTGCCGCGACGTTGTCCGACGCGGCTCATGCGGACGCTCCTTCCTTCGGGTGCACGCCACGGTCGTCCGCCGAGACGTCACCGTGGCGAGCAAGACCGACGGCACCGGCGACGGCGAGCGTGAACCCGACGACGGCGGCCCACTCCCACCCCGGACGTGTCTGGTCGCCGAGCAGCACGACGCCGACCACGGCAGGCGCGACGGTCTCACCGACGACCAGCGGGCCGGTGGCCTGGGTGACGGTGCCGCGCTGGAGTGCGGTCGAGTAGGTCAGCATGGCGATCGCGCCGGCGACCACCAGCGCGTACGCAGCGGGCTCGAGCAGGAGGAGCCGCAGGTCCCCCGGCAGATCCTCGAGCGTCACGGTCTCGGGCAGCATGCGTGCGGCCACCGAGGTCGCGCCGTACTCCAGACCGGCGACCGCGCCGAGCCCCACCGCCCCCGCGGGTCCGGCGAGACGTGCGAGCGGCACCGCGACGACCCCGAGCGCGACCGCCGCGACGAGCACACCCCACCGCTCGACGTCGCTCACGTCGACGCTGCGGTCTTCGGTCGCCGAGAGCCCGACCAGGACGAGCCCTCCGAGGACGACGACGAGCGCCACCTTGTCGGTGCGGTTCAGCGGCATGTGCAGCACGATCGCGCCCAGGACAGCGGTGACCGCGAGGAAGCTGGCGACGATCGACTGGACCACGAAGAGCGGGAGCGACAGGACGGCGACCAGCGAGAGCAGCCACCCGAGCCCGTCGAGCCCGACGCCGAGGAGATAGCGCCAGGACCTGGCGAGGCGTAGGAGGAGCCGAGGGTCGAGCCCTGCAGCGGCCTCCGTACGGCGCGCCGCGAGCGCCTGCAGCACCGAGGCAACGCCGTAGCAGGCCGACGCACCGAATGCCCCCAGAAGGCCCCATATCACCCCGTGAAGGTAGCGGACTTCACGGGCGGCGGCACGGTTCCTGGACGACACTGGCCCCATGGGGAGGACGCCTCGACTATTCCGCCGTACCTCCGTCATGGATGCGTTGGACGGGATGTTCCTCGCCTTCTCGGCGGTTGCCGCCGGGTGGTTCGCGTACCTGCTGCTCGTGGACGGTGTACGGCCGGGGCAGACTCTGCTGCTGGTCGTGTTCTGGGTGTTCGTCGCCTATCTCCTGCTTCCGCGACTGCACCGGATCTTCACGCACATCTATCTGCCGGACTACTTCATCGGGCAGGCCCGCACCAGTGACGGCCGGATCGGAGACCCGGTCAACCTCGCCTGGCGCGGGCGCGAGGCACAGCTGCACAAGGTGATGTCGACCGCCGAGTGGGTCCGCGCCGACGATCTCGACTTCCGCGCGGGCCGCCGTATCGTCACCTCGACCCTGAGTCGACGCAGCTATCCCGAGGCTCCGGTGAGCCCGTTGGTCCTCTTCGACCGCCAGCAGGACTTCGCCTACGAGAGGGAGGTCGCGGGAAGCCCGTCGCGACGGCACCACGTGAGGTTCTGGCGGTGCCCGGAGGGATGGATGCTTCCCGGCGGGTTCGCGGTGGACTGGCTGGCCGCCGCGACGTACGACCGGAGGGTGGGGTTGTCGACGTTCACGCTCCAGGTGACGCACAAGATCGACGCCCACGTCGACGTCGAGCGCGACTTCGTCGTCTCGAGTGTGACGCGCGCCGTCCCCGCGGTCGACGTCTCGGTCATCGACCACTTCTCCAGCGGCTACCACTCCCGCAACGGAGGCGGTGACGTGGTCGAGACCGACGGCGACCTGCCGGTGGTCGACGTCAGTCGCGTGGAGGTCGTCGACCAGGATCTGCCGACCCACACCGACAGCCGCCGCCGCCTCCCAGCTCCGACCGTGTTCGGCGCCGGTGTGGCCGCAGCACGCTCGATCAGCTACGTCGTGCTGTTCGTGCTGCTGCTGGTCTCTCCCGCGTCGGTGTCGGCCGGTCTCGATCTGCTCGGCACCGACATCGCGACGCGCGACGTGCGTGGAGTCGTGCTGCCTGTCAGCACAGTCCTCGCGGTCTCGGGCCTCGTCGACCTCGCCCTCGCCGTCGGCGTGCTGCGTGGCAGCAACACGGCCCGTCTCCTCCTGATGTCGATCTGCGTCGTGGTGACGATCGTGACGTCCCTGGGGTCCGACGGCCGCCCCGACCAGTTCGCCCTCACACATCTGCCCACCGTCGGCGTCAACATCCTGGTGATCCTCGCCCTGTCCAGCCACCGCGCCCGCGACTACGCGACGCACGCCCGGCAGCCCACCGTGACGACGAGGACGAGGCTCCCGGCGTGAGGGGCGAGCGCATCCTGCTGGTCGGGATCGGCGTCGTCGCGGGTTTCCTCTACTCGAACTTTCTGTTCGACGCGATCTTCTCCCAGAACCACGACTGGTTCACGGTCGTGAGCGACCTCGCCGCCTCCGGAACGCCGATGGCCGACCTCATCCGGATCACCGACGTGATCTGCGGCGTGCTCGTCCTTGTCCTGCTCCCCGGTATCCGCGCGGCCCTGCCGCCAGGACGCTGGCGTCGGGCCGCCCTGTGGCTCACCGCGGTCTTCGCGGTCGGGAGCATCGTCGCGGCCGTCGTCCCTCTGCCGTGCGACACGGACGCCGTCTGTAAGAGCACCGTCGACGAGCTCCAGCGCCTCGTCCACGACGGAGCCAGCGTGGTCTCCGCCGCCGCCTTGTTCCTCGGCGCCGTCGCGGTGGCCCTTGCGGTTGCAGACCGTCGCCACTGGGTTCGCCGCGCCGCCTGGCTCACGTTCTGGATCGGCGGCATCGTAGGAATCCTGCTCTTCGGAGGATTCGCCCTGCTGGACCCCTCCTCGTGGGAGTCAGGGGTCGCCCAGCGGTTCCAGATCGTGGCCATGAGCGTCTGGATCGTCTGCCTCGCCGTCCTCGCCGCGACCGACGGACTCGCAAACCGGCGCGCTGTCGCACGACGTGAGGGCGCACGCGGCGGCGAGCCGGACTGACGCCGAACGAGCCAGGCGGCAGCGACCTGCCCGTCATCCACCCTCGACGGACGGGGCCGTACGCTGTGCCGGTGACCATGCACCGTCCACCGACAGGGCCCCGCGCGTGAGCGCCGGCCTCGCGGCTCTCCTCGACGACATCGCCGCGCTCGCCCGACTGGCAGCCGCCTCCGTCGACGACGTCGGAGCCGCAGCGGCGCGTGCGAGCACCAAGGCCGCCGGGGTCGTCGTCGACGACGCCGCCGTCACGCCGAGGTACGTCCACGGACTGCGCCCCGAGCGCGAGCTGGCGATCATCAAGAAGATCGCGATCGGCTCGCTGCGCAACAAGTTCGTCTTCATCCTTCCTCTCGCGCTGCTGCTGAGCCAGTTCGCGCCGTGGCTGCTCACACCGATCCTCATGCTCGGCGGCACCTATCTGTGCTATGAGGGTGCGGAGAAGCTCTGGGAGAAGGTCTCGGGGCACCACCCCCCGGAGGCTCCCGCGTCGTCGCAGGGCGCCGAGGCGGAGGGTCGTGTCGTGAGCGGTGCCGTCCGGACCGACCTGATCCTCTCCGCGGAGATCATGGTGATCGCTCTCAACGAGGTCGCCGACGAGCCTCTCCTGTCGCGGGCGGTCATCCTGGCCGTCGTCGCGCTCGGCATCACCGCGCTCGTCTACGGAGTCGTCGCCGTCATCGTGAAGATGGACGACATCGGCCTCTCCCTCGCCGCGCGCAGCTCCGCGGCTGCCCGTGCTGTCGGTCGGTTCCTCGTCAAGGCGATGCCCGTCGTCCTCGCGACGCTCTCCGTCGTCGGTGTGGTCGCGATGCTCTGGGTCGGTGGCCACATCCTCCTCGTCGGGATCGACGAGCTCGGGTGGCACGCGCCGTACGACCTGGTCCACCACCTGGAGGAGATCGTGCACGACGCCGTGCCGAGCCTGGGCGGCGCGCTTCCGTGGATCGTCAATACGACGGCTTCGGCACTGCTGGGTGTCCTGGTGGGCGCGATCGTGGTCGCGGCATCCCACCTGGTGCCGCGCCGCCGGGCGCGCTGAGACCGGGCGTACGCCGCGACAGCGTCAGCTCCATCCCCTGCGGCATGAGGGTGAGGCGCTCGTCGATGCGCAGCTCGTACGCCGGGTCGCCCGTGACGTCGTAGCGGTGCAGGATGCGCGCCAGCGCCATCGTCGCCTCGTGCACCGCGAACTGGCGCCCGATGCACGCCCGCTCCCCCGTCCCGAAGGGCTTGGCCGTGCTCGCGAGCCGCGGCGGCCTCGGGCGGTCGGGGTCGAAGGCGTCCGCCGTCTCCCCCCATACGGCCGGGTCGCGCTGGACGAGGGGCAGGAACACGAGGGCCCAGTCGCCGGGGGTCATCGTCCAGCGACCGCCCAGCGTCGTCGTCTCGCGAGGGGTGCGCGCATAGCCGGGGGCGGTCGGCCACAGCCGCAACGCCTCGTCGAGCACCTTGCGGATGTAGCGGAAGCGCGCAACCTGCTCGTACGAGGGGGTGGCGTCGGGGTCGGGGCCGAGGATCGCATCGGTCTCCGCCTGCACCTTCGCGAGCGCCTCGGGATGGCGCACCAGGTAGTACAGCGCGAACGACAGCGCCCCGGACGTCGTCTCGTGGCCGGCGACGAGGAACGTGAGGATCTGGTAGCGGATGTTCTCGTCGCTGAGCCGCGCCCCGGTCTCGGGATGAGCCTGATCGAGCATGATGCCGAGCAGGTCGTCGCCGCCGCTGGTCGGCGCCCGGCGGCGGGCGACGACGATGTCGTCGAGGAACCGGTTGACGTAGTCGAGCTGCTCGGCGTGCTGGCGGTCCAGGCGTCGTTCCAGCAGCTTCGCTGCCGGCAGCGCGCCGATGACTCCCTTGCGGCGCCCGATGGTCAGCGCGGTCACCATCCCCTCGACGAACGGGTGGAGCTCGGTCGTGGTGAACGACCCGAAGGCCTGGCTGAACCCCGTGCGTCCGATCGTCTCCAGCGTCAGTCGAGTCATGTCCGCGGAGGCGTCGACGCGCCCCGTCCCCGCGTCCCACACGGTGAAGAGCTCGTCGAGCGTCTCGGCCATCACCGGGTGGTAGCGCTGCATGGCCTGCTTGGTGAACGCGGGGACGAGGAGGTCGTGGGCGAGCTGCCAGTTGGGCTCCTCGTTGTAGGCGGTGAAGAGGCCGTCACCGGCGATCCCGCGCAGGCCGTCGAGCGCCGGAGAGTTCGCCTTGGCGAAGCGCGACTCGTCGTTGAGCTCGGCCGCCAGCTCCGCGTCGGTCACGAAGACGAACTTCTGTCCGAAGACAACGATCTCGAAGATCGGTCCGAGGTGGCGGTGGTGCTCGAGGATGTACTGGACCGGGCGGTCGGGATCCATGCTGCTGGCGTCCTTCATCCAGCGTCGCCGTCCGGCAGGGTGCGGGAACGTGTGGCCGGACCAGGCATTGCGCATCGAGACTCCTTGTTGCACGTCGGTTCAGCAAGACTGGGCCTCTTGTTGAACCCGTGTCAAGTAGTGTTCGCAGCATGGCGGTCCGTACGAGGCTCACCCCCGAGCAGCGACGCGCGCAGCTCCTCGAGCTGGGCGCCCAGCTGTTCGCCACCGCGCCGTACGAGGACGTTCACATCGAGCGCGTGGCCGAGATGGCGTCGGTGTCACGCGGCCTGCTCTACCACTACTTCCCGACCAAGCGAGCGTTCTTCGCCGCGTTGCTCTCGGAGGCGGCCGACCACCTCGCGGAGGCGACGACACCCGACCCGGACGTCGACCCGCGCCGCCAGCTGGTCGACGGCATCGAGAGCTATCTGCGGCACTGTGCCGCGAACCGGCTCGGCGTCAGCACCATCCACCGCGGGGCCGCCAGCGGCGACCCCGAGATCGAGGCCATCCTCGAACGCTCGACCCGTCTGCACGAGGAGCGCATCCTGACGGTGCTCGTCCCTGGGCACGAGCCAGACCCGCTGCTCACGCTCGCCGTACGGGGGTGGCTGCTGCATCTGCGCACGGTCGGACACGAGTGGGCGACCACGGCTCCCGACGTGCCGCTCGGCGAGGTCCGCGACATGTGCGCGGGTGCGCTCGTCGGTGCGCTCAGCGCCCTGCCTCCCGATGCCCGCCCGGCCACGCTTGCGGCGCTGACCGTCTGACGGCTCGCAGCGCGCGTCAGCGCCACGAGGAGGTGACGCTAGCGCCGGGCCCGGTAGTCCGCGAGCATGCTGCCGGACGGCGTCCCCACGACGCGCTCGAGCTCCCACCGCTGGGGGTCGCGGGCACCGTCCCACAGACGACGCCCCTCACCGACCGCGACCGGCGCGACCACCAGGCGGAGCCGGTCCACGAGGTCGGCGGCGAGCAGTGAGGAGGTGAGCGTGAGGCTCCCGTGCACGCCGATGTCACCGCCAGGCCGGCCCTTGAGCTCCCGTACGACGTCCTCGAACGAGCCGTCGACGACCGTGGTGGCGTTCCACCCCGGCTCAAAAGGGCGGGCGGTGGCGACGTACTTCGGCACGGCGTTGATGAAGCCGGCGAACGGCTCGTGGTCGCTGTCCGGCCAGTACGTCGACCACTCCTCGTACATGGCGCGACCCAAGAGGACGGCGTCCTGCGACGCGATCACGGCGCGCAGGTTGTCGTACATGACCTCGTCGAAGTCGAGGACGAACTGGTCGGGCGTCTCGGCGACACCGTCCAGGGACAGCAGCATGTAGGCGACGACGTCGCGCATGGTTCCTCCGTACGGTCGTGGCAGGTACGACAGGGTGACCGTCAACGGCGCGCGGAGTCATCGGTCCGCGCCGAGGGCGTCGGCGAGATCCCGCGCAAACTCGCCTGAGCTAGCGCCGAGCGGCCACGACCTGCGCGGCGAGACCGTCGAGAACCCTCGGGAGGTCGGTGTCGACGACGAGCGCGTCGACCAGACCGCGACTCATGAAGCCGTGCTCGGCGATCCGGTCGAGCATCATGACGAGCGGGTCCCAGAACCCCGCCGGGTTGAGCAGTCCGAGCGGCTTGGCGTGCAGGCCGAGCGTCTGCCACGTCCACACCTCGAACATCTCCTCCAGCGTCCCCAGCCCACCCGGGAGGACGAGAAAGGCGTCGGCACGCTCGGCCATCGTCGCCTTGCGCTGATGCATCGTCCCCACGACCTCCAGCTGCAGCCCGGGCTCGTCCGAGCGTGCCCACTCGCGCTCCACCATGAAGCCGGGGATCACGCCGTACACCCGACCGCGGTGGTCCAGCGCGCCACGCGAGAGTGCGCCCATGAGACCGCTCCCGCCACCTCCGTAGACGAGCTCGATACCACGTTCGGCGATCTGCGCGCCGACCTCGTACGCCATCTCCCGCAGGCTCGCGTCCTCCCCGTCACGCGAGGCGAGGAAGACGGCGATGCTGCGCAGGTCGCGAGGCCTACGAGTCGAGGAGCGCTGCATCCACCGGATGCTACCTAGGCCTCACCCCGGCGTACCCGGAACCAGTGGTGGCCGTACCCCTCCAGCGGCAGCTTGGCCTCGCCGCCCTCCAGCTCCACGCTCCGGTGGTCGAACAGGTCCTCGAGCCACACCGGCTCCTCACCCTCCAGGTCGTCGGGGTGCAACGAGATCAGTGTCGTCACCGGCTCCGCGGAGAGGTTGTGCACCGCGATCACCGACGACCCCTCCCAGTGGCAGCGGTGAGCCATCACCTCGTGGTGAGACTGCTGAAGGACCGCAAAGTCCCCCCACCCGAGCTCGGGGCACTCGCGATAGGTCTGGATCAACGAGCGCATGAAGTTCCACAGTGAGTCCGGGTCGCGCTTCTGGTCCGCCACGTTGACGTGCTCGGGTCCGTAGCCGTCGGGCACCATGCGCTGGACCAGTCGACTCGTCGGCGCGGTGGAGAACCCGCCGTTCCGTGTCGGCTCCCACTGCATCGGTGTCCGCACCGCCATCCGGCCCTCGGCCTCGGGGTCCTCTCCCATCCCGATCTCCTCGCCGTAGTAGAGCGTCGGCGTGCCGGGGAGGCTGAAGAGCAGGCTGTAGGCCATCCGGATGCGGCGTGGGTCGCCGTCCATCATCGGGGGGAGTCGACGTTTGAGACCGCGCCCGAAGATCTGCATCGACGGGTCCGGCCCGAACGCGGCGAACACCTCCTGGCGCTCCTCCTCCGACAGCTTGTCGAGGGTCAGCTCGTCGTGGTTGCGCACGAACGTCGCCCACTGGCAGTCGGGGTGGATCGACGGTCGCGCCTTGAGCGCCTTGGCCAGCGGACGGGCGTCCTCCCGCGCGAACGAGAGGTAGAGCGCCTGCATGCTGATGAAGTCGAACATCATGGTGAGCTCGTCGCCGTCGGAGCCGCCGAAGTAGGCGCGCTGCTCCTTGTGGGGCAGGTTGACCTCGCCCAGCAGGATCGCGTCCCCGCGTCGCCGGCCGAGGAACGACCGCAACGCCTTGAGGTAGGCGTGGGGATCGCCCGGTACGTCGTCGCCGGCGGTGTCGACGTCGGCGATCAGGAACGGAACGGCATCGACCCGGAATCCGGCGAGCCCGAGCTGGAGCCAGAAGCCGAGGGACTTCGCGATGTGGTCACGGACGATGGGGTTGGCGAAGTTCAGGTCGGGCTGGTGGGAGTAGAAGTGGTGGAGGTACCACTCGCCCGTGCGCTCGTCCAGCGTCCAGATGCCGTCCTCCTTGTCGGGGAAGACGACGGAGTCGGACGTGTCGGGAGGCGGGTCGGAGCGCCAGACGTAGTAGTCGCGGTACGGGTTGTCCTTGCTGCGACGTGCCTCCTTGAACCACGGGTGCTCCGCCGAGGTGTGGTTGACGACGAGGTCCGCGATCACCCGGATGCCACGGTCGTCGGCAGCACGGAGGAGCTCCACGAGGTCGCCGTGGGTGCCGAGCCTGCTGTCGACGCCGAAGAGGTCGGTCACGTCGTAGCCGTCGTCACGGTCCGGTGTCGGGTAGAAGGGCATCAGCCACAGGCACGTCACCCCCAGCTCGGCGAGGTAGTCGATCCGCTGGGTCAGTCCGACGAGGTCTCCGACGCCGTCCCCGTCGGAGTCGGAGTACGTCTCGACGTCCGCGCAGTAGATGACGGCGTTCTTCCACCAGAGGTCTCCGGTGCTCACACTTCGTGCCACGACTCAGCCTTCCTTGAGCTGGGGGATCACGTGCTCACCGAACGCGTCGAGGAAGCGCTCCTGCGACTGTCCGACGTGATGGAGATAGATCTCGTCGAAACCGAGCGAGGCATACTCGGCGAGGCGCTCGCAGTGGCGGCCGAGATCGGACGAGATGTCGACCACCGTGCGCACCTTCTCCACGGTGACGTCCTCGGAGACGGCGTCGAACGCCTCGGGCGTCTCCAGGTCCCACGGGATCGGCTCGCTGAAGACGTTGCTGCGCCACTGCTCGTGGGCGATCTGCTCCGCCTCCTGCTCGGTCGGCGCCCACGCCAGGTGCACCTGCAGGGCGAGCGGCCCGGCGCCTCCGCCCTCCCGGTAGGCGTCCACGCGCTTGCGCAGGTCCTCGAGCGGCTGGTTGACCGTCACCATCCCCTCGCTCCAGGCGGCGACACGAGACGCGCTCGCGAGCGAGACGGCCGGGCCGACGAGACGCGGCCGTGGGTCGGGGACGTCCCAGAGGCGGGCCCGGTCGACCGTGACCAGACCGTCGTGGCTGACCTCCTCACCCTCGAGCAGCCGGCGGATGACGTCCACGCACTCCTCCAGCCGCCGCGTCCGTACCTCCTTGGCCGGCCACCGGTCGCCGGTGATGTGCTCGTTGCCGGCCTCGCCGCTGCCGAGGGCGACCCAGAAGCGGCCGGGGAACATCGTGCCGAGGGTGCCGATGGCCTGGGCGATCACTGCGGGGTGGTAGCGCTGCCCGGGCGCGCTGACCGCACCGAAGGTGAGGTCGGTGGTGGCGAGCGCAGCACCGAGCCACGACCAGGCGAACGCCGAGTGTCCCTGCCGCCGGCTCCAGGGCGAGAAGTGGTCGGAGCACATCGCCATCTCGAACCCCGCCCGCTCAGCGTGCTGGACGTCGGCAAGCAGCTGCCGCGGGGAGATCTGCTCGTGACTGGCATGGAACCCATAGCGCGTCATGGGCCCCAGACAACCGGATCACGCTGCGGCGCGCAGACTGCCAGAGGCATGCAAGCGGCTCCTCCGGGCACGGAGCAGGCATGAGTGATCCCCTCGAGGTCTACCGCCGCAAGCGCGACTTCACTCGTACGCCGGAACCTGCCGGTGGTGAGACGCCGGACGCGGGTGTCGCGAGGTTCGTCGTGCAGCGCCACCGCGCGAGCCGCTTGCACTACGACCTTCGGTTCGAGGTCGACGGGGTCCTCGTGAGCTGGGCCGTGCCCAAGGGGCCCACGCTCGACCCGTCGGCGCGGCGGCTCGCGATGCACGTGGAGGACCACCCGATCGAGTACCTGCTCTTCGAGGGAGTCATCCCGTCCGGCGAGTACGGCGGCGGGGACGTCATCGTGTGGGACACCGGCACCTGGGAGCCGGTCAAGACCGACGACCCGCGTGCCGCCGTCAAGGCCGGTGAGCTGCACGCCGAGGTCCACGGCGAGAAGCTGCGTGGACGGCTCGTGCTCGTGCGCCGCGAGAGCGACGACGGGTCCGACGCCTGGATGCTCCTGCACAAGCACGACCCGCACGCCGTGGACGGCTGGGACGCGGAGGACCATCCCCGTTCCGTGCTGAGCGGACGCACCAACGACGAGGTTGCGGCCGACCCCCACCGGCTGTGGCGCTCCGAGGCGCCGGCCGCCGAGGCCAGCGTCTCTCTCCTCCCCGACCCGCTGCCCGACGAGGCGATCGACGCGCTGAGAGGGCTGGGCAAGCAGGGGACCTGGGAGGTCTTCGGGCGATCGCTGAAGGTGACCAACCTCGACAAGGTCCTGTTCCCCGGTGACCCGCCGGTGACCAAGCGCGAGCTGCTCGCCTACGCCGCCCGCGTCGCACCGGTCGCGGTCCCCTACCTCGAAGGACGGGCGCTCAACCTCCACCGATATCCGGACGGTGCCGACTCGAAGGGTTTCTGGCACAAGCAGCGCCCGGCCCACGCCCCGGACTGGCTCGGCGAGTGGGACAACCCCGAGGCCGACGACGGCGAGACCACCACCTACGTCGTGGCCGACGAACCCGCCGCACTCGTGTGGGCGGCGAACTTCGGGGCGCTCGAGTGGCACCCGTGGACCTCACGCATCGAGGCACCGCGCGAGCCGACGTACGCGCTGATCGACCTCGACCCCGGCGAGCGTACGACCTGGGACGACCTGCTCGTCCTCGCCCGTCTGCACCGTACGGCGCTGGACCACCTCGGGGTGACCGCGCGGCCCAAGGTGACCGGCCGCCGTGGCATCCAGATCTGGATCCCGGTCGTCCCCGGCTACAGCTTCGACGACACCCGTGTGTGGGTCGAGAAGCTGTCGAAGACCATCGGGCAGGTCGTCCCCGAGCTGGTCAGCTGGAAGTGGGAGGTGAAGGAGCGCAAAGGGCTCGCCCGGCTCGACTACACGCAGAACGCGATCAACAAGACGCTGGTGGGGCCGTACTCGCCGCGTCCGGCACCAGGTGCCCCTGTGTCGGTCCCCCTCACCTGGGACGAGCTCGACGATCCCGACCTCCGTCCTGACCGCTGGACGGTCCGCTCCGTGCTCGACCGCCTGGAGACGAAGGGCGATCCGTTCCGCGTGCTCCTCGGGGCGGCGCAGGAGCTCCCGGAGATCTCCTGATCACCGTCCCCGATCTGCGCGAAGCCTCAGAGCGTCAGGACAGGACCGCGAGCATGCCGCCCGCGGCGAGACTGCCCACCACGACGACGCCTGCGGTCAGTCCCGTCGCCCGCCACCCGAACGACCGCCCGACCATGAGCATCGAGGGCAGCGAGAGAGCCGGCAGAGCGATCAGCAGGACTCCGCCGACGCCGGCGGTCGCCCCCGCGGCGGTCACCGCCGCGATGACCGGAATCTCTCCGCCGGTCGGCACCACCAACGCGGTCGCGACGACCGCGACCAGGAGCACCGCGACCACGCCGAGCTGCTGAGTGATCCCGTCGAAGTTCGACAGCGGTCCGCTGACCATCCCGACCGCGAACACGGCGACGACGTACTCGGGGACGAGCACGACGGTGAAGCGGGTGAGCGAGCGCAGGTAGCGGCCGGGCATCTCACGCAGCGAGCCGGCGTCGTCGTCCGGGGCAGCGTCGACGTCGGCGACCGCCGCCGCGACCTGCCGCCGCTCGAGGAACCGCGACACCGCAACCCCGGCCCCGACCACGACCACGACACCGACGAGGAGCCGCACCACGGCGTACTGCCAGGGGAGGACAAGCAGGAGGAAGACGAGGACCGCGGGGTTGAGGACCGGGTTGCCGACCCAGTAGGCGATGCAGCCCGCCACCGGCGTCCCACGCTGTCGAAGGCTTCTGGCCACCGGCGCGCTGCAGCACGTGCACATCATGCTGGGCATCGACACGATGCCACCGACCAGAGACTGGCTGACGGCCGTACGGCGTCCGAGCGCCGCCAGCAGCCACCTGCGGGGAATGAGGGCGTCCACGGCGGCCGCGACCAGCACCGCCACCACGAGCGCCCGCCAGACTGCCGTGAAGTAGGCGACGGTGAAGTCCCAGCCGGCCGCCCACGGGGAGGACGCGGTGGTCGCGGTGTCGAAGATCGCCGCTCCGTCCCATGCTCCCGTGTCGGACAGCGAGGTCGTCTTGTCGAGGTAGGGCAGCCACTTCGCCCACGACAGCCCGACCACCAGCAGGGCGACCAGCAGGGCAGCACCGACGAGGCCGACCACGAGCCGCCGCCGCAGGTCGTCGGTCTCCGCTCGCGACAGCGAGTTCTCGGCGCTCATGAGCCCGGAGTGCCCGGCCGTGGCCGGGCGAAACACAGCAGTCGATGGATCGTCTGAGTCACGCCATGCCCCTCGCTGTCGTCCGGTGTTCTGCCGACCGTACGACCGCGCTCCCCCTTCCGCCACGTGGAGCAGCACTCAGGCCCGAGAGCGCACGATCTCGGGCCCGGGTGTCGCGAACGGCTCAGAGGTCGGTGACACCTCGCGCCGCTGCGTCGATCAGGTCCGCGACCGCCTTCGGCTGAGAGACCGTCACGGCGTGGGAGGCGTCGATCTCGACCGTGTGCGACTGCGCACGCTCGGCCATGAAGCGCTGGGACTCCGCAGGGATGGCTAGGTCCTGGTTGGCGACCATCGTCCAGGACGGGATGCTGCGCCAGGCAGCCCTCGTGGCCGTGTCCGTGAGGGCACTGCCCGCGATCGGGCGTTGCGTGACGGCCATCACCCGCGCGATGTCGGGCGCCACGTCGGCGGCGAACACCTCGTTGAACCGGTCCTGCTGGATGTAGACGTCAGAGCCGGTGTCGCCGTCTGCCGTCGGGAAGGGCACCGGCTCGGCGGCCGACCCGAGCTCGGCACCGGGGAACTTGGTCGTGAGGTCGTCGGCGCTCTCACCGACCTCGAGGGTGAAGCTGGCGAGGTAGACGAGCGCGGCGACCACCGAGGACCCCTCCGCGGCCTCGCTCATCACTACCCCGCCGTACGAGTGCCCGGCCAGGACCACGGGCCCGTCCCGGGTGTCGAGGAAGCTGCGGAGGTACTCGGCGTCGGAGCTGAGCCCTCGGAGCGGGTTGGCGATCGCGACGACGTGGTAGCCCCGTCGCTGAAGCTCGGGCACGACGCCGTTCCAGCTGGAGGAGTCGGCGAAGGCACCGTGGACGAGCACGATGGTTGGGCGTGGTGTGGACGGGGACGACGATGCAGCGGTCATGACGAGCTCCTTCTCGAAGGCCTGTCGGCCGTGGGTGGACCTCGAGCCTGACGCGACATTCACCTCGTTCGCCCCCGTGTGATCCCCGGTCTGGCCCCCGGGGTGCCTGACACGGGTCCCCGGCGTCACCTCATGCCGTCAGCGCGTCCCGCCGTGGGCGCGACGTCTGGGCGGCCCCGATGACGTCGCGCAGCTGACGGCGCGAGGAGATGCCGAGCTTGCCGAAGACCTTCCCCATGTGCCACTCCACCGTGCGAGGGCTGAGGAAGAGCTCGGTGCCGATGTCGGGGTTGGTCAGTCCCTCCGCAGCGAGACGGGCGACGTGCATCTCCTGCGGGGTGAGCTCGTCCCGTGTGCCGTGGGCACGCTTGCGCACCGTCTCACCAGTGGCGGCCAGCTCTCGGCGTGCGCGTTCGGCGAAGGCGGCCAGTCCCAGGGCGACCAGCATCTGGTGAGCGGTCCGCAGCTGCTCGCGCGCCTCGACACGCCGGCCGGCCCGCCGCAACCACTCGCCGTACAGCAGGTGCGCCCTGGCGAGCTCGGGAGGAACGGCCGTGCGCCCGAGCCTGTCGATCGACTCGCGATAGAGACTGTCCGCGCGGTCACCGTCGTGCAGCTGCGCCTCGCAGCGCGCGGCCACCCCGAGCGCCCAGTCGCTCCCGCTGGCCCGCGCGAGCGGTGCCAGCTGCGCGAACGCGTCCGCCGCCGTGGTCGGTTCGCCGGCCCGTGAAGCGGCCTCGACCAGCTCGACGAGTGCCCAGGTCGCGACCGCCATCCAGTCGGGCCGGTCGACGGCCTCACGAGCGGCAACCAATGCCTCCCGGTAGCGGCCGAGTCCGTTGTAGAGGAGCGCTTGCGCCCACTGCACGACCCAGGTCCCGAGACCGTCGTCGCGCGCGACAGCCTCTTCGCGCACCGCAGCGAGGAGCGGCTCGGCCTCTGCCTGGTCGCCGCGGAAGGCGGCGAGCCCGATGGCTCCGTACGGCGTCAGCGCCGTACCCGCCGCGGCGTCAACGGCGTGGATCTCCTCGAGCAGCGTCCTTGCGGCCCCCAGGTCACCCCCGAAGAGGGTGACGTAGACGCGGGTGTTCAGGGCGACCGTGAGGGCATCGCCGGCTCCTGCTTCGCGGGCCCGCCTCACGTCCCGACCGGTCAACCTGTCCCACGCGTGCTCGTCCCACAAGCCGGCAGCCACCAGCTCGACCAGCCAGGAGAACCGTGCGCCCTCCCCGGGAGACAGCTCGTCGGTGTCGAACGCCTCGACCGCACGCCTGAGCAGCGGAACGGCCTCGGCGTATCCATCGGCGTACAGCACGGCCATCGCCTGGACCGCCAGGTCACCCGGCCTGCGATCGACCGGGACGCGCGCGTCACGCACGGCGTCGGCCACGGCTCGCACGCCGATGCCGGCGGTTGACCGGGCCGAGAACAACGCAGCGGTGAGCGCGTCCGCATAGCTGTCGAACGCCAGCTGTGGATCGAAAGCCTCGAGCCGCCGAGCGGCGGAGAGCAGCGGCGGGAGCACATCCGCACCGCGGCAGGATGCACTCTCGATCCGCGCACGCAGCTGGTCGAGCCGGGCCCGATGAAGATCGCCCAGCACCTCACCCTCCGCCACGCCGCACAGCTCCCGCGCCGCGTCCACGGCGCCGGCGTTCAGCAGGGCGTCGATCGCAGCGATCTGCCGGTCGACACGCGGCCGTACGTCGGGCGTCAGCGTGGCTGCCTGCTGCAGGAAGGCCGCAGCCGCGGCCGGGCCGCCCTGCGCTGCCGCGCGCCCGACGGAGCGCTCGAGGTCGCGGGCCACGCGCTCGTCCGGGCGCGCGACGGCGTGGGCGAGGTGCCACGCGCGCCGGTCAGGGTCCTGCACGGGGTCGGTGGCGTCCGCGAGCGCCTGGTGGACCACCCGACGGTCGGCGGCAGCGGCGGCTCCGTAGACCACCGACCGCGCCGTCGGATGCCTGAACCGGACCGTCTCCTGGATCTCGAGCAGCCCGACGGCTTGTGCTGGGGCGACGGCCTCGCTGCCGAGCCCGAGATTCTCGGCGGCGCGCCACAGCAGAGCCGCGTCTCCGGTCGGCTCCGCAGCGGCGGCGAGCAGCAGCAGACGCGACGGCTCGTCCAGCCCTTCGAGCCCGCGCGCGAGCGTTGCTTCGGGGCAACCGTCGGTCACCGCTGTCACGCTCGCCTGCGGACCGAACGCCAGCTCGGTGGTCGAGAACCGCCGCGTCACGTCCCACAGCGCGGCGGGGATGCCGTGGGTCTCGGCGACGAGGCGGTTGCGCACCCGCCGGTCGAGCGGTGCGGCGATCGTCGACCGCAGAAGAGCCTCGGCATCGACCGTGGCCAGTGGAGGGACCGTCAGTCGAGGCAACCTCCCCCAACGCCGATCGTCATCTGCGGCCCTCGTCGCCACCACGAGGACGACCGCGTCCGACTCAAGCCGCCGAGCCACGAACGCCAGGGTCTGCGCCGAGGCATCGTCCAACCAGTGGGCGTCGTCGACTACGCAGACGAGCGGTCGGTCCCGTGAAGCCTCTGACAGCAACGACAAGGTCGCCAGGCCGACGAGAAATCCGTCCGCCGACGACCCCGTGCGAAGTCCGAGGGCGACGCCGAGAGCATCGGCCTGCGGCGCCGGCAACCTGCCGACGAGGTCGAGCAGCGGGCTGCACAGCTGGTGCAACCCGGCGAACGCCAGGTCGGCCTCGGACTCCGCCCCGCTGACCCGGACCACCCGGCCGTTCCTGGCAGCGTGGGCGAGGTGAGCGAGCAGTGCAGACTTCCCGACACCCTGCTCACCGTCGACGACCAGCACCCCGCTCCGGCCCGCCTCGGCGGCCCGCACCAGCTCGTCGAGCCTCTGTCGCTCGCTGCGACGCCCGTACAGCGTCGGTGGCGCACCCTCCCGTTGCATCATCCCGGCCCCCTCCGGTCGGCCACAACTGTCCAGCCGGACCGTCCGCCGAGAGACGACGTGGCTGGGGTCATTCCTTGTCCGCCGCGACCTCCACCTCGAGCTCCGCGGACAGGCTGGCGAACGTGCTGTACTCGATGGCGCCGGCCCCGTCGCCGTCGCCCGCCTCGCACCGGTCGATGAGACGCTCGTGACGCGCGATCGACTCGCGTGCGGCCGACGACGAGAACCGAACCCTCTCGGCCCGCCGCAGGACGGGGACGTACTGGTCGAGCACCGAGGTCAATGCTCGGTTGGCGGCGAGTCTGACCGGAACGCTGTGGAGCTCCCCGTCGGCCTGGAGGGCGGCCACCACGTCACCCGCCGCGATCGCCTCGGCGAAGCGGTGGTTGGCGTCGCGCATCTCGTCGATGTCGAACGGAGTGAACCGGTCGATCGCCTCCCTGACCGCCGCCGCGTGCATTGCCGCCACGACGACCCGAGCGTCGTGGACGTCCTGGACCTGGAGTGAGCTCACGGTGGTCGACCGACCGGGCCGCGCGACCACCAGACCCGCGTCGGCCAGGCGCAGCAGCGCCTCACGCACCGGCGTACGGCTCACGCCGAGGCGAGCGGCCAGCTCGCTGTCGCGCAGCTGCTCTCCGGGCGCCAGAGCGCCGTCCACGATCCCGTCGCGCAGGCGTCGGTAGACGTCGTCGCGCAGCAGGCTCCGGTCGATGGTGACCGAGTTGTCCGGGAGCGGCATGCGATATATTACACATCGCGCATCGCGTGTACGGCAAGGCGATTGTCCGCTGACCCGAGGAGAAACCATGTCGCTGCGGGACTTCCGCCGCTATCCGTTGCTCTTCGGCCCGAGCCCGATCCATCCCTTGGACCGGCTCACCGGGCACCTCGGCGGCGCCCGCATCTGGGCCAAGCGCGAGGACTGCAACTCCGGCCTGGCGTACGGCGGCAACAAGACCCGCAAGCTCGAGTACCTCGTGCCCGACATCCTCGAGCAGGGAGCGGACACCCTCGTCTCCATCGGCGGCTACCAGTCCAACCACACGCGCCAGGTCGCGGCCCTCGCCGCCCGGCTCGGCCTGAAGGCCGTCCTCGTCCAGGAGCGCTGGGTCGACTGGCCCGATCCGCTCAACGACCGGGTCGGCAACATCATGCTGTCGCGCATCATGGGCGCCGAGGTGCGCCTCGACCCGTCCGGCTTCGGCATCGGAGTCAAGGGCAGCTGGGAGCAGGCGCTCGAGGACGTCCGCGCGCGCGGCGGCACGCCCTACGGCATCCCGGCGGGCGCGTCGGACCACCGGCTCGGCGGTCTCGGCTTCGCGAACTGGGCGTTCGAGGTCCAGCAGCAGGAGCGCGAGCTCGGCGTCTTCTTCGACACGGTCGTCGTCTGCGCGGTGACCGGGTCCACCCAGGCCGGCATGATCGCCGGATTCGCGCTGCAGGACCGACCGCGGCGCGTGATCGGCATCGACGCCTCCGCCGAGGTCGACGCGACTCGCGCCCAGGTCGCTCGCATCGCGCGGGGCACCGCAGAGCTGATCGGCCTCGGGCGCGAGCTCACCGACGACGAGATCACCGTGCTCGAGGGGTGGGCGGGCGACCGCTACGGCATCCCCGTGCACTCCACGCTCGATGCCATCGGGCTGTCCGGCCGCCTGGAGGGGATGATCATCGACCCCGTCTACGAGGGGAAGTCGATGGCGGGTCTCGTCGACCTGGTGACGAGCGGCGAGATTCCGCGCGGATCGAACGTCCTCTACGCCCACCTGGGCGGTCAGCCGGCGCTCAACGCCTACAGCGCTCTCTTCACCGCCTGAGCGACTGACGAGACGGTCACCAGGGCGACGGCTCGTAGTCCTTCACGAAGCAGCCGTAGAGGTCTTCCCCACGCTCGCCGCGCACGACCGGGTCGTAGACCCGGGCCGCACCGTCGACCAGGTCGAGGGGCGCGTGCCACCCCTCCGCAGCGATCCGGAGCTTCTCCTGGTGAGGACGCTCGTCGGTGATCCAGCCGGTGTCGACGGCGGTCATCAGGATCTTGTCGGCCTCGAACATCTCACCCGCACTGGTACGGGTCATCATGTTGAGCGCCGCCTTGGCCATGTTGGTGTGGGGGTGGCCAGGGCCCTTGTAGCGACGGGAGAACTGCCCCTCCATCGCCGAGACGTTGACGACGTACGCCCGTCGGGCGCCCGCCTGGACCGCCGCGCGCATCGCCGGACGGAGCCGGGAGACCAGCAGGAACGGTGCGATCGAGTTGCAGAGCTGGACCTCCAGCAGCTCCAGCGGGTCGACCTGGTCGACGACCTGGGTCCAGGAGTTGGTCGTCTGCAGGTCGGGGAGCAGCCCGCCGGCGTCCACGGCGGTCCCGTCGAGGTGCGCAGCCAGGGACGCCGAACCGGCCGAGAGCGCCAGCGCGGTGATCGAGGCCGCCGTGTGCGCGGCCTCGGCGACCTCGAGCGACTCCCCCTCGTGATGGGCCACGGCCGCGGTGGACAGCGCTCCGGCGATCGCAGCGGGGTGGGCCTCGGAGACGCCGTCGAAGGAGACCATCTCGGGCAGCGCGGTGTGATCCGGAAGGGGTGCACCCTCCATCTCGACCAGACGCGAGTACGCACCCGGCGTCCGCCGCACCGTCTGGCAGGCGTTGTTGATCAGGATGTCCAGCGGTCCCGCCGCGGCGACGTCGTCGGCCAGGCTGATCACCTGGGCGGGGTCGCGCAGGTCGATACCGACGACCTTGAGACGGTGCAGCCACTCGGGCGAGTCCTCCATCGCGGCGAAACGGCGCACCGCGTCCTTGGGGAACCGGGTGGTGATGGTGGTGTGCGCTCCGTCGCGAAGCAGGCGCAGCGCGATGTACATGCCGATCTTCGCGCGGCCGCCGGTGAGCAGGGCGCGCTTGCCGGTGAGGTCGGTCCGCTGGTCACGCTTGGCGTGCGACATCGCGGCGCACCGAGGGCAGAGCCAGTGGTAGAACGCGTCGACGAGAGTGAAGTCCTCTTTGCAGATGTAGCAGCCGCGCGCGGTGATCAGCTCGCCGGCGAAAGCACCCGGCGCGTGCGAGACCAGCGGGATACCGGCGGTCTCGTCGTCGATCCTCATCGGGGAGCCGGTGGCCGTCTTCTCGATGATCTCCTGGTCGTGTCGCTGCCGCTCCTGGCGGATCTCGTCGCGACGAGCCTTCTTGATCAGCTTGTACATGAACGACGCCTCGCGCTTGACCGTCCGGATGTCGGGGTGGTCGGGGTGGAGGTCGGGGAGCTGTCGGAGGACCTTGAGGGTGGTCGCGAGGTCGTCGGGGTCGATGCGGGGCTGATCGTGCACCCGGGGATCCTACGTCACCGCCCCTGGCGGTCATCGAGGTCGATCCCCGCGGCGTCGTACGATGAGGAGGTGAGTGAGACCCACGCGGGTGCGAGCGAGCCGGGCACCGAGAACGACATCGGCTGGGCCCTGGGCGTGCTTCTTCGCACCTACCGGGACGCCGTCGCGCCGGCGCTGGGCAGCTTCCCCCACGGGCCTCGCGGCTACCAGACCATGCTCGAGGTGCTCGAGGGCGACAAGCCCAGCCAGCTGGCCCTGGCCAACCATCTCGGCATCGACCGCACGGTGATGACCTACCTGATCGACGACCTCGTCGAGGCGGGTCTGGTGGAGCGGCGACCCAACCCCAACGACCGTCGCCAGCGCCAGATCGTGGCGACCGATCGCGGGCGCCGGGCCGTCGAAGACCTCTACCGCGAGGTCTCGGGGGCGGAGCGCCAGCTGCTCAGCGCCCTCGACGACGACGAACGCGCGAGCTTTCGCCGGCTCCTCTGCAAGGCGGCGTCGACGACGGGCGACCCGGACTTCGATCCCTGTCTCGAGGCGGCCGAGGCGTAGCCCGGCGCTCCATCGCGGCGGGACGCCCGTCGTCGTGGCGTCTACGACGCCAGCGAGCCCTGGCCGTACGGTTCGCTGCTGCCGCGCAGGTGGAGGGTCACCGAACGCGCCCCTCGGCGCGCCGCCTCGTGCGACTCGGCCAGCTGGTGCTGCGCCAACTCTCGGAGCTCTGCCATGGCCGGCGTGACCTCCGCCAGCGTGAGCTCGGTCTCGATCACGTCGAGATCCAGCCCCCACAGGTCTTCGAGCATCCGCCGCATCCAGCCGGTCGCGTGGTCCCAACCGGCGCGGGGCGTGCCGGGACCGTAGCCGCCGCCACGCGCGGTCACGAGGAAGGCAGGCCGTTGCTCGAGGGTGCCTGCGCCCGGGGCGAACCTCGGGTCGGTCGACACCAGGTCGAACCACGTCTTGAAGTGCTGGGACACGCCGAAGTTGTACATGGGGACGGCGAAGATGAGCACGTCCGCCGCCACGAGCTCGTCCGCCAGCTCAGCGGCGACGGCGAGCGCCTCGCTCTGCGCCGTTGTCCGCTCGTCCTCGACCGTCCCACCGGCATAGGCGGCGGCCCCCCAGTGTGACGCGTCGATGGGCGCGGTCCCGATGTCGCGGCGTACGACCTCGACCGCAGGGATCTCCTCGACGACGGCGGCCTGCAAAGTGTCGGCGACCGCCCGGGTCACCGACCCCTCGATCCGAATACTTGAATCAAGCCTGAACAGCGTGCCCATGGGCGAGCCCCTCTCGAATTCGTCTGCTTTCTAGATCATCGTGACACAGGATGATCTAGAGTCAAGACGGGATAGGCGAGCGAAGGGAACATGACACGCAGCGATGGTGTTGTCATCGTCTGCGACAGAGATGGTCTACGACAGAGACGAGTGAGGGACGTGCAGCTAGGCATTCTGCTCGACACGGAGTGGGCGAGCAGCGCCCCCGAGTCGGCGACAGCGCTCGCTCAGCGAGCGGAGGCAGGTCGGCTCGATCTGGTCGTCGTCGGTCCGGGCGACACCGAGGGCACCCATGACAGCCGGGCGGACACTGCTCTCGACTCCTGGACGACCGCCGTGTGGGTCGCGGCTCACACCGCTCACATCGCCATCGGCGTCTCTGGGGACGGGGCGACACCCGACCTCTCGGACCACGTCGCGCGCGCGGCGCCCTACCCCGAGGTCGTCGCGAAGGCTCGACAGACCCTCGAGTCCCTGGCAGGCGTACGCCTCGTCGCCGAGGCCGGCTGGGTCACCGCCCCGGCAGGGGCCGGGCCTGCGGAGCTCCTCGCGCTGGCCGACCACGACCTGCCCGTCGTGGTCCCAGTCCGCACCGCGCACGACGTCGAGCGGCTCATCCCCTTTGCGGCGAGCCACGGCGGCAACCCGTCCGGGCGATCCGTGGCGGCACGGTCCAGGCGGCGTCCGGGGATCGACTACGACGGGCTGCCCGAATCGCTGCGTCGGACGGCGATCGAACCGGGTGACGACAATTTCTCCGCCGTCCGCTCCACCTACCTGCGGTCGGGAGCGCCCGGTCTCGTGCTCCGGCCGCAGACGCCCGACGAGGTCGCCGATGCGGTCGTCTTCGCGCACCGGCACCGCCACCTGCCGCTGGGCGTACGCAGCGGAGGGCACGGCATCAGTGGCCGCTCGACCAACGACGGCGGACTGGTGATCGACGTCGGTGCACTGGACGGCATCGAGGTCGTAGACCCCCGCCGTCGGCGAGTGCGCGTCGGCCCGGGCGCCACCTGGAAGGAGGTCGCCGCAGCTTTGAACTCCCATGGTTGGGCGCTGGGCTCGGGTGACTATGGAGGCGTCGGCGTCGGCGGACTCGCCACCGCGGGTGGCATCGGCCTGTTGTCGCGCCGCCACGGTCTGACCATCGACCACCTCCGCTCGGCCGATCTCGTGCTTGCCGACGGAGGTCAGCTGCGCGTCTCCGACCAGGAGCACCCCGACCTCTTCTGGGCGGTGCGAGGCGCAGGCGCCAACGTCGGTATCGCCACGTCGTTCGAGTTCGAGGTCGACGAGGTCGACGACGTGGGGTGGGCCAAGCTCGTGCTGGTCACCGACGACATCGAGCAGGCGCTCCTGACGTACGGCCGGCTCGCTTCGTCGGCTCCCCGCGACACCACGGTGTTCCTTGTCACCGGACGCCCGCGCGACGGGAAGTCGGTCGTCCAGCTGTACGCGTTGGTCGACTTCGGAGACGCCGACGTGATCGTCGAGCGCCTGACACCGTTCGTGGCTCTCGGAGACCTGGTCCGGCAGGAGGTCGTCCTGACCCGGTACGCCGGCGTCATGGCGGAGGCGGGCGACGTCGGACCCGAAGGCCATCAGGGATACGGCGAGCCCGTCTCGAGGTCCGCGCTCCTGCCCGAGCTGACACCCGCCTTCGCCCACGACGCTGCGCGGCTGCTTCACAGCGGCACCGTCGCGTACTTCCAGCTGCGCGCGATGGGGGGCGCCATCGCCGACGTGCCACCGGACCGCACAGCCTTCGCCCATCGTCGCTCGGCGTTCCAGGTGACGGCGATGGGTCGCGGCCACGGCGCTCTGGACCCTGCCTTCGATGCGTTGGCCGCGCACTTCGACGGCCTGTATCTCAGCTTCGACACCGACCTGCGACCCGAGCGTCTCGACGATGCGTTCCCACCGCCCACCCTCGCCCGGCTCCGCAGGACCAAGGCTCTCTACGACCCCGAGAATCTCTTCCGGGACAACTTCAACATCGCCCCCACCGTCGACGTGACGGTGTCACGCGCGGGCTGACGAAAGGACCACCATGACCGACTACGGACACGAGCTTCTGTTCGGCACCTTCGTCACGCCGCGCTCGCGGGACCCGCAGCGCGTGCTCGAGCTGGCAGTCACCGCCGACCGCGTCGGCCTCGACCTGGTGACCTTCCAGGACCACCCGTACCAGCCTGCACTGCTCGACACCTGGACGCTCCTGGCGTACGCCGCCGCCCGGACCGAGCACGTCCACCTCAGCGGCAACGTCCTCAACCTGCCGCTCCGACCTCCCGCCGTGCTCGCCCGGGCTGCCGCCTCGCTCGATATCCTCAGCGGCGGACGCTTCGAGCTCGGTCTCGGTGCGGGCGCGTTCTGGGAGGGCGTCGCTGCCATGGGCGGGCGCCGGCTCACCGCAGGCCAGGGGGTCGAGGCTCTCCGCGAGGGGATCGAGATCATTCGCGAGATCTGGGACGCCGGGCAGCCGGGGGGCGTGCGCGTGGACGGCGACTACTACCGGAGCGTCGGCGCCAAGCGAGGGCCCCAGCCAGCCCACGACATCGGGATCTGGCTCGGCGCCTACAAGCCGAAGATGCTCGCGCTGACCGGCGCGGTGGCCGACGGCTGGCTGCCGACGATCGAGTATCTCGAGGACGGCACCGCGTCGCTTCCGGCGCTCAACGCCCGGATCGACGATGCTGCTGTCGCCGCCGGACGGTCACCGAGCGACGTGAGGCGGCTCCTCAACATCATGAACGTCGGTTTCGACTCCACGGCCGGAGGCATCCTCGGCGGCCCGCCCGCACGCTGGATCGACAACCTCGTCGACCTCGCCCTGACCCACGGGATCACGGCCGTCCTGATCGGCGGGGACGACGTGGCGACGACCGAGCGCTTCGCCGCCGAGGTTGCGCCGGCCGTGCGCGAGACGGTTGCGAGCGAGCGCGCTCGTCGGCTCAGCCACCCTTAGGGGCCCCGTCGCGTTCACGCGACCGAGCGGCGATCTCGGCCCGCAGGCTCTTCAGCGCCGGGACGTAGATCTCGGAGAAGGTCGGGAACGGTTGGATCGTGTCGGTGAGCACGTCGAGCGGGATGCGTGCTCGGATCGCGAGGGTCGCCTGCTGCAACCACTCCCCGGCGTCGGGCCCGAGGGCGTAGGCACCGGTGAGCCGCTCACCGTCACTGAGGAGGGTGAGGAATCCGTCGCTCTCGGCGTACGCGCGCGTGTACGTCGCGGTCTTGGCGACGTCGGCGAGCATGACCGTGCTGCTGAACGCGGCCTCGTCGGCGCCGACCGCGGCGGCCTGCGGGTCGGTGTAGACCACGCGCGGGACGGCGTCATAGCTGGCTTCACGCGACTCGCCCAGGATGTTGGCCGCGACGACCTCGCCCTGGTACTTGCCGACGTGCGTCAGCGGCCAGAGCCCGGTGACGTCACCGATCGCCCACAGGCCGTCGGTCACGCGCAGCCGCCCGTCGACGGGAACCCCGTGGGCGTCGGCCTCCACCCCGACGGTCTCGAGCCCGATCCCGGACAGGCGCGGACGGCGACCGGTCGCGACGAGCAACCGGTCGCCTCGGACCTCACGGCCGTCGTCGAGGCCGAGGACGTAGTCCTCGCCCTCCAGACGCGCGCTCGAGGCCTTCGCCGACAGCACGAGCTCGATGCCCTCGCGACCCAGAGTCCGACCGAGGGCTTCCCCGAGCGGCGCCGCCTCCCGGGCCAGGAGGTGCGGTCCCGTGTCGACGATGACGGCTTCGCCGCCGAGTCGACGTACGACCTGGGCCATCTCGACCCCCACCGGGCCTCCGCCGAGGATCAGGAGACGACGGGGAACAGCCTTCATCGAGGTGGCCTCGCGGCTGGTCCACACACCGTCGAGCTCGCGCAGACCCGGCACGGGCGGGACGAACGGTTCGGCGCCGTTGGCGAGGACGACGTGGTCCGCGGTGTGGCGGACGCCGTTGACCTCGACGGCACCGGGGCCGGCGAGACGTCCGCTGCCCCGGATCAGGGTGATCGAGCTGTCGGCGAGCCAGCGCTCCTGGCCGGCGTCGGAGTAGTCCGACACCATGAAGTCGCGCCAGGCGAGCGCGGCTTCGACGTCCACCTCCGCCGTCGCGGCCGCGTCACGGGCCCCCTGGACCGCCTCCCCCGGGCGCAGCAACGTCTTCGAGGGGATGCAGGCCCAGTAGGAGCACTCGCCGCCGACCAGCTCGCGCTCGACCACCGCGACCCGCAGGCCTCCTTCGGCGAGTGCACCTGCGCAGTGTTCCCCCGGCGAGCCGCCGCCGAGCACGATGACGTCGAAGTCGCTCACGTCGGCAGCTCCTCGCCCGCAGCCTCGCTGACCATGTACAGCGCGTACCAGGCGGGCCAGTCGGCGTCTTCCTCACCGGTCCGCGCCTCGTGCTCGCCGTGGGCGGCGGCGGCGCGGCGTAGGGCGTCGGCCAGCTCGTCGGCCGAGGAGTAGATCGTCGCCATGTCGGGTGTCCTCTCAGCGTCCGGGAAGCCGGGTCTTGATCTCCTGCACGATCCAGCCGTTGCCGTCGGGGTCGGCGAAGGAGAGGAACGACCCGTAGTCGGCGTGCCCGTCCGCCGGGCCAGCGACGCGACCGTCCGTCCCGGCGTGGTGAAAGATCCCGGTCGTGTCGTGGAACACCTCGCTCACGTCGGCGCCGCCCTCTTTCAGCGTCGCGCGTGCGTCGTCGATGTCGTAGACCGCCAGCTGGAGGCCCTCGGCGGATCCGGGAGCCGCCCCGCTCACACCCTCACCGAAGATGATCGAGCACCCCGACCCCGGAGGTGTCAGCTGCACGACGCGATATCCGTCCTCGACCGCGAGATCGGCGTCCAGTCGCCAGCCCAGCCCTTCGTAGAACTGCTTCGCTCGGTCGACGTCCCCGACGGGGATCACGACGACCTCCAGCCTCATCTCCCCCGGTTGGACCGGCGGGCTCCCAGCAGTGGTCCCGGATGACTCGACAGTGCTCACAGCGGCCTCCTCGGCACAGGCTCGAACGTCATGACGGTGGAACTCGATGAGTGGCTCGAAGACCTTCCCGAGGTGGCCCCTCCCGTATCGTTCTACGCCACGTCCGATATGTCCATGCTGTGGTACAAAACCCGTTCGGACGGTCTCACGAGGGGCGGCCGGCGGCGGGGCGCTCGATGTCGTCGTAGCAGCGCACGGCGGCGATCCGGCCATCGTCGGCACGCTCGAAGACGGCGAGGCCGGCCTGGGGCGGCCACTCTCCGCGAGTGCTCACGTCGTTGTACTCCACCACGCACCGCACGCCGTCATCGGTGGCGTGACAGCACTCGAGCGCCACGCCGTCGCCCGTACCGAGCAGGCGGGAGTAGAACGAGCGCAGCCCGTCCTCGCCGCGATGGACGTCCGGCTCTCCGACCGCCTCACGGAGGTATCCATCCTCGGCGAACGTCGCCACGACCTCGTCCACGTCTCCGGCTTCCAGCCCGGCGAGGTACCGGCCGACGACACCGTCCGGAGGGACGGCGCCGGGTCCGAGAAGGGGTGCTCTCCGGTGGCGACGCCCGTCGACGACGACCTGGCTGCAGTACGTGCGCAGGTCGAGCGAGTACCGATCGGTCGCCTCGGCGACGACGGCGACCGGCCACGCGACCGCCGTTCCGGAGATCTCCAGACGGGCGAGGAGCTCCACGGCGGCGCACGACCCGTCGGCAGTCGACGACACGGTCTCGATGCGTGCATGACGAGCCCGCAACCACTCCTGGTTCGTGGCGACGAACCGGCGGAGCTCGCGGTGGCCAGTCACCTCTCCAGCACGCGGGTCGTGGACGACGATGCGCCCCGGCCAGGCGGCTTCGAGAGCATGCGGGGAGCCGTCGGACAACGCGGAGAGATAGCGCGTCACCGGGTCCTCAGGCTCGTACGGGAGCGACTGGCGCCGCGCGAGCTCGGCAGCGCTGACGAAGTCCGGGAACCACGGCATGCCCACACCTTCCTCCAACGACGTAGCAAGGGAAACCCGTACGACCCTCTTGCCGCTGCATCGATTCGGGAGGACCGTGTGATCAAGAACGGCGAGCCAAGGAGTCGACCCCATGACGGCCCACACCGAGGACCCGCCGCCCCGCCGCGAGAGGCTGCTGGATCAGACCGTCGTCGTGATCGGCGGGAGCGCAGGCATCGGCCTCGAGACCGCGCGAGAAGCACGGATCGAGGGAGCCGATGTCCTCCTGGTCGGCCGTGACGCCGACCGACTGGCGGCGGCGGCGGAGGAGGTCGGTGCCCGGCGGACAGCCGCCTTCGACGCCCACGACCTCGATGCCGTACGCGGGTTCTTCGCCGACCTCGAGCAGCCGGTCGACCACGTCATGGTCACGGCCGGGAACCCGTACTACGCCTCCCTGTGGGACACCGACTTCGGCGAGGCGGGACGGGCGCTGCAGGACCACCCGCTGCTCATGGCCGGCATCGCGCGGTACGGCGCACCCAGGGTCCGCCCCGGTGGCACGCTCCTCTTCATGGGCGGGACCGGAGGCCGTCATCCCAGCATCGGGATCGGCGTGACGTCCGCGATGACCGCAGCCCTCCCCGCGCTCGCCGCCAGCCTCGCCGTCGAGGTGGCACCCGTACGCGTGAACCTCATCGCCGCCGGCTTCGTGAACACGCCACTGTCGGCACGGCTCCTCGGGGACGGACTCGAGGAGAGGCTCGACGAGCTGCGGCGGACGGTGCCGACCGGGAGAGTCGTCGAGCCGGAGGACGTCGCCGCCCTGGCCGTCCACATCATGACCAACCCGGCGCTCACCGGAGCGACGTTCGACATCGACGGAGGCCAGCAGCTCGTCGCCGCGCCACCGTCACAGCCGTAGGAGATCAGACGATCAGGACGACGCCGGCGACCACCACGGCGGAGGCCACGACGCGCTGCCGGCCCATCGGCTCGTGCAGCAGCGCGGCGCCGATCACGGCACCGAAGACGATGCTGGTCTCCCGCAGCGCCGCGACCGTGCCGAGATCTGCCTGGGTCTGTGCCCAGAGCACCAAACCGTAGCCAACCGTGGCGATCAGTCCCCCGCCCAGTCCCCGGATCCAGATCGTCCGGTCGAACGACAGCACGCGCCGCCCTCGGACAGTCGCTGCCACGACCAGGAATCCGAGCCCCATGATCAGCTGCAACCAGAACACGTAGCCCAGGACCGCGTCGGCCCTCCTCACCCCGAGGCCGTCGACGACCGTGTAGCTGGTGATGGCCACCCCGGTGGCAACGGCGGAGGCCACCGCCGGCCAGGCGGGCGCCGGACGACGCGAACGTGTGAACACCAGGGCGAGCAGCCCCGCGCAGACCAGCAGGATGCCGAGGAGCTGACCACGACCGGGCACCTCGTGGAGGAAGAGGAGTCCGAAGACGGTGACCAGGAGCGGACTGGTGCCCCGAGCCAACGGATAGACCTGGTTGAAGTCACCGACGCGATAGCTCCAGGTCATCAGCAGCATGTAGACCACGTGCAGCACGCCCGAGATCGCCAGGTACGGATACGAGCTCGGGTCCGGGGAGGGCACGACGGCGACGCCCACCGCCCCGAGGACGACCGAGACGGTGGACATCGCCGCGAAGCCCGCGACGCGATCGGACGTCGACTTCGCCAGGGCGCTCCAGGTCGCGTGCAGGAGGGCTGCCACCAGGACCACGATCACGACGCTCACGCACGTCAGACGACACCATCAGCCGCGATGTGACAAGGGCCGGAGTTGTCGACGTCCTCGGCGACTCAGGCGGTGGCGCGAGGACGGCGGCGCACCGGCCGCCGAATCACCGAGCCGGGCTTCGACGCGAGGAGCGGGTCGAAGTCGTCGGTGATCTCCGTCAGGCGGGTCTCATCCACGAAGACGGCGCCGTCGTTGACCTCCTGGACGAGGTCGCGGCCCAGCACGGCGCCGGCCGTACCCATCCCGCCGTAGATCGTGGCGTTGATGCCGAACATGTGCTCCGTGCTCCCGCCCGCGAGGAACAGGCCCGGGATGTGGGTGGTGACCCGCGGACGGAACGGGCCGAGGTTCTTGAGCAACGGCGCGATGCCGTAGCAGGAGCCGCCGGTCGTGAGGGTGAAGCGCTCTTGGGTGATGGGGGTGGACGCCTCACAGAAGACCATCCGCTCCCGGATGTCGGGGATCATGAGCTCGGCGGTGTCGAGCACGCGCTGCGTGAGCTCCTCCTTGAGCTGGAGGTAGCGCTCGTCACGGCCGTAGCTGCCACCGTCCGCCGGGCCCGTCTCGACGTTCCAGAACCCGTAGTCCTTCGGCGCCCAGCTCACGAGCTCGAGCGTCGAGTAGCCGGGAGGCGCCGAGTGGGTCCCCGCCGGGTCCTTGGCCGTCGGGCAGCTGATCCCCACCGGCATCTGCTCGGGGCAGCGACCCGCGGCGACCTCGCGGTAGTAGCCGTCGACGTCGTTGTTCGGCCACACCCAGGCGAGCGGCGGGGTGTCCCGCTCGCGCAGGTCGACGTCGAGAGCGACGTACACCGCGAACATCGGCAGCGTCATCTCCAGGCCGTCCAGCCTGCGCCGCAGCCTACGGGTCAGGTGCTGGTCGCCGACCAGCTCAGACCACGTCTTCTTGAAGTCGGCGGCCGAGACGACGACCTCGGCGCGGATCTCCTCGCCACCCTGGAGGCGTACGCCGACGGCCCGGCCGTCCTCGATCACGATCTGCTCGACCCTGGCCTTGGTCCGGACCCGCCCTCCGTACGACTGCACGACGTCGGTGAGGTGGGCGCCGATCACCTGACCGCCGCCGCGCGGGTAGTACGCACCGGCCTGGAGGTAGTGGTGCAGGAAGCCTGCGTGCATGGCGGTGGGCGTCCGGTGCGGGGGCCACGTGTAGTCGCCGTTCTCGGCGAGGATGACCGCCTGGGCGTCGGCGCTGAGGCCGCACGCCGCCATCAGCGTCGTGATGGGCCGTACGCCCCAGCGCAGCAGCGCCCACGGGCGCCGGCGCGGTCGCTCGCCGGCCGCGATCGTCCGCATCACCCGCACGCACCGGCGCAGGCCGGCCTCCTCGTCGGGGAACGCCGCGATCAGGCGCTCGAGGTAGGTGTCCCAGCCGGTCGGTGTCTGGAACGTCGTGCCGGGGATCATGATCTGGCAGTGCCCCTCGGGCCGCTGACGCAGCCACTTGATGCGCTCGGTCAGCGCGAGTCCTGAGAGCGCCGTCTGCATCCGACCGCCAGGGCCGCACTCGCCGACGTAATGGGTGCCGACGTCGAACTCGAACTTGTTGCCGGCGCGGCGGAAGACCTGGGTGCTGCCGCCGACCACCTGGTTGGCCTCCAGCACGAGCACCCTCTTGCCATTGGCCGCGAGGTACGCCGCGCAGGTCAGTCCCCCGGGTCCGGCGCCTACCACCACCGCGTCCCAGGTCTCAGGGCCGGTCTCGGGTGTGGATGTCGGAGGCGGCGCGGTCTGCGTCATGAGAGGATCACTTTCGGACGAGTTAACTAGAGTGGGACTCTAGTTAACTCGCTCTCGGGGATCGGCGCCAGGCCGGCGAGCTCAATCGCCGGGAGACCCGTGCGTGAGGCCGTCGAGGAGTGCGGCTCCTGCCTCGATCGCCGCCTGCTCGATGCGCTCCGGCGGCAGCGTCAACGCGTCGCGTCGCAGAGCCAGCGCAGCGACGCCGTTCCAGGCACCGAAGAGCACGTACGACATGAGCTCGGGGTCGACCGGACGGATCGCGCCGGTCTCCACGGCATCACGGATGCTCCCCTCGAACTCCTGCCGAAGCTCACTAAAGCGCGAGACGACCTCGTTCTCGACCGGCGTGCGCGGACCGCGTTCACCGGTGACGGTCAGGTACCTCAGCAGGGCGGGATGGTCGAGGAGGAGCCTCAGGTACGCGATGCCGACGCCCGCGAAGCGTTCGAGCGGAGGCGCCTGCGCCGCGTACGCCGAGCGGAGGGCGTCCGTGGCCACCGCCAGCACCCGCTCGGCCACGGCCGCCAGCAAGCCGTCCTTCGTGCCGACGTGGACGTACACCGACGCGGGCGAGATGCCCGCCTGCGCGGCGACATCCTCGATCCTGATCTCCTCCGGAGCGCGCTGCGACATGAGCAGCTCGGCCGCGTCGAGGAGCAGGGCGCGCGTGCGCTCCCGACGGCGCGATCCCCGCGCGGCGGCGTCGGTGACCACGGGAGCGGGCTTCTGGTCGTCGGGCACGCACACACACTAGTTCTCGGACGCTGACGCACCGTTCACTCGGCACGAGCCCCGAACCGCCGCCTGAACGCGCGACCGGTGTTGCTGTCGGCGAGGAACGCGACAATCCCTCTGACGAGCGCACGCTGCAGGTCGTCACCGAGCACTTCTCGAAGCCGGCGATCGATCTCCGCCTCGATGTCACCGATGAGCGGCCGGAGCTTCCGGCCCTCGGCGGTGAGCTGGAGGAGCACGTAGCGCCGATCCATCGGGTTCTCGATGCGGTCGACGAGACCTCTCTTTACCAACGTGTCCACCAGTCGGCTCGGGCTTCCGGTCTCGCACACGAGGAGATCGCCCAACCCCTTCAACGTCGTCGGCCCGTGTGAGCCGAGGACGAGGATGATCTCGGCTTGCGATGGCGTGACGTCGTGCGGAGCCAGCGCTGCCGCCAGCTGGCGGTTGCCCTCCCGCTGGGCGGCGAGCAGTGCGTAGCGCAACTCCTCGGTCGTGGAGGCGGGCGAAGCCATAGGGTCAGCGTCTCCTTCGGTCACGGCGCGCCGGGGGCCGGGCACCGCATCAACGTAGCCCGCTGACATTATATGACATGTCATGTAATGTCGTGCCTCCCACCCGCCGAAGCCGACGGACGACCATGACGCAGTACACCGCCACCCGCGTTCTCCGGGCCACCCAGAAGACCGTTCTCGAGATTTTGCTCGACATCGGCCAGCTGCCCGACTGGAATCCCGCTGTCCACTCCATCGTCACCGACGACCAGATCGCGGCGCTCGGCAAGCGATACCCAGCGGCCACCCGGCTCCCCGGCCGCGCCTTCGTGACCTACACCCACATCCAGGCAGACGAGATCGTCTGGCGCCTCGAGGCGCCAGGCGCCGTGGAAGAGGGACGCTGGCGGATCACCGACCTCGGGCGCACCAGCGAAGTGACCCACACGATGGTCCATACCGGCCCCGTGTTCATGCTTCTGCGTCACACCATGCGAGCGGTCCCCGACCTGAGGCTCGACCGCCTCCGGCTCCGAGCCGAGGGAGGTCACGCGTCGGCTCTTCATGCGACGCCAGCCTCGGGAATCGTTCTAGGCGGCCGCGTGGCTCCCGCGAGCCCGGGCGATGATGTGGAGCTGTGACGCGAGGCGACGGTACGGATCACGACGCCCCGCCTCCTCCTCGGCCTTGAGACACGCCGCCAAGGTGCGGTCGTCCGGACGGGTGTCAGGGTCGACGCCGTCCGTGAACACGCGGACCCCGTACCAGGCCTCGACCTCGCACCCGACGCCTCGGCACCAGGCCAGCGCCTCTTCGAGGCGGTGGGCGGCCGCTCGCACACCGAGCTCGTTGGTGTAGGTGTCGGCGCCGAAGGCTCGCAGGGCCGCCTCCCAGTCGCCGCGGACAGCGGGTCTGTAGGCGAGTGCCTCACCGTTGCGCACGGTGAAGGAGACCACTCCCCCAGGAGCGACGCGCTGGGCGAGCTGTCGAACCGCCCTCTCCGGGTCGGGAAGGTACATCAGCAACCCGTGCGCACAGACCAGGTCGAAGGTGCGCCCAGGGAGCAGATCGTCGAGGTCGTCGATGGTGCCGCGGAGCATCGAGACGTCGACCGCTCGGACCTCGGCAGCGTGTTCCGCCAGGGCAAGCAGGTCGACAGACGGGTCGACACCGGTGACCTCCAGTCCGCGAGCGGCGAGCTCGATGGCCTGGGTGCCCTGGCCACACCCGACGTCGAGGACTGTCTCGACGCCTTCGAGATGCTCGTGGATCTGGGTCCGCACGAGGCTCTGACGGACGACGTTGCGGAGACTGCCCAGCCGCGACGCCCAGGTTGTCTCGACGTCAGCGAAACCGCTCATCGGCCGAGTCTCTCAGCTGGTTCGTGCCGCGGGGAAGGATCCTCGGGCCGCCGCGAGGCCCCCGCCCTGGCCCGCGCGAGCGATGACGTCGAGCTGCGACGCGAGGCGACGATAAGGATCTCGACACCCAGCCTCGTCCTCGAGCCTGAGGCAGACCTCGAGAGTGGCGTCGTCCGGCCGGACGCCGGTCGGCGGGGTCGGTGCAGACGCGGACCCCGTACCGTCCACGACCGAGGAGTTCGTCCGAGGGATCGATGAAGTCCTGGCTCAACAGCAGGATGCGGGTGCGTCCGGGGAAACCGGACGCACCCGCCTGCTCACTGAGATCAGCGCTTGACCCTCGCAGTCGTGGTCTTGATGCTCGTCCCACCCGGACCCCGCGCGACAACGACGACCTTCACCGTGCCGGAGATCCTTTTACTGACCGTCAGCCGTACGGTCCGTCCGGTGCGGTTGAGGGTCTTGGACGTCAACGTCTTGCCGCTCTTGGTCAGCGACACCCTGACGGACGTCGCCCCCGCCACGTTCGTCGAGACGCGCAGTCCCGACGACCGCAGCCTCTTGGCCGTGATCGACCTGTCTGACACCAGCGCGACGACCGGCTTGCTCGGCTTCGCCGGAGTCGTGGGCAGCGTGCTCGGCCTGCGACCTAGGAGCGTCTTGAACAGGTCCGTCTGATCAATGGTGCCGGTGACGTTGGCCGCTTGGGGGCCCGAGGCCGCGACGCGGATCTGGCTTCCGGTGTGGTTGGAGCCTGATGCTGCCGTGGAGTAGGCGACCGTCATCGGATCACCGTCGGCGGTCTGTAGCGTCGCGGTCTGGCGCCCGCCGTTGCCGTCGCCGACGATCTGCGTGGAGTGCGCGTGGTCACCCGTCACGACGATGAGCGTGTCGGGATTCTCCTTCTGGAAGTCCAGAGCCACCTTGACTGCCTTGTCGAGCTCGACGAGGTCACCGATCGCGCCGCAGATGTCCGAGGCGTGCTCCTGCTTGTCGACCATCGCGCTCTCGGCCTGCAGGAAGAAGCCCTTCTCGTTGTCCAGCAGCTCGATCGCCTTGGCCGTCATCGTGGACAGGTCGGGCTGGTTGCCACGATCAGCGTTCGTGCACTTCTGACCAGCGCCGCCGGTGCCGGGCGGAGCGGCGGCCACGAGCGGGTTGTACATCGGCGTCATGTTCCCAGCGGAGAACAGCCCGAGCACGGGTCCGCCGTCGAGGGACGTGATGGCGTCGAGACCAGCCTTGTCGTCGACGGCACGGTAGCCCTTGGCGGCCGTCGCGTAGTCGAGGACGGTGCCACCTGCTGGGAGGGTCTGCCCGAAACGGTTCTTGCCGCCACCCAGCAGGACGTCCACCTTGTTGTCGACGAGCTGCTCGGCGATGGACCCCTTGCCACCGGCAGACTTG
This sequence comes from Mumia sp. zg.B21, assembly GCF_019550855.1. NCBI lineage: Bacteria > Bacillati > Actinomycetota > Actinomycetes > Propionibacteriales > Nocardioidaceae > Mumia > Mumia sp. zg.B21. The sequence continues at coordinate 10,425 of NZ_JAHWCJ010000004.1, read as the reverse complement.
AGCGCCGACTGACAGTTCGCCATGTCTGCCGGACCCTGGCACGCACGCGCGTTGATGTGTGAGGCCGCTGCCGCCGGTGTCGCGTCGGTCAGCTCAGCGGTGCTGACGTTGCCGGTGAGCTTGCCCTGCTTCTTGTAGATCTCGAGGACGGTCTCGTAGTCCTTGCCCGCGATGTTCGCAGCGGTGCTGGGGCCCTGCGACAGCCGTCCATCGACCGTCTTCGTGCCGGTCGACCAGCCGCTCGCCGTCGGAGCCGAGTCCGACACATACGCGATCGGGTAGTCCGGTCCCTCGCCAACCTTGAGGCCGTGAGTCGTCATAGCACCGGTGAACGGCAGGTCATCGAGCGCGAAGCGTCCGTCCGCGCCCAGCTGGTAGTTGCGCGCAGCCGTGATCATGGAGTCATCGGTGCCGTCACCAATCAGGAGGATCACGTTACGAGGCTTCGCGGGATTGATAGCGGCGGCCAGACCGGCCGAACGGTCATCAGTGAAGCCGGGCGACACGGCGTACACCGAGCCGCCAACAGCGAGTCCAGCAAGGGCCAACACGCCTGCGGCGACCAGCCCTCTACGTCTACGTCTACGAGACATGAGTCCGTCCTTGTCGTTGGTTGCTTGCTGTGAATCTGGCGCAGGCAACCAGCGCGGAGGACAACACCAAGGAGCCGGCCGGTGAACACAGGCTGGCGGATGTGCGAGTCAACCCGACCCCTCAAGCGCTCGTGCCGCGCCGCTGTGGGTTGGTCGCTCTCCGTCGCCTGGCTCCCCCGAAGCCAGTTGAGAACGCTCACAGCCGAGGGTCGACAGGCTCCGACTCGAGCGCGAGGACGGCGAAGACCGACTGGTGCACCCTCCAGAGCGGCTCGTGATCGACGAACGCGGTGAGCGCCTCGAGGCCGAGCCCGTGCTCGCGCTGGGCGAGCTGGCGCTTCTTGCCGAGGTGGCGCTCGCGGAGCACGTCGAGCGAGTCGGTGTAGTCAGGCCCGTAGATGATCCGGAGGTACTCGCGGCCGCGCACCTTGACGCCCGGCTGGATTCGGCCGGTGGTCAGGTGTGCGGGCTTGACAACCATGCCCTCTCCGCCGGCACCCGTCAGTTCCAGCCACCAGTCGATGGCCGCCTCCCGCTCGTCGGCCGAGGCGAGGTCGACGAATCGGTGGCGCGTGGGCGTGATCAGATCGCCTTCGAGCTTCGCAAGCTGTGCGAGGTGCCACTCGTGGGACTCGGTCAGCGCGAGCGCCCGGCCCTCCGCGGCGAGGATCTGGAACGGCGCGAGCGTGACACCGTCCAGCCCCTGGGTCGGGTGGACGTACGCGGCGTACGCGTCTCGGAATGCCTCGGCGTTGTCACGGCGACGGTCGACCTTCTCGACGAGGTCGACGACATCGAGTCCACGAGCAGCGGCCTGTTCGAGCACCGCCCGCGCCTCAGGAAGCACGCGGCGCGCAGCCGCGGCGACCGAGGCGTACTGGACCTTGATCAGATCCATGGCCTTGGCCGACCAGGGCAAGAGCTCGCAGTCAAGAGCGAGCCAGTCGGTGTCGAGGGACTCGAAAAGCGGTGCTGCGCAGTCGCGAAGGTGATCGACGAGCTCACTGGTGTCGGCGAAGAACGGGCGTCCAGTCCGGGTGTAGATCACGCCGGTGGAGCCATCACCCACGCCGAACCGCCGTTCTGCCGCGTCGGTGTCCTTGGCAATGACCGCGATGGCGCGCGAACCCATGTGCTTCTCCTCGCACACCACCCGGGTGACGCCCCAGCCGGCGTACTCGTCGAAGGCCTGCGCCGGGTGCTCCAGGTAGCCGCCGAGCTTCGACGTGGCCACCGGCGACATGGTGGGAGGCAGGTAGATCAGCCACCGCGGGTCGACGGCGAAGCGGCTCATGACCTCGAGCGCTGCGGCGGCGTTCTCTTCGGGGATCTTCACCTTGCCGGCGTGGGTGGTCTGCAGCCACCGGGGGCCGGCGACGTCATCGACCTTCAGCACTGACTGCTCGCGGTCGCCCACGGGCGGGAGAAGGGGGCGCACAGGTTCGTACCACTCCTTCTCGGCGGGCACCGAGACGATCTGTCGCTCCGGGTAGCGCAGCGCCGTGAGCTCGCCGCCGAAGACGACCCCGGTGTCGAGGCAGATGGTGTTGTTGACCCACTCGGCCTTCGGGACCGGGGTGTGGCCGTAGACGACCATCGCCTGGCCGCGGTACTCCTGGGCCCAGGGATAGCGGACCGGGAGTCCGTACTCGTCGGTCTCGCCGGTGGTGTCGCCGTACAGGGCGAACGCACGGACGCGGCGAGACGAGCGACCGTGGTAGGCCTCCTTGAGCCCGGCGTGTGCGACGACCAGCCTGCCGTCGTCGAGGACGTAGTGGCTGATGAGTCCGTCCATGAAGTCCAGCGCCTGCTTGCGGAAGTCCTCTGGCTCGCTCTCGAGCTGGGCGAGCGACTCCGCGAGGCCGTGGGAGACAGTGACCTTGGATCCTCGCAGGGCGCGGACGAGCTTGGCCTCGTGGTTGCCCGACACGCAGAGCGCGGTGCCGGCGGCGACCATGCCCATGACGAGCCTCAGGACGCCGGGGGTGTCCGGACCCCGGTCGACGAGGTCACCGACGAAGAGCGCTTGACGACCCTCGGGGTGGGTCGCGCTGACGGCCGTGCCGTCGTCGTACGTCAGGGTCCAGCCGAGCTCCGTGAGCAGCGTGTGAAGCTCCGAGGCGCAGCCGTGGACGTCACCGATGATGTCGAACGGTCCGTGGATCTCCGTGCGGTCGTTCCACGGTCGCTCGCGCACGATCTCGGCACCCTCGACCTCGTCGATGCCGCGCAGGACGTGGACGCGACGGAACCCTTCCTTGGTGAGTCGCCGGAACGACCGTGTGAGGTCGCGGTGCTGACGCGAGACGACGTGGTCGCCGAAGACACGGTCGGGCCGCTCCTTGTTGCGCTCGATCGCCACAGACTTTGGGACGTCGATGACGATGACATCGACCAAGACGTCGTGGCTCTTGGCCAGCGTGACCAGCGCGGCGCGCGCAGACGGTTGGACGTTGGTGGCGTCCACGACGGTGAGCAGGCCTCGGCGCAGGCGGGCGCCCACGATGTAGTGGAGGACGTCGAAGGCGTCCGGGGTGGCCGACTGGTCGTTCTCGTCGTCGGCGACCAGGCCGCGGCAGAAGTCGCTGGAGATGACCTCGGTCGACCTGAAGTGCCTGCGGGCGAACGTGGACTTGCCGCTGCCGGAGACACCGACCAGGACGACCAGTCCCATGGCGGGAACGGTGATCTGCTGCGTGCCGGCTCCTGCGTCAGTCATTGGCCCCCTCCTTGGTGGTGAAGACGGCCATCTGGGTGGGTGCGCCGACGACGTCGTCGAGATCGCCGATGCCGCGACGCTCGACGGCATAGCCGTACGTCGCGGCGACGCGGTCGGACCACTCGGCGAACTGGTCCCGGGTCCACTCGAAGCGGTGGTCCGGATGCCGCATGCCGACGAGGCCTTCGTAGCGCATGTTGTACTCGGCGTTGGGAGTCGTCACGATGACGGCGCCGGGCTTGGCAGTCCCGAACACGACACGCTCCAGGGCTCCCAGCCGTGGCGGGTCGATGTGTTCGATGACCTCCATGAGCACGGCGGCGTCGTATCCGGAGTAGCGCTCGTCCTCATACGTCAGCGCTCCCTGGAACAGCTGGACGCGCTCGGCCTGTCGCTCATTCATCCGGTCGACGTGGAGACGGCGGGCGGCGTGCTGAAGTGAACGGGTGGACACGTCGGAGCCGGCGATGCGCGTGAAGGACGGCGTCGTGACCAGGCGATCGAGGAGCTGGCCCGCACCGCAGCCCAGGTCGATCACAGACCGCGCGCGCAGCTCGAGAAGGAGCTGCTGCACGGTCTCGTGGCGCTGGGTGTTGAGCGGGACGCGTCTTTCGGCAGGCTGGAGCACGTCCTCGTCCTCGGCCGGCGCGATGGCGCCCTCCACCTCGTCACCGAGCTCTGCCAGCCGCGCGAGGGCGACGCGGGTCAGGGCGCCTTGACGGCCGAGATATCGGCGGGTGATCAGGTCGGCCTCGGGGTGGGTGGCGAGCCACCCCTCACCCGAACGCATCAGCTTGTCGATCTCGTCAGGTCCCTGCCAGTAGTGCTTGGACTCGTCGAGCACGGGGAGCAGCACGTAGAGCTGGTTGAGCGCGTCGGCGAGCCGGACGACGCCGGCGATTCGAAGACGGACGTAGCGGGAGTCGCCCCACTCGGGGAACGCCTCGTCGAGCGGGATCGGCTCGGCCTCGACCGTCCAGCCCAGCGGTCCGAACAGCCGGTGGGCGACCTCCGCTCCACCCCGGCACGGCAGCACCGGGACGGCGATCTCGAGCGGTATCGCCGAGTCGGCAAGGTCCTGCCGGGAGCGGCAACGCCCGCTGCGGGCGGTGCTGAACACGTCGGCCATCGCCACGCCCAGAAGCGACGACGCTGCGTACGAGCGGTCGTTGACGTACTGAGCCAGGCTGAAGTCGGGGGTGTTCTTGCCGCGGGAGCGGGCCAGCCGGACCGGATCGACGTCGAGCATCAGCGCGGCCGTGCAGCGCTCGTCGGTGGACTCGGGGTAGAAGACCGTCACGGTGCCGAAAGACTGCGAGAACGACTGCACACGGTCGGGATGCTTGTGGAGCAGGTAGCCGAGGTCGGTCGCAGGCTGATGGGTGGTCGTGACGGTCAGAAGCACCCGGCAAGTCTGGCGTAGCGGTCCACCACGGTCCGACGAACGGACGGATTCGAAGGCAGCCGCTCGCAGAATGCATTCAGGCCCGGGATTCGCACTGAATCCCGGGCCTGATCTGGTAGCGGGGACAGGATTTGAACCTGTGACCTCTGGGTTATGAGCCCAGCGAGCTACCGAGCTGCTCCACCCCGCGTCGGTGACACGAGCCTATCGGACACCCCACCCGACCTCGCATCCGCCCCCGTCAGTCAGGTGCTGCGACTGCTTTGAGCCGGGCGACGTGAGCGCGCTGAAGCTCGGTGGTCTCAGTGAGGAAGCGGGTCACCACGGCAAGTTCGTCGCTCGTGAACCGGCGCCGGAGCAGCTCGTCGCCCTCGCGGACCAAGGGCTCCATGAGCTCACGACAGCGCGCCAATCCTCCCGGCGTGATCGAGATGACGCTTCTCCTGCGGTCGGTGGGATCGGCGGACCTGTTCAGGAACCCGCGTTGGTCGAGGCGATCAAGCATGGGTCCCGAAGCGATCGCTTCCGAACGGTCCGTCTCGAGGGCCACCCTGCGACAGGTGCTCTTCAGCGGCATCGATGCGGTGGAGTTCGGCAAAGTGTTCACGCACTACGAGTCACGCTCCGACGGGACAGTGACGGCCTTCTTCCGCGACGGAACCTCGGCAATGGCCGACCTGTTGGTGGGCGCCGACGGCACCCGCTCGGCCGTGCGGGCGCAGTTCCTGCCTGAAGCAACGATCCGCGACACCGGCATCACCGCGATCGCGACCAAGACTCCGTTGACCGACGAGACCCGAGCACTGCTCCCCCCAGAGGTCGCGAAGGGCCTCTCTCTCATCTTCGCAAACACGGGGATGCTCGGGATCCTGCACGTGATGGAATTTCCCTGGGACGCCGACGGCAACCCCAAGGACGCCAGGTTCGCCGACGTGATCAGGGCGTGGCCGGATCTCGCGTTCGACAACACCCGCGACTACATCAACCTGGCGATCTGGAGCCCACATGAGCACTTCCGGCAGACACGGCTGACCTTCGTGGCGGCGAGCTCATCACGATCGCTCTCGATTCGACGGTGACCTGGGACGAGAGCTAGAGCCGAGCCGCGAGGAGCGCTTCACATCCACCACGCCCGTGTGGCATACATCAGAGGCGGTCCCAGATCTGTCTGGAACCGCCTCTGACCTGCTCAATCTCTTGTAGCGGGGGCAGGATTTGAACCTGCGACCTCTGGGTTATGAGCCCAGCGAGCTACCGAGCTGCTCCACCCCGCGTCGGCACACAGAACATTACCGGACCTCTCCCCCAGACCCAAACCCAGGCTGCCTCGCGGCTGCGTGCCGGGATGCCCGGGCCTGCACCATCGCGGCGAGCACGCCGGAGCCCGTGACCGCGATGTACGAGGTGAGCACCGCGACCGCGACCGGCACCGTCTGCAGCGCTCCCAGGTCCATCATGAGCGCCGCCAGTAGCACCAGAGTGAACGGCGCGGCGACGATGGCACCGGGCAGCGCGGCGAAGACGCAGCTGAACGCGAGGGCGAGCGGGACGTCCGGCACGATCAGGTGGATCGCGTACCCGTACGTCCCTCCGAGGAACAGCATCGGGAAGAACGGGCCCCCGATGAATCCCGTCTCCATACAGACGGAGAAGGCCACCATCTTGGCCAGCACGATGACGAGGAGGAAGCCGGCTCCGAGCGCCGACCCGGACTCGGCCACCGTCTGGAGCTGGTGGCTCCCGGTGAACAGCGTCAGCGGAAGCGCGACGGCGATGAGGCCGAACGCCAGCCCGCCCGCCACCGGGCGCAGGACGGTCTTCCCTTCCAGACGGGCGGCCAGCCGACGGACGATCCCTGTGAGGACCGCCAGCACCAGGGCGCCGAGCGCAGCGGCCAGGCCGAGACCCACGGCCGCCAGGAGGTGCCAGTCCTTGTAGGCGTAGGACGGGACGTCGTAGAGGCCGAGGAACGTCGTCCCCGCGATCGGGTAGAACACCGCGAAGCACACCGTCGCCGACGCCAGCGACCCGAACACAGCATGGGTGAAGCGGCGACGGTGCGGCTTGGCGAGCTCCAGGACGAGCAGCGTCGCCACCATCGGCACCGCGAGCAGCCCGCCGTACGCGGCCGAGATGCCGGTGAGCGTCGTCGCCTTCTGCATGTCCTCGTCGGTACGCCGTCGGCCGACCCAGGTGCCCAGTCCTCCGCCCATCGACCCGAGCGCCGCCTCCGGGCCCAGGCTCGCACCGCCGACGAGGGACACCGACGACACGGCGACCGTCCCGAGAACGCCGGCAGGCTCGACGTGCTCCTTCTCCAGCTCGTCGGTCAGACCGGGCTGGTGTTCGGGCATCCGCAGGACGTGACGGAGCAGACCGACGACGAGACCGGTCCCGACGGTGACCGCGATCCACCACCAGTGACCACCCCACCAGCCCTGCGACGTCGGATCGCCCCAGAAGTCTCCAGTCTCGACCACGAAGAGGAAGGCGAGGCCGGCGAAGGCCATCACCACTCCGAACACGACCGCGTCCCGGATCAGCACCCAGAACTCCCGCGACCGCGCGAGCGGGGCGAGGTGCAGCTCACCGCTCGTGTCGGCCATCGCCCCGCCTCTCGTGCGTCGGCCGCAACGTATCGCCCGAAGGAGCGAGCGGCGACCGGAATGCGGCGACGGCGACCGGCACCAGCGGGTGGCGCACCGTCGAATCCAACTTGGTCACTACACTTACCCGAGTCAGCGCCGCACTCGACGAGGAGACACCGTGACGACCGCGCCCCGCACCCGCCCGACCGTCGCGATCATCGGTGCCGGTGCCGCCGGCACGCTCGTCGCGCTGCACCTCGTCCGTACAGCGGGACGCCGCTCGACCGGCGTGGACGTGATCCTCCTCGACCCCGCCGACCGGTGGGGTCGAGGCCCTTCCTTCGGCACGCTCGACGACCAGCACCTCCTCAACGTCCCCGCCGCCGGCATGAGCGCGCTCCCCGAGGACCCCGCGCACTTCGTCGCGTGGCGCACCCACGAGGACCCCGAGAACGGCAGCGACCCGGCGACCTTCGCACGCCGTCGCGAATACGCCCGCTATCTCGACGAGACCTTGACGGAGACCCTTCAAGGCCCGCCCGGGGAGTTCGCCGCGGTGCGGCACGTCCGCTCGCGCGCCGTCGGCCTGCGCCGTACCGGGTCCGGGGTCGTCGTCGCCACGAGCGACGGCCGAGACGTGGCTGCGGACGCCGCCGTGGTGGCGACGGGACTCCCCGCCGCTGGGCACGCGTGGGCGCCGGAGGCCCTGCGCGGCTCGGCCTTCTTCGTCCCCGACCCGTGGGCCCCCGGCGCGCTCGACCCCGTACGCCGCGACCGCTCGGGTCCCGGCGACGTCCTGCTGGTCGGGACCGGACTCACGATGGTCGACGTGACCCTGTCCCTCACCGACGCGAGCAACCGGCCGGACCGTGTCGTGCGCGCGATCTCACGCAACGCCCGCCTTCCTCGTGCGCACGTCACCGGGCTCAAGCTCGCCGCGATCCCCGACGTCTCCGACTGGGGCAGCTCCCTCGCCGAGATCCGCGAGCACGTCGTCCAGCACCTTCAGGCGGTCGAGCGCGACGGAGGCGACTGGCGCCCCGGCGTCGACGGGCTCCGGTTCCGGATCTCCACGCTCTGGGGACGGCTGAACGACGAGGACCGCGCCGAGTTCCTGGCCTCGGACGCCGGTGCCTGGAATGTCCTGCGCCACCGGATGCCGCCCTCGAGTGCCACGCTCGTGGAGGGCATGCGCGAGGCGGGCCGCCTCGTTCTGTCACCCGGGTCGGTCGTGGACGCCGAGCCGCTCCCACGCGGCGGTCTGCGCGTGACGGTCGCGGATCGCTCCAGCGACGAGCGCGACGCCGTGGAGACGACGCACGACGTCGGCTGGGTCGTGAACTGTACGGGCCCGCAGGGCGACGTCCGGCTGCTCGGCGACCCCTTCCTCGACGACCTCCTCCGCCCTCGAGGTGGCGCATCGAGCGCGGTCGTGTCGACCGCGGGCATGGGATTCCGCACCGACGGGGGCCGCTTGATCGACTCCGAGGGTCGTGCCGACGCACCGGTGTGGACCCTCGGCGCACTGCGGCGGGGCGAGCTCTGGGAGTCGACGGCTGTGCCTGAGATCCGGAGCCAGGCCCTCGCCGTCGCCACCGGCGTCCTCGACGCGATCGCCCCGCTCCCCCGACGTCTTGCCGACGGTCGTGTCGTGAGCGGCCATCACCCCGCCGCTCGCCCGCGCGACCCGCTCGGACTGCCGATCTCGACGACGGCCGAGGCCGCGACGGCGTACAACGCGGGCCTCGAGCGCCTCATGCGCCTTCAGGACGACGCGGACGCCCCGCTCCGCGAAGCGGTCGCGCTCGACCCCGGCTTCGCGCTGGGGCACGCGACCCTTGCCATGCTGGGCCATGAGGCGGGAGCCGACGCGGACGTGCAGGCGTCGCTGGACGCAGCGCGCGAGGCCGTGCGCCAGCGGGGCGACGAGCGCGAGCGCAGCCTCGTCGACGTCGTGGGACAGCGGGTCAAGGACGTCCGCAACAAGGGCGCACGGGCGCTGATGAACCACATCGCGGCGCACCCGCGAGACATCCTCGCCGTCTCCGCCGCGGTGCCGACGATCGCGTTCTCCGGCGTCACCGACGTGCAGCAGGAAGCGTGGGACCTGGTCGAGGGACTGGCCCCTGCCTACGGCGACCACTGGTGGTACATCTCGTTGCTCGCCTTCACCCGTCAGGACCAGAGCCGGTTCGAGGAGGCAGGGCTGCTGGCCGAGAGCGCGCTCTCGTGCGAGCCTTCCTCGGGCCACGCCGTGCACGCCCAGACCCACGTCATGTACGAGACCGGGCAGCACGAGGCCGGTCGGGTCTGGCTCGACCACTGGGTCAACGAGAGCGGTCGGTCCGCCAGCCACCGTGCGCACTTCTCCTGGCACGCGGCCCTGCACGAGCTCGCGATCGGCGACACCGAGGCCGTACGCCGCCGCTACTACTCGCAGCTCGCTCCACCGACCGTCACCGGAGTTCGTGCTCTCGTGGACTCCGCCTCACTCCTGTGGCGCTGGCAGCTGACCACGTCCGGCTGGGACGCTGCGGTCGCCCACGGCGTCCCGGGGGCAACGGGGACTGCCTTCGTCGGCGAGACCGCTCCGCCGCCGGTCGCGCCGGTGATCGACGCCGCCGGGTCGGTGCTGGTCGACGCTCCGGAAACACCGTTCGTGGCCCTCCACTCCGCCATCGCGCTCGCCACCTCCGGTGACACCGCCCGGCTCGCGGCGCTCGCCCGGCACTGCCGCGGCTCGCGCGACGTGACCATCAGGACCGTCGTGGCGACGGTGTGCGACGCGCTCCTCCGCGCGGGCGAGGAGCGCTGGGACGATGCCGTGACACTGCTGGAGGACACGCTGCCGGTGCTCGCGCAGGTCGGCGGATCGGCGGCGCAGCGCGAGGTCGTCGAGGAGACGCTGCTGTTCTGCCTCGTCAACGCGGGTCATGCCGAGCGAGCGGGTGCCGTGCTCGACGCCCGGCTCGACCGCCGCGAGTCCCCTCTCGACGCCCGGCGTCGCGGCTCGCTGGTCCTCCGCACGACCGTCGCCGGCTGACACGTAGAAGCGGGGGGGGGGCCCCCCCCGCGGGGGGGGGGCCGGGGGCGCGGGGGGGTGCAGCGGGGGGCGGGGGA
>NZ_JAHWCJ010000003.1:0-197078 GCF_019550855.1 Mumia sp. zg.B21 | reverse complement strand
GGGGGCCCCCCCCCCCCCGGCCGCGGCTCCCCCGTCAACGGGGGCCCCCCCCCCCGGGGGGGGGCCCCCCCCCCGCTGCCGTGTTCGATCGACGGGCGCTGACTCAGCCGCCGTCAGGGGTGGGCGTCGGAGTCGCCGGTGTGGCACCCACCTGCGCACGCACGCGGCCCAGGATCTCCGCCATCTTCTCGACCTGGGTCTGGTACTCGCCGAGGTTGCCCTTCTCGAGCGCCTGCTGTGCGGCGTCGTAGGCCGCGTCGGCCTGCTGGAGCAGCTGCTCGACACTCTGCGGTGTCGGCGCCGTTCCTCCGTCGCCTCCGTCGGCCTGGTCCGTCGGCGGCGTGGCGCCCTCGATGCCGAGGGCGACGCGCAGAGCCTCGTCGAGGTTCTGGCCGAAGCCGATCCCCTCGCCGAACGACGCGATGACGAACTGCAGGACGGGATACGAGCCCTCGGTCGCGCTGCGTCGGATGTAGACCGGTTGGACGTACAGCAGTCCCTCGCCGACCGGCAGCGTCAACAGGTTGCCGAAGAGCACCTTCGTGCCGGCCGACTTGTACGGCAGCAACGCCGACGACACCCTGCTGTCGGCCTCGAACCGGTTGGCGATCTGGTTGGGGCCGTCCACCGTGGAGGCAGAACCCAGCTGCAAGATCTGGATCTTGCCGTAGTTCTCGGTGTCGCTCGCCTCGGAGTTCACCGACACGAACGAGGCGAGGTTCTGGCGGTTGTTGGGCAGGTAGACGCTGGTCAGCGAGAACCGCGAGTCCTCCTCGCCCGGACGCTGGATCGACAGGTAGTAGGGCGGCTGGAGCGACCCCTTGGCCGTCGGGTCCTCCGGGATCTTCCAGCGCTCGCCACCCTCGTAGAAGGTCTGCGGGTCGGTCACGTGGTACGCGCCGAGGATGTTGCGCTGCACCTTGAACATGTCGACCGGGTAGCGGACGTGCGCGAGCAGGTCGGGCGAGATCTCCGACTTCGGCTTGACCGTGTCGGGGAAGACCTTCATCCAGGTCTTGAGCACCGGGTCCTCGGTGTCCCACTGGTAGAGGTCGACCGACCCGTCGTACGCGTCCACCACGCCCTTGACGGCGTTGCGCATGTAGTTGACCTGGTCCGATGGCAGAACCGCCTGCGCACCGGTGCCGGTCAGCGTGTCCGAGGTCGCCTCGTCGAGCGAGACCTTCTCGGAGTAGGGGTAGTTGTCGCTCGTGGTGTAGCCGTCGACGATCCACACGACGCGGCCGTCCACGACCGCCGGGTACGGGTCGCCGTCGATCGTGAGCCACGGCGCCACCTTGGCGACCCGGTCACGCGGGTGCCGGTCGTACAGGATCTTGGAGTTCTCGTTGACGCGGTTCGAGAGCACGATGTTGGGCTCGCTGAACTTCACCGCGTAGAGCAGCTTGTTGAACGCGCTGCCGATGTCGACGCCACCCTTGCCGTCGTACGTGTTCTGGGTGACGTTCTCGGCCGGCGACTCGCCCGCGGCCTCCTCCTCCTCGGCGGTCGTGCCGTTGCCGCGCGGGATGTCGACCTCGATCGGCTTTGCATTCTTCTTGGGGCGTCCGACGATGGAGTACGAGGGAGAGTTCTCGCCGAAGTAGATCCGCGGCTGCTTGTCGAGCTTGAGCTCGCCGACCGGGGGGATGTCGCGCTCGACCCAGACGGGCTCGCCCTGCGAGCCGCGCTGGTTGCCCTGGGCTGCGATCACGCCGTAGCCGTGGGTGTAGACGGTGTGGTCGTTGGCCCAGTTGCGCTGGTTCGCCGGCAGACCGTCGAGGTTGAGCTCGCGCGCCGCGATCACGATGTCCTGCGGGTTGTCGGTGCCCTCGAGCTGGTAACGGTCGACGTCCAGCGTGGGCGGCACGCTGTAGTAGCCGCGGACCTGCTGGAGCTGCTCGAACGCCGGAGACACCAGCGTCGGATCGAGCAGGCGCGTGCTCACGCGCGACTCCGCCGACTCGGTCAGCTGCTGGGGCGTCAGCTCGGTCTGCGCGTTGTAGTTCTGCTTCTCGACCCCCGCGATCCCGAATGCGTCCCGCGTGGCGGTGATGTTCTTCTCGATGTAGGGGGCTTCCTTGTCAGGCTCGGACGGCTTGACCTGGAAGGACTGCATGATCGCCGGCCAGATGCCGCCGATCAGCACCGAGGTCAGCACGAGGAGCGCCAGGCTGATGCCGGGGAGGAGCCAGTTGTGCCAGATCGCGTTGGCGAAGAAGAGCAGCGCGCACAGCAGCGACACCGCCATCAAGATGTTCTTGCTGGGGATGCGCGCGTTGGCGTCGGTGTAGGTGATGCCGGTCAGCAGGTTGCCACTGTCGACCGAGAACCCGAAGCGGTCCAGCCAGTAGGCGAACGCCTTCAGCAGCATGATCAGGCCGATGAGGATCGACAGGTGGGTCTGCGTGGCCCGGGAGATCTTGCGGTTCTTGCCCGAGAACGCGATGCCGCCGTAGATGTAGTAGACGACCGCCACCGCGATCACCGAGACGATCAGCAGGGCGAATCCGAAGCCCGTGAGGAAGCGCAGCCACGGGTAGTCGAAGACGAAGAACGAGATGTCGCGGCCGAAGGTCTCGTCGTTCTTGCCGAACGGCGTCGCGTTGCGCCACATCAGGAACGTCCGCCACTGCCCCGCGGCCGAGGAGCCGGCGAAGACCAGCAGGAGGATGCCCAGGCCGATCAGCGCCACCTTGCGCAGCGGGTGGATGGCCTCGCGGTAGCGGACCACCGGGTCGTTGGGGCGCACCGGACCTGGAGTCTTGGGACGCGACCGGTAGGCGAGCCAGACGTTGAGGACCACCACGCCGGCGAACAGCGCGCCGAACACGACGAACATCAGCACCCGCGTGCTCAGCATCGTCGCGAAGACCGAGCCGTAGTCGACCGACCGGAACCAGAGGCGATCGGTCCACACACCCGTGAAGATGGCACCGAGGAACAGCAGCGCCACGAGCGTGATGATGGTGGGAATCAGGACACGTCGTCCCTGTCGTCCGACCTCGGGTCGAGGTCGGGCAGCGGCGGATCCTTCGCTCACAGCTCTCCTTCAGTAGTCGTGCTCGAGGCACAACAGTCTTCGGACTGCAAGTGTGACAGGTCAGTCCAGCAGGGTCTGTCGCAGCATCGAGACCAGGCCGGGGACCAGATCGGGCCCCTCGGCGAGCTCGTCGCTGCCGCGCACGTCCACGATGCAGTGCGCCTGGCCGTCCCTCGTCACCGCGACGGTCAGACGGACCTCCTGGCGATCGGGGTGCTCGGCGACGAAGTCGGACACGGTCGACTCGTCGTCGGGCAGAGACTCCTCGGCGTCTGGAGGCAGCATGAGGCGCTCCAGCACCACGGCGGTGCCGTCGACCTGCGGCGGCCACACGATCTCGGTGACGAAGTCCTCGAACGAGCGCTCTGCGGGCAGGTCGTCCTGCTCCACCGCGGTGAACGAGTCGTCCACGTCGTCGGGCCCGATCCCGAGCTCACGGGCCAGCGCGGGCTCGTCCGCGGCCAGCGCGGCCGTGCGCACCAGGGCGTACAGGCGTGGGGGCGCGTCCCACCCGGCCGCCTGCGCCACCTCGGCGATCTCGAGGGCGGTCTCTCTCAGGGCGTTCGTGGGTGTCAGCTGCATGTGGGAACCGTGGCCTTCGGGTCGTCGGAGAGCTTGTCGAGCGCGTCGACGGCATCGGCGAGCTTCTTGACACGCACCAGGCGCATGTCGAAGTCGTCGGACGCCGCCGCTTCGGCGCAGTTGCCGTCGGGGACGAGGAACACCTTCGCCCCCGCAGACGACGCGCCGGCGAGCTTTTGCTGGATCCCGCCGATCGGGCCGACCGCGCCGGCGGCGTCGATGGTGCCCGTGCCGGCGATCGTCGTGCCGTCGGTCAGGTCACCGGGGGTGAGCATGTCGTACAGCGCGAGGGCGAAGACGAGGCCGGCGCTCGGCCCGCCGATCGACTCGCCCAGGTTGTTGGCGATGGGGAACGGCAGCTCGACATCGGTGCCGAGGCTGACCCCGATGCGCGCCTTGCTCGGGTCGTCGGGGGCTGCCTCGGACCTCACCTTGACGGTCTGGTCCGACGCGTCGCGCCGGATGCCGAGAGTGATGACGGCGCCGGGCCGCGCGGACGACACGAGCTTGACCGCCTGGTCGGTGCCGGTCACCTTCTGACCGTCGACGCTGACCAGCACGTCGTCGACCTTGAGGACGCCGGCCGAGGGGCCGTCCTCGGAAACCGCAGCGATCTCGACGACCGACGCGACGTCGTACCCGGCCTGGGTGAGCGCCGCAGCCTCGGAGGTCAGCTTGGAGCTGGCCATCTGCGCGGCGTTCTCCTGCCGCGACTCCTCCGCGGTCTGGTCCTTCGGATAGACGAGGTCGCGCGGAACCACGGCCTCCTCGGGGTTGAAGTAGGCGATGAACGCCTGCGGGAGGCTCACGCGCGAGTCGGCACGCGTCACCGACACCGTCGTCAGGCGGATCTGACCATCGGCCGGGTAGGTCTTGGCGTCCTCGATCTCCAGGACCGGTTTGCCGTCGTAGTCGCCCAGCACGTCGACGGTCGGCCCGGGGCGCATCGTCACGTACGGGACGGGGAGCAGCAGAGCGACCGCGACCAGGGTCAGCACGAGGAGCCCGGCCGAAGCCAGGGTAGAGGTCCGGCGGCTCATCGGGGCGTGCTCACCGGCCTGACTCGGGCTTGGCACGACGGACGACGACGCCGCTGGGCGGCTGGGGCGACTGGCGGGCGTGGACCGCGGCCGGCAGCGGCCGCTGGACGGCGTCGCTGAACCGCGCGTACGCGGGATCACCGGGGCCCCAGGAGCGGGCCGAACGATCGACGCCGTGCGACGCGTCCGCACCCCGACGCCCGTACCACGCCGCCCACAGCATCGCGAGCGCGGTGACGGCGAGAGGCACCGCCAACCACAGCAGGATCTTCACGCCACCAGTCTAGGCGGCTCGGCCGCACCCCGGTCGAGCGAGCGCAGCGAGTCGGGACCTAGGGACTCCCCACCCACTCGTCGCTCCCGTCCTCGAAGAGCTGGTGCTTCCAGATCGGCACCTCGGCCTTCAGCCGCTCGACCAGCGCACGGCTGACCTCGTACGCCGCCGGCCGGTGGGGTGCCGCCACCGCTGTCACGACCGCGAGGTCGCCGATGTCGAGGTCGCCGACGCGGTGCACCACCGCAACTCCCCGTACGCCGGTGCCCCCCGAGACCTCCTCGGCGATCGCGCGCAGCACCGGGAGGACCCGGGAGTGCGCCGAGTACGCAAGGCCCTCGACCCCCTTGTCGCCGTCGTGGTCGCGCACCGCCCCGACGAAGAGCACGACGGCGCCGGCGCCGGCGTCGGCCACCGCCTCGTACACCTCGGAGATGTCCAGGGGCTCGTCACGCACGTCGACCAGACGGACCACATCGCTCATGGCGAACAAGACTAGGGCGGTTCGAGCCTCACGGGTACGTTGGAACCATGCCTGATGAGCCCGAGCGCACCCCTGACGACATGCCCGACGACCCGGAGGGCACCTCCAGCGGTGGCGACCAGGGGCCCGACCACGGCATCGGCTTCGGCAAGGTGCCCGGCCCGTCCCAGGGCGGCACCGGCTCACCGTCTGGCGACAACCCGTTCGCGGGCACCCCGATGGAGGGCCTCTTCGGCCCCTTCGGGCAGATGTTCGGCGGGACCGGCGGTGGGCAGATGCCCGACATGAACCTCCTGATGCAGCAGATGCAACGCATGTTCGCCCCGCACGACGGCGCGGTCAACTGGGAGCTCGCGACCGACGTCGCCCGCCGTACGGTGGCGGCCTCTCCCGACCCGTCGCCGCTGCGCACCGAGTCATCCGCTGTGGACGATGCGATGCGACTCGCGGAGGTCTGGCTGGACACCGCGACCGACATCCCCGCCGCCGCCATGCGCTCGGCTGCATGGAGTCGGTCGGAGTGGGTGGAGTCGACGATGCCCACTTGGCGGGCGATGGTGGAGCCGATCGCCGAGCATGTGGTCGCGGCGATGTCGAACGCCCTGCCCGAGGAGGCCAAGGCGATGGCCGGCCCGCTCGTGGGCATCCTCAACCAGGCCGGCGGCGCCATGTTCGGCTCGCAGGTCGGCCAGGCGATCGGGACGCTCGCGACCGAGGTCCTCGCGACCACCGATGTCGGCCTCCCCCTCGGTCCGTCGGGTGTGTCCGCCCTTCTCCCCTCCAACGTCCGCGCGTTCGGCGAGGGTCTGGACCAGACCGACACCGACGTGTTCCTCTACGCGGCCCTGCGCGAGTGCGCGCACCAGCGGCTCTTCGCCCACGCGCCGTGGCTGCGGGGGCGCCTGCTGTCGACGATCGATGAGTACGGCCGCGGGACGAGCATCGACGTCTCCTCGATCGAGGAGAAGATGCGCGGTCTCGACCCGACCAACCTCGCGTCCGCCCAGGAGGCGCTCGAGGGTGGACTGTTCGAGCCCGAGCGCACCCCGCAGCAGCAGGCGGTGCTCGACCGGCTCGAGGCGCTGCTCGCGTTCATCGAGGGGTGGGTCGACGAGGTCGTCACCCAGGCGACCGACGGTCGGATGCCGAGCGCACCGGCACTGCGCGAGGCCATGCGGCGACGCCGTGCCGCCGGGGGCCCGGCCGAGCA
Organism: Mumia sp. zg.B21; assembly: GCF_019550855.1. NCBI lineage: Bacteria > Bacillati > Actinomycetota > Actinomycetes > Propionibacteriales > Nocardioidaceae > Mumia > Mumia sp. zg.B21. The sequence continues at coordinate 190,445 of NZ_JAHWCJ010000003.1, read as the reverse complement.
GACGTTCGCCTCGTTGGTCGGTCTCGACCTCCGCCCGCGCCGGTTGCGCGACGCCGCCGCGCTCTGGGCCGCGCTGCGCGACCATCGGGGCGCCGAGGCACGCGACGCCGTGTGGTCGCACCCCGACCTGATGCCCACGGCCGCCGACCTCGACGATCCGCTCGGCTTCGCCTACGACGAGAAGGACCCGGCCCAGGGCAGCGGTGACGCCGACTTCGATGCCGCTCTCGCCGACCTGCTCGAGGGCGGCAGCGACGGCGCTACTCCGGCTCGCGGTGCCGAGGACCCGAGCGAAGGCGACACGAGCGAAGGCGACACGAGCGAAGGCGACACGGGCGAGGGCGAGGGTCCGAGCTCGGGCACCGCCCGTTGAGCCTGCACGCCGACGCGTACCAGCTCCTCGCCGGCTGGGCTGCTCCCGACGACCGGCAGGCCGCGATGCGTGCGAGCTACCTGACGCACCTGCAGTCCCATCCCGACGCCATGGAGCGCAGCTGCCTCCCGCAGCACCTGACGGCGAGCGCGATCGTCATCACCGACGACGGGACACGGGTGCTGCTGACACTGCACCGTCGTCTGCGGCGGTGGTTGCAGACCGGGGGGCACTGCGAGGACGGTGACGCGAGCGTGCGAGCTGCTGCTCTCCGCGAGGCCACCGAGGAGTCCGGCATCGCTTCGCTGCGGGTCGATCCGGTGCCGCTGCGGCTCGACCGCCACACGCTCTCGTGCGGTGGTCGCGCCGATGCCGAGCACCTCGACGTCCAGATGCTCGCCACGGCGCCCGTCGACGCCGTGCCGGCGATCAGTGCGGAGTCGCTCGATCTCGCCTGGTTCGACGTGGACGCGCTCCCTGAGACCGACGACTCCGTACGCGCGCTGGTGATCGCGGCACGCAGACGACTGAGGGCGGCCGACCTGGGTCCCACCCCTCCTAGGGCGTGACCGTGATCGGTGTCCCCGCGTAGACCAGGCGCCAGTCGACCGACGCGAAGACCGCGGGATCGATGGAGCCGACCTCACTCACCCAGTCGATGATCAGCTGCCGGATCTCGACCTGGGCGTTGTAGACGACCGGTGCTGTCGTGACACCCGGGAAGTTGCCGCCCCCCGACTGCCGGTAGTTGTTGATCGCGACGACGAACCGCTGGTCGTCGCTGACGGGAGTGCCGTCGTACGCGAGTCCGACGATGCGCGACCCGACGGGTCGCGAGAGGTCGACGTCGTACGTGAGCGGGGCGTCGAGGCCGCCCATGATGTCGTAGTTGTAGTCGGGCGTGCCGTTGGGTGCCGTGTCGGTGACGGCATTGGTGACCGCGCTCGACGGCACCGGGCCGGGGGCCGTCACGGGCTTGAAGTAGCGTGCCGAGAACTCGAGATAGGCATGAACCTCAGCGCCTGTCAGGACGATGCCGAGCAGCGTGTTGTCGTAGATGTAGAGGCCGGCCACGTCGCGCACCGAGACCTCCCCCGCCGGGATCGCGGCGGCACGGTTGAACGGCGCGGCGATGCTGAGCACCGGCAGAGCTGCCTCGGGCGTGCCTGCGATCGCCTTCTTGACCGCGTCCGCCTGCACGTAGTTGATGAAGTCGATCGCCGCGGTGTCCTCCCACGGCGCCGTCGCCGCCGACATCGACGTCAGCGCCGAACCGATGACGGAGTTGACGTACGTGATGACCTTGTCGTGGTCGGCCTGGAGCAGCCTCACGATCCGAGGGTCCTCGTCGACCGTGTTGGCGTTGAGGACCTGCGACGTGACGCCGACGACCTCGTAGCCGGGGCCGCGGCGCCGACGCCTGACCGTCACGTCGATCGCCGACAGACGCATCCCCCAACGCAGCGGCTCGGTGAGGACGACCTCCCTGCCGGTCTGCGTGTTCGTCACGGTCCGTTGCGCGATCTCCACATGAGCGTGCCCGACGAGGATCGCGTCGATGCCGGGCACCTCCTGCGCGAGGAGGGTCGAGGCGTTCTCCGGCCACGGGAGCGCGTCACCGTACGAGGACGAGGTGTCGGCTCCGGAGTGCGCGGAGACGATCACCACGTCGGCACCCGCTCGGCGCATCCTGGGAACCCAGTGCTTCGCCACCTCGACCAGCCCGGGGAAGACCAACCGTCCCTCCACGTTGGCCTTGTCCCAGATCGCGATGCCGGGGTTGGTCAGACCGAGGATGCCGACCCGGACGGTGTGGCGTCCGACGCGGACCCGCTTGATGACGAACGGCGGGAAGACCGGGAGCCCGGTCGCCGCGTCCTGCGCGTTGGCACCGAGCAGAGGGAAGTCGCACTGTCGTTCGAACGTGCGCAGGAGAGGGAGACCGTAGTTGAACTCGTGGTTGCCGAGCGCGGCGGCGTCGTAGCCGATCGCATTCATCGCGCGCGCCATCGGGTGGACCACACGCCGGCCGATCGGCTCGATCCTGGCGTAGTAGTAGGCCAGGGACGTCCCCTGGATCGTGTCGCCGGCGTCGATGAGCAGCGGGCACGGTGAGCTGTGGTGCTGTCGCATCGCGTCGACCAGCGTCGAGATCTTGGCGAGGCCGATGTCGTTCTGCGCGGAGTCGGTGTATTCGGCGTTCTTGAAGTAGTCCCAGTTGAAGACGTTGCCGTGGAGGTCGGTCGTGCCGAGCACGGTGAAGGTGGCGGTGTCACGCCCGTGTCCGGGCCGCCGGCCGTGGGCGGCAGCAGACGGCGCGGCGTACCCGGCTGCGGCCAGGGCCGCGGCCGCGGCTGACCCGCTGAGCACCGTACGGCGGCGGAGCGCGGCCGGTGTCCGCCCTCCGGTGGTCTGAGCTGGTTGCCGGGCTGGTTGCTCGGGGGACGGCGTCGGGGTCATGGACACTCCTCGGGGCGAGCGCATCGGGACCTGCTCATCGTCGCGCGACCATCCCGCGAGCGCCTCGTCAGAACGTGACGTGATCTGGTCAGATCTCGGGCACGTCCTTCCAACCAGCTCCCGCGACGACACCCTCGAGGAACCCGCGGGCACGCTCCGTGCAGGGATAGCGGTCGACGTGCTCCCAGAACTCGGGCCCGTGGTGCGGCACCAGCAGGTGGGCCAGCTCGTGGACGAGGACGTAGTCGACGACCCACTCCGGGAAGCCGTGCAGTCGGCTCGACAGCCGGATGGTGCCGTCCTCCGGTGTGCAGGAGCCCCATCGCCGCCGCTGGTTGTCGACCCACCGCACGCTCGTCGGGCAGGCGGCGCCGCCCAGGTATCGGGCACTCAGCGCGTCCGCGCGCGCATGCAGCGCGGCGTCGTCGCGGTGGACGCGCCGGTCGCGTCGCTCGACCTTGGCGACCATCGTGTCGACCCACCGCTGCTCCTCGGCGTGCGAGAGGCCGGCCGGCATGAGGATCACGATGCGGGAGCCGTCGCGATAGGCCTGCACGGACTTGCGCCGACGGGCGCTGCGGCGGATCTCGACATGGGGCCGGTCGGGGGCGCCGGGAGTGGAAGCACGGTCGAGGGCGGCGGGCATGGGATCACGGTACGCGCCGCGACGGGGAGGATGAATGCTGCGTCCACAAGGCTGTGACCGGCGTCCGGGCAGGTCAGCAGGCCTCAGCCGCCTCAGAGAGGCCCCCCTGTCCCCGGCTTGTGCACCGGTTCTCCCACGCTTTCCACAGCGACACCCGGCGGTTCCCACAGACTATCCCCAGGTTTTTCCACAGGGGTGGACAACGACACGCGGCATGGAGTTGCCGGGTGCGCGGGTCGCCCGTAGCGTCGATGGGTCGGTGCTGGTCAGGCCGGGCGTCGGCTAGGGGAAGGCAGGCGGACGACTGGCCGGGACCGACTCGTGCGGCGACCTGTGGACTGCCGTCCGCGTGTGGACGACGCCCTCGCTGCGCACCGTTCCTCGGGCAAGGTGGATCGACCCCCTCTTTCCACCTGCCCGAGGAGCCCCCGATGAAGCCCCTCCTGCGACCCGGCACGAGCGTCGTGCGCCGCAGTGCCAGAGCGCTCCAGATCGGCACCGTGGCCGGCGCCGCCCTCGTCGTCGCTGATCGCCAGGGCGTCGCGGCCGTCCTCCGGGGCGCCGACGGCACGCGCGACCTCGACACGATCGCCGCGACCTCCCAGCTGCCCCGGGCCGTCGTCGCGCAGGCAGCCGCCTCGCTGCTCGAGGCCGGGGCCCTGCTCGATGCCCGCACCTGGGACGACGTCGGCGGGGCCGCCCTGATGGGTGAGGCCAGGGCTCTCGCAGCGTGCGGGGAGTCGCGCGAGCAGGTGGCCGACAGGTTGCGCGCACGCTCGGCGGCGCCCGTCGAGATCGTCGGTGACCGCCTGACCGAGGATCTCGCTCGTCGACTGGGTCAGATCCTCGGCGAGGCCGGCGCAGACCTCGTCGGCACGATCGGCGCCCAGGGTGCTCCCGCTCTCGTCGTGGTGACGTCGGCGGGACCGAGCCCGCGTGAGGCCTTCGACGTCCTCACCGGGGAGGGCGTGGCTCATCTGCCCGTGGTCTGCGAGGCCGATCGCGTGCGTGTCGGCCCGCTCGTACGCCCAGGGCTGACGCCCTGCGTCCGGTGCGACGACGTCGACCGTGCCGGCTACGAGCCGACCTGGCCGTTCGTCCTCGAGCAGCTCGCCCGACCGATCGCCCAGGCCCCGGCGACCCACCCGCACGCGCTCGACACGCTCACCGGATATCGGGTCGCCGTGCACCTGGCGGGTCTGGTCCTGGCCTTCTGCGACGGACGACCGTCGGCTGCCGAGGGCGCGGTCCAGGTCCTCGGACCGGGAGTCCAGGTCGGCGCGGTGACCGCCGTCGCGCTGCAGCCCGACTGTCCGTGCCAGATCCTCACCGCGGGCGACGGGTTCGATCCCCGCGTGCGTGTGGCGCGGGGTGTCAGAATGACAGCATGACCGACGGTCCAGACACGCCCGACGACGACGGCCGCGGCTCGGCCGTCCCCCACGGGTCGTTCTCGCGAGCGGTCAAGCTCGCCTCGCTGCCGATCGGCTTCGCCGGCCGCACCACCGTCGGCATGGGACGCCGCCTGGTCGGCGCCCCTGCCAACGCGGTTCTCACCGAGGTGCAGCTCCGCACCGCCGAGCAGATCTTCGCCGTTCTCGGTGAGCTCAAGGGCGGCGCGATGAAGTTCGGCCAGGCGATGAGCGTGTACGAGGCGGCGGTCCCGCCGGAGCTCATGGAGCCGTACCGCGAGGCGTTCGTCCGGCTCCAGGACGACGCCCCGCCGATGCCCGTCAAGACGGTGCACAGGATCTTCGCCGGCGAGCTGGGGCCGAGGTGGCGTGAGCAGCTGGTCGAGCTCGACGACACACCGGCTGCCGCGGCCTCCATCGGTCAGGTCCACCGTGGCCGTTGGTTCGACGGCCGCGAGGTCGCGGTCAAGGTGCAATACCCCGGTGCCGCGGCGGCGATGCGGTCGGACCTGCGCCAGATCGGTCGGCTGAGCCGTCTCTTCGCCGTCGCGTTCCCCTCCATCGACGTCAAACCGCTCGCGGAGGAACTGGCCGAACGGGTCCGCGAAGAGCTCGACTACGGCCTCGAGGCAGAGGCGCAACGTGCGTTCGCCGCAGCCTTCGCCGACGACCCGCAGATCGTCGTCCCCGACGTCGTGGCGCACACCGAGACCATCCTCGTCACGACATGGATGGAGTCCAAGGCGTCGCTCGCCCAGATCATCTCCGACGGCCTGCCGAGCGAGCGCGACCACTACGGCGAGCTCTTCGCACGCTTCCTCTTCGCCGGGCCGAGAAGGGTCGGCATGCTGCACGCCGACCCGCACCCCGGCAACTACCGGATCCTTGACGACGGACGACTCGGGGTCGTGGACTACGGCGCGGTCGCTCGCGTCCCCGGCGGTCTCCCGCCGGTGATCGGACGTCTGCTGCGCGCTGCGGTCGACGACGACTACGCGACCGTGGTGGACGGACTCCGTGAGGAGGGGTTCATCAAGCCCGGGGTGCGCATCGACGAGGAGATCATCCGGTCCTACCTCGAGCCGTTCGTCGAGCCTGCACGCCACGAGGTCTTCACGTTCAGCCGTGAGTGGATGCGCGAGCAGGCCCAGCGGGTGTCGCGGCCCGCGCGAGAAGGGCTCGGGACCGCGATGAAGATCAACCTGCCGCCGTCATACCTGCTGATCCACCGGGTCTGGAGCGGCGGCCTGGCCATTCTCAGCCAGCTCGATGCCACGGCGCCCTTCCGCGGGATCCTCGAGGAGAGCCTCCCCGGCTTCGCCGACTGACCTCGCCCGACACGAGGGACGGGCAGCATCCGGTGGGATGCTGCCCGTCTCCGTGGTCTGGCAGCTACAGCATCCGGGCGATCCGGCTGCGCACGCCGTACGCAACGCGTACGAGGCGTTCGATCATCGGGGCTCTCCTTCGGCATGGTGACTCCGTCAGGCGACGGCGTCCTTGCGAGGGCGTCCCCGCGGCCGCTTGCGGGGGATGACGGTGCCCTTCAAGAAGAGCTCGCCACCCCACACCCCCCACGGCTCCCCGCGCTCGAGCGCCCCTGCCAGGCACTCGCGGCGGATCGGGCACTCGAGGCAGAGTGCTTTTGCGTCCTCGACACCCATCGGTGTCTCGGCGAACCAGAGCTCGGGGTCGCGGGTACGACACGGGATCGACGTGTGCTGCACCTCGTGCTCGAGCACGGCGGTCGTCATGGTTTCTCCTGAGAATGAGAGATGGTTGCTGGTGGTGGGCAACACGGTCTCTGTCGGGAACGACAGGAAGGCCGCGGATCCCTGGTGTGGGTTCCGCGGCCTGTGTGGCGTCTGATCGACGGTTAGGTCGAGTCAGGACTCCGGCGAGCAGATCCCAAGGACTGGTGGATGTCGGCATTCGGCGACGCGGCGACGAAGGACGGCATGAGCCACCCGAGGTATCGCGTGCGCGTCGCAACGGCAGCGACGTCACAGACGTCGGCGCCGCCGAGGTTCTTGATGCTGCCCATGACGATGCACGCTCCTCTCTCAGGTCGATCGGGCTGACGAAGCAAGACTCTATGGCGCCCTTGCGACAAGGCGCAAACCAATTATTGCCAAGTTTTCGATAATTTATCTCGCGTCCGTCACGCCTCGCAGAGTGCCAGGACGTCGGCGCCGTACTTCTCGAGCTTGGCGCGACCGACTCCGGGGACCTTGAGGAGATCGGTCTCCTCCCGGGGCCTCGCCTCGGCGATCGCCGTCAGCGTCGCGTCGGTGAACACCACGTAGGCGGGGACCTTCTGGGCCGACGCCTGCTCGCTGCGCCACCCGCGGAGGCGTTCGAAGAGGTCCTCGTCGTAGGAGGACGGGCAGTCGAGACAGCGCCCGAGCTTGCGCTCGGCGCCGGTGGTGAGGACCGCGTCGCAGCTGCGGCAGCGGGCGATCGAACGCTCCTTGCGTGTGCGGCGGCTTCGTCCGGCCCCCACGACCGGCTCCGCGTCGGCCGGCCGCAGGCCGTCGAGGAACCGGCTCGGGCGTCGGTTTCCGCGTCCCCCGGGGTTGCGTGCCAGAGACCAGGAGATCTCCAGCCGGTCGCGGGCACGCGTCACCCCCACGTAGAAGAGCCGTCGCTCCTCCTCCACGCCGGCGTCGTCGGTGGCATAGGCGATCGGGACGGTGCCCTCCTGCATCCCGACCAGGAACACCGCGTCCCACTCGAGGCCCTTGGCCGCATGGAGCGTCGTCAGCGTGACGCCCTCGGCGATCGGGGCGTGGGCGTGCTTCGCCCGTCGGTCGAGGTCGTCGACGAGAGCGGTGAGGTCGGCGTCGGGTCGCGCCGCCTGCAGGTCGGCCGCCATCGAGACCACGGCATGCAGCGACTCCCACCTGTCGCGCTGGGCGCCGGCTGTCGTCGGTGCGGACTCGGTGTAGCCCATCGTGGCGAGCACGGTGCGCACGTCGGATACGAGGCCCTCCTCCCCCGCATCGCCGCCGCGAGCCTGCCCGCGCAGCAGGGTGACCGCCTGACGCACCTCCGCACGGTCGAAGAACCTCTCGACACCACGCACGACATACGCGAGGTTGCGGGCGGCGAGCGCCTCCTCGTAGGCCTCGGACTGCGCGTTGGTCCGGAAGAGGATCGCCATGTCGCGCAGCGACGTGCCGCCCTCTCGGAGCTGGAGGATCTGCGCCGCGACCGACTCGGCCTCGGCGACCTCGTCGGAGTAGGACGCGTAGGTCACGGCGGGACCGGGCTCGCGCTGCGCTCTGAGGACCACGCCGTCGCGCCGTCCACGGCTGAACACGGCGTTGGCAGCCGCGACGACCTGGGGTGTCGAGCGGTAGTTGCGCACGAGTTCGATGCGCTGGGTGCCGGGATGGTGCTTCGAGAACTCGTTGAGGTGCTTCGGGGAGGCACCCGCGAAGGAGTAGATCGTCTGCAGGGGGTCGCCGACGACGCAGATGTCGTGCCGCCCGCCGAGCCACTGCTCGAGGAGCGCGGCCTGCAACGGGTTGACGTCCTGGTACTCGTCGACGACCAGCCAGCGGTACTGGCGGCGGATCTCGGCGGCCACTCTCTCGTGCTCGGCCAGCATCGAGACCGTGCAGAGAAGCACGTCCTCCATGTCCATGCGGCCGCGGTCGCGCTTGACCTCCTCATAGGCCGCCATCACGTGCGCGACCGTCGCGTCGTCGACGGCGTCGAGGCCGCGGTGCGCCAGCGGGGCGAGCCGGGGGTAGTCGTCGGGGCGGACGTTGGACACCTTGGCCCACTCGATCTCCGCGGCGAGGTCGCGCAGCAGCGCCGAGTCGGTCTGCACACGGCACCGTCTGGCGGCCTCGGCGACGAGCGGGATCTTGGACGCGATCAGCTGGGGAAGCCCGTTGCCGTACAGCCGGGGCCAGAAGTAGCCGATCTGGCGCAGCGCCGCCGCGTGGAACGTCCGTGCCTGGACGCCCTCCGCGCCGAGCTGTCGCAGGCGACCGCGCATCTCCCCCGCGGCACGCGCCGTGAAGGTCACCGCCAGCACCTCGGTCGTCTTGTAGACCCCTGTCGACGCCCCGTAGGCGATGCGGTGCGTGATCGCTCGCGTCTTGCCCGTCCCAGCGCCGGCGATCACGCACACCGGTCCGCGCAGAGCGAGAGCGACCTCGCGCTGCTCGGGGTCAAGGGCGTCGAGCAGGCTGTCGGCGGACGGCACGGATCTCCTCGGGGGTGGTCGTGCGATTGGGGCGGGCGCGTAGGCGCCATAAACTTGGTGGCGAGCGCCGGTCTCAGACCCGGCGAACGCTGCCACCCCCAGCGTAATCGGAGAGAAGGACACACATGTCGGCCACGTTCACGATGTACTCGACGCCCTGGTGCGGCTACTGCAAGCGGCTCAAGGGCCAGCTCGAGCGGGAGGGCATCGCGTTCGAGGAGGTCGACATCGAGCAGGACGAGGACGCTGCCCTGGTGGTCGCCCAGGCCAACGGCGGCAACCAGACCGTCCCGACCCTGGTCTTCGCCGACGGGAGCGCACTGACGAACCCGTCGGTGGCCCAGGTCAAGGCCCAGCTCGCGACCATCGACGCCTGACCGGCGGCGGTCAGCCCCAGGAGCCGGTCAGGGGCACGCCGTACCAGCGCTCGATCAGCCAACGCGAGATGGAGACTCCCCCGGGCAGGACGAGCTCTCCGGAGAGTGTCAGCACCCGGACGTCCTCGCGGCTGAACCACCGCGCGTCCGTGGTCTCCGTGCCGTCGACGGTGACCTCGGTGGTCCGGGCACGGCCGAAGAACCCCAGCATCAGGCTCGACGGGAAGGGCCACGGCTGGCTCGCCGCGTACGAGACCTCTCCCACCTCGATGTCGGTCTCCTCGAGCGTCTCGCGTCGGACCGCGTCCTCGAGCGACTCGCCGGGCTCGACGAAGCCGGCGAGCGTGGAGTAGCGACCCTCTGGCCACTCGGGGCGACGGCCGAGCAGCGCGCGGTCGGCGTCGTCGGTGATGAGCATGATGACCGCGGGGTCCGTGCGCGGGAAGTGCGTTGCACCGCACTGCGGGCACCGGCGGACGTGGCCGCCCTCGCGGACGTCCGTCGCCGCGCCGCAGCGCGAGCAGCGGGGATGGGTCCGGTGCCACTGCGCGACCCCGACCGCGTGCACCGCGAGCCGTGCCTGGGCAGTGCCGAGCTCGGTGGCCAGCGACCGAAGCGCGCGGGCGGGCGGGGGGACGCGTTCGAGCATGACGGCCGCGTGCTCCGTCCCGTCGACGGTCCCCAGATAGAGACGGTCGCCCTCGGGCACCTCGGCGGCGCTGCGCCACACCAGCGTGTTGTCGTCGGCAGAGACGTGCTCACCTCCGACCAGGAGCACCTTGGTCTTGGGGTCGGACCACAGCGTGTCCATGAACCCGTCGTCGACCCGTCTCTCCGAGTGCCGGTTGTAGGCGCCGTCGGCGAACGTCAGGTGGTCGGTCACCCCTCGAGCCTACGTGTCGCCAGGATGGACGAGATGCTCGAGCGCGACCCGGTCAGGGAGGTCTGCGTACGAGACGGTCTCGCCGAGGCGTACGTAGTGGAACGAGGCGGTCACCTGGTCGAGCGCCACACCGTGCTTCTCAGCCCACGCGAGCCGGTAGACCGCCAGCTGGAGCGGGTCGGCCGTCGCCGCCCGGTTGGTCTTCCAGTCGACGACCTCGAAGCCGTCCTCCGTCCGGTAGACCGCGTCGATCCGCCCGCTGACGATCTGCCCGCCGAGCCTCAGGGTGAACGGCTCCTCGATCGCGTAGGGGACGCGGTCCCCCATCGGCCCCGACTCGAAAGAACGGATCAGGTCCCCGAGCTCGATCTCGTCCTCGATGTCGGTCTCGTCCCGACCCGGGAGCTCGTCGTCACCGATCAGGCTCTGCTGACCGAAGTGCGCCTCGACCCACGCGTGGAACCGAGTGCCGAACCGGGCTGCCGGCGCAGGCGGACGGGGCAGCGGTCGCGCCAGGCTCCGCGCGAACGCGTCGGGATCTTTGCGCATCGCCATCAACGACGTGGTGGACATCTGCGATGGAAGCGGCACCTGGACGACGTCGCCACGGGCCTCGCGCGCCTCGGCGAGCAACCGCTCGATCTCGCCGTCGAGCTCGGTCAGGCGGGCGAGCTCAGCCGCCTCGACGGGGTCGACGGGGTCGACGGGGTCAGGAGGGTCGACAGGCGCCGGCGGGGAGGCGACGTAGGTCCGCACCCGCGCGGCCGCCTCTCGCCGGCGTACGAGGTCGTCCTCGTCGGGCTCGACCGGCCAGGCCACCGCCTCCACCCGGCCACGGAGCGGGTTGTCGGCGCCCTGATCCGGCTCCGGGGTCCACAGCTCGGCGTCGTCACCCCGGCCGCGCAGCCAGGTCGCGACGGTCTCGAGGAACGGACTGGGCTCTGACGGCGCCTTGCGGGTCCGGCTCCAGCGACTCGCGCTCGTGATCAGGAGGCGACGCGCGCGGGTGAAGGCGACGTAGCCGAGGCGTACCTCCTCCATCTCCGCCTCGGCTCGCATCGCCGCCCGGAACTCCTTGTCGCCGGCGCGGCTCAGCTCGGCCATGACCGGGAGCTCGGCACCGTCCCCACGAAGGTCGTGCGGCAAGGCGTGCGCCACGGTCGGCCAGGCCGGCCTCGATCGGGTCGAGGGGAAGGTGTCTGCAGTGAGGAAGGGGACGAGGACGACGTCCCACTCGAGCCCTTTGGCCGTGTGAACCGTGAGCAGCTTGACCGCGTCGGAGTCCGTCGGGGAGGCAACCTCGAGGCCGTCGTTGTAGGTCGCCTCGGCGTCGAGGTAGGCGAGCACTGCCGACAGCCCGGCGGAAGGGTCGGTGGCGACCACGTCGGCGATGACGTCGAGCAGGCGGGTGACGTTGTCCTGAGCGACACGGGCGGCCGTCCCGGGCGTGGAGGCGAGCTCGACGTCGATGCCGAGAGCCGCGACCGCCAGCCGCGCAGTGTCGGCGGGCGAGCCGCTCGCACGTCGCCGGAGCCCACGCAGGAGTCGCGCCACCTCGGCGAGACGGGCGCGGGACTCCGAGGAGTACGGGAGGCGCTGGCGTTCGTCGTCGGGACTCTCGACCGCATCGGCCAACGACACGATCTCGGTGGGATCGATGCCGCGCACGGAGCGCTCGAGCTCCTCCTCCAACGACGTGGTGGCGACCTCGCGGACGGGGCCTACGAGCTGCTTGGCGCGGCGCCCCAGCAGCGCGAGGTCGCGTGGCCCGATGCGCCACCGAGGCCCGGTGAGGAGCCGCAGCAGTGCGGCGTTGGCCGTCTGGTCGGCGAGCACCCGCAGCACGGAGAGCACGTCGGTGACCTCGGGCTGAGCCAGCAGCCCCGACAGCCCGACGACCTCGACGGGGACCCCCCGCGCACGCAGGGCGGCGACGATGGTGGGGATCTCGCTACGAGTCCGGACGAGGATCGCGATCTCCGACCACGGGGTCGGCGGCTGTCCAGCCCCCTCGTGCGCCGCGACCACCTCGTCGACCATCCAGGCGATCTCGTCGGCCACGGTCTCGTGGAGCGCGGCGCGCACGGTGCCGCCCTCGGTGCCCTCGGCGGCGACGAGGGGTCGGACGACTTCGGTGACGTGGTAGTACGGGGCGGCGACACGGTTGGCCACGTCGAGGATCTCGGCCCTGCTGCGCCGGTTGACCCGCAGGTGGAAGAGGCCGCCGCGGCCGGCATCGCGCTGCCGGCTCGCCCCGATCCGGTCGGGGTCGGCCGGGAAGTCGTCGAGGAACGCGGTCAGGTTGCTCGCGGCGGCCCCGCGCCACCCGTAGATGCCCTGGCACGGATCGCCCACCGCGGTGACGCAGTGGCCGAGCCCGTCTCCGGGCTCACCGGAGAAGAGCCCTCGAAGCATGTCGCGCTGGGCGACCGAGGTGTCCTGGTATTCGTCGAGCAGCACCACCGAGAACCGCTCGCGCTGCGACTGCGACACCTCCGGGCACTCGACCGCGAGCCGTGCGCCGCGCTCCATCTGATCGGAGAAGTCGACGACGCCGTCCTCCGCCTTGGCTGCTCGGTAGCGCTCGACGAGCGTCACGAGCTCGTCGCGGCGGCGGGTGGTGTCGGCGAGGTCGTCGTGGAGCCTGACCTTGCGCATCTCGACCGTCGCTCGCTCGACGTCGACCCGTATCTCTGCGTCACAGCGGCGGACGTCGTCGGGTGAGACCAGGTGCTCGGCCATCTGCCCGTCGAGCCCCAGGACGTGGCCGATCAGGTCGGGCATCGAGGTCGTCGCGTGGGCGAGCGAACCCGGATAGGAGGCGATGGCCCGGAACGCCCGCTGGAACCGGGACGCGTCGGTGGTGATCCGCAGGTCGGGCTCGTAGCCGAGCAGCAGCCCGTACTCGGTGATCAGCGTGCCGGCGTACGCGTGGTAGGTCGAGACGGTCGGCGTGCCGTAGCGCTCGAGCAGGTCGGGCACCCCGGCCTCGCGCGCCAGCGTCTCCAGCGCCTGCCGGACGCGGTGCGCGAGCTCGGAGGCGGCCTTGTTGGTGAAGGTGAGTCCGAGGACCGATCCCGGGAGGACGCCCTCGTGCCCCACCAGCCACACCACGCGGGCGGCCATGACCGTCGTCTTGCCCGAGCCGGCACCGGCGATGATCGCGCTCGGGCGGTCGGTCGGCGCCTGGATGGCGGCCATCTGCTCGGTGGAGAACGGGATGCCGAGGAGCGCACGGAGGTGGTCGGCGTCGTGGATCAGCTGCGGGACCTCCACGGCGGTTGCCGTCATGAGGCCTCCTCCTCGGCAGCGGGTGCTGGGGCCACGGCATCGAGGACCGACGCACCCTCCGGCTTGGCGGGGCACATCCGCGCGAACTGGCAGAACTGGCAGGCCTTGGGGCTGGGTGTCGCGACCCACTGCTCCGTCCGGATGGTGCGCACCGCATCCTCGAGGAGGGCGTAGGCGAAGAAGGCGTCCTCCTCGCGCGGCGCGTCCTGGGGCTGGACCTTGGGAGCGGTCGCACGTTTGGCCGACTCGGGCAGCCGCAGGTGGACGAGCTCCGCCCCGCCGCTGCGCGCACGGCGCCGGAGCAACGGGTCGGCGGCCCCGTGCTCGACCGCGAGCTGGTAGACGCCGAGCTGCGCGTGCTCGGTGATCTCGCTGCCGGTGGGAGCGCGCTTGCCCGTCTTGAAGTCGACCACGTGCACGAGCCCGTCGACGTCGACCTCGACGCGGTCCATCGATCCGCGGAGAACCACCTCCTCGCCGGCGACCGGCAGCCGCACCTCGAAGGCGTGCTCGGCGGCGAGCGGACGTCGTCGCGCCGCCTGCTCCTGCTCCGCGTGCCACTGCGCGAACCGACCGATCGCCGCCCGGGCCTCGTCGCGCTCACGCCGGGCCACCCAGGGTGCGGCGTAGGCGAGACGATCCCACACCACGTCGAGGGCGGCGTCGAGGGCCGCGGGATCAGCCGCGGAGCCGCCCTGGACGACGTCTGCGGCCAAGGCGTGCACCAGGAGTCCGAAGCCCTGAGCCGTCGAGCTCACGGCCTCGCCCTTGGCCTCGTGCGTGAGGAACCACGACAGCGAGCACGAGGTGATGGCGTCGAGCGAGCTGCCAGACAGGCGCACCGGCTCGTCGAGGGTCCGGACCGGCTGCTCCGACCGGGTGACCTCGCGCAGGCCCCACCAGGTGTCGGGGTCGGCCGGCGCGGCCGCGGGCAACCGCGTCGCGGCGAGGGTAGCGAGCCGCTGTGCCGCTGCGTCGCGGACACTCTCGGTCGCGCCGTGCTGGGCCAGCTCGCGCAGCTCGGCGATCACCCCTCGGAGGGAGAGCCCACGGCGGGGGCGTCGCTCCGGGCCGCTGGAGACGTGGGTGGCGTGCCTCGCCACGTCGGCGACGAAGGGCGACGGCTGGTCTCCCTCGGGATCGGAGCTCTGGACCGTCGTGACGACCAGCCGCCGACGTGCACGCGTCACCGCGACGTAGAACAGGCGCCGCTCCTCCGCGACCAGCTCCGCCGCGGTCGGCGGGAGACGGAGCGAACCACCACCGGCCTCTTCTGCCAGGCGTTCGGCGCCCAGCAGCGTGCCGCGGTGACGGACGTCGGGCCACGTGCCCTCCTGGACGCCGGCGACGACGACCAGGTCCCACTCGAGGCCTTTGGAGCGGTGCGCGGTGAGCAGGCGTACGGCTGACCCGCGCTGGCCGCGCTCGGCCAACGTGTCGACCGGAACCTCGTGGCGCGCGATCTCGTCGAGGAAGGCAGCGACGCGCCGACGACGCTGGCTCTCCTCGGCCCGAGCCGCCAGCGCGAACAGGGCGACCACGGCATCGAGGTCACGGTGTGCGGCCGCGGACGCGTCGGCGTGGTCGGCCACGATCTCCTCGGCGAGGGGACGGCTCCTGCCCTCGATCGACGCGAGCAGGCGACCCTCCCACCCGGTCCCGCGCCACAAGGTCCACAGCACGTGCTCGGGCGACGCGTGGTCCGCGACGAGGCGAGCGGCTTCGGAGACGAGCGCGCAGGCGCGGTAGGCGCGCCGCGCGACGTCACCGGCACGGCTCCCGTGCCCGCCGTCGTCGACCAGTGGGGCAAGGCTCAGCGGCTCCAGGAGCAGCTCCACGAGCAGCGTGCGCGAGCTGCGCGGGAGCTGACGCTCACCGTCCTCGGCGTACGCGTCGCGTCGTCGGAGCTCCTGGCAGAGGATGCGCAGCTCGGCCGCGTCGAGGTCGCCGAGCGGACCAGTGAGAAACCGCTCGACGCTCTCGGGATCGGGCTGACGTTGCTCGGCGAGCGCGACCGCGAGGTGCAACGCCGCGAGCAGCGCGGCCACGGCGGGCTCCGTGCGCAGCGGAACCTCCGCACCGGCCACCTCGACAGGGACCCCCGCGGCCTGGAGTGCCCGCTGGAGGCGAGGCATCGCGGCGCCGGAGCGGACGAGCACCGCCATGGCATCCCAGTCCAGACCCTCCTCGAGGTGCGCGCGTCGCAGCATCAGCGCGAGGTGCTCGGCCTCGGAGGCGGAGTCGGCGAACGTCCGCACCCACACCTCGTCGCCCTCGCCGACCGGGCTCGGCTCCGGGTCTCGAAATGCGCGCGCCTGCACCGCGAGGGGGCCGAGGGGGATGCGCCGGGCGACCTCACGCGAGGCGGCGAGGATGCGCGGGCCGAACCGCCGGGTGCGTCGCAGGGAACACACGGCCGCGGGGGCACCCTCACGGGTCCGGAAGGCGTCGGCGAAGCCGAGGATCGCCGAGACCTCTGCTCCGCGGAACGCGTAGATCGACTGGTCCGGATCGCCGACGACGACCAGGTCGCGCCCGTCCCCCGCCAGAGCCTGCAGGACGGCGACCTGAGCGGGGTCGGTGTCTTGGTACTCGTCGACGATGACGAAGGGGAACCGCTCACGCAGCGCCGGCTGGTGCTCGGGGTCGGCGACGACGAGGCCGGCTCGGTGGACCAGCTCGGCGTAGTCGATGAGGTTCTGGGCGTCGAGGACGTCGAGGTAGTCCTCGAAGAACCGTGCTGCGGCATCCCAGTCGGCGCGTCCGGCCACCGCACCGGCCGCGGCCAGGTCGACCGGATCGAGGCCGAGGGCACGGGTGCGGGTCATCAGCCGCTCGAGCTCCACGGCGAAGCCCCGCGTCCGCAGGGCGGGGCCGAGCCGCGTCGGCCACGGGACCGTCCGGTCGTCCAGCCCGCCGAGGACCAGCTCGCGGATGCGGGTGTCGGACTCCGACGCCGACAGCAGCTGGAGCGGCTCGGAGTAGCTCTTGGGGTCCTGGAACTCCCGCACCAGGCCGTAGCAGAACGAGTGGAACGTGGTCGCGAGCGGCGTCGCGACCGTCCGGTCGAGGCGGGTGGCGATGCGGTGACGGAGCTCCTCGGCGGCCTTGCGGCTGAACGTCAGCACCAGCGCCTGCTCGGGCCGGAGCCCGCGCCGCTCGATGCGGTCGACCACCGTCTCCACGAGCGTGGTCGTCTTGCCTGTCCCCGGGCCGGCCAGCACGAGGAGAGGGCCTCCCTCGTGGTCGACGACCGCCTGCTGGTGGGGGTCGAGCACGGGCGCGGGCGCTCGTCCGGCAGGCGGGGGGACCAGCGCGTACGCCGGTCGCCGGGGGTGGTCCGTCATAGGTCCATTCGATCAGAGCGGTCCGACAGATCCGTGGACCTCGTACGAGGCGGCGCGGATGTCGACGCGCAGGTCCCGGTCCAGCCGGCTCCGCAACGGCGTGCCCTCCTCGAGGTAGTGCTCACGGGCACGTCCACGAAGCGGCTCAGGGAGCGTGCCGTCGGCGCGGACCACACGCCACCAAGCCACGGCTGCCCCGTACGTCGCCATCACGCGGCCGACCTGCCGCGGGCCACCGCGGCCCACGGCCTCGGCCACCTGGCCGTACGACACCACGTGGCCAGAAGGCACCTGCTCGGCGATGCGCAGGACCGCCTCGACGTACGCGTCGGGGTCCGGGGCATCCTCGCTCACGGGCCCACGATCTCACGGCCGGCGCCGGGCGCGTTTGAGGTGCTCGCACCGCAAGTGCCGCGGTCCCACCCCGTATTGCGGGTGCGATCGTCGTCGTTCGGGTGTGAGCACCTCAAACGCGGCGGGAACGCGAGGCGAGGGAGGCGGCCAACGTCACAGGTAACGGCGGCGGCCCCACTCGAGCTCGTCACGGATCCTCGCGATGCTCCCGCGGGTCGGGCTCCAGACCTCGTCCCAGAGGAAGCGCAGCATCCCGTGGCGACGACCGCACATCGCCCTCTCGCGCGTCCGCTCGTCGGTGACGACGTCGTCCGGCGACTTGCCGGGGACGAACCCGCGACCGTACTTGATCTTGCCGTCGAACTCCCCGAGCATCCCGTGCTCGAGCCAGGCGAAGTCGGATCGTCCGAGGAACGTGCCGTCGTCATCGCGGACGACGTACTGGAGATCAGGCATCGGCAAGTGGCACGCATGGAACATCCATCGCGTGACCGACTCTCCGGGAGACTCGGCGCGGCCGTCGGCGAGCTCCAGCGCGAGACGCGGGCCTTGGGCGCCCTTCCACGAGGCGAATGCCTCGCCGGTCGCCTTGAGCTCGTCTCGTGTCACCGTGCCGTGGTGGAGGGCGTCGTCCATGAGCACGAGCGCGCTTCGTGCGGGGGCCTTGACCCCCGCCTCCCAGATGGCGCGCGCCGGTGACGTCACGGTCCGCCCCCTGACCTGGACGAGATCCGGCTCGCTCACCGGGAACACCCGGTGGTCGACGCCCGCCCGAGGGCGCCCCGTGAGGTCGTCGAGGCGAACGACGTCCACCCACGTGCGGTCGATGCCGACGAGTGGGAGCCCGTGGACCGCTGCGGACGACACCCCGCACAGGACCGCGTCCGGCGCGAGCTTGTCGGCGATCGCCAGGCACCGCACGGCGTACTGCTCGTCGGCACCGAGTGCGTCGTCGTGCTCCGCGAAGACGTACGTGCCGTGGCGGATGCGGCGGATCACCCCGGACCTGCAGAGAGACCCGAGCGAGGTCGTGTCGAGCCCGATGTCGCGGACGTCAGATCGCAGGAAGTAGCCACCGCGGGCTGCCGCGAGCATCTCGAGCGCGACCAGAGCGTCAGGGTGCATCACCCGACCGTGGCGGATCAGGTGTCCGGCGTGCGTGCCGCATCCACAGCGTGCACGGCGTCCGCTCGGTGGTCCACACCGCTTAGAGCGGACTCGTTTGAGGTGCTCACACCGGAAACGCGACGATCCCACCCCGAATTCGGGGTGGGATCGTGCGCTGCGAGGTGCGAGCACCTCAAACGGGAGGGGTCAGTACGAGGGCTGCGAGGGGTCGATCTGGTTCACCCAGGCGACGACGCCACCACCGACGTGGACGGCGTCCTCGAGGCCGGCGCCCTTGACGATCGCCAGCACCTCTGCCGAGCGGGCGCCCGACTTGCACTGGAGGACCACCTGCTTGTCCTGAGGCAGCTGTCCGAGCGCGTTGCCTGCGAGGAACTCGCCCTTCGGGACGAGGATCGAGCCGGGGATCTTGTTGATCTCGTACTCGTTGGGCTCGCGCACGTCCACCAGGACGAAGTCGCGCGAACCCTCCTCGCGCTCCTTGAGCCAGCTCGCCAGCGTCGTCACGGAGATCGTCGAGTCGGCCGCGGCCTCCGCGGCGTCGTCCGAGAGCACCCCGCAGAACGCCTCGTAGTCCTCGAGCAGCTCCGTCGGCGGCTCCGCGTTGGGGTCGCGGCGGACCTTGAGCTCGGTCCAACGCATCTCCAGCGCGTCGAACACCAGCAGCCGGCCGACCAGCGGGTCACCGATCCCGGTGATCAGCTTGATGGCCTCGTTGACCATGACCGAGCCGATCGACGCGCACAGCACGCCGAGCACGCCACCCTCGGCGCAGGACGGGACCATGCCCGGCGGCGGCGGCTCGGGGTAGAGGTCGCGGTACTGAGGACCCTCCTGGGCCCAGAACACCGAGACCTGGCCCTCGAAGCGGTAGATCGAGCCCCACACGTACGGCTTGCCCAGGATCACGGCCGCGTCGTTGACGAGGTAACGGGTCGCGAAGTTGTCGGTGCCGTCGAGGATCAGGTCGTAGCCGGAGAAGATGTCCAGCACGTTGTCGACGTCGAGGCGCTCCTCGTGGAGGATCACGTTCACGTACGGGTTGATCTCGGCGACCGACTCCTTGGCCGAGAGGGCCTTGGACTTGCCGATGTCACTCTGGCCGTGGATCACCTGACGCTGCAGGTTGGACTCGTCGACGGTGTCGAAGTCGATGATGCCGAGCGTGCCGACACCGGCCGCCGCGAGGTACAGCAGCGCGGGGCTGCCGAGACCGCCGGCACCGATCACCAGGACCTTCGCGTTCTTGAGCCTCTTCTGGCCGGCCATCCCGACGTCGGGGATGATCAGATGCCGGCTGTAGCGGCGAACCTCGTCGACGGTCAGCTCGTCGGCGGGCTCGACCAGGGGTGCTAGTGCCACGAGGTCTCCTCGGTCGGGTGCGTTGCTCTCATCGGGTCCAGGAGACCCGCTGATGTCGTCAACACCATGCGGTGGCGCGGTGTTCCCGCGGCTCTCCGGCCCCCCTCCATCATGCCCGGCACGTCCCGGAGACCGGACACCCGTCTTACGCTCCGGACACGGTCGGCGGGGTCGCGAGACCGTCCGGTACGTCCCGCTTGTCCGCGCCTCAACTCGGCAAGACGACCTAGCGGGATACGATCAGGCACGTGACCGACACCACGACCGCTCCACGCCCGCGCGGCGGACGCCTCCCTCGCAGCGCCCGGCGGGCCCAGCTCCTCGAGGCGGCTCGCGAGGTGTTCGTGGACAACGGCTACCACGCCGCCGCCATGGACGACATCGCCGAGCGTGCAGGGGTCAGCAAGCCGGTCCTGTACCAGCACTTCCCGGGCAAGCTCGAGCTCTACCTCGCCCTTCTCGACTCCGCGTGCGACACCGTCGTCGAGTCCGTGCGCGACGCGCTCGCCTCGACCGAGGACAACAAGGCCCGTGTCCAGGCGACCATCGACGTCTTCTACAGCTACGTCGCGAGCGACCAGGCCGCGTTCCGGCTCGTCTTCGAGTCCGACGTCACCAACGAGCCCGAGGTGCGCCGCCGCGTCGACCGCGTCAACACCGAGACAGCCGAGGCCGTCGCCGCGGTCATCCACGACGACACCGGGCTCCCGGCGGTTGCGTCGGAGCTGCTCGCGGTCAGCCTCGTCGGAATGGCGCACGTCGGGGCGCGCTACTGGCTCGACCAGGGCTCGGCGCTGTCCAAGGAGGAGGCCGTCGCCATGGTGAGCGCGCTGTCGTGGCGCGGCATCGGCGGGTTCCCCCGCACCGACGAGCCCGACGGTCGCTGAGCGGCGCCGTACGCGGGCAGCAGACGCCCGTGCTCTCGCTGCGCACCGCGAGATAGCGTGAACCTGCCTCCCGTCCGTGGAGGTGCCCGTGACACAGAAGAGAGGCCATGACGTGGACGTACGGATCGGCGTGCAGCACAGCCCCCGCGAGCTGTCGCTCGAGACCACGGAGACCAAGGAAGCGATCCTGCAGGCGTTCAAGGACGCAAGCTCGGGCGACGGGCTCCTCGCACTGAGCGACGACCGCGGACGCAGCGTGGTCGTCCCGGTCGAGAAGGTCAGCTATCTCGAGTTCTCCGGGGAGTCCGGCCGGCGCGTCGGCTTCGGCGAGTCCTGAGCCTGACCGGCATCACCCGCACGACACGCACGCCCCGCGGGGGCCGGGCTCAGGAGTCCAGTCCGAGCTCGGCCATCCGCGCGGCGTGGTTCTCCGTCATCCGCGCGAACATCCGCCCGATCGCGGCCAGGTCCATCCCGTTGCCACGGTCGTAGGCGCCGACCAGCACGGCCGTGAGCCCGTCGTGCTCCGCGGCCACCAGCTGCGCCTGGCTCAGCGCCTCGCCCATCAGGCGGCGTCCCCACAGCGCCAGCCGTCCCGAGATCGTCGGGTCGGCCGCGATCGCCTCTCGCACCCGTGCCACCACGAAGTCGGAGTCGCCGGTGCCGGCCAGGCTGTTGAGGACGAGCGCGCGCGTGTCCACATCCAGGTAGGCGGCGATCTCCCGATAGAAGTCGGCGGCCAGCCCGTCGCCGACGTACGCCTTCACGAGCCCTTCGAACCAGTCGGAGGGGGCGGTCTTGGCATGGAAACGGGTGAAGGTCTCCTCGAACGGCGTCATCGCCTCGTACGGGTCGACGCCCAGCGCGGCCAGCCGGTCGCGCAGCCCCAGGAAGTGACCGAGCTCGACGTTGGCCATCTGGGCAAGCTCGGCCTTGTCGCGCAGCGTCGGCGCCAGCGTGGCGTCCTCGGCCAGCCGCTCGAAGGCCGACAGCTCCCCGTACGCGATGACGCCGAGCAGCTCGACCACACCCTCGCGATAGATCGGGTCGTCGAACGCTGCGGAGGTCTCGGAGGGGGTCGTCGAGTCGGCCATGATCGAAGAGTAGCCATCGCCGGTACGTCGAGCCGCGCCCGTGCCGTCAGGCGCTGGGGATAGAGTAGTAATGCCCAGGCATGGATCACGGTCCCTCGGACCTTCTGTCGCCGGGCCGCGCGGTCGCCGCCGAGCAGCGCGTCGAACGTCGACGCTCCGCCGCCACGACCTCAGGAGACCAGGCCGCCAAAGACGCGCGGCACGATCGACAAGAAATCGAGAAGACCCCTGACTACGTTCAAAGACCTGGGCGTTCTCCCGGAGATCGCCGATGCCCTGGAGACCCAGGGCATCACCGACGCATTCCCGATCCAGGAGATGACGCTCCCCATCGCACTGCTGGGGAACGACCTGATCGGACAGGCCCGTACCGGTACGGGCAAGACCCTCGCCTTCGGCATCCCCGTCGTGCAGCGGGCCATCGCACCGCACGACCCCGAGTTCGAGATGCTCAGCGCCCCTGGCAAGCCGCAGGCGCTCATCATCGCGCCGACCCGTGAGCTCGCGCTCCAGGTCTCCGCCGACGTCTCTGCCGCCTCGGTCAAGCGCGGCACGCGCGTGCTGACCGTCTACGGCGGCGTCCCGTACGAGCCGCAGCTCGAGGCTCTCGAGCGGGGTGTCGAGATCGTCATCGGCACGCCGGGGCGTCTTCTCGACCTGGCCAAGCGTCGCTCGCTCGACCTGTCCCACGTCAAGGCGCTCGTCCTCGACGAGGCCGACGAGATGCTCGACCTCGGGTTCCTCCCCGACGTCGAGGCCCTGATCTCGCGCACGCCCGAGCTGCGCCAGACGATGCTCTTCTCGGCGACCATGCCGGGTGCGATCGTGGCGCTCGCCCGCACGCACATGCGTCACCCGGTCAACATCCGCGCGGAGTCCAGCACCGACTCCTCGATGGTGCCGGCGACGGCGCAGTTCGTTTTCCAGGCCCACGACCTCGACAAGCCCGAGATGGTGGCCCGCATCATGCAGGCCGAGGACTTCGGTCGCGCGGTCGTGTTCACCCGCACCAAGCGTGCGGCGCAGCGCCTCGCCGACGACCTGGCCGAGCGCGGCTTCAACGCCGCCCCTCTGCACGGTGATATGGCGCAGGTGGCGCGCGAGAAGGCGATGAAGAAGTTCCGTGAGGGCAAGGTCGACGCGCTGGTCGCGACCGACGTCGCCGCGCGAGGCATCGACGTCGCCGACGTCACGCACGTCATCAACTACAGCTGCCCGGAGGACTCCAACACCTACGTCCACCGGATCGGCCGGACCGGGCGCGCCGGCAAGAGCGGCAACGCGGTCACGTTCGTCGACTGGGCCGACATCGCGCGGTGGAAGACCATCAACCGCGACCTCGGGCTCCCGTTCGACGAGCCGCTGGAGACGTACTCGACGTCGGAGCACTTCTTCCACGACCTCGGCATCCCGAGCGACGTCACCGGACGCATCGTGCCGCCGTCAGCGCCGGCCCCGAAGGCCGACCGCCCTCGCTCGGGCTCGGGCTCTCGATCGGGTTCGGGAGCACGCGGCTCCGAGCGTGACGGTGGCGCAGAGGGCGGCGCCAGCGACCGTCCCCGTCGCAACCGCAACCGGCGCCGTACCCGCGGCGGCGAGCCTGTCACCGAGTCGGGCGAGAGCACGACGACGGCCGTGACGGCCACGACCGGAGCCCCGAGCGCTCCGCCAGCGGGCGACGACTCGCCGTCCGGTGAGGCCACCCCCCGACGCCGGCGCCGTCGTCGTCGCCCGTCGGGAGACGGCGGCGAGGGTCGGACCGACGGCGCCGAGAGCGCCGGTGCACCCGCCGCTGACGCCTGACGCACTCGCCGGCGACCTGACGTACCGAGCACCCACCGCACCTGTGCGGTGGGTGCTTCGTCGTTCGTGCGGCGACCCGAAGGGCGGCTCGTACGGCGTTCGCGCGGCGACCCGAAGGGCGGCTCACGCGACGACGACCACGACCGTCCCGACCGGGGCGAACTCCCACAGAGCGATCGCGTCCGGACGATGCTGCCGCACGCACCCGGACGAGAGAGGCGTCCCGAGCTGCTTGCGCGTCTGCACCGGTCTGCCGTCGCCGTCGACCGGGATGGTGTGGAACCCGATCGGCGCATTGACGCCGCGTGTGAAGCGCACGAAGTACTCCATGGTGCTGCCCAGGTCGTACGACGTGGCGTGTCTCGACCGCGAGTAGACCTCGTACCTGCCGGGGCCGAGGTTGTCGAGCTTGCTGCCGGAGACCTCATACGTCCGTGCGGTCCGACCGTCCTTGCGGACGAGCCAGACCCGTTGCTCGCTCATCGAGAAGACGATCCGCCGCCCCTTCCCCGACCGTGCCGGGAGCGGCGCCTGCGAGGCGCGCGCCGACGTGGCGGTGGCGCCGGGGGTCGGCGTCGTCTGAGACGACGGGGACACCGACGGCGGGACCGTCGGACCCTGGACGGGACCCTGGACGGGGGCAGCCGGCGGGGCGACCTGCGCGTCACCGACCGAGGGCGCAGCGGGCGGGTAGACCGCTGGTCCTGCGGCGTCGAACCCACCGACGGGGGCCGCTCCGGCAGGCTTCACCAACGCGTCGATCCCGATCTCTGGAACGAGGTCCTCGTGAAGCGCGAACACCGTCGCCGCCATGCCGCCCGCCAGGATGGCGGCCGTCCAGCGCGGCCAGTGCCTCCGCGGCCGCCTTCGTGCGCTGTGACGCCCCGAGGATGTCACGGAACGATCACGGCGCACGGTCACGCTGGTCAGCGTACGGGCCACCGAGGTCCGCGTCGACGGAGGGGCGAGATCCTCCTCCGCGAACGGCGCACCGACCCGTAGCCAGGGTTCGCCGCCGCGCCTCGCCACGATCTGCGAAGATCTGCCCATGTCTCTCGCACTCGTGACGGGCGCCACATCAGGGATCGGGCTCGCGTTCGCCCGCGAGCTCGCGCGTCGCGGGGACGATCTCGTGCTCGTGGCGCGGGACGAGGCACGCCTCGACCGGCTGGCTGGTGAGCTCCGCGTAGCCGGCCGCACCGTCTACGTCGTGCCTGCTGACCTGGCCACCCGCGAAGGGGCGGCCCGCGTCGCCGAGGCCGTCCGCGAGCACCGCATCGACCTCCTCGTCAACAACGCGGGCTCGTCGATCGGGAAGTTCTTCGGAGACACCGACGTGGCCGACGAGGACGCCCAGCTCGACCTGATGGTGAAGGCACCGATGGACCTGATGGCCGCGGCGCTGGAGGTGATGCGTCCGCGCGGTTCCGGGCAGATCCTCAACGTCGCGAGCATCGCCGCGTTCACACCGCGTGGCACCTACTCCGCGCACAAGGCGTGGATCGTCAACCTGAGCCAGTGGATGAACATCCAGTACGCCCGCGAGGGCGTCGTGACGACCGCGCTGTGCCCCGGCTTCGTCCGTACCGAGTTCCACCAGCGCATGGGCGTCGACCCGAGCGACGTCCCCCGCTGGATGTGGACCAGTGCGGAGCAGCAGGTGCAGGGGGCCCTCGCCGACCTCGCCAAGGGCAGGCCGCTCTCCATCCCGACCGTGCGCTACAAGGTGCTGGGCACGATCGCCCGCTACGCGCCGGCCGGTCTGGTCGCCGCGGTCGCCAAACGGGGTCGGAAGCTCGCCGAATGACCGTGGCCGATGCCCAGGTCGCGGCCCAGGTCGTGAGCTCGCGGGTCATCGAGACGCCCCGAGGGGTGTTCGCCGCGCTCGACGCCCGCGTCCCGCCCGGCACGTCGAGACGGGGACACGTGCTCCTCGCGCCCGGGTTCACCGGAAGCAAAGAAGACTTCTCGGCCATCCTCCCCGCGCTCGCCGCGGCAGGCTGGCACGCGACGGCGTACGACCAGCGCGGTCAGTACGAGACGGCGGGCGACCCGGACGACGACTACTCGCTGCGGGGGTTCGCCGCCGACGCGCTCGCCGTCCAGGAGGCCCTGGCGCCGCACGGGCGCTCGCACCTCGTCGGCCACTCTTTCGGGGGTCTGGTCGCCCAGCACGCCGTGCTCGACGACGCGTCGGCCTGGCGGAGCCTGACTCTGCTCTGCTCGGGTCCGGCAGGGTTCAGGCATCCCGTCGTGAGGGAGCTCGCGAACGACCCCGAGGGGTCCACGCGGAGGCTGGAGTCCTTCCTCGTCGCCGTCCCCGCCCTCGGCCTGGAGGCGGTGTTCGAGAGCCAGGAGACCGACCCCGACGCCGCGCCCGGCGTGCGCGACTTCCAGCGGACTCGGTTCGTGGCCAGCTCTCCCGAGTCGCTGTGCGCGATCGCCGCGTGCCTGCTCGACGCTCCGGACCAGGTCGACGCACTCGCGGCGACCGAGGTGCCGGTCGCCGTCGGCCGCGGCGCCGACGACGATGCGTGGCCGCACTCGGCCCAGGACGCGATGGCCGCGCGCCTCGGCACCGACGTCGTGGTCATCCCCGGCACGGGGCACTCCCCCGCCGCGGACGCACCGGAGGCGACGGCGGCGTTCCTGCTGAAGGCGTGGGAGCGCCCCGGCCTCTGACGCCCTCAGCCCGCGTCGACGATGGCCGCGACCGGCCCGCCACCGTCCGGACCCTGGTGCGCCGCCGAGACAGAGACGAACACGGCAGGGTCACCGGTCACCGCGGCGGTGACGCCACCGACCGCGGCCTTGATCTGACGGTGCCAGTGGACGTCGGAGTCGTCGAGCATCGCGTTGCGACGACCGCGCACCATGCCGTCCTGGCTCGCCTCGCACTTGAGGAAGACGTTGACGAGCCGGTCGTCGAGATCGCTCGTCCGCGGGCGCTCCGGCAGGTCCAGCCCGGCCGAGCGGATCGCGTCCCAGATGCCGTCCGCGTCGAGCGCGTCGTCCATGACCGCGTGACCGATCCGGTAGCGGCCACCGATCCCGCGCACGTTGCCCACCACCACGACCTGGGCACGGTCGAGCTCCACTCCTGAGGAGCAGGAGGCCACCGACGAGAAGAGCCGACGGTCCTTGAGGACGTCCGCGTCGGTCGGCATCTCGATCTCACCGAGCGCGACCGCGACGCCAAGCGCCGTCGTGCCGTTCGAGAGGTCCATCGACGCGAGCGTGTCCTCGGTCCACACCGACTCTCCGCGCGACGTGGCGTCGCGGATGGTGTCGATCGTGAGCAGCGGTGTCTTGGTCTGGACGTAGTGCACGTCGGCGGCGTCGGTGATGCCTGCACGCTCGACGGCGACCGTCACCGCGGCAGCGACCTTCTCGATCATCGCGGTGCGCCCGATCTCCTCGGGCAGCAGCACGTCGCTCATCGCGAAGCCGACGCTGAGCCGGGGCTCCTCGCTCGCCTCGACCGAACCGTCGGGCAGCGTGGCGAAGATCGTCGCGTGCGGGCTGATGACCCCGTCGGTGCCGCCGGACCAGACGATGGGGATCTCCTTGACCTCCGCCGCGGAGCGCGAGCCCTGGGCGACGAGGACTTCTCGGAACGCCCGGTCGGCGATGATCCGCGTGTAGTCGTTGACGCCGCCGTTGCCCTCGGTCTTGCCGATGATCGCGATGACACGGTCGGCCTCGATCACGTTGTCCGCGATCAGCTTCTCGAGCTCGCTGGCGTCGGCGACGGAGTGGATCGGGACCTTGCGGACTTCGATCGCTGCTGGCATGGCGTTCCTCTCGGTTGGGGTACGTCGGTGGTCGGGGCGGCGTCGCGACGGCTCAGCCGGTCGGCTGCGGGGCCTGGACGGTCAGCGGGTCGGGGCTCACGCGGGTGCCGGTGCGCCCAGCGACGGCCTCGCCGATGCGGGGCAGGGAGGTGATGACGCCGGTACGGCCCGTGTGCGACGCGAACCGCGCCACCGCCTCGACCTTCGGCCCCATCGATCCGGCCGCGAAGGCGCCGGTCGCCGCGAGCCTCCGGATCTCCGAGACGCTGATCGCTCCGATCGGCTCGGCCTGCGGTGTGCCGAAGCCGAGGACGGCCGCGTCGACGTTCGTCCCGATCACGAGGCCGTCGGCCTCGATCCGCTCGGCCAGGAGCGCCGCAGTGAGGTCCTTGTCGATGACCGCCTCCACCCCGACGTACGAGCCCGACGTGTGCACGGTCGGGATACCACCGCCGCCGGCGCAGACGACGACGAACCCGTCGGCCAGCAGGGTGCGCACGGCGGGGATCTCGAGGACCGCCCGCGGCTCTGGCGAGGCGACGACCCGGCGCCAGCCGCGACCCGGGACCTCGACCCACCGCTGGCCGTGCGCCCGCATGGCCGCGGCCTCCGCCCCGCTGGCGTAGCGGCCGATCGGCTTGGTCGGCACGAGGAAACCGGGGTCATCGCGGTCTACCAGGGTGCGCGACACCAGAACGGCGCTGCGCGCGTGGTGGCCACGACGTCCGAGCTCCTCGTCGAGGGTGTCGAGGATCAGCCGGCCGATCGTCGCCTGGGTCTGCGCGACGCACCAGTCCAGCGGGACGGGGGGCACAACGTTGGCGGCCATCTCGTTCTTGAGCAGCAGGTTGCCCACCTGAGGACCGTTGCCGTGGGTCAGGACGATCTCGTGCCCCGCCTCGACGAGGTCGGCGACGCTGCGCATGGACGCGAGGATCGCCGTGCGCTGGTCCTCGGGACCGACGGACCCGTCTGGCGCGGTCATGGCGTTGCCGCCGAGGGCGATGACGAGGCGCATGCGACGAATCTAGGGGCGTATGTCGGTGTCGGCACTGGCGAAGATCGCCAACGCGGCGGCGTCGGCCCGTCACACCTTGACCAGCAGGGCGGGACCCGTTCTCGTCGCCGGGACACCGCAGATTACCCTGTGCGCATGCCACGACGCCGCACTCTCGTGCTGGTGCCCCTCGCGCTGACGGTCCTCGCCGGCTGCGGGCACGCACCCATGTCCGAGAAGTCCGTGGAGGAGAAGGCGTCGGAGGAGATGGGCAAGCAGATCGGGCTCGCGCCGGTCGTCGACTGCCCCGACGACCTGGAGTCGCGTGCCGGCGCGACGATGGACTGCACCCTGTCCGACCCCAACGGCAGCAACAAGGAGTACTCGATGACGGTCCGCGTCGTCAGCCTCGAGAACGGTGTCGCGAAGCTGAAGTTCGCGCTCGACGACGGCGACTGACCAACCGCCGCGAGGATGCGCGGGCGCTCACTGTGGCACTCGGACGACGTCGACGGCGGCGAAGGCCGCACCGTCGGCGAGCCGGGCGTAGCCGGGACCGCGGTCGAAGAACACCTCGCTCGGCCGGTCCGAACGGCGAGCGGCGCGCAGCGCCACTGTCGCCTCCTCGTCGACACCGAGGTCGTCTCCGTCGCCGGTGAGGACCACGGCGTAGTCCGCCTCGGCGGCGCGCCGCGAGACCTTGGCCCACACGACGTCGCGGACGACGAGGGCGGGGTCTCGGTCGAGCGGGTCACCCCAGCCCCCGCCGCCGGTCGTCCGGATGCGGACGGTCTCCCCCGCGCGCACCGGCTCGGCGTCGGCGAGCGCGTCGACGACCCGCTCGTGCGGCCCGCCGGGGTCCACCACCACCTCGAACGGACGCCCGGCCAGCCCGCCGTTGACCCCCCAGCACGCGAGGATCGAGCGGTCGGCGATCGACATGAAGTGGGCGTCGGCGAGCATCCGCAGGTGCTTCTCGTAGCCGAGCCCGCCGCGGAACGTCCCGGGCCCACCCGAGTCCACCGCCAGCGAGAGCGACTCGACGACGAACGGGAACCGCGACTCGGTGAACTCGGTCGGCAGGTTCCGCGAGTCGGGCACCACGTGGATCGTGTCTTCGCCGTCGGCGTAGTAGCGGCCGCCCGAGCCACCACCGAGGACCTCGCGCATGAGGTACGGGCGACCGACGAGGTCCGTCCCGTACACGCCGGTGTAGCGGATCGTCTCCTGGTCGGCGGGCATCCGCCCGTCCACGGCCTTGGCAAGCACTCCTGCGAGGACCCCGAGCAGACGCAGGATGACGAAGGTACGAGCGTTGGTCGGCGCCGGGAACTCAGGTGTGATCAGCGTGCCCTTGGGTGGGAACCGCATCTCGATCAGGGGCACGACACCCTCGTTGACGTCCAGCTCGGCCATGCGTTCGGGGGTGTCGGCGAGGTTGCGCAGGATCGGTGCGAGCCACTTCTTGAGGAAGACGCCGTCGGAGTAGTCGCCGCAGTGGTTGATCGGTCCCTTCGCCTGCGGTGACGTGCCGGCGAAGTCGAGGACGACCCGCTCGCCACCGGGATCGTCCGCACCGGTACGGGTGAGCGTGATGCGCTGCGTGTGGAGCTGCGGCTCGTCGACCCCGTCATGCTCGGCGTAGTCCTCCCAGACCCACGTGCCCACCGGGATCTTCGCCAAGATCTCCCGCCGGTAGGTGTCGGTGGTGCGGTCGATGATCGCGTCGAAGCACGACTCGACGGCGTCCACGCCGTAGCGGTCGAACAGCTCTCCCAGGCGACGTGCGCCCATGAGGCAGGCAGCGCACTCGGCGTCGAGGTCTGCGGCGAGCGACTCCGGCATGCGGGAGTTGCGGGTCATGATGGTCAGCGCGGCACGGTTCGGGACGCCCGCGTCCCAGAGCTTGATGGGCGGGACCATCAGTCCCTCCTCGTACACGCTCGTCGCCGCGCTCGGCATCGAGCCGGGGACGGCTCCGCCGATGTCGTCATGGTGCCCGAAGGCCTGGATGAACCCGACGACCCGCTGCTCGCCCTCGACGCCGCTGAAGACGGGCACGGTGACACACAGGTCGGGAAGATGCCCGATACCGCCCTCGGACCGGTAGACGTCGTTGTGGAAGTACACGTCGCCGGGCTTCATCTGGTCGATCGGGAAGTCGCGGGCCACCGGGTGGACCAGGGCAGAGTACGAGCGACCGGTCAGCTTGCGCAGCAGCCTGTCGTGGATCCCGGCGCGGAAGTCGTGGGCGTCGCGGATCATCGGTGAGCGCGACGTCCGGGCGATCGCCGTCTCCACCTCGTGCTCGATCGACGCCAGGCTGCCCTGGACGATCTCGACGAGCACCGGGTCGGCGCTGCCGCCGGCGTCGTCGGTGAGCATGCCGAACGGGAACTGTGTGGGTGCAGGACGCGAGGTGGTCATGCGGGGCTCCCCGCTCGGGTGACGACCAGGTTGAGGTACGGATCGACGCGCGCGACGAACCCGGGATGGAGCGGGACCGTCGACCCGTACTCCTCGATGACCGCGGGGCCGTGGACCTCGTGCCCCGGCAACAGGGACGCACGATCGAGGACGGCCGCGTCGACGTACCCCGCGCGCGCGTCGAAGCACACCGGCCTGCGCACGGTCGTCGGCGCGGCCGCGGTGCGGGTGACCTCGTGCCGACGAATCGCCGGTCGCCGGATCGGCCCGATGCCCGACACCCGGAGGCTGACCCACTCGACCTGCTGGGTGTCGTCACCGGCGAAGTCGTAGCCGTAGAGCGAGCGGTGCTCGCGGTGGAAGGCCTCGGCCACGGCGGAGACGACGTCCGCGTCCACGGGACCGCCGGGCACGGGGACGCGAACCTCGAACGCCTGCCCGAAGTAGCGCACGTCGGCGGTCCGGACGAAGCGCTGGGCCTCGGGAGGGAAGCCCTCGGTCTCCAGCGCAGCCGCCGCCCGTGCGGCCAGCCCGTCGTACAACCGCTCCACCTCGGCCGGGTCGAGCTCGGAGGCCAGCCGGACCGCGGTCTGCACGTAGTCGTTCTTGACGTCGACCGTCAGCAGCCCGAAGGCCGAGACGTTGCCCGGGCTGTGGGGAACCAGCACGGTCGAGATCCCGAGGACGTCCATCAGCCGGCACAGCAGGAGCGAGCCGGAGCCACCGAACGTCGTGAGGGTGAAGTCGCGGACGTCGAGCCCGCGCCTGACCGTGATCTGGCGCAACGCGTTGGCCTGGTTCCAGGCGGAGATCTCCAGCACTCCGGTCGCGGCCTCCTCGAGGGACAGCCCGAGCGCGGCGGCGAGCGACTCGAGACCCTTGCGCGCGGCGTCGACGTCGAGCGGGATCTCGCCCCCGAGCAGGTGCGGCGGGATGCGGCCGAGGACGACGTGCGCGTCGGTGATCGTCACGTCGGAGCCCCCCTTGCTGTAGCAGAGCGGACCCGGGTCGGCGCCGGCCGACTGGGGCCCCACCTTCAAGGTGCGCTCTGGGGACAGCCACGCGATCGACCCCCCTCCAGCACCCACGGTGACGACGTCGATCATCGGGATCTTGCTCGGGTAGACCCCCACGGTCCCCTCGGTGGTGAGGGTGGGCTCCCCGTCCACGACGACCGACACGTCGGTCGAGGTGCCGCCCCCGTCGCAGGTGAGGACGCGGTCGAACCCCGCGACCGACGCGATCATCGCGGCCCCGAGCGCGCCCGCGGCCGGCCCCGACAGCACGGTGGTGATCGGCTGGTGCACGACCTCCGCAGCCGAGAGCACGCCGCCGTTGGACTTCATCACGGAGAACGGAAGACCCTCGGTGAGCTCCTCGAGACGCCCGGCGATGCTGCGGACGTACGCCGACACCTTCGGCTTGACGGCGGCGTCGACCAGGGTGGTCATCGACCGCTCGTACTCCCGGTACTCACGGAGCACGTCCGACGAGATCGACACCACGGCCTCGGGGTGCTCCTCGGCGAGCACCGCCCGCATCGCCTCCTCGTGCGCCGGGTCGGCATAGCTGTGCAGGAAGCAGACGCCGAGCGTGTCGATCCCGCGCGCCCGGAACCACCGTGCGACCTCACGGGCCCCGTCGGTGTCGAACGGACGGATCTCCTCACCGGTCCACGACAGGCGACCGGCCACGCCTCTCACCCGGTCGCGCGGCACGATGCGGTCGGGCTTGACCCAGAAGTAGGAGTTGCCGTAGCCGTCCGGGACCGACTGACGAGCGATCTCGAGCACCGCCTCGTACCCCGCGTTGGTGATGAAGCCGAGTCGGCCGACCTTGCCCTCGAGGAGCTGGTTCGTGGCGACCGTGGTGCCGTGGGCGACCGCCGCCACGGTGTCCCGGCCGGCAGCGGGCCCTCCCTCGGGGTCGATCAGCGCCAGCACCTTGTCGATCCCGGCGAGGAAGCCCTCGGCCGGGTCCGTCGGCGTCGACGGAGTCTTGGTGGTGAGGAGCTCACCGGTGGACTCGTCGAAGGCCACCACGTCGGTGAACGTCCCGCCGGTGTCGATCCCGATCCGGAGAGTGGCGTTGATCCGTCCTGGACGGGAGCCTGACGTCATGGTTCTCCTCGCGTGGTGAGCCCTGCTCCTCGATTCCAACGCAACCACCTCGAGACCCCCACGGCGAAGGTCGCCTGACCCCTCCGGGGAACCTTGGCACTACCTGACAGGCCGCCAGCGCGACCCGCCATCATTGTCCCGTGCTCCGTACCCAGCTGGCTGCTCTCATGGCGGTTGTCGCCCTTCTCTCCGGGTGTGGGGTCACCCCTCACGCGGCCCTCTCCGCCGCCGGCGCCGAGGTCGCGAGCGGCCTCCCACCGCTGCCGCCCGTGCGCCACGAGAACACCCTGCCCACACTGATGCGGCAGCCCGACGGCGGTGGAGACCTCCGCCGCGAGCGGGTGCTTGCGGTCAACGACGCCTACACCACGTACGCCATGAGCTATCGGTCTGAGGAGCTGCGGATCTCCGGTCTCCTGCACGTCCCGCACCACGCGGTCGACCGGCCCGCGGCCGTGCTCGCCCACGGCTACCAGAACCCCCGTACGTACCGGAGCGGGCACGCGATGACCGACGTGCAGGACCGACTGGCGAGGGCCGGCTACGTCGTGATGTTCACCGACTACCGCAACCATGGAGGCTCCGACCACGACTCCGACCTCGACGCCACCCTGCGCACCGGCTACACCGTCGACGTCGTCAACGCGGTCGTGGCGCTGCGGCGCGCCCGGCTCGACGCCGTCGACCCCGACCGGATCGGACTGGTGGGACGGTCGATGGGCGGTGGCATCGCGTACAACGTGCTTGTCAGCCGGCCAGGGCTGGTCACGGCAGCCGTCGTGCTGTCGCCGATGAGCTCGTCAGCGCCCGACGGTGTCGAGATCATGACGCGCCCAGCAGCGACGCGTGCCTGGAGCCTCGCGGCAGTGCAGGCCTCGTACGGTCCGCCGGACGAGGACTCCGCCGCCTGGCAGGACCTCTCGCCCCGCCGGTTCTTCGAGCGGGTCACCGAGCCGGTGCAGATCCACCACGGCACCGCCGACCGGACCTGTCCGCCGGCGTGGACCGCCGCCTCGGTGGACGCGCTGCGCGCGGCGGGCAAGGAGGTCGACGTCCACTGGTATCCGGGACAGGGTCATCGCATGTCCGGCGCAGGACACGACCTGTCCTTGGCGAGGACCGTCGCCTTCCTCGATGCGCACGTCTGAGCGGCCCCGGCGCCGCTGGTAGGTGGACCCCGATTCGGGTACGTTCCCGAGAACGCACCCGCCTCCGGGAGGAGCAGCCGTGTCCAACGTCGCCGACGCCCTCTTCGAGCACGCACGCGCCCGCCCCGACCGGGTGGCGGTCCGGGCCGCAGGACGCGAGACCACGTTCCGGACCCTGCGGGACGCGGCGGCGGCCTTCGCGAAGCGGGTCGTCGACGCCGGGATCTCCCCCGGCGACCGCGTCCTCCTCGTCGCCCCGACCATCCCAGAGTTCGTCGCCGCCTACTACGGCCTCCACGCCGCCGGCGCGACCGTCATCACGATGAACGTGATGGCACCGGCTCGCGAGCTGGGCTACGTCGTCGACGACGCCGGCGTCGGTCTCGTCGTCGCCTGGCAGGACACCGCCGAGGCCGCCGAGGCCGCCGCCGGCGAGCGTGGACTCCCCTTCTGGCGGATCGGGCCGCTCGAGGACTGGGACACCTCAGACCAGCTCGACGCACCGGTCGACCTGCCCGACGATGCGACGGCGCTCATCATCTACACCTCCGGCACGACGGGGCGGCCCAAGGGCGCGGAGCTCGCCGTGTCCGGCATCGCCGCGATCGTCGACGCGGCCGAGCACGTCATCGAGTTCAGCGACGAGGACCGATCCGGCACCGCACTCCCGCTCTTCCACGTCTTCGGGCAGATCATGGTCATGCACCTGGCGCTCTCCTTCGGCACGCCGGTCTCGCTGCTGCACCCCTTCCACCCGCGCACGTTCGTCGAGATGATCCGCGACGACGAGCTGACGGTGGTGTCGGGCGTGCCGACGATGTGGATCGCGATGCTGCACGCTGCCGGTGACGCGAAGCCTGAGGACTTCGCCCGCCTCCGGCTCGCCTCGTCCGGGGGTGCCTCGCTGCCCGCCGAGGTGATCCGTGCGTTCGAGGAGAGGTTCGGCACGCGGGTCCGCGAGGGCTACGGGTTGTCGGAGACGTGCGGCTGGGCGACCTTCGCCCCGCTCGACACCGAGCCGAAGGTCGGCGCGGTCGGCCGCGCGGTGCACAACGTCGAGATCGAGGTCCGTGACCTGGACGGCAACGCCTTGCCGGCCGGCGAAGTCGGGGAGGTGTGGATCCGCGGCCCGATCGTGATGAAGGGCTACTGGAACAATCCCGAGGCGACCGCCGCCGTCCTTCAGGACGGGTGGCTGCGTACCGGTGACCTCGGCATCCTCGACGAGGACGGTGACCTGCGGATCGTCGACCGGCTGAAGGACCTCGTCATCCGCGGCGGCTACAACGTCTATCCGAGCGAGGTCGAAGAGGTGCTCTACGAGCACCCCGACGTCGTCGAGGCGGCGGTCGTGGGGGTCGCCGACCCGACGTACGGCGAGGAGGTGGCTGCGGTCATCGTGCTGCGGGAGGGCGCCGTTCCCGACCCCGAGGCGCTCCGGGCGTGGGCCAAGGAGCGCCTGAGCGCGTACAAGGTGCCACGCCTCTTCCAGTTCGTCGATGTGCTCCCGAAGGGTCCGTCGGGCAAGATTCTCAAGCGCGCCATCGACCGTGCCGCGCTGTCCGACGCCGCGCCGCAGAACGCCACGCCGTCCGACGCCGGGCCGCAGGACCGCCGCCGGTGAGTCCCGCCACCGCCCGCGGCGCCCGCACGAGGGCAGCACTGCTTGCTGCCGCGCGCGAGGTCTTCGAGCGTGACGGCTTCGGCGACGCCCGCGTCGCGGAGATCACGCGGATCGCAGGCTGTGCCACCGGGTCGTTCTACACCTACTTCGCGAGCAAGGAGGAGATTCTCTCCGTCGTCCTCTACGAGGCACAGAAGGATGTCCTCCACCCGCACATCCCGCCAGAGGACGGCATCACCGACCCGGCGGAGCTCGTCGAGGCCAACCACCGGGCGTTCTTCGAGACCTACCGCGCCAACGCCCGTCTCATGCTGTTCATGGAGCAGGTCGCGAGCCACGACGCGAACTTCCGCGGGATGCGCCGGAGGCAGGGGTGGGCGTACGCCGAGCGCAGCGCCGTGCTCGTCCGCCGGCTGCAGGCGCTCGGCCTCGCCGACCCCGAGCTCGATCCGGTGCTCGCCATGCGCTCTCTCGCGACCATGGTGACGCGGATGGCGTACAACACCTTCGTCGCCGGTGACGAGACCTCCCTCGACGACCTCGTGGCGATCTCCACCCGGTTGTGGCTCAACGCGATCGGGGTGACCGCGCGCACGGAGGCCGTCGCGGCGTCAGCGCCCGCGGCGTCGGAGACATCGTCGTGAGCACGGTGCAGACGGTCGCGGGGCCGGTCGACAGCGCCGACCTCGGTCGCACGCTCGTCCACGAGCACATCGTCATCGTCGGCGAGGAGCATCGCCGGAACTACGCCGGTGACTGGGACGAAGACCAGGTGGTGGCCGACGCGGTCCGCGACCTGACCGAGCTCGCGCGCCTCGGGATCGACACGATCATGGATCCGACGGTGCTCGGGCTGGGCCGCTACGTGCCGCGGGTGCAGCGCATCGCGGAGCAGGTCGACCTCAACATCGTGGTGGCGACAGGGCTGTACACCTACAACGAGCTCCCGTTCCAGTTCCACTACGCCGGTCCGGGACTGCTCTTCGACGTGCCGGAGCCGTTGACCGAGCTCTTCGTCCGCGACCTGACGGAGGGGATCGCCGACACGGGAGTCCGCGCGGCGTTCCTCAAGTGCGCGATCGAGGCCCAGGGGCTCACGCCGGGCGTCGAGCGCGTGATGCGCGCGGTGGGTCAGGCGCACGTACAGACCGGCGCACCGATCACGGTGCACACCAACCCCCACACCGGGTCGGGTCTCGTCGCCCAGCGCGTGCTGGGCGGGGAGGGTGTCGACCTGTCGAAGGTGGTCCTGGGGCACTGCGGCGACACGACGGACCTCGACTACCTGAGCAGGCTGGCCGAGGCCGGTTCGCTGCTCGGGATGGACCGTTTCGGACTCGAACTGCTGCTGCCGTTCGAAGACCGGGTCGACACCGTCGTCGAGCTCGTACGCCGCGGCTTCGTCGACAACGTCGTGATCGCTCATGACGCATCGTGCGTCATCGACTGGTTCCCTGCGGGTGCCAAGGAGCAGGTCGTGCCCCGGTGGAACTACCGGCACATCAGCGAGGACGTCATCCCGGCCCTGCTCGACAAGGGGATCAGCCAGGCGGACCTGGAGACGATCCTGGTGCACAACCCGCGCCGTCACTTCGAGTAGCCGCACGCCCGCACCGCCTACCCCCCCCCTCGCTACACCCCCCCCGCGCTTTGGGTTGCGGAGCGGGGTATTTTTGCGCGGGAACTCCCGATCTCCTCACCGAATCGCCGACGTGGGGCGGGCGGGGGTCCATCCCCGCGAGAGCAGCGCAGCCCGTACGCGCGCGACCGCTCGAAGCGGATCCGCGATGTCGGCGGCCGCGATCACGACGACGATCCACCCAGCTGTCGCGAGGGCGGCGAGGCGCTCGTGGTCGCGCCGACGTTGCGCGGCGCTGCGCTCGTGCTGCCAGCCGTCGTACTCGACGAGCACCTTGTACGCGATGTAGGGCATGTCGCCGCGCGCGATGAAGCGGCCCGTCGACTCGTCATGGATGTTCGTGTTCGTCGCGGGCTCGGGGAGACCGGACCCGACCAGCAACAGCCTGACCCACGTCTCGCGTGGAGACTCGACACCGGTACGGACCAGGTCGACGGCTCGGCGCGCGCGTACGACGCCGTCGAGTCGTGACGCTGCCACGAACTCTCGGAGCCGCGGAGCCGTCGTCCACCCGGCGTGCACCAGCCAGTCGCCGGCGGCGACGAGGTCGCGCTCCGCGAGGCCGCTCGACGCGACGTCGACGAAGGTCCTCTCGGGGCCGAGTGTCGCGATGCCCTGCACGTCCTCGGTCACGAGCGTCCCGCGCCTGCGATGGAGCGTGATCCTGGGGTCGACGCACTCGCGCTGACGGTTCGTCGACAGATGAACGGGGCCGTCCACGTCACCGATCAGCACCCCGCGCAGGTGCAGTGCGGTGAGATGGCTGACGACCGAGTCGGGAACGGCGAGGAGCGCGGCCTGAGACCGTACGACGACGGTGGGGTCGAGCTCGTGCCACCGCCAGACGCGAGGGTGCATCAGCACGAATCGTCGATCCTCCAGGACGTGCCGAGGAAGGCCGTACGCGCGGAGCTGACCGACGGCGAACGGAGCGGACCTGAGTGACTGCGGGATCGCGTACATGCCCTGAAGGTGGGTCCGCCACGGCGTCGCGGGCCACGCCGCGCGCGACCTGTGGACAACGATGTGCGGAGAACGTCGGGCTTCTTTTGCGGAAGTCGCCGATCTCCTCACCGAATCGCGGGCCGGGGGCCTCCCACGCCGATGCCGGCGCCCGAGAGCTCCTCGTACGCCCGCGCGATCGCCAGCAGACGGCGCTCCGAGCCCGCCGGACCCACGAGCTGCAGCCCGACGGGCAGGCCCTCGGGCGTGAATCCGGCCGGCACGCTGATCGCGGGACAGCCGGTGACGGTGATGAGGTACGCCGACCGCATCCAGTCGAGATAGGTGTCCTGCGGCCGACCGTTGATCGCGGTCGGGTACTCCTGGTCGGCCGGGAACGGCGGCACCTGGCTGACCGGCATCGCGAGCACGTCGAAAGCGGCGAAGAACCGGCGCGCCTGCTCGGCGAGGGCGCTGCGCCCCGCGTACGCCTCCGCGACGTCACGCCCGGTCAGGGGACGCCCGGCACGGATGTTGTCGGCGAGCGACTCCTTGACGTCGTCGGGACGGCGGTCGAGCACGGCACCGAGCGTGTAGTCCATGAGCCAGGCGCGCAGCGTGCGGAACGTGGCTTCGGCGTCGGGGAGCTCGGGCCACGCCTCCTCGACCTGGGCGCCGGCACCCGCGAGGTCGACCCCAGCCGCGCGGACGACGTCCGCGACCGAGCGATCGACCTCGAAGGCACCGCCCAGATCGACCGACAATGCCACGCGCAGACCGCGCAGCCCGACCGGGGCGGGGTCGGCGAACACCGCGCCCGGCGTCGAGTCGGCGGTCGGCACACGCGGGTCCGGCCCCGCGAGCACGCCGAGCAGCATCGCGAGATCACCGACGTCGCGGGCCAACGGGCCCTGGACCGAGACCGTCTCCCACAGGTTCCAGGTCGGCCACGTCGGGACGCGACCCCAGGTCGGTCGCAGGCCGACGACGTTGCAGAACGACGCCGGGTTGCGCAGCGACCCGCCCATGTCGGACCCGTCGGCGAGCGCGACCATGCCCGACGCGAGCGCCGCCGCGGCGCCACCGCTGGAACCGCCGGCCGAGCGACCCGTGTCGTACGGGTTGACGGTCGTCCCGAAGACGGGGTTGAAGGTGTGCGAGCCCGCCGCGAACTCCGGGGTGTTGGACTTCGCCACCACCACCGCGCCCGCAGCGCGCACCCGCTCCACCACCAGCTCGTCGTACGCCGACACGTGGTCGGCCATCACCGGCGAGCCGAACGTCGTCCGCCACCCGGCGACGTGGTGCGTGTCCTTCACCGCGTACGGGAGACCGTGCAGCGCCCCGAGCTCCGCCCCGGACGAGGTCAGGTCGTCGGCCGCCGCGGCCTGCGCATGGGCGCGGTCGACGTCGATCGACACGAGCGCGTTGACCGTGCCGTTGACCCGCGCGATCCGGTCGAGATGGAGCGTGAGCAGCTCACGCGCGGAGACCTCGCGCCTGGCGACAGCCGCCGCCATCTCCCGCGCACTGCTGTAGACGTCGATCATCGTGACCGGCGACCGAACAACCCTCCGGCGACCACGCCGGCCAGGACCAGGACGCCGCCGACGACCACACCCCGAACGAAGTCGTCGTTCGATCCGGCGCGGCCGCGGCCGCGCGTCGTCGACGCCGCCGGCGCCGTGAACCGCTGACCGGGCAGCGAGGTGTCGTCGGTCCGTGCCGAGGACGTTGCCTCGGGCTTCGCCGTCCCGTCGGGCTCGGCACCAGCGCCGGAGAGCGCGTCGTCCACCGCCCCGAAGAACTCACCCGCCATCCGCTTGCTCACAGCCGTGAGCATCCGCTGCCCGACACCACCGATCATCCCGCCCACGACGGCGTCCGCGGCGTACGAGACACCCGTGGTGCCGTCCCCTCGGTCGGCGAACCGGAC
This sequence comes from Mumia sp. zg.B21, assembly GCF_019550855.1. Classification (NCBI taxonomy): domain Bacteria; kingdom Bacillati; phylum Actinomycetota; class Actinomycetes; order Propionibacteriales; family Nocardioidaceae; genus Mumia; species Mumia sp. zg.B21. The sequence goes on along the minus strand of NZ_JAHWCJ010000003.1, from coordinate 150,182 downwards.
GGCCACGTCGGCCGCCACCGTGCCCGGCGCCCCGGCGCCCTGCGCCCGCATGACCAGGGACTCGTGCGGGACGAGGTCGCTGAGCGCGCAGGTGCCCGTGTAGCTCCCGCGGATCGACGCGACCCCCGCGCTCACGGTCATCGCGTACGCGTTGTCACCGGTCTCCTCGAGCACCTCGCACCCGGGGATCGTGCGTACGAGGACCTGCGGGTCGAGCAGGGCCTCCCACACCGCGGCGACAGGTGCGTTGAGCACCGCCTCTCCGGCCACCTTCATGAGTCTCCCTCCAGAGCGGCCACCACCGCGTCGTCGCTGCCTGCGTGCGCACGCCGCAGGTCGAACAGCTCGCTCGGCGAGATCGGCATCCTGGTGATCGTGATGCCCTCCGCATCCTCGATCGCCGACGCGAAGACCGCCGCGCTGGGGATCACCCCCGCCTCTCCGGCACCCTTGATCCCGAGCGGGTTCAACGGTGACGGCGTCTCGAGGTGGTCGATGTCGATCGTCTCCGGCACCTCCGTGGCGTACGGCATGAGGAAGTCCATGAACGAGGCGTTCTGGAGCTGTCCGTGCTCGTCGTAGATCATCCGCTCGTAGAGCGCGCCGCCGACGCCCTGCGCGACACCGCCGTGGATCTGTCCCTCGACGATCATCGGGTTGATCAGACGTCCGCAGTCGTGGACGACGGCGTACGTGAGGATCTTGATCTCGGCCGTGTCGGGGTCGGTCTCCACGATCACGGCGTGCATGCCGGAGGCGAACGTCGACCGCGGCGGCGAGTAGAAGTCGCGGCTCTCGAGCCCGGGCGACGTCCCCTCGGGCACCGGGACCTTGTCGGGGTCACCGACGGAGAACTGGGTCGCCGCCTTGCTCGCCTCGTCGAACGCGTATCTCAACGGGTTGCTCAGCACCGCCAGCGTGCCCAGACTGATCTGCGCACCGGGCGCCCCCCTGACCTCGACCACACCGTCGCGCAGCTCGAGGTCGTCGACGTTCGCCTCCAGGGCGTCTGCGGCCAGCTCGAGCGCCTTCTGCCTGACCGAGCGGGCCGTCAGGGCGATCGCGGACCCGCTCATCACCGCAGCACGGGAGGCGTAGGTGCCTACCGCGTACGGCATGCGCCGCGTGTCACCGGTGACGACCTCGACGTCCTCGAAGCGAACACCCAGCTCGTCGGCCACGATCTGCGCGAAGGCGGTCTCGTGGCCCTGCCCCTGGGTCGTCAGTCCGGTGGAGACCTTGACCTTGCCCGTGGTCTCGACCTGGATGTGGCCGCCCTCGTACGGGCCTACGCCGGTGCCCTCGACGTAGCAGGCCAGGCCGATCCCCACCCGCCGTCCCTGCGCTCGCATCTCGTCGCGCATCGCCGTGAACTCGTCCCACCCCACGAGCGCCTTGATCTTGTCGAGCATCTGGGGGAAGTCACCGGAGTCGTAGACCAGCGCCTTGCCGTCCTGGAAGATCAGCCCCTGGTCGTACGGGAACTCGTCGGGCTGGATGAAGTTGGCGGCGCGCACGTCGGCCCGGTCCTTGCCGAGGGCGGCGGAGATCGCGTCCATGGTGCGCTCCATCGCGAACACGCCCTGGGGACGGCCGGCGCCACGGTACGGGGTGACGATGACGGTGTTGGTGTAGAGGCTGTGGAACGTCACCGAGTAGACCGGCGGCTTGTAGGGCCCGAGCAGCTGCGTCGAGGTGATGATCGGGATGATCAGGCCGTACGGGATGTAGGCGCCGTGGTCGTGCCAGATCTCGACGTAGAGACCGAGGATGCGGCCGTCGTCGTCGAAGCCGACCTCGACGTGGTGCTGCTGGGCGCGCTCGTGCGCGGCGGAGACGAAGTGCTCGCGACGGTCCTCGGTGAACGTCACCGGGCGTCCCAGCGCCATCGCCGCCATCGGGACGAGCACCTCCTCGGGCCACGGGTGCACGATCTTGACACCGAACCCTCCCCCGACGTCGGGGGTGATCACGTCGACGGTCGCGAGGTCGAGACCGAGCTTGGCGGCGATCGCGGCGCGGACCCCGGTCGAGGTCTGGGTCGAGGACCACACCTGGAGACGACCGCTGTCGGTGTCCCACTTCGCGAGCGTGCCGCGGCCCTCCAGCGGGGTGGACGCGCTGCGCTCGATGTCGAGGTCGAGCGAGAGGCGGTGCGGGGCGCGTCCGATCGCCGCCAGGGCGTCGCCGGTCGACTGGGTCGACGACGCGGCGAGGTTGCCGGGGACGTCGTCGTGCACGAGGCGGTCGGCCGCGCGCGCCGCGTCGAGCCCGACGACCGGCGGAAGCACCTCGTACGACACCACGATCCGGCCGACCGCGTCCTCGGCCACGTAGCGGTCCTCCGCCACCACCATCGCGATCGCCTCACCGACATGGTTGACCTCGTCCTTGGCGAGGGCGTACTGCGTGCGTCCGTGCGTGAGGTCGGGGTGCGGGATGAGCAGCGGGAGCGGCTCGGCCATCGCTCCTGTGAGGTCGTCGTAGGTGTAGACCGCGACGACCCCGTCGAGGTCGAGCACGGGATCGACCTCGATGTCGACGATGCGGGCGTGGGCGTGCGGCGACCTGAGGACGGCGACGTGGAGCGCGTCGGGAGCGAGGTCGTCGAGGTAGCGGCCGCGTCCCCGCAGGAACCGCTCGTCCTCCACCCTGGCGACCCGAGCGCCGAACGCCTTGGTCGTCATGGCTGGTCCTCGCGGCTGGCGGGCCCCTGCGCGTCGCGGGCCTTGCGGATCTCGGCCGCCCGCAGGACGGAGCTCACGATGTTCTGGTAGCCCGTGCAGCGGCACAGGTTGCCCGCGATCATCTCGCGAGCCTCGTCGCGGGTGGGGTCTGGATTGTCCTCCAGGCCCGCCGTGATCGTGGTGAGGAAACCCGGCGTGCAGAACCCGCACTGGAGTCCGTGGCAGTCCTTGAACGCCTGCTGCACGGGTGCCAGGCGGTCTCCCTCCTCGGCCAGGCCCTCCACGGTCGTCAGCGAGGCCCCGTCCATCGAGACCGTCAGCAGCAGGCACGAGCGCATCGGCCGTCCGTCGACGAGGATCGTGCACGCCCCGCACACCCCGTGCTCACAGCCGACGTGAGTGCCGGTGAGGCCGAGGTCGTGGCGCAGGGCGTCGGAGAGCAGCCGTCGCGCGGGCACGTCGAGGTCGTACGCCGCGCCGTTGACGGTGAGCGAGACGTGGTGGAGCGCGTCGGGAGCGAGGATCTCCGGAGGGCTGGTCATCGGGCACCTCGCGCGTCGCTCGCCGTCGCGCGGGCGTGCGCCGCGCGCACCACCCGGCGCGTCAGCACACCCGCGAGGTGTCGCCGGTAGTCGGCGCTGCCGTGGATGTCGGTCTCCGGATCGACCGCGCCGGTCGCGATCTCCGCGGCGGCGTCGACGTTGGCGTCGCTCGCCGAACCGTCCACGAACGCCTCCGACAGGTTGAGCACGAGCGGTGTCGGCGAGACCGAGAGATAGGAGGCCCGCACTCTCTCGATGGCACCCGCTGCTCCCACGGAGACGACCGCGGCGACCCCGCACAGCGCGTAGTCCCCGTGCCGCCGCGTCACCTCGTCGATCGCGGCACCGGAGCCCGGCCGCAGCGCCGGCACCTGCAGCTCGAGCGCCAGCTCGGCGGGGCGGACGGTGCACTCCAGCGGGCCGACGAAGAGGTCGGCCGCCTCGATCGTGCGACGCCCCCGGGTCGACGCGACCGTCACGGCGGCGTCAAGCAGCGCGGCGACCGCAGGCATCTCGGCCGCGGCGTCGGCGTGGACCACCGATCCGAGCGTGGTGCCGCGGTTGCGGATGGTCGGGTGGGCGACCAGCCGGAGGGCGTGGCGCAGCAGTGGCTGGACCCGCCATGCGTCGACGTCGGTCTCGACGTCGACGTGGCGGGCCAGCGCCCCGATGCGGACACCGTCCTCGTCTGTCCGCACGTAGGCGAGCTCGGCCAGCCCGTTGATGTCGACGAGCGTGGTCGGCGAGGCGATCCGCATCGACAGCATCGGGACCAGGCTCTGGCCGCCCGCGAGCACCTTGGCGTGCGGGTCGGACCCGAGGACGTCGAGCGCCTCGTCGAGCGTGGCCGGGCGGACGTAGGAGAACGGTGCGGGCTTCACAGTGCTCGCGTCACCTCTTCCGCGCCGTCGTCGGTGTCCTCGCCGTGCCGCCTCCAGGCGACCAGGTGGTAGAAGGCGATGACGAGGATCGTGCCGAGGGCGATGCCCCCCAGCTGGAAGTCGTCGGTGAAGACGAGCGTCACGTTGCCGACACCGACGATGATGCCCGCGGCCAGCCCGACGATGTTGACCGGATCACCGAAGTCGACGCGGTTCTCGACCCAGATCTTGGCGCCGACCAGGCCGATCATGCCGTAGAGCACCACCGTGATGCCGCCGAGCACACCGCCTGGGATGGCGTTGACGATCGCGCCGAACTTCGGGCACAGGCCGAGGACGATCGCCACCAGCGCGGCGAAGTAGTAGGCCGCCGTCGAGTAGATGCGGGTGGCGGACATGACGCCGATGTTCTCGGCGTACGTGGTCGTCGGCGAGCCGCCGAACGCGCTGGCGAGCGAGGTGGCGAGACCGTCGGCGCCGATCGCGCGGCCCATGTAGGGGTCGAGGTTGTCGCCGGTCATCTCGGCGACGGCCTTGACGTGACCGGTGTTCTCGGCGATGAGCGCGATGACGCCCGGGAGGACGAGCAGGATGAAGGTGAAGCTGAAGCTCGGGGCATGCACGGCCGAGACGCCGTCGGCGAGCGTGCCGGACGGGAGGTCGAACCACGAGGCGTCACCGACGGCCGACCAGTCGACCCGCTGGTGCGCGACCTCCTCGCCGGCGCTGGGCACGAAGGAGGTGATGTCGCCGAAGAGCACGTCGGCCGCCCACGAGATCAGGTAGCCGAAGATCAACGCGAGGAAGACGGCGATCCGGCCCCAGAAGCCGGGGAGGAGCACGGCCGCGCCGACCATGAACGCCGCCGTCGCGAGGGCGATCCATTGGTCCTGCGGCCAGTAGGTCGCGGCGACCACCGGTGCGAGGTTGAAGCCGATCAGCATGACGACCGCGCCGGTCACCGCAGGCGGGAGCAGCGTGTGCAGGAAGCGCGTGCCGGCGAAATGGACCGCGACGCCGACGGCAGCCAGCACGAGACCGGCCACGAGGATGGCTCCGGTGACGTCGGCGGAGTCACCGCCCTGTCCTCGGATCGCGGCGACCGCGGCGACGAACGAGGCGCTGGTGCCGAGATAGCTCGGGACCATGTTGTTGGTGATGAGCAGGAACATGATCGTGCAGATGCCGGAGAAGAGGATCGCCAGGTTGGGATCCAGGCCCATCACCACGGGGAAGACGAAGGTGGCGCCGAACATCGCCACGACGTGCTGCGCGCCGAGCCCGGCCGTGCGGCCCCAGCTCAGCCGCTCGCGTGGTCCCACCGCCTCACCGGGAGGCGGTGTCTTGCCGTCGTGCACCACGTCCCACTTGAACATCGACATCCCGGTCTCCTCAGAGCGTGTGCGAGCCGCCGCCGGGGGATCTCGTCGGCGCACCCGGCCAATGACGAGACCCTAGTAGTGACGAGCGACATGTGACATGGTGCGAACCTGCCAACGGACCCCTGACCGGCCTGTCAGGCCTTGCTCTGCGTGTTCATCTGCCCGAAAAGAACCTGGACGGCGATAGCCTCGAGCGATGCCGAGCTTCGAGGTCACGCCGATAGGCACCGTCCGGAACGACCGGACCGACGTCCAGGAGACGGACCACTGGGGTGCCGTACGCAGCACGATCGTCCTCGATGAGCGCTTCGGCGAGGCGAGCCTCCAGGGCCTCGATGAGTTCTCCCACGTCGATGTGGTCTTCGTCTTCGATCAGTTCCCCGAGGACGACGACTACGGCGAGCCCCGTCCGTACCGCGGCCGCTCCGACCTACCGCCGGTCGGGATCTTCGCCGGCCGCGGCCCGCGCAGGCCGAACCGCATCGGGGTCACGAGCTGTGCGATCGAGTCCGTGCACGGCCGCGAGCTGACCGTGGTGGGCCTCGACGCGGTCTCGGGCAGCCCTGTCATCGACCTCAAGCCCACGATTGCGGAGTTCCTCCCGGTCGGCACCACGCAGCCCTCGTGGGTCAGCGCCATGATGTCGGACTACTTCCAGACGTAGCCTTCGTACGCCGCGTTCACTCCCGCATCTGCAGGATCTGCAGCGCCACCGCGACGTCGAGGCGCACCTGGGGGTCGGTGCTGAACGGACCGAGGATGCTCTCGAGCTTGGTGACCCGGTAGCGCATCGTGTTGTAGTGGAAGTGCTGCGTGCGTGCGGCCTCGGCCACGTTGAGGTTGACGTCGAGCAGCACCTGCAGCGTGGCTCGGAGGTCAGCGGCCGCCGCGGTGGCCTGCGCGAGCGGCCCGAGCACCTCCACGACGAAGGCGTCGAGCTCGCCCTGGTCCTCGACCTGGGACAGGAGGCGACGGACCCCGAGCCGGTCGAAGTACGTCGTCGAGCCGTCACCCTTCATCCGACGGCCGACGTCGACCGCCTTGCGGGCGCGGGCGTACGCGTCCGGGAACGCCTCCACCTCGGTCACCACGCGGCTGATGCCCGCGGAGAACGAGCGTCGCCCGCCGCCCGAGTCGCCGCGCACTGCCGCCAGCGCCTCCTCGACGACCTCGCTCACGTCCGACCCGTCCTCGGCCACCGGCAGGAGCGCGACGACCTGCGATGAGAAGTCCGCGACGGCGATGCTCCGACCTCGTCGCTCGACCACCTGACGCCAGGCCGCGGCGAATCGGTCCTGGAACCCGCGGCGCGAGCGACCTGACACCGGCGCGTCCCCGGGTCCGGGCGGGTCGAGCTGGGCGACCACGACCACCAGCGGGCGGTCGAGCTCCCAGCCGAGTCCGCGGGCGTGCTCGAGGACGTACTGCGGGCTCTCGGCCCGGTCGGTGAGCACGTCGCGGAGGAAGTCGCCGCGATACTTCCCCTCCACCGCGACGACCGCCTGCATCCGCGTGATGAGGAGCGCGGCGACGGTCGCGGCCCGCTCGAGGGCGTACACGTCGGACGCCCGCAGCGACCGTCGTTCGCTCAGCACGACCAGCCGGGCGAGCTCGGTCCCGGAAGCGGCCACGTGCAGGGATCGGATCTCGCCGACCCCGAAGGGTCGGGGGGTGCGCATGCGCTCGACCCGGACGCGGCCGGACACGTCGAGGAACTCGCTGACCTCGAGGCTGGCCCGCACGTCGTCGCTCAACGCACCGGCCCACTCGCGTCCGTCGGTCGAGGTGACGAGGACACCGACGTCGAGCACCTGGGACACCTCCGCGGCGATCTGGTCGAGATCACCACCCTCGAGGACGATCTGGGTGAGGGCCGAGTGGAGGGCGTCGATCTGCGCGAGGACGTGCGACTGGAACGCGTTCAGTGCGGCGTAGGCGTCCCTCAGCACGTCGTCGAAGGCCACCTCGTCAGGGATCTGGACGATCGGGAATCCGAGGTCGTCGGCGAGCGCGAGCACCGACTCGGGCACCTGGTCGACGTAGCGGCCGAGCTTGATCGCGAATCCCGCGAGCCCGGCGTCGTGGAGTCCTCGCACCAGTGCCAGCATCCGGTTCACGTCGAGCCGGCGCGAGGTGTCGAGCAGCGGGAAGCCTGTCGTGACGAGCAGCTCGTGCGGCTTGACCCACCCGAGGACGTCGGGGACCTCCATCACGTTGAGGCCCGTGACGGTGCGCTCGGACCCGGCGGACCCGGCGAGCGTCTTCGCCCCGGTGAGCGCGTCGATCGCGATCACCGCGGACAGCGGGAGCCCGTACGTCGTGCCTGGCAGGTTGTGGCTTGGATCTGGCCGATCATTGGCAAGTCTCGCCATCGGCTCACCGTAGCGAACGCTCCTACGCTGACGCCATGGTCGAGCCGTTCGGATTCCGGTCCCAGGCCGCCGGGCGCCCCGACCGCCACCGGGGCGCGCACCCGTCCGCCGCCACCCCCGAGATCGCTGCCCGGCTGCACGGGCCGCGGCGGGCAGCCCCGATCGTGCACCGTGGCCCGCACGCCGTCTACGTCGACGACCGCGGGACCCGTCTGGCTGTCCTCGGCCGCGACGCGGTCGCGGTCCCCTGCGGTGTCCAGACGCCCTGGCCCGACGTCGCCGGGGTCCGGTCGGTCATCCTCGGAGGCGGGCGTTGCAGCGTCGACGACCGCGACCTCCGTGTCCAGCGGTATCTCGACGCCCGTGTCCGTCCGCTGAGCATCCGGTGGCAGGAGCACGCTCTCCCCACCGCCTCGCTCGCGACAGAGGTCGACGCCCTGCTCCGCGCCGCCGTCCCGTACGCCGCGCTCCAGGAGGACGATCCCGCCGCCGTCGACGCGCTCCTGGGTCGTGGACCGGGCCTGACGCCGCTCGGCGACGACGTCCTCGCAGGGTGGCTCGTCACCCGCCACGCCGCTGGATACCGGGGCGGCCGCGTGGCCCAGGCGGTCCTCGCGGTGGCCTCCGTACGCACGACCACCGTGTCGTCCACGTTGTTGCTGCACGCCGCTCGAGGAGAAGGCGTTCCCCAGCTGTGTGCGCTCGTGGAGAGCCTGGGCCGGCCCGGGGACGCCGACCGGCTGGCCGACCTACGCGTCGTCGGCCACACCTCCGGCGCCGGGCTCGCGCTCGGCGCAGCCCTCGCCCTGCCGTCCCCTTCGGCCGCCGCCGCCTGACCCCATCCCGAGGAGAGCGATGACCGACCACGTACGCATCCGATCGGGCGCCTACGCCGACTCGGTGACCCTGCTCCAGGTGAGCAAGCGGGTGGCCGCCTTCGCCGGGGTGGTCGACGCGCAGGTGGCGATGGCCACGGGCCTCAACCTCGAGACGCTGGCCGCGATGGGGTTCGACGTGCCCCCGGAGGCGACCCCGAACGACATGGTCGTCGCCGTGCGGCTCGACGGGGCCGTGCTCGACGACGTGCTCGTCGAGGTGGATGCCGCGCTCGACGAGGTGAGCCGCCCGGCCGTGGACGGTGATGCCACCGTCGCACCGCCACGTACGACGGCGAGCGCGCTTCGCGGGGCACCCGCCGATGCGGTCGTGCTCGTCTCGGTGCCAGGTGCCTCAGCCTTCGTCGAGGCGATGGACGCGGTCGAGGCCGGGCACGACGTGATGGTCTTCAGCGACAACGTCCCGGTCGCGCAGGAGGTCGCCCTCAAGAGCGCGGCCGCCGGGCGCGACGTGCTGGTGATGGGCCCTGACTGCGGCACCGCCGTCGTCGGCGGGGTGGGGCTCGGCTTCGCCAACGTCGTCCGTCCCGGGCCGGTCGGCATCGTCGCCGCGTCCGGCACGGGGACGCAGCAGGTCCTGGCCCTCCTCGACCAGGCCGGCGTCGGCGTGAGCGCCGCGCTCGGTGTCGGTGGACGTGACCTCTCGGCGGCGGTCGGCGGACTCTCCACCCGTACGGCGCTGGCCCGGTTGGACGACGACCCGGCGACCTCGCACGTGCTGGTGGTCTCGAAACCGCCCGCGCCGCAGGTCGCGGCGTCGATCGAGGCGTACGCGGAGTCCCTGACGGTCCCGGTCGAGCTCGCCCTGCTGGCGCCGGGCACCGACCTGACCCTGCACACCGAGGCGCTGCTCGACTCGCTCGGTGTGCGCCCCGAGCCGTGGCGTCGTTGGGGCCAGCCCGAGGAGGCCGGACCTGGCCGTCTGTGCGGGCTGTTCGTCGGCGGGACCCTCTGCGACGAGGCCATGCTGATCGCCTCCGAGCACCTGGACGAGATCCGCAGCAACATCCCGCTGGACGGTGGTCTCGGGCTCGATCCGGCGGCCGTCCTCGCCGGTGACCTCGGCGACGCGCACGTGATGATCGACTTCGGCGACGACGCGCTGACGGTCGGCCGAGCGCACCCGATGATCGACCCGACGCTGCGGCTCGGCGCCCTCCGCCGCGCCGGGACGGATCCCTCGACCGCCGCCGTCCTGCTCGACGTCGTGCTGGGCCACGGCGCGGAGCCCGATCCCGGCGCGGTGCTGGCTCCGGCCATCGAGGCCGCGCGCCAGGCCGCCGCCGACGGGGGCCGGATCCTGGCCGTCGTGGTGACGCTGGTCGGGACCTCCTCCGACCCCCAAGGGCTCGAACGCCAGGGCGAGGCGCTCGCCGCGGCAGGGGCGTACGTCTTCTCCTCGAACGCCGAGGCCACCCGCCACGCGGTAGGGCTCGTCGCACCTGCGGCCGCCCGTACCGCCACGACCGCAGGAGAGGCACCATGACCACCCCCACCGTGGTGACTGCCGGGACCGGCCTGCTCACCGACGCCGTCGAGGACCAGGCGGTGACCGTCCGACGCGTCGACTGGCAGCCCCCGATGCCCGGGACCGAGCACGACCTCGCGACCGTCGCCGCGGACCCGCTGCGTGCAGCGGCCAACACCAAGGCGGTCGAGGCCTGTCTCGGTGTGACCGCGCAGCTCGTCGACGTCCAGCCGGCGAGCGAGGTGCTCGGGCTCGCGCCCGGCGACTTCCTGCACGCGGGGCCCCCGATCACCTGGGAGCGCGCGTCCGGTCCGATGCGGGGTGCGCTGAGGGGAGCGGCGACCCTCGAAGGTCTCGTCTCCGACCCCGACGAGGCCGTCGCGTTCTTCGAGTCCGGCACCGGCTACACCCTGAGCCCGGCGCACCACCACGACGCCGTCGGTCCGATGGCAGGGGTGGTCTCGCCGTCGATGTGGGTCTTCGTCCTCGAGGACGCCTCGACCGGGGCGCGGACGTACTGCTCCCTCAACGAGGGGCTCGGCAAGGTGCTGCGCTACGGCGCGTACGGTCCCGAGGTCCTCGATCGGCTCCGCTGGATGTCGGGGGTCCTCGGGCCGGTCCTCCAGAGCGCCGTGCGGTCGACCGGCCCCATCGACGTGACCGCGCTGCTCGCGCAGATGCTGCAGATGGGCGACGAGGCGCACAACCGCAACCGCGCGGGCACGCTGATGCTGCTCCGCGACCTCGCGCCGGCGATGATCCGGTCGGGGTCGCGGGCGGGCGACGTCGCCGACGCCGTGTCGTTCATCGGAGGCAACGACCACTTCTTCCTCAACCTCGCGATGCCCGCCTGCAAGCTGGCTCTCGACGCCGCCCGTGGGATCGACGGCTCGACCATGGTCGTCGCGATGGCCCGCAACGGGACCGACTTCGGCATCCAGGTCTCCGGCACCGGCGACCGGTGGTTCACCGGTCCCGCGCAGGTCGCCGACGGTCTCTACCTCGGGTCGTACGGTCCCGACGACGCCAACCCCGACATCGGTGACTCCGCGATCACGGAGACCGCCGGCATCGGCGGGTTCGCGATGGCGACGGCGCCGGCGATCGTACGACTGGTCGGCGGATCGGTGCCGGACGCGCTCGCCACGACACGTCGCATGAGCGAGATCACACTGGCCGCCAACCCGCGCTGGACCATCCCGGTCCTCGAGTTCGCCGGGACCCCTACCGGCATCGACGTGACCCGCGTGTGCCGGACCGGCATCCTCCCCCAGATCAACACCGGGATGGCCGGGCGTGCGGCGGGTACGGGGCAGGTCGGAGCCGGCCTCGTCACGCCGCCTGCCGAGATCTTCCCGGCGGCCCTCGCCGCCCTCGCCGAGGGTGCACGAGAGCGTGCCGCGGCCTGCTGAGCCGACCCCACACCCGGACACACCTGACCGAAACTCTCGACTCTCCCGGGAACGGTTCCTACGATTTGGCCATGGGGAGCTTCCGTACACCTCGCCCTGACGCCCTGCTCGTGGGCGCGCCGAAGGCGGGGACGAGCGCGCTGCACGCCGCGCTCGCACTGCACCCGCAGGTGTTCTCGAGCCGGCCCAAGGAGCCGAAGTACTTCATGTGCGCCGACGCTCCTCCGCCGTCGTACCGCGGCCCCGGTGACGCGCACAGCCAGCAGGAGTGGGTGTGGCGACGAGAGGACTACGAGGCGTTGTTCGCCGCGGCACCCGGGGACGCCGTACGGCTGGAGAGCACGCCGTTCTACCTCTATCTGCGCAACGCCCGCCGGCGCATCGCCGAGGAGCTGCCCGACGCCCGTCTGGTCGCCGTCGTGCGGGACCCCGTGGACCGCGCCTACTCGAACTGGATGCACCTGTGGTCCGACGGGCTAGAGCCCGTCGGTGACTTCGTCGAGGCGTTCGCGAGGGAGGACGAGCGGGTCGCGGACGGATGGGCTCCGTTCTGGCACTACCGCCGGCTCGGCCTCTACGGCAGGCAGCTGGAGGACCTCTACCGCCACGTCGACGCCGACCGCATCCTCGTCCTGCGCTATCGCGACCTCGTCCAGGAGCCTGCCGCGACGCTCGATCGTGTCTGTGTCTTCCTGGGTCTGGCGCCGGGCCTCGTCACCCACATCCCTCGCGACAACTCACGGCCGTACGCCGCCCCCGGGGCCGTCCACGACCTGACAGCGCGTGCGATGCGCGCCGGCGCTCGTGCCGGGGCGCTCGTCCCACCGAAGGTCTGGCGCCGCGCGAGCAAGCCGCTGGTCGCCGCGATGCACTGGCGCGGGGACACCACCCGCCCGGCGCTCGCGAAGGACGCGCGGGCCGCGCTGGTCGAGACCTACCTCGACGACATCGAGCTGCTGGAGAAGGTCACCGGACAGTCCTTCGACGACTGGCGTGGCACCGAGAGCCTGGGATCGTTCGCCGCGCGGGTCGCTCAGACGCCGGGCTGAGCGATCGACGTCATGAGGTCGTGCGCGCCGTCGGGCCGGGCGGCCTCGAAGTAGAAGCGGGTGCGTCCGTCGGGCAGGCGCACGGCGCTGGCGTAGCGCAGCGCACCGTCGGACTCCGGCGAGGCCGCCACCGGCGCGTCACCGACAGGCTCGAGCACACCGGGGACAGCCCGCTCCTGAGCCAGCCCGGTCCGCTCGAACCAGTTGGACGCGGCGTCGGCGCGCCCGTCGTACAGCACGGTGAGGGGGGCGCGATCGAGAACGGCGGTGACGCGCGCGCCTCGCTCGTCCCACCCGCCCGGAGTGGGTGTGAGCACGGCCCCGCGGTCGACCCACGACAGTCCGTCGTCGCTCGTCGCGTAGCGGGTCGTCATGCGGTCCTCGGCCCCAGGGACGTCGAGCGGGTGGCAGCACACCCACATGTGCCATCCGTCCTCGTCGAGGAGCACGACAGGGTCCTTGACGCCCACCCTCTCGTCACCGGGGAGGACGACCGTACGGCGTCCGGCCTCCAGTCCCTCGGGCGTCGCCGCGTCCACCGCCTCGATCCACCAGTGCTTGGAGCCCGGGGTCGCGCAGCTCAGGTAGATCCGCCATCCGGCCTCTCTCCGGTGCACCAGCGCCGGCCGCTCGAACGACTCGGCGGCGAAGTCGTCGCGGTAGATCTCGGCCACCGGCTCGAACCGCACGCCGTCGTCCGAGCGGGCGACCACCACGCTGACGCCGCGGCCGGCGTGGATCGGGCGGCGGACGCGGTAGGCCAGCCAGAACGCACCGTCGGCGTAGATCGCGGCCGGCGCACCGGCCCAGTTGCCGGGGCCTGGTGCGGGGGCCTCGACGACGACCTCGGCGCCGTCGAAGCGAGGAAGGGTCCGTTCGACGATGGTAGTCACGATTTTAAGTCTACCGATCCACTGCAGTTGGGTCGCGGGTTTCGCTCGCCGAGGTGTGCCGCTCCGCGGCTCGCCTGCGACGGCGGGCGACGGATTCTCTCACCGGTTCAACGTGATGCGATCCTCGAGAAGGCGGACGGCCTGGTCGGGCACGGTCGTGTTGACGCCCAGGTCGTAGCCGACCTTGCCCGTCCCGTGGTAGTCGCTCGAGCCCGTCACCACGAGGTCGAGCTCTCGTGCGATCTCGCGCAGGCGAGTCCGGGTGCCGGCGTCGTGGTCGTTGTGGTCGACCTCGAGCCCGACCAGTCCCAGCTCGGCCAGGTCAGCGATGACCTCCTCGGTCAGCACCGACCGGCTCTGCCGCGTCCACGGGTGCGCGATCACGGGCCTGCCTCCTGCGTCGATCAGCAGCCGGATCATCTCCTCGAGGTGCGCCGCGTACCGGTCGACGTACGCCGGTCGGCCCGGCATCAGGTAGCGCTCGAACGCCTCGTCACGGTTGGCGACGACACCCATCGCGATGAGAGCGTCGGCCACGTGCGGTCGGCCCGTCGCTGCGGCGTCACCCGAGACCGCGAGGACGTCGGCCTCGGTGATCGGGATGTCGAGGTCCTGCAGCTTGGCGATCGTCTTCGGAAGGCGGTCCTGCCGTCCGCGCAGCACCCGCTCGAGCTCGGCGAGGAGGCTGGGGTCGGTGGGGTCGGGCTCGTACCCGAGGAGGTGCACCCCCTTGTAGCGATAACGGCACGAGATCTCGAGCCCTTTGACGAGGGTGATGCCCACCCGGTCGGCTGCGGTCTGCGCCTCCCCCCAGCCCGTCATCGCGTCGTGGTCGGTCAACGCCACCACGTCGAGGCCCGCCCGCGCCGCGTTCTCCACGAGCTCGGTCGGGCTGTCGGTGCCGTCGGACCGACGAGAGTGGGTGTGGAGGTCGATGAGCACGCGGTCAGGTTACCGGCGACCGTGCACCCCGGCGGAACGCAACGGTGTCGATACGGTCGGAAGGTGGATCTCTTCGCCTGGCTCGTCGAGCAGACCCCTTCGCGCGACCGCCCGGCGCTCCTGGCTGTCGACGGCATGGACGGCAGCGGCAAGACGACGTTCGCGACGGCGCTCGCCGCCTCCGTCACCAAGGAAGGCCGCGCGGCCGTCGTCGTCCACGAGGACGACTTCTTGAATCCGCGCCGGGTCCGGCACCACCGAGGTCGCCACTCCCCGGCAGGGTTCCTGCACGACTCCTACGACCTGGCCGCACTGAGGGAGAAGGTGCTCGACCCACTCCTTCCGGGCGGCACGCGGCGCATCGTCACCCGTCACTTCGACCACCGCTCGGACACCGCCGTCGTTGCCGACCCGCTCGAGGTCCCGACCGACGCCGTCGTGATCGTCGAAGGCCTGTTCCTCCACCGCGACGAGCTCGTCCGACGCTGGGACCTCTCGGTGTTCCTCGACGTCCCGGTCGACGAATCGGTACGCCGGATGGCGGAGCGCGACGGCACGCCCGACGATCCCGCGCACCCGCTGCTCCGACGCTACGTCGGGGGCCAACGCCTCTATCTCTCGATGTACGCCCCTCACGAACGAGCGACGCACGTCATCGACAACGCGGGCCCGGTCTCCGAATGCACGACGGTGGCGGGTCCGTGGTCACCGACCCTCGTTCGGTGAGCACGCGCCCACCACCGTGGCGTGCGGGTCAGCGGCCAGGTCAGTGCACGACCACCGGGGTCCGGGAGTCCTCGCCCACGCGCTCGATCCGCCTGCGCGGGAGGAAGAACGCCGGGACGAGCGTGAGCCCGATGAGCACCGTGGCCAGGACGAACGACGTGCCGAAGGCGTCCGCCGCCTCGCCGAACCCCTGACGGATCAGCGCGGCGGGGATGGTCTCCAGGAGGGACGGGTCGTCCCAGGACTCGATCGCGAGGCCGGACAGAGGCACGTCGGTCTCCTTGGTCACCGGCGCGCCGGTGGCCTCGGCGACCGTCGTGCCGCCCGTGAGCTGGTTGGTCAGCACCACCGAGAACACCGCGGTCCCGATGGACGCCGCGACCTGCTGAATGATGTTCATCAAGGTCGAGCCCCGGGCGATCGTGTGCTCGGTCAGGGTGGCGAGCGCCGCGGTCATCGTCGGCATCATCGTCAGACCCATGCCGAGACCCATCACGAACAGGGCGCTGAGAAGGAACGGGTAGGAGGTGTCGGCGCCGACCTGCGTGAAGCCGGCCATGCCCGCGGTGGTGAGCGCGAGACCGGTGAGCACCACCTTGCCCGGACCGATCCGGTCGACGAGTGCGCCACCGACCGGCATCGTGAGCATCGCGCCGAGGCCCTGGGGCGCCAGGAGCAGGCCGGCGACCAGCGTGGACTCGCCGCGGACCTGCAGGAAGTAGGCGGCGAACAGGATGCTGGCACCGAAGAACGCGATCGCGAAGCACGCCATCGTGATCACGGCCACCGTGAGGTTGCGGTGCTTGAAGAGACGCAGGTCGACCAGCGGGTGCTCAGGCCGGAAAGCGTGGAACACGAACGCCACGATCAAGACGACCCCGACCGCAGCGGTCACGAGGACCTTGCTGGCCCAGACGGTGCCCTCCTCGGGGATCGAGGAGACACCGAAGAGGAACAGTGCGAGACCCGGCGACAGCAGGATCATGCCGGTCCAGTCGAAGGACTGAGACGGCTGCGGGTTGTCCTTGGGCAGCACGCGCCAGGCGTAGAAGAGAGCGACGATGCCGATCGGGAGGTTGATCAGGAAGATCCAGTGCCAGGTGAGGCTCTCGATCAGCCATCCACCGAGGATGGGGCCACCGATCGGGCCGAGCAGCATCGGGATGCCGAGGACGGCCATCACGCGACCGATCCGGTGCGGGCCCGCCGCCCTCGTCATGATCGTCATGCCGAGCGGCATCAGCATGCCGCCGCCGAGGCCCTGGATCACGCGGAAGACCACGAGCTCGGTGATGCCTCCAGCGAGGCTGCAGAGGACGGAGCCGGCGGTGAACAGGACCAGCGCCATCATGTAGAGGCGCTTGGTGCCGAACCGGTCGGCGGCCCAGCCGGTGAGCGGGATCACGGTCGCGAGCGCGAGCGTGTAGGCCGTCATGGTCCACGCGACCTGTGCGTAGGTGGCGTCGAACTCGTTCTGGAAGGTGGGCAGCGCGACGCTCACCACGGTGATGTCGAGGATCGACATGATCGCGCCGAGCACGACCACGCCGGCGATCTTGAGGACAGCCGCGTCGAGCCTGTCACCATCTCCGGGTGCGTTGCCGGGGCCAGGTCCGCCGGTCGGCGTCTGGGTGTCTTGACTCATGGGTGAGGGTCCTTAGCCGGGGTGGTGGGTTGGCGTTCGGAGAGCGCAGCGCGTAGCGCGCGATCAAGAAGGCTACGTGTGGGCTCCGACAGCTCGCGAGCGATTTCTTGGAGCGCGGCGCGCTTGGTCTGCAGCTGGCGGCCGACGAGCTCGCGCCCCCGGTCGGTCAGCGTCACCAGGCGGACGCGACGATCATCGGCACACTCGTTCCGGCAGACCAGGCCAGCGCCGACCAGCTGGTCGACGGCGCGTCCCGCCGCGGCCACCGAGACGCCGACCGCGCGGGCGACGTCACTGATCTGGGTGGTCCCTGGCCGGCTCGAGATCATGAGGAGCGTCCGCGACTGGGTCGCGGACAGGTCGAGAGCGGCGAACGCGTCGACCGCATCGCCTTCGCAGCGCGCGGCCACCTGGAGGAAGAACTCCTCCAGGCGGCCGGCGAGGGACTCGGGTGTCGTCACCGGACGATATTAACGTCAGCGCAACAGTTTCACCTACGCGAGAGATGCGTGAGGTAGATCACTGTGCGACTGCCGGGCCTGCCCAGTTCTTGTCGGGCTGCGGCACGGGCCGCGCCGGCTGCTCGCCGCCGCGGGACTCCAGGTAGTTGTCCTTCGGGACCATGACCTTCCGGCGGAAGACGCAGACGACCTTGCCGTCCTGGTTGTAGCCGATCGTCTCGACGTAGACGACGCCACGGTCGTCTTTGCTCTTGCTCTCCCACTTGTCCAGCACGGTCGTCTCGCCGTAGATGGTGTCGCCGTGGAAGGTCGGCGCGACGTGACGCAGCGACTCGACCTCGAGGTTGGCGATGGCCTTGCCCGAGATGTCCGGGACGCTCATGCCGAGGAGCAACGAGTAGACGTAGTTGCCGACCACCACGTTCTTGCCGAACTGCGTCGTCTTCTCGGCGTAGTTCACGTCCATGTGCAGCGGGTGGTGGTTCATGGTCAGCAGGCAGAAGAGGTGGTCGTCGTACTCGGTGACCGTCTTCCCTGGCCAGTGCTTGTAGGTGGCGCCGACCTCGAACTCCTCGTAGCTGCGGCCGAACTGCATGGGGACTCCTCGCGTCGTTGAACCCTGGGGGCGCTGACATCATGACCGATCCGCCTCCGGCTTCTCGGGTCGGGTGGCCTCCTGCCGGGCGAGCAGGGTCGCCGTCTTCGGCAGCAGAAGAACCGTGATCGTGCCTCCCGCGACGAGGATCGACGCCGTCGTCTGGGTCATCTCGCCCGCGTCCACCGCGACCGTGCTGACCGCGAACCATGAGCGGCAGGCCGGTCGAGGCCAACAGAGACACCCGTACGGAGTCGCACGGCGCCGGGGTCGATCGCCATTCCGGAGGTCACGAAGAAGACCGGGATGAGGAGGCCGAACGCGAGCCCGTTGATCTTGGTCTCGAGCCGCTCGTCCCCTCCGGGCAGTGCCCATCGAAGGATGAACCCAGCCGCGAAGGCGGCCAGGATGGTGTCCAGCTGGACGACCACGGCGAGCGCGCTCAGGGACACCAGGAGCAGCACGGTGAAGCGTACGGTCGTCTGTGCCGTCGTCTCGGCGCCGGCGCGGACGAGGCCCGGGATCACCGACGCCGGCGGGAGCAGCCTCGTCGGTACGACCGCGACCAGCACAGCCGCTACGCCGAAGAGCACGAGCGACAGAACTGCTCGCTCCGGTCCGTCGCCGCCACGACGGGGGCGATCGCGGCGCACAGGACGATCCAGAACAGCGATTCCACGCGGGCCCCCTCTCCCGGGAGGTCAGCAGTTCCAGCGCTCGATCACCGCATCGCTCCCGTGCTCGTAGCCCAGCACCGACAGCGTCGCCGTTCCGAGGGCGAGGCGCGCGCCGAACCGCAGCGGCTCGTCGAGGAAACGGGCGGCCAGCCCGCGCAGTGCGTGACCGTGCCCGAACACCAGCACGACCCCGTCCGTGGCGCGTACCCGCGCCACGACCCGGTCGAGCCGGGCCGTGACCTGCTCCGGCGTCTCGCCGCCCACCGTCCCGGCGCCGTGGGACCAGACGGTCCAACCCGGGGTCTTCTCACGGATCTGCGGCGTGGTCAGGCCCTCGTGCTCTCCGTAGTCCCACTCGGCGAGGTCGGGCTCGACCTCGGCGTCGGGGAAGCCTGCCAGCGCCGCCGTCCGGCGGGCACGCAGACGAGGGCTGGTGAGGACGAGCGAGAAGGACGCCGTGGCGAGACGCGGCACCAGCTCGCTCGCCCGTTCCTCGCCCTCCGGCAGGAGCGGGAGATCCGTACGACTGGTGTGGCGGCCGTCGCGGGCCCACTCCGTCGGTCCGTGGCGGACCATCCAGAGTGCCGCGCTCATGCCGTCTCCCTCATGCCGTCTCCTCCATGTCTGTCCCGTCCGTGTCTGTCTCGTCAGCCTGTCCAGGTCGTCGGCAAGCCATGGGGCGGGGCAGCACCGATCACGGTGGCCTCGCCGAACGGCCAGGTCGTGAGGACCACCGAATACGTCCCGTCGACCTCCCCACTGTCCTCGAGCGTCACGCGGGCGAGCACGCGGTCCGGATCCGCCTGCTCCGCCAGCGCTGCGATCCGGGCGTCGACCCGCGCGCGCTCGGCCTTGCCCACGTACTGCCACATCACCGAGTGCCACACCACGGTCGCCACCCCTCGCTCCAGCTCGACCGCGTCGACGGCGTCCCCGGCGCTCGAGCGCTCGACCACGGCCGGGACGTCGGCCGCAACCTCGCATGCCGCGCGCAGGCGGACCAGCCGCTCGGTCATGTCCGGCCATGTGTAGGCCTCCAGCGTGCGTCGGTCCTCGGCGCGCGCGACGTCCAGCGGCGCGAGGTCGAAGCCGCGTCGCTCGACCACCTCGAGCGGAGCGTCCACCGGCGGCAGCGGCCCGGCCCAGGCGTCGGCCATCACGACAGGCGAGTCCGCAGGGCCCCACCAGCCCGAGGGCGACCCGAACCGGAAGTGGTCCGCGCGAAGGTTCAGCCCCGCGCTCGCCCCGATCTCGAGCAGTCGCACGGGCAGCGCGAACCGATCGGCGGTCCGGAGCAGGCCGCCGACGAGCGCGGCCGAGCGTCCGACCTCGTTGGTCTGCGGCGTGAGGTCGAGGGCGCGACGCAGCGTGGCGCCGTGCTGATCGATCACGGCCAGCACGTGCTGCCAGGCACCCCCGAGATCCCACCGGCCACCGACGCTCGGATAGAACTCCTCGAGACCCGGCGCCTCACCCTCGAGAACCAGCCGGTGGAGCCCACCCGCGAGGCGCAGGCCGGGCACCGAGGGGAGCTCGGC
Organism: Mumia sp. zg.B21; assembly: GCF_019550855.1. Classification (NCBI taxonomy): domain Bacteria; kingdom Bacillati; phylum Actinomycetota; class Actinomycetes; order Propionibacteriales; family Nocardioidaceae; genus Mumia; species Mumia sp. zg.B21. The sequence continues at coordinate 130,016 of NZ_JAHWCJ010000003.1, read as the reverse complement.
CCCGTCGCTCACCAGGTCACCGAAAGCGGCGCGGGCCGGTCCCCCTGCCACGACGTCGTCGGCGAGCGCCGTGAGCATCCCCTCGTACATCGGCGAGCCGAGCCGTCCGCAGGCCCGGGCCTGCCAGGCCAGCGCGTGCGCAGCGTGTTCGACGCCAGGCGTGGTCACGCCCCTGGCGGGGCCGACGGGGGCTGGGTCGACGGGGGCTGGGTCGGCGGCTGGCCCTGGCTCGGGTCCTGGCCCTGGCTCGGGTCCTGGCCCTGGCTCAGGTCTTGGTGGCCCTGACCTCCCGGCCGTGCCACGTCCGCCGCGTGCTGAGGCTGCTGCTGGGTCGCCGGGTGGATGAGCCCGGAGAGGACCCGCTGCCCGTCGGCGAGGAACTTGTGCTCGACGAGGAGCTCGTACCGGGATGCCACCACCTGGGAGACGGAGGTGAAGTCACGGCGTCCGTGCGTGAACGCGTAGCCGATGAGGCCCCAGATCACGCCGAAGACGAGACCGATGAGGATGGCTGACAGCACAACGGCGAGCCAACGACCCGGCTCGGCGAAGATGCCCACGATCAGACCCAGGAGGAGACCCAGCCAGGCGCCCGTCGCCGCACCGTAACCTGCGACCCTGGCCCAGGTGAGGCGACCCGTGACGCGCTCGACCTGCTTGAGGTCGCTGCCCACGATCATCGTGTTCTCGACCGGGAACCGCTGATCCGACAAGTAGTCCACCGCGCGCTGCGCATCGACGTACTTGTCGAAGTACGCCAGGTGCTGCGGGTACTCGAGCGTGAAGCCTTCTCTGCCTTGCTGCTGCGCCATCGCTGCCCCTTTTTCTCGACTGTCCCTCACCCTAGTGACATCAGTTGCGGCGTGCGCTGCATGTAGTGTCCAGGTGGCGTGTCTCTCGGCGTGCGCGCGGCTGCGGGCGACGACAGACTGACACGATGAGGGTGCCGCCGGCGCCACGGATGATGCCCAAGGAGGGCCGGATGCCGGACGAGACGGTGCTCGTCGTCAATGCGGGCTCGTCATCGCTGAAGTACGAGCTGCGCGATGCGAGCTCAGGGGTGCGGCTGGGGCGGGGCATCGTCTCCCGCATCGGCCACGACGGCACCTCGCTGCGCTATCAGGTGACCGGGTCGGACCCCGTCGAGAGACCGTTGCCCGGCGCTTCGTACGCCGACGCGATCGCTGCGATGTTCCAGCGGTTCGACGAGGCCGGCGCGCGCCTCGACGGGCTGATCGGAGCAGGTCACCGCGTCGTCCACGGCGGCACGGAGTTCAGCACGCCGGTCGTGGTCGACGACGACATCCTGGCGCGCATCGACGCGCTCTCCTCGCTCGCACCCCTGCACAACCCCGTCGCGGTCGAGTGCATCCGGCTGATGAAGGAGCGCGACCGCGACCTCCCGCAGGTCGCGGTGTTCGACACCGCCTTCCACGCGACGCTCCCGTGGGAGGCCTACACGTTCGCGATCCCGCAGGAGCTCGCCGCCGAGCACCAGCTGCGCCGGTACGGCTTCCACGGGACGTCGGTCGAGTACGTCACCGGGCGGACGGCGGCGTTGCTGGGCGTCCCGCCGGCAGAGGTCAACCTCATCGTCTGCCACCTCGGCAACGGTGCGTCGATCACCGCCGTGCGCGGCGGACGCAGCGTCGACACGTCGATGGGCTTCACGCCGTTGTCCGGCCTCGTCATGGGGACACGGGCCGGCGACATCGACGCGTCCGCCGTGCTGTTCCTGCTGGACACGGTCGGCATGTCCACAGCGGAGGTCGCCACCCTCCTCGAGCGACGCAGCGGTCTGCTCGGGCTCAGCGGCGAGTCCGACATGGCCAAGGTTCAGTCCCTCGCCGAGGCCGGCGACGAGGACGCGCGGGCAGCGCTCGCGCTCGCCGCGTACCGCATCCGCCACTACATCGGCGCCTACCTCGCGACCGTCCCCGGTGTGCACGCCGTCGTGTTCACCGCGGGGATCGGTGAGAACGACCCGAGCTTCCGGGCCGAGGTGTGCACACCGCTCGCGCACCTCGGCATCGAGATCGATCCCTCGCGCAACGCGCTCTCCGTGCCCGACGACGGGCTCGTCGTCGGAGGGGGGCCGATCCGGGTCGCGGTCGTGCCCACCGACGAGGAGGCCGAGATCGCGCACCACACCGTCGCCCTGGTGCGCACGGGCTCGCCCGCGCGACCGGCCGCTGCAGCGGACCACTCCGAAGCCAAGGAGAACGCATGACCGAGACGACCATCGACATGACCGCGTTCGCGAACCCCACCGACGAGGAGGTCGCCACCCTCGACGCGTGGTGGCGAGCGGCCAACTACCTCACGGTCGCCCAGATCTACCTGAAGAGCAACGTCCTGCTCGAGCGTCCGCTGTCGGCCGACGACATCAAGCCGCGCCTGCTCGGGCACTGGGGAACGAGCCCGGGGCAGTCCTTCGTCTACGCCCACATGAACCGGCTGATCCGCCAGACCGGGCAGTCCTCGATCTATCTGTCGGGGCCTGGGCACGGCGGCCCGGCAGTGGTCGCGGCCGGCTACCTGGAGGGCACCTACTCCGAGGTCTATCCCGAGGTCTCTCTCGACACCGAGGGCCTGACTCGGCTCTGCCGCCAGTTCTCCACACCGGGCGGCATCCCCAGCCACGTCTCGGTGACGACGCCCGGATCGATCCACGAGGGCGGCGAGCTCGGTTACGTCCTCATCCACGCCTTCGGCGCGGTCTTCGACAACCCGGACCTGCTCGCGGTCGCCGTGGTCGGAGACGGTGAGGCCGAGACCGGTCCGCTCGAGGGCTCCTGGAAGGGGATCTCGTTCCTCAACCCCGCCCGCGACGGCGCCGTGCTCCCGATCCTCCACCTCAACGACGGCAAGATCGCCAGTCCGACCGTGCTTGGCCGCAAGCCCCCCGAGGAGGTGCGGGAGCTCTTCACCGGCCACGGCTACGACGTGCTCGAGATCGAGGGGTCCGACCTGCCGGGTATGCACCAGCGCTTCGCCGCGGTGCTCGCCGAGGCGTACGGCAAGATCCGGGCGATCCAGGAAGCCGCCCGTGGCGGTGACTGGGACGGCGAGATGCCGAGATGGCCGATGATCGTGATGCGTACGCCCAAGGGCTGGACGGGCCCGCACGAGGTCGACGGCGTGACGATCGAGGGCAACTGGCGCGCGCACCAGGTGCCGATGTCTGATGTCCGTCAGAACGCGGAGCACCTCGCGATCCTGGAGTCGTGGATGCGGTCGTACGGGCCGGACGAGCTGTTCCCCGACGGACACCCGAGTGCTCAGGTCGAGGCGAACAACCCCGAGGGTGACCTCCGGATGAGCGCGAACCCGGTCGCCAACGGCGGGGTGCTCACGAAAGACCTCGCCCTGCGGCCGTTCACCGACTACGCGATCGAGGTCCTCAACCCCGCCGCCGAACGCTTCGAGAACACCCGCGTCCTCGGCGCGATGATGGCCGACATCTATCGCGACAACCCGGACAACTTCCGGCTCTACTGCCCGGACGAGACCAACTCCAACCGGCTCGGAGCGGTGTTCGAGGTCAGTGATCGCGCCTTCATGGAGCGGGTCACGCCGGACGACGTGAAGCTCTCCCGCGACGGACGGGTGATGGAGGTCCTGAGCGAGCACAACTGCCAGGGTTGGCTCGAGGGCTACACCCTGACCGGGCGTCACGGTCTGTTCGCGACGTACGAGTCGTTCGCCATGGTGAGCGCCTCGATGACCGTGCAGCACGCGAAGTGGCTCGAGGAGGCGAGCCACCTGCCGTGGCGCGCGAAGATCCCCAGCCTCAACATCCTGCTGACGTCGACGACGTGGCGCAACGACCACAACGGCTTCTCGCACCAGGGGCCGGGGCTGATCAACGTGGTGCTCAACATGCGCGGCATCGTCTCGAGGGTCTACCTGCCGCCGGACGCCAACTGCCTGCTGTCGGTCGCCGACCACTGCTTCCGGTCCCGGTCGTACGTCAACCTCATCGCGATCGACAAGCAGCCTCACCTCCAGTACCTCTCGATCGACGAGGCCGCCGAGCACTGCGAGAAGGGCGCCGGCATCTGGGAGTGGGCCGGCAACGACGACGGCTCCAAGAAGCCCGACATCGTGATGGCGTGCGCCGGCGACGTGCCCACGGCGGAGACGGTCGCGGCGGCGCAGCTGCTCAAGGAGTGGGTGCCGGACCTCACCGTCCGCGTGGTCAACGTCGTCGACCTCATGACGTTGCCGCGGCAGAAGGACCACCCGCACGGGATGTCGGAGTCGGAGTTCGCCGCGCTCTTCACCGAGGACGTGGACGTGCTCTTCGCCTTCCACGGCTACCACGGCGCGATCCACAAGCTGGTGCACGGCCGGCCGGACGCCGACCGCTTCCACGTCCGTGGCTTCATCGAGCAGGGCACCACGACGACGCCTTTCGACATGACGGTGCTCAACCACATGTCGCGCTACCAGCTCGTCGAAGACGTCCTCAACAACGCCCACGCGACGCCGGAGAACGCGCAGGAGCTGCGGGAGCACTGCCAGCAGATGCTCGAGAGGCACCGCACCTATGTGCGGGAGCACCTCGAGGACATGCCCGAGGTGAAGGACTGGGTTCTCAACCCGGCCACCTGATCCCCGCGTGCCCCTCGCCGTCCGACGCGCTTACCGCTCGCAGACGATGCCGTCCCTGTCGCGGTCGATGTACCAGGAGTACTCCGGGTCCCTCCCCCGGTAGTAGGGGCCGTAGCCATGGGCGATGGCTACGCCGCAGGTGCCGAAGCGTGGATCGTTGCTCGAGGGCGGCGGCGCGGGTGCGCTGTTTCCGCCGGTCTTGACGCTCGCCCGCCCGGGCTTGGCAACCTTCAGGCCGCGCCTACCGCAGCCGGAGAACACGCGGGTGATGGCCCGCTTCTCACGCTTGTCGACGGCGAGCCGCCACCGGTACTTCACGGCCACGTAGCGGGCGGTGTAGGAGCACCTGGACTTGCTGGGCAGCCACTGGGCGATGTCGCCGTCACCCTTGGCCCGGTTGGAGCGCGCGGTCACCGCGACGAGGGACTCGGCATATCCGAGGTCGTTCGCGTAGGCGATCCGGGTCTTTTTGGTCCACTTCTTGGCGCCGCTGTCCCAGGCTTCGGCCAGCGGCACACGGTGGTCGATGTCGAGCTTGGAGGCACGTCGCACGACCCGGCCGTCGTACTGGCTGCGCCATTTGCCGCGCTTGATCGTGCAGTTTCGGGTCTGTGTGGTGCGGGACTTCGACTCGCTTCTGAGCACGACGGCCCTCGTGTCACAGCCCTTCCCCTGTGCCTTCCAGCCGCGGCCGAACTTGGCGCGCGCGTAGCCGGCGCGCGTCTCGCTGCGCACCGTCAGCCTCTTCAGCAGGGTCTTGGCCGAGATCGTGCTGGCCCTCTTCGCGTCGGCCACGCTGGGAGTGGCGGTCGGCACTGGTGTCGCGCTGGCGGACGAGAGCCCGGCGCCGATCAGCGCCAGACACCCCACGAGCGCGAGCGCGCGGACAGCGTTCTTCACGATGGTCTCCTTCGAGCAGAGGCGGCACGCCCCTCGTGCAGCGCGGCACGGGCATGGCGCATCAGCTCACGCCGGACCTCGACCACGCGGCCCCCCGGGGGCAGGGGGGCGCAGCCGACGCACGTCAGCGATCGGACTCACCCCGAGAAAGGGCCAAAACCAGACTAATCGCCCACACAAGGGCTCCCGTACGTTCTCACCGTCGTGGTGAGGCGAGGCCAGCCCACTGTCAGAGCCTCCCGGTCGGCGGACCGAACCTTCGAGCGTGACAGTCAGCACACGGCATGTGCTGCCGACCATGCTGTGACGCGGATGTAACACGGCGCCCGTAGCCTCCCGGCATGGAGAGCCAGGCACGAGAGAACGTCCAGGCGTTCATCAGCGCCTGCGAGCACCGCCGTATCCCCACCGAGGACGTGTACAACCGGGTCGCGAGCACGCAGGGCCGTCTGATGACGTACACGACGTCGCGCAAGCCGGTGACGGCCGGCTGGATCCTGCCGGCCAGGCCGCCGGTCGAGGACGCGACCCACGCACTCGTGCTGCCAGTAGGACTGATCTACGGCGCGACGACCGTCCGCCGCAGGCTCGGCCGCAGCCAGAAGGGCACCGGCGCGCTGGCGTGGGTGATGCTGGACGTCTGGTGGCGCCCATCCTCGCCCCACGACCACGGGCTGACGGAGGCGATGTACGACTTCGTCACCGGGTGGGACCGGGTGGGCGTGCGATGAGGCGCCGGGGTCACACGCGACGGTGGACCAGGAGCGGGAGCACGGCCGACGCCCCGGCCGCCCGCAGAGCTCCGCCGACCACCGTGATCGGCCACTGTGACGCCGAGGCGTCCACGACCAGCAACACCGTACGGCCGGCGACCGCTGCCGCGGTCTCGCTCGGCACCGTCACCGCGTCGCGCCACAGCGCCGCCTCGTCGGACGAGGTCAGCTCGCGGATCTCCTGCGCGGACGGGTGCGCCTCGACCGCGAGGTGAGCCCGGTCGAGCCGTCCCACCGCGGCGAGGTGGTCGGCGATGCTGCCGGAGAGCTCGGCGAACCCGGCCGCCGGCAGAGCCACGGCGACCTCAGGGCGAGACCTCCACTGCGAGCGCCAGCGAGCGAGGACCTGGACGCACGCGTCGAGCACCTCCTGAGGCGCCGGCGCGTCTCGAGCGAACATCTCCCGGACCGCCTCGCGCCACTCGGGGGCGTCGGCGTGCACGAGCGCACGGCCCGGCTCGACCGCACGGTCGGGGGCGATCCGCCCGCGTACGCCGAAGGAGCCGCCCGGCCACATCTTGCGGGGCTCGAGCAGGTGGTCCTCACCACGCAGCACCCCCGCCACCGTGCGGACCGTCTCGGCCCGTGGGGCTGCCGCCAACCCCTCGGGGAGCGTCTCGCGGCACACCGAGCAGCGGCCGCACGGAGCGGCCTCCGGATCGTCCAGCGACTCCTGGAGCAGCTGCATCAGGCAACGCTCACCACGGGTGTAGGCGCGCATGATGTCGGCCTCGCGACGGCGTACCGCCACGACACCGTCGTAGTGCTCACGGTCGTACGACCACGGCGTGGTGGTCCGAACCCAGCCGCGCTCGACCCGCTCGGTGACGCCGTCGACGGCCAGCTGCTTGAGCATGAGCTCGACACGCCCGCGCCGCAGGCCGGTCTCGGCCTCGAGGCTCACCACGGTGGCCGGCGCGTCGACCGTGGCGTCGGCCATCGCCTCGAGCAGCCGCTCGACCTGCTCGGCGACGGGGATGGTGGCGGTCGCGAAGTAGTCCCACACTCCGTCGTCGGCCCCCGAGGGCAGCAGCACCGCGTGGGCGTGCTCGATCGCACGCCCTGCACGGCCGACCTGCTGGTAGTACGACACCGGCGACGGCGGCGCACCGACGTGCACGACGAACCCGAGATCGGGCTTGTCGTAGCCCATCCCGAGCGCCGAGGTCGCCACCAGCGCCTTCACTCGGTTGTCGCGCAGGGCGTCCTCGAGCTGCTCGCGCTCGGCGGCCTCGAGCTGGCCCGTGTAGGCGGCGACCGGCACCGCGTCACCGTGGACCGCGCGGACCGCGGCAGTCAGCCGATGCGCATCCGCGACGGTGAGCGCGTAGACGATCCCGGACCCGGGCAGCGTCGGAAGGTGGTCGACCACCCAGGCGTATCGCTCCAGCGGCGACAACCGGTCGACGACCGACAGCTCGAGGCTCGAGCGCGCGAGCGGTCCGCGGAGCACGAGCGTCTCGTCACCGAGCTGCGTCGCCACGTCGTCGGTGACCCGGGCGTTGGCGGTCGCGGTGGTGGCGAGCACCGGGGTGTCGGGATTGAGCCGCTGAAGGACGTCGGAGACGCGACGGTAGTCGGGGCGGAAGTCGTGACCCCAGTCGGAGACCGCGTGCGCCTCGTCGACGACCAGCAGCCCGATGTGGCCCGCGAGAGCGTCGAGCACCCGGCGCCCGAAGCCCGGGTTGGCCAGGCGCTCGGGCGAGACGAGCAGGACGTCGACGTCACCGGCCCGCAGCGCCTGCTCGATCCGGGACCACTCCTCGACGTTGGAGGAGTTGAGCGTCTCGGCCCGGAGACCGGCCCGGGCTGCGGCCGCGACCTGGTCTCGCATCAGCGACAGCAGCGGGGACACGACGAGCGTCGTGCCAGCGCCCTCGTCGCGACGGATCGCCGTCGCCGCCCAGTAGACCGCGGACTTGCCCCATCCGGTCGCCTGGACGACCAGCACGCGGGCGCGCGGCTCGCACAAGGCGGTGACCGCGGCGACCTGGTCGCCGCGCAGGCTCGCACCAGGCCCCGCGAGAGCACCGATGACACGGTCGGCGACAGCGGCGCGAGAGGATGACAGCGCGGACGGAGCGGCGGTGGGGGGCATGGTGTCCACCGTACGCACGCGCAGCGACACCCGGCGTACGGAGTCCCCAGGTCGTCCGTCCGTCCGCGTCCCGGGCGCTCGCACCCGGGACGCGGCGGCGGTCAGCGGAGCTTGTAGTCCTTCAGCAGGCTGCGCCCGATGATCATCTTCTGGATGTCGCTCGTGCCCTCGCCGATGAGCATGAACGCCGCCTCGCGGTAGAGCCGCTCGATCTCGTACTCCTTGGAGTAGCCGTAGCCGCCGTGGATGCGGAACGACGCCTCGACGACCTCGTTGCAGTACTCCGAAGCGACCATCTTGGCCATGCCGGCCTCGACGTCGTTGCGCTCGCCGGCGTCCTTCTTGCGCGCCGCGCGCACGACCATCGCGTGCGCCGTCTCGACCTTGGTGCCCATCTCGGCGAGCCGGAACAGGATCGCCTGGTGCTGGGCGATCGGCTTGCCGAACGTCTCGCGCTGCTGCGCGTAGGCGATGCCGAGCTCGAACGCGCGGTTGGCGATGCCGACAGCGCGGGCGCCGACGTTGACGCGACCGACCTCGACACCGTCCATCATCTGGTAGAAGCCCTTGCCGGGCTCGCCGCCGAGGATCTGGTCGGCCGAGATCTGGTGCTTCTCCAGGATCATCTCGGTCGTGTCGATGCCCTTGTAGCCCATCTTGTCGATCTTGCCGGGGACGGTGATCCCCTGGGCCGTCTCGCCGAAGCCGGGCTCCTTCTCGATCAGGAACGTCGTCATGTTCTTGTAGACCGAGTCCGCGCCCTCGTCGGTCTTGGTCAGCACCGCGACGAGGTTGGACGAGCCACCGTTGGTCAGCCACATCTTCTGGCCGGTGATGCTGTACGACCCGTCGTCCTGCTTGGTCGCCTTGGTCGCGACCGCCGAGACGTCCGAGCCGAGCGACGGCTCCGACATCGAGAACGCACCGCGCACCTCGCCCGTCGCCATCCGCGGGAGGTACTTCTGCTTCTGCTCCTCCGTGCCGTGGTGCATGAGCATGTAGGCGACGATGAAGTGCGTGTTGATGACGCCGGAGACACTCATCCACCCGCGCGCGATCTCCTCGACCACCAGCGCGTACGTCAGCAGCGACTCACCGAGGCCGCCGTACTCCTCGGGGATCGTGAGCCCGAACAGGCCGAGCTCCTTCAGGCCGTCGACGATGGCCTGAGGGTACTCGTCCTTGTGCTCCAGCTCGGTCGCGACCGGGAGGATCTCCTTGTCCACGAAGTCGCGGACAGTCTTGAGGATCTCCTGCTGGATGTCGGTCAGTCCGTCGGTGGTGACCAGGCGGCCCATGGTGTTCTCTCTTCTTCCGTACGGCGGGGCTGGCGGGTGCGACGACCTCAGTCGGTCGGCGGCTGCCAGGTCGTGGTGCGCTGCATGCCGGCCGCGCGTCCCTTGGCCGAGATCACGAGCGCCATCTTGCGGGAGGCCTCGTCGATCATCTCGTCGCCGAGCATGGCCGAGCCCTTCTTGCCACCGGCCTCGGAGGTGAACCAGTCGTACGCGTCGAGGATGTTCTCGGCGTGGTCGTAGTCCTCCTGGCGAGGGCTGTAGACCTCGTTGGCGACGTCGACCTGGCCGGGGTGCAGGACCCACTTGCCGTCGAAACCGAGCGCGGCCGACCGCGAGGCGACGCGGCGGTAGCCCTCGGTGTCGCGGATCTGGAGGTAGGGGCCGTCGATGGCCTGCTTGTCGTACGCCCGCGCCGCCATGAGGATGCTCATGAGGATGTGGTGGTAGGCGTCACCGACGTCGTAGCCCGGGGGCTGCTCGCCCACGACGAGCGACTTCATGTTGATGCTGGCCATGAAGTCGGCGGGGCCGAAGATGATCGTCTCGACGCGCGGCGAAGCCGCGGCGATCGCGTTGACGTTGGTGAGGCCCAGGGCGTTCTCGATCTGCGCCTCGATGCCGATGCGGCCGACCTCGAAGCCCATCGTGGTCTCGATCTGCGTCAGCAGGATGTCGAGCGCGACCACCTGCTCGGCGGTCTGGACCTTCGGCAGCATGATGCAGTCGAGGTTGGCGCCGGCGCCCTCGACGACCTCGATCACGTCACGGTAGGTCCACTGCGTCGTCCAGTCGTTGACGCGGACCACCCGGACCTTGTCACCCCAGCCGCCCTCGTTGAGCGCGGCCACGATGTTCTTGCGTGCGTCGGGCTTGGCGAGCGGGGCCACCGCGTCCTCGATGTCGAGGAAGACCTGGTCGGCGGGCAGACCCTTGGCCTTCTCCAGGAAGCGCGGGTTGGAGCCGGGGACGGCGAGACAGGAGCGCCGCGAACGCAAGGCCTTGTTTTCGACAGACACGGGTCACCTCGGTGCTGCGGGGACGGGATCAGGGCTGACTGTACCGACGAGCACTGTTAACGACTAGTAACAGCCGCGTCAGTGTGACCCGCTTCTCATCCGCCTCCCCGCCGCGATTCGGTGAGGAGATCGACTCCGCTCGGGCCAGAACCCCGATCTCCTCACCGAATCGCGCGGATGGGATGGGTGCGATGATGGGCGCGGGGTGCGGGGGTGCGGGTCAGTCGGCGTCGGGCACCTCGGTACGGCGCGGTGGGCGCCGCGTCACGACGACGGCGAGCCCGACGATGATCAGGGCCAGACCGACGTAGACCCCCAGGCCCGGCGCCTGCCCGAGCATCGCGGTGGCGAGCAGCGCCGCCCCCGGGACCTCGAGCAAGAGCACCAACGAGACGACCATCGGGCTCATCACCGCGAGCAGGTGGTTGATCACCGAGTGCCCGAGCAGCTGGGCGGTCACCGTCACCGCGAGGATGCCCAGCCAGGCCGTGGTCTCGAACCCGACCAGCGGCACCCGCCAGACCAGACAGGCCACCAGCAGGATCAGCGCGCACGCGCCGTAGCAGAGCACCGTGTACGACGTCGTCGACAGCGTCTCCCGCGCCCGGGCCCCCGCGACGGTGTAGATCGCCGCGCTCAGGCCCCCGAGCAGCGCCAGCCCGTCCCCCAGCACGGCCTCGCGCGACAGGCTGAGGTCGACACCGGTGATGACGAGCACGCCGGAGAACGACACGGCCAACCCGGCGGCGACACCGAGCCGGACGTGTCTGCCCCGGAGCCGGTCGATCAGCGCGATCCAACCGACCTGCATCGAGACCAGCGCCGTCGCGGCCGCGACGGAGGTGAGCTTGAGCGCGCTGATCCACGTCGCGAAGTGCGCGGCGAGCGCGGCTCCGGCGAACAGGCAGGTACGGACGTCGACCGCCGTCAGCGCCCTCAGCTCGCGTCGGTTGCGGGTTGCGGCGACCGGGATCAGGATCGCCTCGGCGAGGGCGTTGCGCCAGAACGCGATGGCGAGCGCGGGCGCCTGCGTCCCCGCCATCAGGGGTCCGGACAGCGAGACGCCGAGCACGGCCACGGCGGCGAGGATGACGGTCACCTGCGCAGTATGCGTGGCGCGGCCGCCGTACCGCCGACGCGGCCGCCGCGCAGACGATCCCGTCCTATGCTGTCGGGCATGGACCCCAGCGAGCCGGCAGGCGACTTCGACGCGCTGTTCCGCCGGGCCTTCGTGGCCGAGGTGGCGAAGAAGTCGGGCCTGCTCTGGATCGTGTACGCCGACGCCTGGCACCCGGTCTGGCACGTCTGGCACGAGGACGCCGTCTGCGTCGTCGCCGGCGGGGACGAGCAGCCGCTGCCAGGGATCCGGGACGAGCGCGAGGTCGTCCTCGACCTGCGCGCGAAGTCGACCCGGGCGCAGGTCGCGAGGGTCAGCGCGTCCGTCGAGGAGATCAGTCCCGACCACCCCGAGTGGGAGGAGGTCACGGCGGTGCTCGCTGCGGACCGCCTCAACCTGTTCGAGGCTGACGAGGCCGTGGCCCGGTGGGCGCGCGAGTGCGTCGTCGTACGCCTCCGCCCGATGGAGCTGTTGTCCTCCCCCGGGCACCTCGACGACAGGGCGCAGCGCGAGCAGCCGCTGGAGTCGCCGGCGCGTACGGTCCGCAGCCGCCCCTTCGCCCTGCACCGCCAGCGTCGCGCCCCTCGCCTCTCGGGGTCTTCCGAGGCCTGAGTCGGGGCGCAAATAGTTGAAGCCACCACCATGGCCGAAGCCCCGACTGGTGGACTTCCCATGAGTTATGTTCCTGTCGCACCCCTCGTCCGCCCAGGAAGGCTCCCTCCGTGAATTCGCTCCTCAAGCGTGCCGCCGCCGTCGTGGCAGGGGGCGCGCTCGCGTTCTCCGGCCTCGCGTTCGCGTCCGCCGCCCCCGCCGCCGCAGCGACCTCGCCGATCGACGTGACGTCGATCCGCGTGGCGTCCTCGTCCGGCCCCTACATGAGCTACAGCACGAAGTACATGCAGACCGCCACCGACATGCGTCAGGTCGGGTCGCTCGGCCAGTACGGCCGCGTGACCGTGTACGGCGACATCTACCGTGGCTCGACGCGTCTGCTGGCCAACCAGCAGCTCGCCTACGTCAGCAACACCTACCAGTCGACGACCTCCGGTTTCACGTTCAAGAACGGCTGGGGCCGTGGCGCGTTCCGCGTCGCCAACGTCCGCGTCCAGTGGAACGACGGCAACAACAACATCCGCTGGTTCACCGACGCCAGCGTCGCCGGCCGTGGCTTCACGATCAAGTCGGCGATCGAGGGCAACCTCAAGTACCGCAACGTCATCTCCATCAAGAGCACCGGCTCGAAGAAGAAGGTGAAGGTCGGGGTCCGCTACTACAGCCCGACCGGCTGGAAGCCGTACCGCGGCAAGAAGGTCGTCGTCCAGGTCAAGAAGGGCAAGTGGAAGAAGAAGAAGGCGCTGCGCCTCAACCGCAAGGGCAAGGCCGGCTTCACCTTCTACTCGTCCAAGCGCGCCAAGTACCGCCTCAAGATCCCCGCGACCAAGACCGTCCAGGGTGGTTACAGCCGCGGCACCATCAAGCTCTGACCTGACACTCAGGCCTCCGACGCCCCGTCACCGCGCCGCGGTGGCGGGGCGTCGTACGTCCGGCCTCCTGCCCGGACGCCGCTAGGCTGACCCCCGTGACCTCGACGAGCCGGATCTTTCTCGCCAGGCTGGCCGGGCACTCTGTCTTCGACCCCGCTGGGGACCAGGTGGGCAAGCTGCGCGACGTCGTCGTCACGCAGCGCAGCGCAGGCCGCCTCCCCCGGGTGCTGGGGTTGGTGATCGAGGTGCTCGGTCGTCGGCGCGTCTTCCTCCCGATGACACGGGTGACGTCGCTCGAGGGCGGCCAGATCATCACCACGGGCGTCCTCAACCTGCGCCGCTTCGAGCAGCGCCAGACCGAGACGCTCGTGTTCGGTGAGCTCTTCGACCGCAAGGTGCGGGTACCGTCTCAGAACCTCGACGGGGTCGTGGTCTACGACGTCGCGATGGAGCAGGACCGCACCAAGGACTGGTATCTCTCCGACGTCGCCGTGCGCAGCCGCAGCGCCCGCTTCGGACGGCGTGGCCACGGCGTCGTCGTCGACTGGGGCGACGTCGCCGATCTCGCCGGCGAGCAGCCCTCGCAGGGCGCCACCCACCTCCTCGCGACCATGGACGAGATGCGCCCGGCCGACCTCGCCAACGCGCTGCGGGAGCTGCCGGTCCTGCGGCGGACGCAGATCGCGGCCGAGCTCGACGACGAGCGGCTCGCCGACGTGCTCGAGGAGATGCCCGAGATCGCCCAGGTCGAGATCCTCGGCCGCCTCCACCCCGAGCGCGCGGCCGACGTCTTGGAGGAGATGTCTCCCGACGACGCGGCCGACGTCATCGCCACGCTGCCGATGGACACCGCGGAGGCGCTGCTCGCGCTGATGGAGCCCGAGGACGCCGAGGACGTCCGCCGGCTGATGGACTACGAGGAGGGCACGGCGGGTGGCCTGATGACCTCCGACGCGGTCATCCTCCCGCCGGACGCCACCCTGGCCGAGGCCCTCGCCCGCATCCGGGAGCCCGAGATGTCGCCCTCGCTGGCCGCGCTGGTCTACGTGGCGCGGCCGCCGCTCGAGACGCCGACGGGACGTTTCTTCGGGGTGGTGCACTTCCAGCACCTGCTGCGCGAGCCGCCCTCGTCGCTGGTCGGTGCGATCGCGGTGAACGACATCGACTGGCCGCGGCCCGACACGTCGCTGCACGAGGTGGCTCGTATCCTCGCGGCGTACAACCTCGTCGCCTGCCCCGTCGTCGACGACTCCCACCACCTGGTGGGGGCCATCACGGTCGACGACGTCCTCGACGAGCTGCTGCCGGAGGGCTGGCGCGACCAGGAGCCGGAGGGAGCGCCATGAGCGACCGCGACGACCGCCGGGTGCGGCTCGACCAGCCCCGCGACCCCAACCGCTGGAGCCGCAGCCGGCGCCGCCGGGTGGACGCGGAGACCTTCGGCCGGTTCGCCGAGGGGTTCGCGCGGTTCATGGGGACGGCGACCTTCATCGCGTGGATGACGGTGTTCGTGGCGGCCTGGCTGCTCTGGAACAGCCTGAGCCCGGACTCCTTGCGCTTCGACCCGTTCCCCTTCATCTTCTTGACCCTGATCCTGTCGCTGCAGGCCTCGTACGCCGCTCCCCTGATCCTGCTCGCGCAGAACCGTCAGGAGGCCCGTGACAGGGTCACCCAGGAGCAGGACCGGGAGCAGTCGGCCCGGTCGCACGAGGACACGCAGTTCCTCGCCCGGGAGGTCGCGAGCCTCCGTCTGGCGCTCGGCGAGGTGGCCACCCGAGACTTCCTGCGCTCGGAGCTGCGAGGGCTGGTCGACGACATCGAGGACCGGGTCAGGTCGTCGCCGGACGAGGCGGCAGACGGTCAGCCCGACCCGACGCCCTTGTGATTGCCAGGGCGCACGTAGCATCGATGACATGCCCGCTGAGACCCTGGTGAACCCCGACGCCGTCAACCAGGCGCTGTCGACCGTCAACGATCCCGAGATCCGTCGTCCGATCACCGAGATCGGCATGGTGGAGGGCGTCGACATCGACGGAGGCTCCGTCACCGTCAGGCTCCTCCTCACCGTCGCCGGCTGCCCACTCAAGGACACGCTGAACCGCGACATCACCGCCGCGGTGACGAAGGTGCCCGGCGTCACCGACGTCCGCGTCGACATGGGTGTCATGAACGAGGACCAGCGCAAGAACCTCCAAGAGGTGCTGCGCGGTGGGCAGACGCAGCGGGAGATCCCGTTCGCCGCCGCCGGGTCCCTCACGAAGGTGTACGCGATCGCGTCCGGCAAGGGCGGTGTGGGCAAGTCGTCGGTCACCGTCAACCTCGCCGCAGCCCTCGCCGCTCAGGGTCTCAAGGTCGGCATCGTCGACGCCGACATCTACGGCCACTCGATCCCGGACATGCTCGGTGTCGGCGACGCCCGCCCGACCCAGGTCGAGGACATGATCATGCCGGTGCCGGTCCGCGGCATGCAGGTCATGAGCATCGGCATGCTCAAGCCGCGCAAGGACCAGGTCGTCGCCTGGCGCGGCCCCATGCTCGACCGTGCGCTCGTGCAGATGCTCTCCGACGTCTACTGGGGCGACCTCGACGCGCTGCTGCTCGACCTCCCGCCGGGCACCGGCGACATGGCGATCAGCCTCGGCCAGCATCTCCCCAACGCGGAGGTCGTGGTGGTCACCACGCCGCAGGACGCCGCTGCCTCGGTCGCCGAGCGTGCGGGGACCATGGCGTCGATGATGCACCAGCGCGTGGTCGGCGTGATCGAGAACATGTCGTGGCTCGAGCTGCCCAACGGCGACCGGATGGAGATCTTCGGCTCGGGTGGAGGCGAGACCGTCGCCGCGACGCTGAGCGCCCGGTTCGGCTACGACGTCCCGCTCCTCGGACAGATCCCGCTCGACCAGCAGATGCGCATCAGCGGAGACACCGGCGTGGCCATCGTGGAGGAGGCACCCGACAGCCCTGCAGCCAAGGTGCTCAAGCAGGTCGCCTCGACGCTGTCCGGCCGCTCCCGCGGACTCGCCGGGATGCAGCTCGGGCTCTCCCCGACCGGCCGCTGACGTCTCCGCCGGCCTGCGGCTAGGCTTCGCGCATGTTCGACGTCGGCGTGGCGGAGATGGCGGTGATCGTGATCGTCGCGGTCCTCGTCTTCGGACCTGAGCGCCTGCCGGAGTTCGCACGGCAGCTCGGCCGCCTCGTCCGCACGGTCCGGCAGATGGCCGACAACGCCAAGGCCGACCTCCAGCGAGAGATGGGCGACGACTTCACCTCGCTGCGAGACGACATCCGGGGCCTCGACCCGCGCGAGATGATGAAGGGCACGCTGGACGACGACGATCCGACGTCCAACCCCTCCTCCCGAGCGACGTCCCGCCCCCTCGAGCCCGGCGAGCCGGCTCCGTTCGACGTCGACGCGACCTAGGGCCTGCGGGCTGTGCGCCGCTGGCGGGGCCTGAGTCTCTCAGGCGTCGCGGGAGCCGGGCGTCGTCCAGGCAGTCAGTCGCTCCAACCCCGTACGGACCCGGTCCAGCATCCCGTTGCGGTGCGGCTGCTGGGGGAGGTCGGCGATCACGTCGCGCAGGCGCGAGGCGGGCGCGTCGGTGACGACGGTGAACACGATGCCGTCGTAGTCCCAGGTGGCGACCGACGGTGTCCCCTCCCGCACCCAGACCTCCGCGTCGCCCACGTCGTGGCGCGCGAAGCCCGACACCGCGTCGCGGTCGAGGGCGCCGTTCTGCTCGTAGACGGTCACCGTGGACCGGCCGTCGGTGTAGGTCAGGGCGATGCCCTTGTCCCCGGAGAGGTCGACCCACCGGGCGCCGACCCGCTCGAGGGACCGTCCGAGGCGGTCGTGACACGGCCAGCCGGTCATGGCAAGGCGGTCGATCGTGGCGGTGTCGATCTGCACCCCGTGCTCGGTGGCGAGGTCGTCTGCGGCGACGCGTCCGGTCTCCTGGAGCGGAGCGGATGCCTCGTGCACCGGGATGCCCTCGGTCCGCGGCACCGGCCGGACAGCGCGGAAGACGGGATCGGCGATCTCCTGCTGGGCGTATCGCACGACCTGGCGCAGACGTCCGTCGGCGTCCTCGATCACGTATGCGGCGACACGGCGGCCGTCGTCGGCGGCGATGACCTCCGACCTGCCTGGCCTCGAACGGATGACGGAGAGATCGTAGCGGTTGGCGAGCAGCCGCACGCTCACCGACGAGCCGAGGGCCTCCTCGAGGAGCGACACGGCCTCCGTCGAGTCGCTCCGGGTGGGCACGACGGCGTGGCCGGGCGCGACCACCAGCGCCACGTCGCTCGGAGAGCCGCCCACGGCGCCGACGCTCTGCTGGATCGGGTCGGCCTCGCCGCGGAACTGGGCTACGAACTGCTCGACGGGCGGAGCCACGGTGTCGGCCGGGGTGGCGGGTGCGCCCACCGCGTAGGCGATGCCGGCGAGCACCGCCGAGGCCCCGGTGGCCGCGATGCCGACACGGACCACGACGTGGTCGAAGATCAGGTGCAGCCGCGACGGCGGAGCGGCGGCAGCGAGCCGCGCTGGGTCGGAGAGGGCCGAGAGGAACGTCGAGGAGGGGGACGGAGGCGTGCACAGGCCGGTCATGCGCCGCTTGAGGGCACGCTGGGCCAGGACGGCCTCGAAGCACTCGTCACAGGCCGCCAGATGAGCGTCCGCGCGCGCGGCCTCGTCGACGGGCAGCTGTCCGTCGACGTACGCAGCGACGCGATCTCCCAGGTGTGCCATCAGCGGGGTGCCACCGCCGGGTCGAGAGGGCCTGCGAACCGTGTACGCGCTCCGGACGGGGCACGGTGCTCCAGCGCCGTACGGAGCTGCTTGCGCCCGCGGTGGATCCGCGAGCGGACCGTCCCGAGCTTGACGCCGAGGACGTCGGCGATCTCTTCGTAGGACAGACCCTCGATGTCGCACAGGACCACGGCGACGCGGAACTCCTCCGGCAGCGAGGCGAGCGCGGTCTCGACGTCCGCGTCGAGGCTCGCGTCGGACCAGGCCCTCTCCGGCGACGGGTCGGTGGCGGTCAGCCTCTCCTCGGCGCCCTCGCCGAACCGGTCGAACCGAAACTTCGACTTCCGGCGGACGCGGTCGAGAAAGAGGTTGGTGGTGATCCGGTGGATCCATCCTTCGAACGAGCCGGGCTTGAAGGAGTCGAGCGAGCGGAACACACGGATGAAGACCTCCTGGGTGAGGTCCTCGGCGTCGTGCTGGTTGCCCGTCAGCCGGTAGGCGAGCCGGAAGACGCGCGCGGAGTGCTGCTCCACGATCTCCTCCCAGGTACCGACCCCGTTCTGGTCGTGGGTCTGCGTGCCGGCGTCCTGCGTGGTCGTGCCCATCTGTCTGACGACCTCCTGTGTTGGTCGGACAACTATCGTCTACCAACAAACTGAGACAACGATGAGACGGACCTGGACGTTCCCCATGATGCCGAGTCGCACGAGCTTTCACGGCACCGGCGAGGCGCGTGCTGACGTCCGCGGCGACCCCTCTCCCATGCCTTAGGCTGTGGCCCAGGTGCCGGGATTCCCGGCCTGTGAGAGGAGTTCGTCATCGCCACCGCGATCACGCCGCAGAGCTGGTTGTACGCCGAGGAGTTCGTCGTCGAGGACGAGCCGCTGCAGAACGGCCGTGCCCGGGCGGACGAGGTCGGCGTGGTGCCCATCGGCCCGGGTGGCGGCGCGGCACTGCGTCTGCTGGCGGGGGTCGCGAACGCTGGCGCGGTCGTCGAGGTCGGGACGGGTACGGGTGTCTCCAGCCTGTGGCTGCTGCGCGGCATGCGCCCGGACGGCGTCCTGACCTCCGTGGACCGGGAGGCCGAGCACCAGCGGCTCGCGCGCACGACCCTGACCGAAGCCGGGATCGCCTCCAACCGGTTCCGTCTCATCTCCGGCTCCGCGCTGGAGGTGCTTCCCCGCCTGGCCGACGGCGGGTACGACCTGGTGTTCGTCGATGCCGACAAGCGCGACTACCCCCTCTTCGTCGAGGAGGCGGTGCGCCTGTTGCGTCCCGGCGGCGTCCTCGCGTTCGACAACGCGCTGTGGCACGACCGGGTGGCCGACCCGGCGCGACGCGACGAGGACACCGTCGCGGTCCGCGAGATCGGCCGTTCGCTGCTCGACGACGACCGGTTCATGCCGGCGCTGCTCCCCGTCGGGGACGGCCTGCTCGTGGCCCAGGTCCGGAGCTAGATCTCTCGACCAGCCGCCGCTCACCCTGCCGGGGCGCGGAGCTCGGCATCCTCGCTCAGCCTCGCAGCCAGCTCCGCACGCGAGGAGATCCCGAGCTTGATGTAGGCGTGCCGCAGGTGGTACTCCACCGTCTTCGGACTCAGGAAGAGTGCCGCCGCTGCCTCTCGTGTCGTCCGTCCCTCGCCGAGGAGACGGGCCACCTGCAGCTCCTGCGGGGTCAGGGGCTGCTCCGCCCCCGGCGCGCGCCGCTGCACCCGCTCACCGGTCGCGGCGAGCTCCGCGGAGGCCTGCGCGGCCCACGGGGCGGCGGCCAGGCGGTCGAACGTGGTGAGCGCCTCCCTGAGGTGCTCACGCGCCTCGCTGCGCCGCCGCGTGCGGCGCAGGTGTGCCCCGAACGCGAGCTGGGTGCGCGCCCGCTCGTACGCGTCCGGGCTGTGGGCGTGCTCCACGAGAGCGGCGGCGAACCGCGCGTCCGGCGTCACGCCGGCGAGCGCCAGGGCCCGGTGCGCGCGGGCTCGTGACCACGGCTGACCCTTGGTGTCGGCGAGCAGGGCGAACGCGGACGCCTCAGCACGGGCACCGTCCAGGTCACCGACACGGACGAGGCACTCCACCAGCTCGGGGGCCGGAGACAGGTCGGCGTCGACGACGCGGAAGCGGCGTACGAGCGACTGCTGCGCACGAAAGTGCTCGACCGCCTCCTCGTACCGGCCGAGGCCGGCCGCGAGGTCGCCCGCCGCGAAGCGGAGCCAGGCCCTGCCGAAGTTGAGTCTGCTCCGCACGCACTGACGCTCCGCCTCCTTTGACTCGGCCCGCATCTCGTCCTCGCACCCGCGACGCGCGAGCAGCCACGCGAGTCCGGCGCGGGAGATCGCCTCGTCGGTGCGCTGGCCGGATTCGCGGGCCAGCGCGATGGCCTCGCGGTAGGCCCCCTCCGCCGACGTCCACCGGTCCGTCGTCGCATCGTCGCGCGCGGCGTGGAAGAGCAGGAATGGCAGCGTCCCCAGCGCCGCGCGCTCACGTGCGTCGAGGACCACCGCGTCGACCAGGGCCCGCGAGTCGCCGGAGTCGCGCAGCCAGATCGGCGGGAGCAGCAGCCACCCCCGCCACCGGGGATCGTCGATCAGATCGCCCGTTCCCGCCGCGGCCACGGCACGGCGCATCTGGGTGGCGCCCGCCTCGCCGTCACCGGTCATCAGCCGCCCGATGCCCGCGGCGAGGTCGCCGAGCAGCCGGCTGCGGGGTGCGGTGGCCGTCTCCCGCAGCGCGTCGAGCCGGGCGACGACCGTGCGCGCTCCGGCGCCGTCACAGAGGTACACGCACAGATACACCGCCTCCGCCAGCAGCACCACCGCGAGGTCGGGGTCGTCGGCGGCGACCGGACCCGACGCCTCCAGGAGGAGGGCGCGCGCCTCGACCAACGAGCCGCACCGCGCACCCACCACCCCCCGCAGCGCCAGCGCGCGTCGACGGGCCGGCCCTGTGGGAGCACCCGCGACCGCCTCCCCGAAGATCTCCAGGGCGCGGTCGGCCAGGCCCCCGAGCCAGGCGTGCTCGCCGGCGAGCGCGAGTCGCCGGGTGCGCTCCTCCGGGTCCTCGCTCGCGTGCGCTGCCCGCTCGCCCCACTGCGACGCCACCGCGTATGCGCGACGCCGTGCCGCGGACGCGGTCGCCGCGTCGAGCACCGCGGCCGCCTCTCCGTCGGGGCCGATCGTCGCCGCCGAGAGGTGCTGCGCCCGCCGGTCGAGGTCGCCGGTGGGGAGCGCGTCGGCGATGATCCGGTGCAGCTGCCGCCGCAAAGGTGGCGCCGTGGCCTGCACCAGCGACGCCTGCATGAGCGGGTGCCGGAACCGGACACGGTCGAGCCCCAGGTCGACCAGCTCCGCCTGCTCGGCATCGGCGAGGTGCGCGAGGTCGCTCCCGGCCGTAGCGCACGCCCGGCCCAGCGTCGTGAGGTCGACGTCGCCCGCCAGCGCCGCGACGGTGAGTGCGGTGCGTGCGAGGGGCGGCAGGCTGCCGAGACGGCCGGTGAACGCCTCCTCGATGAGTCGGGGCACCGGGATCTCGCCGAGATCCCGCGCCAGCAGGTCTGGCGTACGCACCATCTCGAGGGCAGCGAGCGGATTGCCCTCGCTCACGGCGTGCAGGCGCTCGGCCTGCGTGGCGGAGAGCCCGCGGGATACGACGAGCGCGTCGCACTCCTCGCGGCTGAGTCCACCAACCTCGAGACGGTCGAGGTCGGCCACAAGCTCACCGACGGCAGCACCCGGTCGCGTCGCGAGCACCACCGCGACCGCGTCGGTGAGGAGCCGCCGGGCGGTGAAGAGGATCGCGTCGACGGAGGGGCGGTCGAGGTGATGGAGGTCGTCGACGAGCAGAAGGAGGGGGCGTTCCTCGGCTGCCCGGCTGATCAGCCCGAGCGTCGCCGCGGAGATCACGAAACGCTCCCCGGCGCGAGCGGGCGCCTCCCCCGTACCTCCCGGACGGAGGGCGAGCGCCTGTGCGAGCGCGTCCGCCTGCACGGCCGGCAGGGCGTCGAGGTGGCCGAGCAGCGGCCGCAGGAGCTGCGCGAGCCCGGCGAACGGCAGGTCGCGCTCGGGCTCGGCTCCTGCCGTCGCGAGGACCTGGACGCCGGAACCGGCTGCTTCCCTGGCCTGCAGGAGCAGGGTGGACTTGCCGATCCCGGCCTCGCCCACGACGACGACAGCACCGCTGGCACCGCCGCGTGCTCGCGCCACCAGCGCGCCGATCGCGGCGCACTCACGCGCTCGTCCGACGAGCATGCTCCCGAGGCTAGTCACCCGGGGGGCCTACAGCCGCGGGATTGACGAACCAGGGGGGTCACCGGATGCGGCGACACGTCCCCGATCCCTAGCGTCGCGGGCATCGACGGATCACCGAGGAGGGTGACATGACTGCACAGATCGACGAGGACGTCCTGATGTCCTTCGTCTTCCGAGCCGTGGACGAGGTCGGTGCGACGCTCAACGCGGCGCTCGTGGTCCTGGGCGACAAGCTCGGCTACTACCGGGCGCTGGCCGACGGTGGCGCGCTCACGCCTGCGGAGCTCGCCGAGCGGACCGGTACGGCTCTCCCGTACGCGCGCGAGTGGCTCAATGCCCAGGCGGCAGGCTCCTTCGTCCGCTACGAGCCCGACACCGGGCGGTATGTGCTCCCGGCAGAGCACGCCGTCGCGCTCACCGACGAGTCGAGTCCGGCCTTCCTGCCCGGTCTCTTCCAGATCGCGCTCGGCACGGTGGCCGACTCCCAGCGCGTCGTCGAGGCGGCGCGGGACGACGCGGGGGTCGGCTGGCACGAGCACAACGGTGACGTGCACGACGGCTGCGAACGGTTCTTCCGGCCCAGCTACCTGGCCTACCTCGTCGATGCGTGGCTTCCCGCCGCGGGTGTGGCGGACAAGCTCCGGGAGGGCGCCCGCGTCGCCGACATCGGCTGCGGTCACGGCGCCTCCACAATCCTGATGGCCGAGGGTTACCCCAGCTCCACGTTCGTGGGCTCGGACTACCACGCGGCCTCGATCGACGTCGCCCGTCAGCGGGCCGCGGCCGCAGGGGTGTCCGACCGGGCGACCTTCGAGGTGACGTCGGCCCAGCACCTCGGTGACGAGGCGTACGACGTCGTCACGACGTTCGACGCGCTGCACGACATGGGCGACCCGGTCGGTGCCGCTCGGCACGTGCACCACATGCTGGCCGACGACGGCGTCTGGATGATCGTCGAGCCGATGGCCGGCGACCGGGTCGAGGACAACCTGACGCCTGTCGGTCGCGCCTACTACGGGTTCTCGACGCTGCTGTGCACGCCCGCCTCGCTGTCCCAGGACGTCGGGCTGGCGATCGGCACCCAGGCGGGTCCGGCGAAGATCCGCGAGATCACCGCCGCCGCCGGCTTCACGGGCTTCGACTCGGTGGCGGAGACGCCGTTCAACAGGGTGCTCGCCGTCCGGAAGTGACGTCTGCGCACCCACGGGGACGACAACCAAGGGCCGTCGCACCCACCTGCGGGCGCAGACTGGGGGCGACGGCCCACCGACGGAGGGACGATGCGCGCGAGGGAACCCGACAGCGACGGCGTCGTGGTGCGCGACGGGGTGCGCATCGCGTACGAGGTGTTCGGCGACGCTCCGCACACCGTCCTGCTGATGCCGACCTGGTCGATCATCCCGTCGCGCTCGTGGAAGGCGCAGGTGCCGTACCTGGCACGTCGATTCCGGGTGGTGACCTTCGACGGCCGTGGCTCCGGCGGCTCCGACCGTCCGGTGGGGCCGGAGCCGTACGCCGACGGCGAGTTCGTGGCCGACGCCCTGGCGGTGCTGGACCGCACACGCCGCGACCGGACGGTGACCGAGGCCGTGGCGGTGGCCGGGTTCTCCTGCGGCGTGGCCTGGTCGTTCGCGCTGGCGTGCGAAGCACCGGAGCAGGTGGCCGGGATCATCGCGATCGGCTCCGCACTCGGTCTGGTGCCGGGTCATCCGGAGCGGGAGCAGCACGCGTTCCTCGCCGACCAGCGCGACGGCCCGGCACCGCCGGGGTGGGCGTCCTTCAGCCGCGACAACTGGCTCCACGGCGACTACGACGCCTTTCTCAGGTTCTTCTTCGGGCAGATGTACACCGAGCCGCACTCGACCAAGAAGATCGAGGACTGTGTGGCCTGGGGACACGACATCGGGCCCGAGCGTCTCGTCGACACCGAGCTCGCGCGGACGGTGTGCCGTCGTCCCGATTTCACGCAGAGCATCACGCAGGTCGACCTCCCGGCTCTCGTCATCCACGGCGAGGACGATCACATCCGCCCCTTCGCCGAGGCGGAGGCGCTCGCCGAGAGGACGGGGGCATCACTGTTCGCCGTGTCCGGCGGCGGGCACGCCCCCCACACGCGTGAACCGGTCGCCGTCAACCTGGCCATCGGCGAGTTCCTCGGTCGGCTCTGGCCTTCTGCGGAGCCGGCGGTGCGGCGGAGGTGGACCCCGCCGCGAGGGCGCCGACGGCGGGCGCTCTTCCTGACCTCGCCGATCGGCCTCGGTCACGTGCGACGCGACCTCGCGATCGCCGACGCACTGCGCGAGCGCCACCCCGACCTCCACGTCGACTGGCTCACCCAGTCCCCGGCCACCGGCGTCCTGGAGCGCGCCGGCGAGCGCGTCCACCCGGCATCGTCCCTTCTCGCGAGCGAGTGCGCCCACGTCGAGGACGAGGCCGGCGAGCACGACCTGCACGCCTTCCAGGCGATCCGTCGGATGGACGAGATCCTGGTGGCGAACTTCGGCGTCTTCGACGACGTGGTGAGCGAGGAACCGTACGATCTCGTAGTCGGCGACGAGGCGTGGGACGTCGACCACTTCCTTCACGAGAACCCTCAGCTCAAGCGGTTCGCGTATGCGTGGCTGACCGACTTCGTCGGCTGGGTCCCGCTGCCCGACGGCGGCGCGGAGGAGGCGGCGCTGACCGCCGACTACAACGCCGAGATGCTCGAGCAGCGTGCTCGGCTCGAACGTGTGCGTGACCGGTCGCTCTTCGTCGGCAACCCTGCCGACGTGATCACGGAGCCCTTCGGTCCGGGTCTGCCCGGCATCCGGGAGTGGACCGAGGCGCACTTCGCCTTCACGGGGTACGTCACCGGGTTCGAGCCGGTGGGCCCGATCGGACGGGCCGCCGTCCGCACCGAGCTCGGCCTCGAGGCCGACGAGCTGCTCTGCGTCGTCACCGTCGGGGGCTCTGCGGTGGGGCACCACCTGCTGCGTCGGGTGCTCGACGCGGTCCCGCGGATCCGTCGCGAGGAGCCGCGCCTACGGTTCCTCGTGGTGACCGGACCCCGGATCGACCCTCGTACGCTCCCTCGCCTCCGTGGCGTGGACGTGCGGGGCTTCGTGCCGGACCTTCACCGGCACCTCGGGGCGGCCGACGTGGCGCTCGTCCAGGGCGGGCTGACCACCTGCATGGAGCTGACGGCACAACGCGTGCCGTTCGTCTTCGTGCCGCTGCGCCACCACTTCGAGCAGAACGTCCACGTGACGCACCGGCTCGCGCAGTACGCCGCGGGCCGGCGACTGGCGTACGAGCAGGCGTGCGACCCGGACCAGCTCACGTCGACGCTGGTCGCCGAGGCACGGCGCCGACCGTCGGGTCCGCCCGTGGAGAGCGACGGCGCCGAACGGGCGGCGGGCCACCTGGCCGACCTCCTCTGAGCAATGCGTACGAGGTTCCCGCCGCAGACCCACGGCGCCGCCCAGGGCGACGTCGGTGGCCTGCGGCGGGCACCTCGACCGATCAGGCGAAGGACGGGGTGGGCCTGAAGCCCGCAGCGCCTTCCGCGATCGCGACGACCTCGCACTCCTCGATCAGCTCCGGCGCGCTCCCGACGATCTGCGATCCGGGTGCCGAGGCCGCGGTGGCGGCGAACGACTCCTGGAAGGCAGCACGAGCAGCGTCGTCGACGAACACGTACACGCCCTCGAACCACGCGCCCTCACGAGCACGCCAGGTCTTGAACGCCAGTCCGTCCATGCCGGAGAACCGGTCGTAGGAGGTGTCCCGGACATAGGCCCTCAGCTGGTCCAGCGCGCCGTCGGGGGCGTCACGCAACGACCAGCGGACGGTCAGTCCGGGCTGGGAGCCCACTCAGACTGCCTTGAGGGCGTCACCCAGGTTGGATGCCTCGTCGTTCGTCAGCTCGACGACGAGTCGTCCTCCACCCTCGAGCGGGACCCGCATCACGATGCAGCGTCCTTCCTTGGTGACCTCCAGCGGACCGTCTCCGGTCCGAGGCTTCATGGCCGCCATGCGTTCCCCTCTCCTCCGTGCGCAGCGCGGGCGCGTGCACCTTGAATGCGTCCATTATCGCCCACGTCCCCGCCGGGAGTGAATGCGGCAGACTGACGCCATGACAGAACCCCACCCCGCCGTCGCCTACGAGGTCGCCGACGGCGTCGCCACGATCACGCTGTCGCGCCCCGACGTGCTCAACTCCTTCGACGATCTGACCAAGGTCGCGTTCCGTGACTCCCTGCACGCCGCGGCGGCCGACGAAGCCGTCCGGTGCGTGGTTCTGACGGGCTCGGGGCGGGCCTTCAGCGCCGGTCAGGACCTGAAGGAGCACGTCGCGAAGATGAGCGAGGGCGGCCAGCTCAGCAACACCGTCGAGGAGCACTTCAACCCGATGGTGCTCGCGATCACCACGATGCCCAAGCCGGTGATCGCCGCCGTCAACGGGATCGCCGCCGGCGCGGGCGCCTCGATCGCCTTCGCCGCGGACTTCCGGATCGTCGCCGAGTCCGCGGGGTTCAACCTCGCGTTCGCCGGCATCGCGCTGTCGGCGGACACCGGGGCGTCGTGGACGCTGCAACGGCTCGTCGGCCTCCCGAAGGCCACCGAGCTGCTCCTGCTGCCCCGTACGGTCCGTGCCGAGGAGGCTCTGGCGCTCGGTCTCGCGACGCAGGTCGTGCCCGACGACGCCTTCTCCGAGGCGGTCGCCGACCTCGCCCAGCGCCTCGCCACAGGCCCCACGCTCGCGTACGCCTCCCTCAAGCGCGCGCTCGCGTTCTCCGCCACCCACTCCTTGCCCGAGTCGCTCACCAACGAGGCCCGGTTGATGGCGTTGACCGGTGCGTCGGAGGACCACGGCACCGCGGTCAAGGCTTTCCTCGCCAAGGAGCAGCCCACGTTCGTGGGCCGCTGAGCCGCGGCGTCAGGACCGCGTGCCGCCGAGCGCCTTGAGGAGGCCGGTGGGCGCGGTCCGGGTCAGGTAGGCACGCGACGGCCTGCGCCCGAGCTCGACCGTGACGAGCTGGCCGTCGAGCCGGTGGTTGAACCACTGCGACATCGTCCCGTAGCAGCCCGACCCGCAGGAGAATGACCTCCTGGGGAGCTTGAGGTGCTTCGCGAGCCGCCGCGCGAGCGGGCGGTTGCCGGTCCCGCTGGTGTCGATCCCGTACAGAGGCTGGTGGAACGAGACGACCTGATCGGGGGCGACCCGGCGGAGGAACCGCATCATGGCGCGCGTCTCCGGCTCGGAGGCCGCGCTCGGGCCCGACCAGGTGACGCCGCGCCTGGACCGCTTCCAGCGCCGTGGGAAGTTGCGGTTGAGGTCGACGCCACGGGCATTGCGTCGCGCCTTGCGGGCGACCCCGTCGGGGTTGGCACTCGGGACGACCCACAGGTCGAGGCCGGTGATCGGACGACCGTCGCGAAGGGTGCGGAGGATCGTCTGGGGCTTGCGCTCGTTGCCGTGCATCGCCGCGATGACGACCGCCGACCGGGTCGCGTCGGGGTCACCGAGCCGGAACGCGAGGATCGGGCGGCCCCTGCGGGAGCGGCCGATCACCACCCGCTCGACGACCGCAGGACGAGGCTCGGCGAGGCTGCGTGCCGGCACCACGACCCTCGACGGAGCCGTCCTGTCCGGCACGACCTGCCGCACCGACCGCGTGGCGGACGCCTCGGCCGCCGACGGGACCACGAGAGCCAGCGCGACAACGCCCACAGCACTGCCGGCGAGGGCGCCACGCGTTGCTGTCCGCATGAGCCGATCCTCGCTCAGACCGGGTCGGTGCGCACCTGGCAGCCGGCGAGGTGGTCGTCGACCATGCCGACCGCCTGCATCATCGCGTACGCCGTGGTCGGGCCGACGAACCTGAACCCCTGCCGCTTGAGGCCAGCGGCCAGGGCGGTGGACTCCGGGGTCACCGCCGGGACGTCGGTCATCGACAGCGGGCGCGGACGCGGCTCGGGGGCGAACGACCAGACCAGGTCGGCGAAACCACCGTCCAGCGCCCGGATGGCCCGGGCGTTGGCGATCGTCGCCTCCACCTTGGCGCGGTTGCGGATGATGCCGACATCGCTGAGGAGCGCGGCGACCCGCGCTGTGTCGTAGGCCGCCACGACCTCGGCGTCGAAACCTGCGAAGACCTCGCGGAACCGCGGCCGCTTGCGGAGCACGATGGCCCACGAGAGGCCGGACTGGAACGCTTCCAGCGTCAATCGCTCGAACAAGCCTCGCTCGTCGCGGACGGGACGGCCCCACTCCGTGTCGTGGTAGGCCCGCATCTCGTCCGACGACTCCGCCCACGCGCAGCGCGCGACTCCGTCCGACCCGACGACCGCGTCACCCATCGGCGTCGTCCCGGGGCGTCACCGACGGCTCCACGGGCGACGACGGTGTGCTCTCGTCGCGCGCGCGGGCCTCCTTCTCGAGCCGCGCCATCAGCGAATCGACCTCGTCGCGCGCGTAGCCCCGCCAGGCCCAGCTGAAGCGCACCGCCTGCAGGTCGTCGGCCGAGAGCGTACGGTCGGCCGGCACGAGGACGTCACGACGCGAGGACGGCAGCGGCGCGAGGTCCCCGGTGCGTCCGGCGACGACCGTCACCACCGCACCGACGAGGACGGCTCCGACCACGACTCCGATCCAGATCACGCCTACGATCGTGCCATGGACCTCCGACTGCGCGGACGGGTGATCGCGCCCGGGGACCACGCGGTGATGGCGATCGTGAACCGCACGCCGGACTCCTTCTACGACGGGGGCCGCACCTACGACCTCGACGACGCGCTCGCCTACCTCGGCGTGGTGGTCGCGGAGGGGGCCGACATCGTCGACGTCGGCGGTGTCAAGGCCGGCTACGGCGACACGGTCGACGCCACGGAGGAGCTGCGGCGTACGGAGGACTTCGTCCGGGCCGCGCGCGAGGCGTACCCGGAGCTGGTGATCAGCGTCGACACCTGGCGCAGCGAGGTCGCCGACCGCCTGTGCGCCCTCGGTGCCGACCTGATCAACGACACGTGGGCCGGACACGACCCCGAGCTCGCCGAGGTCGCCGCGCAGCACGGCGCCGGTCTCGTCTGCAGCCACACCGGCGGCCTGCCCCCGCGTACGGACCCGTTCCGCCCCGCGTACGACGACGTGGTCGCCGACGTCGTCGCGAGCACGACCGAGCTGGCCGGGCGTGCGGTGGCGGCCGGGGTGGCGCCGGAGTCGGTGCTCCTCGACCCGACCCACGACTTCGGCAAGAACACCCGGCACTCGCTGCTCCTCACCCGTCGCATCGGAGAGCTGGTCGCGACCGGCTGGCCGGTGATGGTCGCACTCTCCCGCAAGGACTTCGTCGGCGAGACCCTCGACCTCGAACGCGACGAACGGCTCGCGGGCACCTTGGCGGCCACGGCCTGGTCTGCGGCCGCGGGGGTGCGCGTCTTCCGCGCCCACGACGTCGCAGCCACCCGTCAGTGCCTGGACATGGTCGCGTCGATCAGGGGCGTACGACAGCCTGCGGTGTCGCGGCGCGGGCTGGCCTGATCGGCGGCTCGCGCCGGCCGCTCACCCGGAGCTGGAGGCGCCGACCGGCTCGGCCATCGCGGCGATCTGCTGGAGGAATGCCGCATAGACGTCTCGTGCCTTGGCGCTGTCGCCGTCGACCAGCCACGCGAGCACCACACCGTCGTTGACCACCACGAGCATGCGTGACAGCAGGTCCACCGGAACCGACCACTCGATGCCGGCGGCAGCCGCGATCCGCAGGAGGACCTCGCGGGCCGTCGTCCGGTAGGTCTCGTACTGCCACTGCGCGAGGTCGGTGAAGCCTGCGTTGCGCAGCGCGTGGGCCGCCACCTCGAACGTCAGCAGATGCGCCTTCGGGTCACCCTCGACCGACGACCACATGTGGGCGAAGGTCTCCTCGAGCAGCGCGGTCACGTCGTCCTCGCCCGAGACGACGACGTCGCTGACCGAGGCGACGTACTGGTCGGCCAGCCGGGAGATCATCGCCCGGAGCAGCTCCTCCATGGAGGAGAACACGTAGTGCACGATCCCGGGGGTGGCCCCTGCCTCGGCGGCGACCGTGCGCGTGCTCACCGCGCCGACGCCCTCGCGCTTGGCGACGGCCAGCGCAGCCTCGATGAGCTGTTCGCGCCGCTGTTCCGAGGAGACCCGCACCCGCACTCCGTCCGTCGACCGTGTCCGTCCGATTGTGCCGCACGAGCGCGGCCCGGTCCGCACGGCACGCCCTTGCGACGGCGGTTCAGGAGGAGACGAACTGCGCGACGATCTCGTCGATGTCGTCGGTGAGGACGAGCCGGTCCACGTCGTCGGCGGAGATCGCTCCGTACTCCATGACGGAGTCGCGCAGCCAGGCCAGGAGGCCGGCCCAGTACGCCGTGCCGTACAGGACGACGGGGAACTGCGTCACCTTTCGCGTCTGCGCGAGCGTCAGGGCCTCGAAGAGCTCGTCGAAGGTGCCGAACCCGCCGGGGAAGACCACGAAACCCTGCGCGTACTTGACGAACATCGTCTTGCGCGCGAAGAAGTATCGGAAGTTGACCCCCAGGTCGACCCAGGCGTTCATCTTCTCCTCGAACGGCAGCTCGATGCCGAGGCCGGCCGAGACTCCTCCGCGCTCGCACGCGCCTCGGTTGGCGGCCTCCATGATCCCTGGGCCGCCCCCCGTGATGACGCCGATGCCCGCGTCGGCCAGCCGGCGTCCGAGCTCGCGGGCGGCGGCGTAGTCGGCGGCGTCGCGCGAGGTCCGGGCGGAGCCGAAGATGCTGACCGCGGGCCCGAGCTCGGCCAGTGCACCGAACCCCTCGACGAACTCAGCCTGGATACGCAGGACGCGCCAAGGATCGGTGTGCACCCAGTCGGACCGCTCAGGGGAGTCCAGCAACCGCTGGTCGGTCGTCGTCGACTCGATCCGGTCGCGCCGAAGGAGGACGGGACCCTTGACCCGCTCGTCCTCGGCGCGCTCCTCGACCCGCTGGTCCTCGGCGCGCTGGTCGTCGCTCATCCGGGCTGCCCCTCGCCGGCACCGCGCAACCATCCGTGCAGCCGTTCCTCGACCGACCGGAGCTGTGTGACCGGGACGCGCTCGTCCTTCTTGTGGGCGAGCAGCGGGTCACCGGGCCCGAAGTTGACCGCGGGCACGCCCAAGCGGGCGAACTCCGCGACATCGGTCCATCCGAACTTCGGGTTGACCTCCACGCCCATCGCCTCGACGAACGCCGCCGCGGCGGGTCGGTCCAGCCCCGGCGACGCGGCCGGCGCCGAGTCGGTGACGACGACCTCGTACCCGTCGAACAGTCCTTGGAGGTAGTCCAGCGCTTCGTCCTCCGTACGATCAGGGGCGAAGCGGTAGCTGACGGCGATCCTCGCCTCGTCGGGCACCACGTTCGACGCCGCACCCCCGCTGATCCCGACCGCGTTGAGGCCCTCGCGGAACGTGAGTCCGTCGATGACCGGTGTGCGAGCCTGCGCCGCGGCGAGGCGATCCATCGCGGGCTTCAGGCGATGGATCGCGTTGACGCCCATCCACGACCGGGCCACATGGGCGCGCTCCCCGCGGGCGACGACGTCGACGCGCAGCGAGCCCTGACAGCCTGCCTCGATCACACCGTCCGAGGGCTCCATGAGGATGGCGAAGTCGCCGGCGAGCAGCTCGGGGCGCTCCCTGGCGAGCCGTCCCAGCCCGTTGGCGGACGCCTCGATCTCCTCGGCCTCGTAGAAGACGTAGGTGACGTCGCGAACAGGCTCGGGAATGTGTGCCGCGGCCCGCAGCGCGACCGCGACGCCGCCCTTCATGTCGCACGCGCCCAGGCCCCACAGGTCACCGCCATCGAGCGCGGACGGGAGGTTGCCGTTGACCGGCACGGTGTCGAGGTGCCCGGCGACCACGACCCGGCTGTCTCGGCCGAGAGCGGTGCGGGCGACGACCGTCTGCCCGTCGCGGATCACCTCCAGGTGCCGGCAGTCGCTCAGTGCGGCCTCGACCGCGTCGGCGATGACGGCCTCGTGACGGCTCTCTGAGGGGATGTCGACCAGGGCGGCGGTCAGGCTCACGACGTCGGCGTGGAGATCGAGCGAGGTCATGCCGTCCATCCCATCACGTGGCGGGCGCCAGAGCACGGGCCGCCACCTGGAGATCGGAGACGAGTGCGCGTCACCCCTCCTCCTCGAAGACGCAGAACTCGTTGCCCTCCGGGTCGGCCATCACCGTCCACGGGGTCTGCTCCGCCGGCCCGCGCAGCACGCTCGCGCCACGCCGTACGAGCTCGTCGACGGCGTCCGGGCCCCCCGTGACGTCCCAGTGGATCCGGTTCTTGACGGTCTTGGGCTCGGGCACGTTCTGGAACACCAGCGACTCGAACGGCACGCCCGGAGGAGTCGTCCAGCTGAAGCCTCGACCCTCGTCGTCCACGTCGGAGCCGAGCACGTCGGCCCACCAGGCCGTCATCGACGGATGGTCGACCGCGTCGACCCCGACCTCGTACAGGCGGTACGCCTGCGGGTGTGCCGACCACCAGTCGTCATCGCGTTCGAAGATGCACAGCTCGCCGCCGCTCTCGGGGTCGCCCATCACCGTCCACGGGGTGTCCCAGCCCGGCAGCCTGGTCGCGCCGAGCGCCTCGTACTCGGCGACCGAGCGCCCGTGGACGTCGAAGTGGACGCGCTGCTTCACCGTCCTCGGTTCGGGCACCGCGTTGATCCACACCGTGTGCTGCGGCGTGGGCCCGCGCAGCACCGCGTCGCCGTCGGGCAGCGCCTCCGCCGTGAGCCCGAGCGCTGCCGCCCAGAAGGCGCTCGCCGCCGGCACGTCGTTCGCGTCGATGCTGAAGTCTTTGAACCGTACGAGAGACATGTCGGCACCCTAGGACAATCGGGCGTCTGGAGCCGGTCGATAACCTGGACCGCATGACCCCCACCACCCCGCAGTCCGCCTGGGCGTACGGCATCGCCACGCTCACCGAGGACGGGACCGTCCTCGACGTCTGGTATCCGAACCCGACCCTCGGTTCGTACGACGGAGCGATCGAGCCCACCGGCCTGACGGCGCTGGAGGGGACCGACGAGGTGCGCCAGGTGCGGAGGACCGTGGTCCGGACCGAGGTCGAGGACCTGAGCTCGCCGGTCACCGACGCGTACGACGCCTACCTGCGCCTCCACCTGCTCTCCCACCGGCTGCTCCGCCCCCACGGGACCAATCTGGACGGCATCTTCGGCGCCCTCGCCAACGTCGTGTGGACGTCCATCGGCCCCTGCTCGGTCGAGGGCTTCGAGGAGACCCGGCTGCGAGCCCGTGCGGCTGGGCTGTCGGTCGCGGTGACCAGTGTCGACAAGTTCCCGCGGATGACCGACTACGTCGTTCCCAGCGGCGTCCGGATCGGTGATGCCGATCGGGTGCGCCTGGGCGCTCACCTCGCGGAGGGCACCACGGTGATGCACGAGGGCTTCGTGAACTTCAACGCGGGCACTCTCGGGCACGCGATGGTCGAGGGCCGGGTCAGCGCGGGCGTGGTCGTCGGCGAGGGCACCGACGTCGGCGGCGGCGCATCGATCATGGGCACCCTCTCGGGCGGCGGCAAGCAGGTCATCAGCCTCGGGCGCAACTGCCTCCTCGGTGCCAACGCCGGCATCGGCATCTCTCTAGGCGACGACTGCGTGGTGGCCGCGGGCTGCTACGTGACGGCGGGCTCGAAGGTCACTCTCCCTGACGGGTCGGTAGTCAAGGCGGCCGAGCTCTCGGGCCACGACGGGCTGCTGTTCCTGACGAACTCCGAGACAGGGCGTCTGGAGGCCCGGCCCCGGACGGGCAACGGGATCGCGCTCAACGCAGAGCTGCACGCCAACTGAACGGCGCAGTGACCGACCCGATGGCCCCTCGTGACCGTCGCCGGAGGGGCGCCTCTCTCCTTCTGATCCTCCTCGTCCTCGTGGGCGTGGTGGCTGCGGGTCTGGTCGTGCTCGCGCGCAGCGGGCAGATCGCCCAGCTGCGCGGCGAGGAGTGCACCGTCGAGGTCGGCGACACCTACGCGACCCTCGATCTCGAGCAGACCGAGCACGCGTCGCTGATGGCGGCGATCGCGATGCGCCGCGGGTTGCCCGCCCGAGCCGTGACGATCGCCGTCGCGACGGCGTACCAGGAGTCGAAGCTGCGCAACATCGACTACGGCGACCGGGACTCCGTCGGCCTCTTCCAGCAGCGCCCGTCGCAGGGCTGGGGGACGGTGGAGCAGATCATGGAGCCCCGCTACGCGATCACCCGCTTCTACGAGGGCCTGGAGAAGGTCGACGGCTACCGCTCGATGTCGGTCACCGAGGCGGCCCAGGCCGTCCAGCGGTCTGGTTACCCCGAGGCGTACGCCGACCACGAGGCCTACGGGCGCGCGATCGCGTCGGCACTCACGGGCAACTCCCCCGCCACCTTCACGTGCGTGGTCGACCTGCCCGCCACCGACGAGGGCGTGCCCGGCGCCAACGGTCTGACCCCTGCGGCCGAGGCCGTCCGTGTCGACGTACGCAAGGCGTTCGGGCGCCTGCCCACCGGCGGGTACGCCGCCGACGGGGTGAGCACGGGACACTCCGCCGGGTCGAAGCACTACGACGGCAAGGCGGTGGACGTGTTCTTCCGGCCGGTCACCGCCCAGGCGAAGAAGGACGGCTGGGCGCTCGCGCAGTACCTCGTCGCGAACGCGCGCCGTCTCGGGATCGCCACGGTGATCTACGACGCCAAGATCTGGACGGCACGCCGGTCCCCGCAGGGCTGGCGGGACTACACGCCGCCGGCGCGCGACGGCGACCGTGCCGTGCTCGAGCACCGCGACCACGTCCACGTCGACGTGTCGTAGTCGCGGTGCTCGGCGTCACCCTCCGGCGACCGGCTGCTGGGTGAGGACCTTGTAGGTGTAGCCCGTCGCGATCAGCGTCAGCGGGATGGTGACCAGCAGTCCGACGAAGCACAGGATGAAACCGAGGATGTTGATGCCGGTCAGCGCCAGTGCGAGCAGGAAGACGGGCCCGAGGTTGTTGCCCACCAGCCGGAAGCTCGACTGGAGCGCTTCCCACGGTCCCTGTCCTTGGTCCATCACGAACCACAGCGTGTACCACGCGAAGAACGTGAAGACGATGCCCGGCAGGATGCAGAGGATCAGTCCGACGAAGGTGAGGACGCCGAGGAGCAGGAAGGTCAGGATGACCTTGCCCGCGTGCTCCCCCCACTGGAAGAAGTCGCCGAAGCCGGGCTTGCGTCCTTCGGTCTCGAGCAACGCTCCCTTCGTCTGCGCGGCCTGCATGAACCAGCCGACCAAGGTGCCCGCGAGGTTGAACAGCAGCGCGACGACCGAGAAGCCGCCGGCCAGCCACCAGCGCGAGGAGTCCCAGGCGTCGTCTCCCCCGGACTGGGCGGCCGAGCCGATCCCGCTGATGACCGCCTGGATGACGAAGAACACCAGGCTGACCCCGACCCAGACGCCCCAGTTGTCCTTGAACCTGTCCCAGCCGAACGAGATCGCTCTGCCGACGTTCAGCTCCTGCGGGGCGCCGTAGCCGCCGGGTCCACCCCCATGGCCGCCCGGGGGCTGGCCGGGCGGGGGGCCGTACCCACCGGGTGGCTGGCCAGGCGGCGGACCGTACCCACCGGGTGGCTGGCCGGGCGGCGGACCGTACCCACCGGGCGGCGGTCCCGGAGGCGGACCGTACCCACCGGGCGGCGGTCCCGGAGGCGGTTCGTACGGCGGTGGAGGAGGTGGAGGCGGATCGTACGGCGGAGGCCCGCCGGGTGGCTCGTTGCCCGGTGTGTCGCCGCCGGGAGGGTTCTGAGGCTCGCTCATGGACCGTCTCCTCCAAGGGTCGCGCGGGGCGATCGACCCCCCGGCCTCCTTCGAGGCTAGCGACATCTCGGCGTGTCGGCGCGACCGGAGCGGACTCGGCGCGTCGCGGCTCGTGGGCCTCAGGCGAGGCTGGAGAGCCTCGTGGCCGCGGCCGCGATCCGCTCGTCCGACGCGGTGAACCCGACGCGGACGTGCTCGGCGCCGGCGGCGCCGTAGAAGTCACCCGGCGCCACGAGGATCCCGAGGTCCGCGAGCGCTCGCACGGTCTCCCGCGCCGGCTCGCCCCGCGTCGCCCACAGATAGAGCGAGGCCTCGGAGTGGTCGATGCGGAACCCTGCAGCCTCGAAGGCGCGGCGGAGCGTCGCCCGGCGGGCGGCGTAGACGGCGTGCTGGGCGTCGGCATGCGCATCGTCGGCCAACGCCGCCGTCATCGCGTCCTGGACGGGCGCGGGGACGATGAGGCCGAGGTTCTTGCGCACCTCGAGCAGTTCCCCGATCACCGTGGGGTCGCCGGCGACGAACGCCGCACGATATCCCGCGAGGTTGGACCGCTTCGAGAGCGAGTGGACGGCGAGCACGCCCTCGTGCGAGCCGCCGCTCACGTCAGGGTGGAGGACCGAGGAGGGCGTGGCGTCCCAGGAGCACTCGAGATAGCACTCGTCGGAGACCAGCAGAACACCACGCTCCCGCGCCCACGAGACGGTCTTGCGCAGGTGCTCGAGCCCCAGCACGCGCCCGCTCGGGTTGGACGGCGAGTTGATCCACATCAGGCTCGG
Organism: Mumia sp. zg.B21; assembly: GCF_019550855.1. Lineage (NCBI taxonomy): Bacteria > Bacillati > Actinomycetota > Actinomycetes > Propionibacteriales > Nocardioidaceae > Mumia > Mumia sp. zg.B21. The sequence continues at coordinate 93,126 of NZ_JAHWCJ010000003.1, read as the reverse complement.
CGCCGACGGGCCGAGGGCCACCGTGGAGTCGGAGACCACGACCTCGCAACCGGCGAGGCGAGCACCCACCTCGTACGTCGGGTAGGCCAGCTCCGGGATCACGACCGCGTCACCCGGGCCGAGGCCGAGGTGGAGTGCCAACCCGGCGATCAGCTCCTTCGAGCCGATGGCGGGAAGCACCCCGTCGACGTCGAGACCGGTCACCCCGTGGCGCCGTGCGAGCCAGTCGACGGCAGAGCGCCGGAGCGCGAGGGTGCCGACCGTCTGGGGGTAGCCGGGCGCGTTCGCGCCGGCGGCCAGGGCCTCCCGTGCCACTGCCGGGGTCTCGTCCACCGGCGTGCCGATCGAGAGGTCCACGATCCCATCAGGATGTGCGACCGCTCGCGCCTTGACCTCGGCGAGCGAGTCCCAGGGGAAGTCGGGAAGGCGACGAGACACCGCACCGGCCGACAACCGCGTCGTCGCACTCGGGCGCGACGGCACGGACGGGACCGGGTCCGGCATCAGTCCTGGTTCTGCGGAGGAAGCGCGGCGATCATCGGGTGGTCCTTGTCGATCGGACCCATCTTGGCAGCACCGCCGGGCGACCCCAGGTCGTCGAAGAAGTTGACGTTGGCGGTGTAGTAGTCCTTCCACTCCTCCGGGGTGTCGTCCTCATAGAAGATCGCCTCCACGGGACAGACCGGCTCGCAGGCACCGCAGTCGACGCACTCGTCGGGGTGGATGTAGAGCATCCGCTTGCCCTCGTAGATGCAGTCGACGGGACACTCATCGACGCAGGCACGGTCCTTGAGGTCCACGCAAGGCTGAGCGATGACATACGTCACGAGGGGTCCACTCCTTCATTCGAACGGCTGGAACTAGTATCACCCTCTCGTGCGGGGAGGGAGTGGCCAGGTCCGCCTAACGGACCGGCTGGGCGGGAGGTTGGGGTGCCAGACTTCGGCGAGCTCGTCGGTCGACGCGTCGTGGTGAGGTCACGTGTCCCCGGTGAACGCGGCCCGTCGGGCGGGCCCGCCTACACCGACGTGGTCGGTCGGCTGCTCTCGTACGACGGCTCGACCCTGCGCATCCAGCGCCGCGACGGTCGTGAGGCGTACGTCCCGGCAGCGGACGTGGTGGCAGCCAAACCCGTGCCCGAGGGCAGCGCACGCGTCCGGACGCGGCCGGCGATGGACTACTCCCCCGAGGAGCTCGCCCGGATCTGCACGCGCGGCTGGCCGCCCCGCATCACACAGGATCTCGGCGAGTGGACGCTGCGCGCGTCCGGCGGGTTCACCGGCCGCGCCAACTCGGTCGCGGTGCACGGCGACCCCGGCGCCGACCTCCCGACCGCGCTCGCCCAGGTCGAAGGGTTCTATCGCGCGCAGGGGCTGCCCGCGAAGGCCCAGGTGATCGACCAGACCCCCTGGCCCGGCCGCTTCGCCGACGCCGGATGGGTCGGGACCGGCGGCACTCACGACCACGCAGTGGTGCTCGTCGCCGCCGCCCGCGCCGTCCTCGAGACGTCACGGACCGGGCGCCAGGACGGCGAGGCGACGGTCAGGATCGACGAGACGCTCACCGAGCCGTGGATGGCTGCGGCTGAGCGGGTGACCGCCGACGTGCCGCTGGACGACGTCCGCCACGTGCTCGCCTCACCGCCGGTCGTCGGGTTCGCGGTCGTCGAGGGGGACAGCGGGATCGAGGCGGTGGCGCGCATCGTGGTCACCGGAGAGTGGGCCGGCCTGTCGAGCGTGCACACCCTGCCCCAGGCCAGGCGCCGCGGGCACGCCGCACGGCTGCTCGAGGCGTGCACGCGTTGGGCGTGGGACCGCGGCGCGGACAAGGTCTACCTGCAGACCATGCGGCACAGCAGGGCGGCGCTGGCGTTGTACGAGGGGTACACCTTCGAGGTGCACCACACGTACCGCTACCTCAGCCCCGCGTAGCCGTCACTCGTCCCCAGGCGCCTTGCGGCACTCCACGTTGTCGGCGGCGTTGTACTTCGCCGTCGTCGTCTCACGCTTGACCACCGCGCCGTCACGCGTGAAGGTCCGATAGACGTCGACGTCGAACCCGGTCACGCCGGCCTGGGGCAGGCACTCGTCGGAGGCGTCGTAGCGGGTCGCGGGCGACCGGAAGTTGCGCTTGGACGACAACCCTGACTTGATGTCCCACTGCTTCGTGCCCCACAACGTGACATTCATCGAGCCCTGGCGGCCCGGGGTGCTGCGGTTGACCCAGGCCTGGATGAGGATGCCGTGATCGGTGGTGTTCTTGAACTTGAGGTCGACCGACGGCCAGGCGACCGTCGCCTCGCGGCCCACCGGGTAGCGGCTGATGTAGAAGCTGTGCGGCTTGTGAGTGACGTCCTCGAGGCCGGCGAAGAATCCCGCGTTGTAGAGCGTGGTCGCGACCTGGGAGACGCCGCCGCCGAGGTCCTCGCGGAAGACGCCGTTGCTGATCATCGTGCCCGCGGTGAAGCCGTTGGCGACCGTACGCTCGCCGACGGTCTCGTTGAAGCTGAACGTCTCGCCTGGCTTGAGCAGCGTGCCGTTGACGAGCTCGGCGGCGCGGCCCTGGTTGGTGTTGCGGTAGTCCGCGTGCGGGTAGTTCGTCGAGAAGGAGCTGACCTTCTCGACGATGCCGAGCTTCTCCACCTCCTTGGTGGTGAGGTCAGGCGCCTTCTGCTTGGGCTCCACCTCGACCGCGCGTTCGGCGCCGGACTTCTGGAGCACCGGCACGAGGGCGGTCGCCACGTCGGCCGGGACCACGCCGATGCCGGCCTTGCCCGGGACCACGACCGGCTTGCCGGAGCGGATCGCCACCGTGGCGTCCTGCGCCGGTGTGCCGATCTCCTCGGTCGCCTCGGCGAGCGGCTCCGCCAGCTTCTTGGGGTCGACGACCGTCGTGAGCTTGCCGTCCTTCACCTGCACGCTCAGCGCAGGCGCGTAGTCCGACGGGGCGAGCTCGGCAGACTTGCTCCCGGCGACGATCTTGACCGGGGCCGACATCGCCGGCTTGGCGATCTCGGTGACCGCGGCCCGGAGGTCGTCGACGCTCACTGCGGGCTCCAGCACGTCGACCGGCAGCTCGAGATCGGTGTGCGCGAGCGGGTACGAGCTGCGGACGAGGGCCGTCGTGGCCTTCTGATCCACCGCGCGGCCCGCCTTGGGCTTGCTCACCTTGGGCTTGCCGTCGGTGAAGCCGATGCGACCCTCGGAGACCTCGCGGTCGGTGTCGTCGGCGATGGAGGCCACGGCCGACTCGAGCACCTTGTCGTCCACGGCGACGGCCACGTCGTAGCTCTCCGCGCCGAAGAGCACGTCCAGCATCGTCAACGGGTTCCACACCGAGGTGTCGGCGCCGGTCTGGGCGATCGAGGTGTCGAGGTCGACGGCGAGCCCGGCCTCGTCGGGCGTGAGCTCGAAGGTCTTCTTGCCGCGGACGATCCGGACGGGCTCCTTGGCTGGCGCGGCCAGCGTGTCACCGAGTGTGGTCCGCGCCTCGTCGATCGGCTTCATGCCGAGCTCGACGCCGCCGATCGTGGTCCCCGCGGGCACGCGGTCCGAGGTGGAGAAGTGCAGGACGACGTAGACGCTCACGACGAGCAGCGCGATGACGGCGAGAGCGATCAGCGCGATGCGGTCGCCGCGCCGGCGCTTCTCCTCGAACAGAGTCGTGTCGTGCTCGGTGAGCGTGGGGGTCGGGGTCGGGGCCATGTGTTCCTCGTGGTCCGGGTCGTGCGGGGGCCGGTCAGCGCTGGTGCTCGACCGGGGCCAGGCCTGAGTTTTTCTCGCTCTCGGGGGAGCGGACCAAGGCGCCGTAGTGCGAACGGTAGTAGAGAAGGGGCTCCCCGAGCCGGGACTCGCCGAAATCGCGGGTTCCGTCGGGTGCCGCGGGGGCGCCCGGCTCGTCGGCACGCACCGCCGCCGTCAGGACCTCGCCGACGACGATCGTGTGGTCACCACCGTCGTACGTCTGCCAGGTGCGGCACTCGAGCCACCCGATGGCCCGGTCGAGCAGCGCTGCGCCGGTGGCTTCGCCCCGGTGGTGCGGGACACGCTCGAGCTGTCCCTCGAGGGGGCGCCCGCGGCGGGCGAGCCAGGTGGCGTCGTCCTGTCCGTTCTCGGCGAGGACGGAGACGCCCCACGTGCCGGAGGACAGCACCGCGTCGTGGAACCGCGCTCGTCGGTCGACGGCGACGAGCACCAGGGCGGGGTCGAGCGAGACCGAGCAGAAGGCGCTCGCGGTCATCGCGTGATCGAGCCCGTCGGCCACCGTGGTCGTGACCGTGACGCCGCTCGCGAACCGTCCGAGGACATCACGGAAGGTGCGCGCGGCCGCTGGGTCGAGGGGGTGGGGCACTGAGCTCACCCTCCCAGCCTACGGGGACGGTCCACCGTTTCGGACGCGATGTGACCTGCGCCGCGTGCGGCGAGCACGACGCCGGCTCCGAGGACGACGAGGGAGCCGAGCAGGAACGAGTAGCCGAGGGCGTCGGCCGCCACCAGGTAGTCGCCCTCGGGCCGCGACGACATGGTGAGCAGCAGCACGGCGCCGTAGGAGACGGCGAGGACGACCGCCGCCGCCGTACCCCCCACGAGCGCGGCAGCACGCAGCGTCACCAGCACCGTTCCCAGGGCCAGGACGAGCCCCCACGGGACGGGGCCGGTGACGTGCCGGTGGACGACCAGTCCGGCAACGCAGAGGACCGCTCCGAAGACGGCGGCGAGGAGCAGGACGAGCGGCCTCGCGGAGCGCGAGTCAGCGCGTGCCCGCGAAGAGGTCATGCTCGAGCCCGTCCTCCCCCGGCACCGGCGTGCCCTTCGCGATCCGGAAGAACTCGGTGCCCCACACGTACGCGCCGAGGTTGTTGGACAAGGCGAAGAAGGGGCTGTCGACCTGGATCTGAGTCGGGTAGGCGCGCATCGCGTCCAGCTTGGCCTCGGCGAACTCCTCGGCGACCACCGATGCCGCGATCTGGTCGTCGGGGACGGCCATGAACGACAGGTCTCCCTCGGGGTCGAGGCCCTCGAAGGTGGTGTGGTCGCCGGCCGCTCGGAGCTTGCGCAGACCCTCCCGCAGCCACGAGTCGGCGTTGGCGGTCCAGTAGACCTTGTCGACGTCCCAGGCGGCGCCGAGGTCGGCGCGGTAGGACGGGGCGGCGGCGAGCGCGACCGCGTAGGTCGCCACGCGGTGCGCCTGCACGTGGTCGGGGTGACCGTAGTTGCCGAAGTCGTCGTAGGTGATGAGGACCTGTGGGCGGATCTCGCGGATCACGGCGACGAGGTGGTCGGCCGCCTCGCGGAGGTCGGCGAGCCAGAACGCGTTGGGGGCGACGTCGGGCGCGACGGTGGCGGCACCGGACTCGGACCACACCATGCCCGAGTCACGGTAGGTCCCGGCCCCTCCGAGCCATCGGGCGTCGGTGATGCCGAGTCGCTTCATCGCCGCGTCGCGCTCGGCGACCCGGTGCTCACCGAGCGTGTCGTCGCGGTCGGCCGCGAGATGCTCGAGCTCGGGCACCAGGACCTCGCCCATCTCGCCCATCGTGCACGTCACCAGGGTGACGAGCGCGCCCTCGGCGGCATACTTCGCCATCGTCGCGCCGGTCGTGATCGTCTCGTCGTCGGGGTGAGCGTGCACCAGGAGCAGACGGCGGTCGGGGAGGTTGTCGGGCATGCCGCCCAGCGTACCGAGGCGGACGGACGCCCCACGCCTCTTGTCGCGCCAGACGGTCGTCTAGAGTCGGCGCACCGCGCGTGTCACGGGTCACACTCGACACGCTCGCACCCGTCCGCCGGTCCTCGAGGAGATCACCATGGCCGACCGCACCGTCGACGTCGTCATCGTCGGCGCAGGCCTGTCCGGCATCAACGCCGCGTACCGCCTGCAGGAGCGCAGCCCGGGCACCACCTACGCGGTCCTCGAGGCCCGCGACGCGATCGGCGGGACGTGGGACCTGTTCCGCTACCCCGGTGTGCGCTCGGACTCCGACATCTTCACGCTCTCGTTCCCGTTCCGCCCCTGGCGCGGGCCGGACTCGATCGTCGACGGCGAGCAGATCCGGGACTACCTCCACGAGACCGCGCGGGAGAGCGGGATCGAGCAGCACATCCGGCTGTCGACCACGGTCCTCGCCGCCGACTGGTCCCCCGAGCGTGCACGCTGGACGGTCACGGTCGCCACCGGGCCGGACACCGTCGAGGAGACGTACGAGGCGCGCTTCGTCTTCTTCTGCAGCGGCTACTACGACTACGACGCCCCGTACGACCCGGGTCTCGCCGGTGTCGAGGACTTCCGAGGGCGGGTCGTCCACCCGCAGTTCTGGCCCGACGACCTGGACTACGCCGGCAAGCAGGTGGTCGTCGTGGGCAGCGGAGCCACCGCCATCACCGTCGTGCCCGCGATGGCCGAGCAGGCGGAGCACGTGACGATGCTGCAGCGGACCCCCACGTACGTCGTCGCGCAACCGAAGCAGGACGCCGTCGGCAACGCGATCCGCAAGGTGCTCCCGCCCCGGGCGGGGCACCTCGCGATGCGGACCAAGAACACCGCGATGCAGTGGGGCTTCTACCAGGCGTGCCGACGGCTGCCCAACCAGATGGCCGGGCTGTTCCGCAAGGGCGCGGTGGCGGCGATCGGCTCCCAGGAGATCGTCGACGCGCACTTCACACCGCCGTACCGGCCGTGGGACCAGCGCCTGTGCATCTCCCCCGACGGCGACCTGTTCCAGGCGATCCGCGAGGGCAGTGCCTCCGTGGTGACCGGCCACATCGACCGCTTCGTCGAGAACGGCATCCGGCTGGAGAGCGGCGAGGTGGTGGAGGCCGACGTCGTCGTGACGGCGACCGGGCTCGCCCTGCAGCTGCTCGGCGGCACGCAGATCAGTGTCGACGGGACGCCGGTCGACCTTGCGCACACCTACGCCTACCGCGCGACGATGCTCAGCGGCATCCCCAACCTGGCGTTCTGCATCGGCTACGTGAACCTCTCGTGGACGATGCGCTCGGACATGACGGCGCGCCTCGTGGCGCGGATCGTCAACCGGCTGCGCGACACCGGCGCCGACACGGTGACGCCGGTGATCGAGGGGACGCCCGAGTCCCGCCCGCTGTTCGACATGGACTCCGGCTACATCCGCCGTGGCGCGCACCTGCAGCCGCGGTCGACCGGTGACTACCCGTGGTCGATGCGCCAGAACGTCGTCGTGGACGCGTGGGCGACCAACCGGGCCGACCTCGACGACGGCCTTGTCTGGACCCGTTCGGCGCGTACCCAGGACCGGACGGAGGTCGGGGCATGAGGGCGGTCACCTGCCACCGCGGCGAGCTCGCCGTCGCCGAGGTCCCCGATCCCGTCCCCGGCCGGGGCCAGGTCCTGATCGAGGTCACCAGGAGCGGGATCTGTGGGTCCGACCTGCACGCCCGGACCCACAGTGACCTCACGGCCGACGGAGCCGCCGAGATCGGGTACGACGGCTTCATGCGCTCCGAGCAGACCGTCGTCCTCGGGCACGAGTTCTGCGGGCGGGTCGTCGCGTACGGGCCCGGCTGCCAGGAGCGGTGGCCGGTGGGCACCAGGGTGGTGGCGCTGCCGGTGCTGCGGCAGGACGACGGCGCACACCTCACCGGCCTCTCGGAGCGCGCGCCTGGCGGCTTCGCCGAGATGACGCTGGTGTCGGAGGTGATGACGATGCCGGTCCCCGACGGGGTGAGCGACGACCACGCCGCGACCACCGAGCCGCTCGCCGTCGCGCACCACGCCGTACGGCGCAGCGAGGTCGGCAAGAAGGACGTCGCGATCGTCGTGGGATGCGGACCCATCGGGCTCGCCGTGATCCTCATGCTCAAGGCCGCCGGGGTCCGCACGGTCGTCGCCAGCGACCTCTCGGCGGCACGCCGGCAGCTGGCGGCACGGTGTGGCGCCGACATCGTCGTCGACCCGCGCACCGAGTCGCCGTGGACGGCGTACGGAGAGCGCAAGGGCCACCTTCGCACCGCACCGAGCCTGATCGAGCTGGGGATGGACACGCTCCAGGTCCTGCGACGGGTGCCGGGACTGCCGTGGTGGCGGGTGATGCGCGCCGCCGAGAAGGTGGGCGCCACGCCTCGCGGCCCGGTCGTCTTCGAGTGCGTCGGTGTGCCCGGGATGATCGAGGACGTCATCACGCACGTGCCGTTGCTGTCGCGTGTCGTGGTCGTGGGCGTCTGCATGGAGCCCGACACGTTCCGCCCGTCGATGGCGATCAACAAGGAGATCGACCTGAGGTTCGTCTTCGCCTACGGACCCGGCGAGTTCTACGAGACGCTCCAGATGATCGCCGACGGCACCGTCGACCCGTCGCCGCTGCTGACCGGCACCGTCGGGCTGGACGGGGTCGCCGACGCGTTCACCGCCCTCGCCGACCCAGAACGGCACGCGAAGATCCTGATCGACCCCGTCAGCGACGTGCGGACGGTCTGACCGGCTCGATACGCTCGGGGGATGTCGAGCCCCGTTGACGAGTCCCTGTCCTTCCCCCGGCTCCAGGCGCGCTCGCTGCGCTTCACGCTCGGAGTCCCGCGCAACCTGACGGTGAGCCCCGACGGGTCGCGGGTCTTCTTCGTCCGTACGCCGGACGGGAGCTCACGCACGGGCTCGCTGTGGGCGTACGACGCCGACAAGGGCGAGGAGACGTGCCTGGTCGACGCGAGCGCCCTGCTCGGCGCGGGCAGCGAGGAGCTGTCGGCCGAGGAGCGGGCCCGCCGCGAGCGCAGCCGCGAGTCGGCCGCCGGGATCGTCGGGTACGCGATGGACGACGCCTGCGAGGTCGCGACGTTCGCGCTCTCGGGCAAGGTCTGGGTCGCTCGCACCCGCTCCGCCGGTGCACTCGCGCTCCCCACCGCCGGCTCCGCGATCGACCCCCGCGTCGATCCCACCGGGCGGCGCATCGCCTACGCCACCGACGGATCCCTCCGGGTGATCGGGGTCGACGGCACCCTGGACTACCCCGTCGTCGAGCCGGACGGCGAGCACGTCGTGTGGGGGCTCGCCGAGTTCGTCGCGGCCGAGGAGATGGACCGGTTCCGTGGCTACTGGTGGGCGCCTGACGGCGAGTCGCTGCTCGTCGAGCGCTACGACGAGTCGCCGGTCGAGACCTGGTACGTCGCCGACCCCGCCGACCCGTCCCGAGCCCCGGTCGAGCACCGTTATCCCGCCGCAGGCACCGCCAACGCCCTCGTGTCGCTGTGGCACGTGCGCCTCGACGGGACCCGCACGGAGGTGGTGTGGGACCGGGAGACGTTCCCCTACCTCACCCGCGTCTCGTGGACGTCGCACGGCGAGCCGCTCGTGCAGGTCATGTCGCGCGACCAGAAGCACGCCGGTGTGCTCGCCGTCGAGCTCGACTCCGGCGAGACGACGCTCGTCCGGGCACAGAGCGACGACGTGTGGGTCGACCTCATGCCGGGCGTCCCTGCCTACGCGCCGGGTGGTCGCCTCGTGACGCTCGAGGACCACGCCGACACCAAGACGCTGTTCGTCGACGGGAAGCCCGTGTCGCCGAAGGGCCTCCAGATCCGCAGGGTCGTCTCGCTCGGCGCCGAGGGCGCGATCGTGACGGCCTCGCAGGACCCGACGCAGATCCACCTCCACGCCGTCGGCTGGGACGGCGAGACGGTGCCGCTCGCCGAGGGGCCCGGCGTCTGGAGCGGTGACGAGCGGGGTGGCACGGCCGTCCGCGTCCGTGAGGGGATGGAGTCGCCTGTCCCGACCGTGACGGTGATGCGCCACGGCTCGACCGTCGGCACCATCACGTCCCACCCGCTCGACCCCGGCCTCCACCCGGAGGTGAGCTTCCTCGAGGCGGGCGACCACGGCATCCGCACCGCGGTGCTCTTCCCCCGTGGGCACGTGGTCGGCAGCCGCGCGGCGCTCCCGATCATCATGAACCCGTACGCCGGTCCCCATGCGCAGCGCGTGCTGCACTCGGCCAAGGCCTACCTCCAGGCACAGTGGATGGCCGACCAGGGCTTCTGCGTCGTGATCGCCGACGGGCGCGGCACCCCGGGCCGCGGACGCGCCTGGGACCGCGCCATCCGCGACGACGTCGCCGGTGTCACGCTGGAGGACCAGGTGACGGCACTCGAGACGGTCATCGACACCTATGGCGGTGACGTCGACCGGTCGCGTGTCGGCATCATGGGCTGGTCGTACGGCGGCTACCTGGCGGCGCTCGCGGTCCTGCGCCGGCCCGACGTCTTCCACGCGGCCGTCGCCGGGGCACCTGTCACGGAGTGGCGTCTGTACGACACCTTCTACACCGAGCGCTACCTCGGCGATCCCGCCGAGCAGCCCGAGATCTACGACGCGCACTCGCTGATGGTCGGGCTCGACAAGATCGACGTGCTCCCGCCGCTGATGATCGTGCACGGCATGGTCGACGACAACGTGGTCGTCGCCCACACGCTGCGCCTCTCCTCGGCGCTGCTCGAGGCCGGCAAGCCTCACAGCGTGCTCCCGCTCACCGGCGTCACGCACATGACGCCGCAGGAGGTCGTCGCCGAGAACCTCGCCCAGCTGCAGGTCGACTTCCTCCGGACCGCCCTCCGGGCCTGACCCGGCGGGTCAGCCTCGCTTGAGCCGTCTCGGTCCCGACGGGAGCGGCGGCGCGTCGGGGGGTGGGACGACCGGAGCCGGACCGGTGACCACCATCCACGCGAGGTCGACCTCGTCGACGAGCTCCTCGAGTCGGTGCGCGGCGGCGGGATCCTCGACCCGGACGAGCCAGGCCCGGTCCTCGCTGTCGTCCTCGCCGGCGAACCCCTCGCGGTGCACGGAGGCTGCGAACCCCTGCGCGTGCAGCTGCTCGAGGACGTGCTCGGCGTCCTCGCCCTCGTCGAAGTGCGCCTCCGCCACGGTCGGCGAGGGCGTACGGCGCAGCAGCGCCTCGAGCTCCGGCAGAAACGGGCGGTCGGCGTCCAGCCACGCGACGGAGTCGAGCTCGTCGGGCCCGAGCCAGCGCAGGAGGTCGTGCTCGGTGGGCTCCGGCTCACCGGAGACGATCTCACCGACGTACGCGCGAAGCACGAGGGCGCCGCTCAGCGGCACCTCGCCCGCGAGCCGATGCCCGACCGTGGCGTCGCACCCGAGCTCCTCCGCGACCTCGCGACGGGCAGCCTCGGCCTCCGACTCCCCCGGCTCGACCTTCCCGCCGGGGAGCTCCCACCCGCCCGCAGCAGCGGCCGGACGGGTCCGTCGTGCGGCGAGCACACGACCGGCACGGATCAGTGCCACCCCCACGACGACACGCGTCGAGGGCGAGGGCTCGGGGCTCTGGGGATCCACAAACGGCGAGGTTAGCGCGTACGGTCGGACCATGGACCAGTCCCAGCTCCCCGACACCCTGTTGTCCGAGGCCGAGATCACGTCCGCGCTGGCGAGCCTGCCCGCCTGGGTCCGCGACGGCGACACCATCGTCCGCTCGGTCCGTGCCCCCAGCTATCTCGACGGCATCGCGCTCGTCGACGCCGTGGCAGCGGCCGCTGAGATCGTCGACCACCATCCCGACATCATGATCCGGTGGCGCGACATCACCTTCACCCTCTCGACGCACTCCTCCGGGGGGCTCTCGGCACGAGACATCGCGCTCGCCCGGCAGATCGACGCGATCGCCGAGGACGCCGAGGACCGCTGAGCCACTCTCCGAGAGACCGGTCCTCGCGTGGGACGCTAGCCCCGTGAGTCACACGCACAGCCATCTCGGAGCGAGCGACGATCTCGACCAGGGCCGGCGCGGCCTCGCGACCGTGCTCGCGGTGGTCGTCGGGCTGCTCGGCGTCGCACTCGCGGTCGCGGTGTGGATCCTGTGGCCGGACGCCGACGACGTCGCGAAGGCGCCCAACCCCTACGGCACGCAGGGCGTCAGCATCGTGTCGGCCACCGTGACCGACGTCCGCGCCGTCGACTGCGGTGGCGGCGCGGTCGGACCCGACGGTCTCCCCGCTGTCCAGGGCGACTGCGGCGAGCTGCTGCTGCGTACGTCCGACGGCAAGTCCGCGAGCGTCACGGTCCAGCCGGCGGTCTTCCGCAGCGGCGTGGACGTCGGGGACGCCGTCGACCTGGTGCGGGTCCAGCCTGAGGGCGCCAGCGAGCCCACGTACGAGTTCCTCGACTTCGATCGCGGGATGCCGCTGCTGTGGCTCGGACTCGCGTGCGCGCTCGTCATCGTCGCCGTCGCCCGCTGGCGTGGACTGCTGGCGATCGCGGGAGTGGTCGGCACCATCGGGGCTATCGTCGTCTTCGTCCTGCCCGCCCTGCTCGCGGGCGAGAACCCGCTGGTCGTGGCCGTCGTCGGGTCGAGCGCGATCATGCTGGTCGTCCTGTATCTCGTGCACGGAGTCTCGATCCGGACGACCGCCGCCTTGTTCGGCACGTTGTCGGGGCTCGCCATCACCGCGATCCTCGGCTCGCTCACGACGGGATGGACGCACCTCACCGGCATCTCCTCCGAGGACGACCAGATCCTGATGGCCGTCGCGGAGCAGATCAGCCTGTCCGGGGTGGTGACCGCGTCGATGGTCATCGCCGGTCTCGGCGTGCTCAACGACGTGACCGTGACCCAGGCGAGCGCGGTGTGGGAGCTGCGGTCGGCACAGCCCGGAGCGAGCCGACGCCAGACGTTCATGTCGGCGATGCGTATCGGCCGCGACCACATCGCGTCGAGCGTCTACACGCTGGTGTTCGCCTACGCCGGGACGGCCATGACGGTGCTGCTCCTGGTGACCGCGTACGACCGGTCGCTGCTCGACATCGCGGGCACCGAACAGGTGGGCGCGGAGATCGCGCGCACCCTGGTCGGGCTGATCGGCCTGGTGCTCGCGGTCCCGATCACGACCGCGATCGCCGCCGCGCTCGCCCCCGGACCCTCCGACGAGGCACACGCTGGCGACGCGGAGACCGTCCCGCCGCCTGACCCCGCCGCACACGCCGTCCGACCTCGGTAGCGGACGATCACCCGACGCCGGGCAGCACGCCGACGACCTCGTACGTCGAGTCGAGCGCGACCAGGTGCGCCGGGCCGCCGACGGTGATGGCGCCGCCGTCGAGGCCGAGTGCGGTGGCCGGGGCGGCTGAGGCCGCGCACGCCACCGCGACGGGATCGAGGCCCAGCACCCCCAGCGCACGTCGTACGGCGGAGTCCATCGTCAGCGTGCTGCCGGCGATCGCCCCGGAGTCGGCGAGGCGAGCGGTGCCGTCGGCGACGTCCACGGCCAGACCGCCGAGCTCGTAGCGTCCGTCCTGCGCGGCCGCCGCCGCCATCGCGTCCGTGACGAGGACTCCACGCTCGCCGGCGTCGAGGAGCAGCCGGCGCGCCCACGCGTCGTGGAGGTGGATGCCGTCGAGGATGACCTCGAGGCGGACGCCGGGGGTCTCGAGGGCCGCCACGACCGGACCGGGTGCGCGGTGGTGGACCGGCATCATCGCGTTGGAGGCGTGGGTGAGGACGGTGGCTCCGCGCGCGAACGCCTCCCTCGCCAGCGCGTAGTCGGCCGCGGTGTGGCCGACGGCGGCGACGACCCCCTCGGCGGCGAGGTGCTCGATCGTGTCGAGCCCGCCGTGGAGCTCGGGTGCGAGCGTCACCATCCGTACCAGCCCGTCCCCGGCGGCGAGCAGCCTCGCGACGGCCTCGTGGGTCGGCGGTGTGAGCGCGTCCGGGTCGTGCGCCCCCCGGTGGTCGGGCGACAGGAACGGGCCCTCGAGATGGATGCCGCGGACGGGACCCAGCTCCCCCGAACGGATCGCGCGCGCGAGTCCTCCGACCTGCTCTGCCAGGACGTCGACGCGGGCGGACACCAGGCTTGCGAGCATCGTGGTCGTCCCGTGCGCAGCGTGGGTTCGAGCGGCGGTGCGCGCGGCCTCCAGTCCGCCGTCGAAGGACGCCCCACCCCCGCCGTGGCAGTGCCCGTCGACGAAGCCGGGGAAGATCCACGGGTACGCCCCCGCGACCGGAGCCTCGTTCTGACCGATCGCCGTGACGATGCCGTCGCGATGCTCGACCCACCCGTCGGTGAGGACGCCTTCGGGCAGGACGACCCGGTCGGCGTCGATGTGCTCGGGCAAGGGCGTCGCGTCGGTCACCCACCCACCCTAGGGCTCCGGCGGGGCGCCGCCGGAGCGCATGGGAGGCTCACGGTGTGACGAACACGCCCTCTTCCCGAACGCCTGACGCCCGCAGCTCAGCAGGCCCGACGACGCCCGCGACCCGCGTCGCCGGACCGTTGATCGCCTCCGGGGTCGTGCTCCTCTTCGCGCTGCCCTTGGCCTGGATGCTCGCCTACTTCATGAAGGACGAGCTCCAGACGGCCGACCACGTCGTCTTCCTCGCCGTCCCCGTGGTCGAGCTGGTCGTCGCCGGGCTCGTCGCAGGCCTGGTGATCGGGCGGTCGCCCGGGATGTCGTACCGCCGTGCGATGGCAGGGGCGCTCGCCCTCGTGTTCGTCCCGCTGCTGGCGATCGTGACCGTGTACGCCGCACTCAGCCTCACTCCGCTCTTCGATGACGCGATCGGGCGATCGGCGAGCGACGGCCTGTGGCTGGGCGTGGCAGCAGCGGCCGCGGTGCTCGCGGTGCTGCTGTTCCGCGCCGGCGTCCGGTTGATGCGCGCGCGTCCCTGACCGAGGTGCGCACTGCGGGTCCCGACGGCGAGCACCTAGCATCGAACCCATGAGTGTCATCAAGATCAACGCGATCACCGTCCCCGCAGACTCCGGCGACGAGCTCGCCCACCGCTTCGCCGCCCGGGCGGGTGCCGTGGACGACGTCGACGGCTTCGAGGGCTTCGAGCTGCTGAAGCCGACCGACGAGCGCACGACGTGGCTGGTCATCACGCGCTGGCGCGACGACGAGGCTTTCGAGGCGTGGAAGAGCTCGCCCGCCTTCGCGCACGGCCACGGCGACTCCGCCGTCGGTGCCCACGGACACGGCGGCGAGCACGCCGGTCACAGCGCGGGCGAGCACGCCGGCCACGGCGGCGGCCACGGCGGCCACGCGGGTGCCCACGGACACGGCGGGGAGCACGCCGGTCACGGCCAGCGCCCGGTCGGCGTCTCCGCCGAGCTGTGGTCGTACGAGGTTGCAGGCGGCACCTCCGCCTCCTGACGACGGCGGTCCCGGTGCCGGTGTGCGATCTCCGGCACCGGGCCCTCGTCGACGTCAGCCCTGTGAGCAGGGCTCCAGGCCGGTCAGCTCCAGGCCGCCATCTTCTGCAGCAGCTCGGGGCCGCGCTCGTCCACGAGCCGGCCCCCCGTACGGATCCCGAGCAGCAGCACGCCGATCCCCGAGCCGAGCCCGACCACGACGGTGAGGGCGGTGGCCCACACTGCCCCGGTGGCGAGCGCGACCACGAAGAGGACGACCGTGGGCGCCGACAGGAGCGCCACGACGACGAGACCGATCGTCTGTCCGACGAAGATCGCGGTCGTCGCTCCCTGCGGCTGCGAGAACAAGCCGTCGCCGGGCTTCTGGACCGGATAGAGATAGGCCGCCGACAGGACCGACGACGCCCCGGCTGCGATCAGCAGCACGCCGACCGACATGCCGAGCACCGCCACCAGGGTGTCCCAGCGCCCGGCGGCCCACACACCGCCCACGGCCAGGAGCACGACCATCGGCAGCCCGAGCGTCAGCACCGCCACGACCCTCCCCGCTCGGTCGGCGGCGCCGCGGACGCCTGAGACGACGTGCAGCCAGAACGCGGTGTTGTCGTAGGCCAGGTCGGCAGAGATCGCGAAGCCCATCACGTACGCGATGACGGGAGCCAGCCACAGGAGGCTGTCGTTGCCCTCCAGCCCGCCGACGACGATGAACGGCACCGGCAGGAACGGGACGAAGGCGATCGAGCCGGCATAGCGCGGGTCGCGCTGCCAGTAGGTCAGGCACCGGGCGGCCACGGCACCCGTACGCGTGTCAGGCAGGCGGTCGAGCCAGCCGTAGCCCTGTGCCTGCGCCGCGGAACCGTGCGAGGGCGGCCGTGTCATCGTCCGGTCGAGCGCCGCACCCCACGCGAGGAGCATCAGCGCGAGCGTGACCAGCGTGACCACGATGCGGCCGAGCGCCGACAGCCAGCGGCCCTCGGCGACGTCGCCGGCGAGGGACCACGGTGCGCCGAGCGGGGTCCAGGCGAGCACGCCCGCGACGTCGGGGAGCCAGTCGCGCACGCCCGAGAGCCTCCCGAAGAGCTGGCCGACGAGCGGCCCCAGCATCAGCACCGGGACCAGGACGAGCACCACCGCGATCTCGCGGAAGCGCCGCCGTTCCACCAGAGGGGCCATCACGGCGGTGATCGTCCGCGAGCCCACCGCGCAGAGTGCGACGCCGAGGACGGCGCCGACCACCGCGGCGACGAGGGCCAGCGGGGAGTCCCACCACGCCAGCGCCGTCGACAGCCCGGAGAGCAGGGTCGCCGCCCCGGCGACGCCGACCATCCCGGCGAGCGCGAGACCGACCAGGAGGTCGCGGCGCTCGATCGCGTACTGCTGGAACCGTCGCGGGTCCAGCGTCGCGTCGAGGCCGAAGGCGAGCAACGGGATGAGCCACCACCCCAGCACCGCGACCGAACCTCCGACGACGAGCCATGCCCACCTCTCGTCGTCGGGAAGGAACGAGAGGCCGATCGACCCCACCGCGACCATCCCCACGATGGACAGCCCGTACAGCGCGGAGAGGACGAAGCCGACCGTCTGCCAGGCCGAGCGCCGGAACCCGTTGAGCAGCAGGGTCAGCTTGAGTCTCAGGAGGACTGCAACCACGACAGTCCTTCCGTCACCTGAGCGCCGCCCACGAGCTGCACGAACCGGTCCTCCAGCGACTCCCCCGCGCGAACGTCGTCGACGGTGCCGGAGGCGAGCAGGAGTCCACGCGCGACCACCGCGACGTGGCTGCACATGCGCTGGACGAGATCCATGACGTGCGACGAGACCACCACGGTGCCGCCGCTGGCGACGAACCCGGTGAGCAGCTCGCGGATGCCCGCCGCCGACACCGGGTCGACGGACTCGAACGGCTCGTCGAGAACGATCACGCGCGGTGCGTGGATCAGCGCGGAGGCGAGGGCGACCTTCTTGGTCATGCCGGCCGAGTAGTCGACGACCAACGTGTCGGCGTCGTCGGCGAGGCCGAGCGTCGCGAGGAGGTCGTAGGTCCGTGCGCGGACGGTCTCGCGGTCCAGCCCGCGCAGCTCGCCGGCGTACGCGATGAGCTGCGCACCGGTGAGCCGGTCGAACAGGCGCAGACCGTCGGGCAGCACGCCGAGCTGCTTCTTGGCCCCAGCGGGGTCGCGCCACACGTCGATCCCGTGCACCGAGACGCGCCCGAGGTCGGGTCGCAGCAGACCCGTCGCCATCGAGAGCGTGGTGGTCTTGCCGGCTCCGTTGGGACCGACGATCCCGTAGAACGAGCCGGCCGGGATGTCGAGACTGACACCGCCGACCGCCAGCTTGCCGCCGAACGACTTGGACAGGTTGCGGATCGAGATCGCAGCACGGTGGTCGAGAGGTTGTTCGGTCAACGGAGAGACGGCGTACGTCGGGGGCACAGGTCCTGATGCGGCGCGGGGGACGTCCGGGGTGGACAACGGATCAGCTCCTCGATTGTCGATGGGACCACGGTATGCGGGTTTGGTGTCACCTGATTCGACCGGTGCCGCACTTTGCGCACCCTTGTGCGATTCTCCTGGCTTCGCCATGATCCACAGGTGCCCCGTCACCGCAGAGCCCTCGTCATCACACTCGCCTCGCTGGTCGCCCTCACGGTCGTCGGCGCGACCGGATGGGTCACGGCCTCTGCGCGCTCAGCGGACCGAGTCACCGTGGCCGCGGGCACACCACCGGTCTGCGACGACCCGCGGTCGCATGCGGCGAAACCGGTGCGCGAGGACGAGGTGGTCTGGCCGACGCTCCGCGTCGACTCCCGGCTTCGCTGTCGCGTCGCGGCCGTCGTACGCAACGAGTCGTCTGCACCGATCACCGTGACGTCGATCGAGTGGCCGAGCGTCAATGTGCTGAAGGTGGGCTCTCGCGCCCCGTTGAACTGGGTCGCGTCGACGGATGGCGACGACGACAGCGTGGTCCTGGCGTCCGCCTCTGGTGGCGAAGACCTTCCGCCGGGAGGGTCGATGACCATCTGGACGTGGATGGTGTTCGACCCGACCGGCTGCCTCTCGCCCAGGTCGCAGCTGGGGTTCGAGGGCTCGCCGGGGGTGGACTTCTCGGTGCTGGGCCGCCAACACAGCGTCAACGGGATCGGCCCCACGATCGCCTTCAAGGGCACCGCGGAGTCCGCACGCGGCTGCGACGAGGGCGAAGTCGGCACGGGCGGTATGTAGCGTCGGGGCATGGACGCCGTCGTGCTCGACCTCCCGTTCACCGGGCGGTGGATCGTCCAGAACAGCCCCGCCCGGCGCGTCCCCAGCCACGGGACGACGCTGATGGGGACCTCGTACGCGATCGACTTCGTCGGCGTCGACGACCGACGGCGCACGGCTCCGCTGCGCGACTGGCGCACCTACCTCGCGACCGAGCCGCCCGAGCGCTTCTACGCGTACGGTCGTCCCATCCTCGCGCCGTGCGACGGCACCGTGGTCGCCGTGCACGACGGCGAGGTCGACCACGAGGCGCGACGGTCCCAGCTCGCGCTCGTGCCGTACGCCCTGGGACAGGCGGGCCGGATCAGGCAAGGGCCGGCCGCCATCGCCGGCAACCACGTGACCCTCCGGTACGGCGCCGTGTTCGTGACGCTGGTCCACCTGCGCCGCGGCTCGTTGCTCGTCGAGGTGGGTGACGCGGTCACCGCCGGGCAGCAGGTCGCCGAGTGTGGCAACTCCGGCAACTCGACGGAGCCGCACGTGCACGTCCAGGCCAACGACAGCGCCGACATCGCCACCGCCCGAGCGGTGCCGTTGGCGTTCCGCGACTACCGCGAGTGGCCGCGCGGCGGCGGGGAGGCGTACGTCGACCGCACCCTCGGCGTGCCGGCCGAGGCCTCGGTGGTCGCCCCCGTTGCGGGCTGACGCAGCCTGACACCGCCCGGCTACCGGCGGGACGAGGCCGCGACGCGGGTCAGCAGGAACGGTGCCCCGACCCGGCGCAGCAGTGGCCGGTCGACGAAGGTCATGCCGACGATCGTGCCGTCCGGGGCTCCCCGGAGCTCGTCGCGGACCCACCGCCACGGGCGGGGCGCGTCGGCGGCATAGCTGACGACGAGGGCGAGTCCGCCGTCGGCCAGGGACGTTCCGACGCTCAGCTGTATCGGGAGCACCTCCCGCAACCCGGCCGAGGAGTCACGCACCAGGTTGACCCCGCGCACCGTCTGGCTGCCTGGCCCGGTCGCGTGGTCGGCTCCGAACCGCTTGCCGTACCAGCGCGGCAGCCCCACCAGCCCCAGTCCCCACGGCGCCACCGTGCGCAACGGCGCCACGAACGAAGCCTCGAGGTCGCCGATCACCTCCTCGGGCGCGAGCGGCTGCAGCGTGGACCAGGCGTGACGCAGACTTCGGACGGTCGTGCTCATACGGGCTCCTGAGTGCGGGCCGACCGAGCCGGGACGGCGTCGATCGGCGTACGGGTTCGTGCCGAGGTGGGCGGCGCCGGGAAGAGACTGGCGAACCGCTCGGCGAGCGCGGTGATGGTCAAGGAGGGGTTCACTCCGAGGTTCGCCGGGATCACGCTCGCATCGGCGACGTACAGGCCCGGATGGCCGTGCACCTCGTGGCGGTCGTCGACCACGCCGGTGCTGCGGTCGACACCCATCACCGCCCCGCCGAGGATGTGCGCGGTGATCGACAGGCCGCCGACCGACTCGCCGAGCAGGTTGAGCGGACGGCCCCCGGAGGAGTCGGCGAACGCCCGGGTCACCGCGTTGGCGACCGGGAGGAAGCTCGGCGGGCGGACCCCGCCGGTGATCCGCGACCTCAGCACCCGGCGCCAGGGACGGACCGGCGAGCGACTCCACTCCAGGGCCAGCTCGTTGTCGCTGTGCTGCATCGTCGTGAGGACGGTCAGGCGCCGGAGGAAGCCTCGGGCGGTGACCAGGCGCGCCTGAGCACCCGGCCTGCGTGCGATGCGACCCAGGACGCGCAGCGCCCGACGGCCCGCCCGCTCACCCTCCACCATCGGCCCGAGCTGGAAGCGCATGTGCCAGCCGCCGACGTACCGGTTCTGGGTGACGTGGGTGTGCGCGTCGGGATGGAAGTCGGAGCTGATCGTGGTGCCGCGCGAGAGATCCTCGCCCGGTGGCGCGAGCACGGCAGTGAGCGCCTCGCTGTTGGTCCGGACGTGTCGGCCGAGGGTGCTCGAGAGGTTGGGGAGCGTCCCGAGGTCGTCACGGCACCGGAACAGCAGGTCGAGCGTGCCCAGCACCCCTGCGGCGAGCACGACACGTCGAGCCCGGACGACCTGTGCCGGCTGGTTGCGCCAGGGATGCCGGGTCCCGACCTCGAAGCCTCCCCCCGGCAGCGGCGTCAGGGACTCGACCTCGTGCTCGGCGCGGATCTCGGCGCCGTACCTCTCGGCGAGGTGCAGGTAGTTGCGCGTGAGCTGGTTCTTCGCGCCGTACGGGCACCCGAGCAGGCACTCGCCGCACAGTCGGCACCCGGTGCGCGCAGGGCCTTCGCCGCCGAAGAACGGATCAGGCTCCGTGACTCCCTCACGGCCGAAGTGGATGGCGAGCGGCACCGGCCCGTACGAGGCCCCGGCGCCGACCGCACGCGCCGCCGCCTGGAGGTGGTCGTCCATGAGGCCGCGGTGCGTCGTCACGACCCGGCCCAGCATCCGCGCCGCGCGTTGCAGGTGCGGGGCGAGCTCGGTCTGCCAGTCCACCCCGAGGGCGCGCAGCGACGGCGCCCGATAGAAGTCCTTCCCCGGCTCGAGCAGGACGCCCGCCCACACGATCGACCCGCCGCCGACGCCGGTGCCGCCGATGATGCCGACGTGACGGAAGATGCGCTGCCAGAAGAACCCACGCATGCCTACGCCCGGTTGCCAGAGGTACGCCCGCGGATCGCGGCGCGCCCGGCTGAGCGCCCCGTCGTCGAGGCGGCGGCCCTTCTCCAGCACGATCACGCGATGTCCGGCCTCGGTCAACCGCAGAGCACTGACGGCTCCGCCGAACCCACTGCCCACCACGACGACGTCGGCGTCCCAGTCGTCTGCCACCGGGCGCATGCTACGGGGTGTCCGGCACGCCACGGGCCGCGAGCGCCTCGACCAGCCATCGACTGCGCCGCTCGAGCAACCGCGTCATGTACGAGGTCAGCACCACGCGATCGGCGAGACGACCGATCGGCCCGACGGGCGCCTCGTACTCGACCACGTCGGTCATCTGCGTGCGACCAGCCACCGCGTCGAACCGGTGCTCGTGCCACCAGCGGTGGAACGGCCCGGAGACCTGCTCGTCGACGAACCGGCGCGGAGCCTCGTACTCGGTGATCCGCGATGTCATCCGGAACGGGATCCGGAAGTGCGTCGCCTGCCAGGTGACCGTGTCGTCGAGACGCATCAGCCCGGACGTGACTCCTGCGACGGCCCGCTCACCCGACTGGCTCATCGATGCCGTGTGCGCGTCGACCGAGAGGCTCAGCGCGAAGCACGCCTCAGGCGTGGCAGGCACCAAGGAGGACAGCACGATCGTCGGCACGGCCTGACCGTACCGCCTCCTGCGGACCCGGCGCCGGCCATCTTCATCGCGGCCGGAGAGCGGCTGTCATGAGACGATGCCGGCTCGTTGGACGCTGTTCTTGACGTGGAGGTGACGATGCACGCGACTTCCCTGGGCGACGATGCTGTGCTCGGTCCGCTTGAACCGTCGCGGGCCGGGGAGCTCCTGAACCACATGGACCGAGGACGGGAGTTCGTCGGGCGGTACATCGCGCTGCCCGACGCGGTCACCGACCTGGCGTCGAGCCGCGCCTTCCTCCAGGCGTACGCAGACAAGGCGACCACCGACACCGGCCGGATCTTCGGCATCTGGACGGCAGGCACGCTGGTCGGCGGGGTCCTCTTCCGGACGATGGACGTCGAGCAGGGCACCGCCGAGGCCGGCTGCTGGCTGGAGCCCTCGGCGGTGGGCAGAGGGCTGGTGACCAGGGCCGTGCGCCTCATCATCGACTGGGCCGTCGAGGAACGGGGCATCCATCGCGTCGAGTGGCAGGTCAGCCCGGCCAATGCGGCCAGCATCGCGGTGGCGCGCAGGCTCGGAATGACGAGCGAGGGCGTGCTGCGAGAGAACTTTCTGCTGCGAGGGACACGACACGACACGGAGGTCTGGTCGGTGCTCGCGCCGGAGTGGCGGGCCAGCACCGGCGCCGGCGCACAGGGCGGCGATCCGGAACTCCGCGGCGCTGGTGGCACCCCCTCCCGGAAAGGAGCGCCGCATATCGACCGTGTGGTGCCAGACCTGTCCGTGTCAGACCTCGCGGCGGCGGTTCGCCAGCACACGGCCGTCCTCGGCATGGACGTCCTGATGGACCACGGCTGGATCGTGACGTTGGGGGACGGCACCGGGCCTCAGCTGAGCCTGATGACGACCGACGCCACCGCCACCGTCAACCCCCAGGTCTCCGTCTTCGTCGACGACGTCCACGCTGCCTATCGAGCGGCCCTCGGAGCCCACACTGAGATCGTCCACCCCCTCACCGAGGAGCCTTGGGGGGTCACCCGGTTCTTCTACCGCGACTCCTCGGGCAGCGTCGTCAACGTCGGCTCGCACCGCTGATGCTTCTGACATCATCGAACGCTGTGGACCTCGAGCCGGCCGCTCGCCGTCAGCACCCGCGCGCTTATCCGTCGATCCGGACCGGTGTCGTGAGCACCCTGCCCTCATCGACGACGCGGGTCTCGCCGGTGATCTCGAAGCGACCGGTCAGCCGGCGGTCCTCGCTGGAGGTGCCGACCGTGACGTCGATCCTGCCGGGCTCGACGACGCGCTCGAGGTCGCGACCGGTGAAGGACGTGCGGTCCATGTGGACGTCGAAGGTGACGGTCGCGGAGCACCCGGCGTCGAGCCGCACCTTGGCGTAGCCGACGAGCTGCTTGAGGGGCCGGGTCACCTGCGCCAGCGGGTCACCGAGATAGAGCTGCACCACCTCGGCGCCGGCGCGGTCACCGACGTTGGTGACGGTCGCCGCCACCTCGACCATCGCGTCGGTCGCCACGCTCTCCTCGCTGATGTGGAGGTCGGTGAGCTCGAACGAGGTGTAGCCGATGCCGTGCCCGAAGGGGAACAGTGGCCGAGGGTCGAGGTTGGAGATGCCCTCGGAGTACCAGGCGAGCGGCGGTGCGAGATAGGTGCCGGGCTGACCACCGTGGTGCGCGGGGATGCCCACGGGCAGCTTGCCCTCCGGGTTGAGGCGTCCCGTCAGGACGCCGGCAAGGGCCGCGCCGCCTTCCTCGCCCGGCATGAACGCCTGGACGATGGCGGCACAGCGGTCGGCGAACGCCCCGAGCGCGTACGGACGACCCGACACGACGACCAGGACGGTCGGTGTCCCCGTGGCCACCACGCGCTCGACGAGCTCCTCCTGGATGCCGGGGAGCCGGAGGTCGACGGCGTCGCAGCCCTCGCCCGAGGTGCCCAGCCCGAACAGTCCCGCCAGGTCCCCCACGACAACGACGGCCACGTCGCTCTCGGCGGCCGCGCCCACCGCCGCGTCGAGGCCTCCGCGATCGGCCTCGGTGACGGGCACGCCGAGGTGGTGGACGACCTCGGCCTCGACCTCGCCGCGCAGAGCATCGAGGAGCGTCGGTACGTCGACGCCGAGGTCGTCGCCTCCGTACCGCGACAGCACGTGGTTGGGGAACGAGTAGCAGCCCATGAACGTGTTCGGGTCGTCCGCGCACGGACCGACCAGCGCGATGCGCGACGGGACCTGGAGAGGGAGGACGCCGTCGTTGCTCAGGAGCACGATGCTCTGCTCGGCGAGACGACGGGAGACGTCTCTGTTGCGCGGGCTGTCCAGGTCGGTCGACTCCCCGACCGACGTCGGGTCGTACGCGGGATCCAGCATCCCGAGCTCGATCTTCTGCCGCAGCACCCGCCGGGCCGCCCGGTCCACGTACGCCTCGTCCAGAACCCCGTCGGCGACCGCAGACGCGAGGTCGGCGTACCCGGTCGTGCTGGGGAGCTCCACGTCGAGCCCGGCCTCCAGGGCGAGGATCCCGGCGGCGCGCGGGCCGGCGGCGACGCGGTGGGTGGTCTCGAGGAAGGCGACGGCGAAGTAGTCGGCGACGACCGTGCCGCGGAAGCCCCAGCGGTCGCGCAGGACGTGCGTCAGGAGCCTGTTGCTCGCGAGCGCCGGGAGCCCGTCGACGTCGGAGTACGAGTTCATCACCGAGCGCGCGCCGCCCTCGCGGATCGCCATCTCGAACGGCGGCAGGATCATGTCCTCGAGCTCGCGCGGACCGATCGACACCGGCGCATGGTTGCGCGCCGCCTTGGACGCTGAGTATCCGGCGAAGTGCTTCAGCGTCGCGACGATCCCCGCGCCCTCGAGCCCACGGACGTACGCGGCCCCGAGGGTGCCGACCACGTACGGATCCTCACCGAGCGTCTCCTCGACGCGGCCCCACCGGTAGTCGCGGACCACATCGAGCACCGGCGACAGCCCTTGGTCGACCCCGACCGCCTTCATGTCGCTGCCGATGGCGGCCGCCATCTCCTCGACCAGGTCGGGGTCGAACGTCGCCCCCCACGCGATGGCGGCGGGGTAGACCGTCGCGCCGTACGTCGTGAAGCCGGTCAGGCACTCCTCGTGGGCGATCGCCGGGATCCCGAACCGGGACTGGTCGACGACCTGGCGCTGGTAGTCGCGCAGCCGCTTGACGCCGTCGTCGACGGAGACCGGCTCGGTGCCGAAGTTCCGCGTGAGGTGACCCAGGCCGTGGCGGATGGACTCGTCCCACGACAGCCCGTCGCTCATCGCGCTCTCCATCGGGGCCACGTCACCGGCGACCTGCGAGGAGGCGGCGGGCTGGGGCCAGAAGCTGGCGAGCTGGCCGACCTTCTCGTCGAGGCTCATGGCGGCGAGCAGCGCATCGGCGCGCTCGTCGACGGACGCGGCGGGATCGTTCCAGAGGTTCATCGAGTTCCTTCTGCGGTCGGGACCGGGGCGATTCCGGGAGATGGCGTGGTCGCGCTACTTGGAGAAGCCCGCGGTCAGTCCCGAGACCAGGAACCGACGCCCGATGGCGTAGACGACGAGGAGCGGGATCACGGACAGGACGACGGCGGCGAGGATCGCGGGCACGTTGACCGTGAACGATCCCTGGAACGTCCAGAGGGAGAGCGGCAGGACTCTCTTGTCCGCGCTCTGGGTGAGGATCAGCGGGAAGAGGAACGCGTTCCACACGTTGAGCGCGTCGTAGATGGCGACGGTGATGATCGCGGGCACGGTCATGGGCGTGACGAGCCGCCAGAGCAGGCTCCACTCCGACACGCCGTCGAGCCGCATCGACTCGAACAGTTCTCGAGGGATGTCACGGACGAAGTTGACGAGGATCAGGACGGAGATCGGGATCGCGAAGGCGATCGAGGGAAGGATGAGCGCCCACAACGTGTCATAGAGACCGAGGCGGACGATCAGGTAGTAGACGGGCACGATCGTCGCCTGGATCGGGATGGCGATCCCGAGGAGGAGAACCTCGAAGGCCCGTCGCGACAGAGCCGACCGGTTGTGGACGATCACGTACGCGGCCATCAGCGAGAGCGTGACGGTCACGGCCACCGTCGCGACCGTCACGAGGACCGAGTTGACCAGGTACTTGGTGAAGTCGGCGGCCAGGACCTCACGGTAGGCCGTCAGCGTCGGCTCGGTGGGGATCGAGAGCGGGTTGGACGTGAAGTAGTCCGCGCGGGGGCGGAGGCTGGTGACGACGATGTAGTAGATCGGCACCAGCGTGACCGCCAGCCAGAACGTGCCGACGAGCCCTCCGACGAGGTTGGGCCGTTGGGTACGGGTGCGCATGTCAGAGGCCTTCCATCTGGCTGTCCATGCGTGAGCTGCCGCCGAGCCGGTTCAGCAGGTACGACACGGCAAGACCCACGACGACCAGGAGCACGCCCACGACCGCCGCTCCCCCCATGTCGTACGAGCGGAACCCGCGGAGATACATGTCGAGGGGCATCACGCGGGTGGCGTTGCCCGGTCCGCCGTTCGTCATCACGAAGATGAGGTCGAAGTACGTCAGCGAGCCGACGATCATCAGCGTCGACGAGGTCACGATGGTGTTCTTCAGCTGCGGGAGCGTGATGTGGAAGAAGGTGGTCATCCGCCCTGCCCCGTCGATCGTCGCCGCCTCGTACATCGACCGGGGGATCTGGCGTGCCGCGGCCTGGTAGAGCAACGAGTGGAACGGGATGAAGCACCAGGCGATGACGAACACCAGCGTGGGCATGCTCAGTGACGGGTCGCCGAGCCAGTCCTGGTTGAGCGAGTCGATCCCGAGCGCGGTGCCGAGCCCGAAGTTCGGGTCGAGGAGCGACTTGTACGCGATGCCGACCGCGGCTGCGGAGAACAGCAGGGGGAGAAACAACAGCACCGAGTACACGGCGCGGTAGCGCTGTCGCCCTGCCATGAAGACGCCGAGGAGGAGACTCGTGGGGCACTGGACCAGCCACGAGGCGACCGTGAGGATGACCGACAGCGTGATGGCGTGCTGCGTGACCGGGTCCGAGAGCACCGACGTCCAGTTCGCGGTGCCCGCCCACTCAGGCGTCCCCAGACCGTCCCACGTCGTGAACGACAGGATGACGACACCTGCCAGCGGCACGACGGCGAAGAACGCGAAGAAGCCCATGGCTGGCGCGCTCATCCACAGGGACGGACCGAGGCGACGGGGGCGAGGACGGGCGGGCGGGCTGGTGGACTGGCGGGGCTCTCGGACCCGGTCGGCAACGGTCATGACGCGTCGTTCATCGCCTTCGCGAACTGCTCGGGCGTCTTCTGGCCGAGGAAGAGCTGGCTGAGGTTCGTCAGCAGCGCCTGCGCCTGGCTCGCCGGTAGCGCCTGGTCCCACGACAGCTGGAAGTTGGGCGCGTTCTTGACCATGTCGTACGCGAAGGTGAGAAACGGCGCCTGGTCGGAGCCGGCGATCTTGTCCTCGGCACCGACGGTGACCGGGACGCCACCGTTCTTGATCAGCTCGTCCACGTACTTCTCGTCCCACATCGCATCGTTGAGGTAGTCCACGGCGGTGTCCTGCTGCTCCTTGGACGCCTTCGCCGAGACGGACCAGAAGTTGGCCGGGTTGCCGACGATGTTGGCGGGGTCACCCTTGCCACCCTCGACCGACGGGAAGTTGGCGAAGCCCAGGTCGCCGCTGTCGGCGAAGTCCGGGGCGTCGGTGAGGAAGTTGGAGTACGTCCAGGCACCTTGCAGCAGCATGCCGCTCTTGCCGGTGTGCAGGAGGGCGGCATCAGCGTTGGCGTCGGCGACGACGGAGCCGAACTTGTCACCGAAGGCACCAGCGTCGACGAGCTGGGTGATCATGCCGAGCGCCTTGAGCATCTCGGGGCTCGACCAGGCGTCGGGCTTGCCGTCGATGACGGCGTTGAACGTCTCGGGTCCGCCGACGCGGTCGGCGAGGTACTGGATCCACATCAGCTCGGGCCACTGGCTCTGCCCCGCAAGTGCGATCGGGGTGTCGACTCCGGCTCTCTTGAGCTTGGCGACGTCGTCCAGGAGCTCGTCGAACGTGGTGGGCGGACCGTCGACGCCTGCCCCCTCGAGGACCTTGTTGTTCGTGAAGAGGATGACGGGTTGGGCGTTGTTGTTGGGGACCGCGTAGAGCTTGCCGTCGATCTTGCCGCTCTCGAGCACGGAGGGGACGAGTCGCTCCTGAAGCTCCTTCGTCCGAGAGGTCAGGTCGACGACGTCGTCGTTGCCGACGTAGTCCGTGAGCGCGCCGCCGGCCCAGTTGAAGATCAAGGTCGGTGCGCTGCCGGACCCGACGGCGGTCCGGATCTTTTCCTTGTAGGCGTCGTTCGCGAACCAGTCGGTCGCGATCTCCTGGTCGGCGTTGTCGCTGTTCCAGGTCTCGAACGAGCTGCGGAACGTCGCCTCCGAGCCGCCGGTGAGCACCCAGGCGCTCGCGTCCTCGCCGCCGCTCCCGGGATCGGTTCCGCCGCATGCGCTCAGGACGAGAGCGGCCGCGCTCGCCGCGGCGCCGATCGCGACCAGCCTCTTGTTGCCTCTCATGGTGTGCTTCCTCTCCGTGCCGAAACGTTTCGGGCGGTTTCGGTTGAGATGACCATAGACCGGATGTGATGCACGACACAAGAGGTGGAAGTCGGGCGTGACCCACCGCTGGATTTCTCGCTGTTCTCGCGCGGATCGTGGACGAAACGTTTCGAATCCCGTACGGTGCACGCATGGCCGAGACGCACGTGACCTTGGGGCAGGTCGCCACCCGGGCGGGCGTCTCGAAGGCGACCGCCTCCAAGGTCTTCAACGACCGCGCCGACGTTGCCCCCGAGACGAGGACACGCGTCACCACGGCGGCCGACGAGCTCGGGTACGTGCCTGCGGTCCGCGCCCCTGCTCCCGGCACCACCCAGGTGTGGGTCGTGTTCGACCGCCTCGCCAACGCCTACTCGGCGACGGTGCTCGACGGTCTGCTCGCCGAAGCGCAGGTCCGAGACGCCATCGTCATCGTCAACGAGTTCGGCAACGTCGCCGACGACCGCTTCGCGCCAGGCTCGCCGGCCTGGATCCGGCAGGCCCAGGCGCGCGGCGCCCAGGCCTTCATCCTCGTGACCAACCCGCTCTCCGACGACCACGTCGCTGCCTGCCGCCGCCGCGGGACTCCCCTGATCGTCGTCGACCCGGTGGCTGCGGCACCTGACGGCGTGATGAGCGTCGGCGCGACCAACTGGATGGGCGGCGTGCAGGCCACCGAGCACCTCCTCTCGCTCGGACACACCCGTCTCGCCTACGTCGGTGGAGAGCCGACGTCCACGCCGGCCAACGAGCGGTTGGCGGGATTCCGCAGCGCCATCGAGACGGCCGGCCTCGACCCGAACGCCGCCCCGGTCGTCCCCGGGACGTTCGACTACGACGACGGCCTCGGATGCACGACACTGCTTCGTGACACCGACCGCCCGACCGCGATCTTCGCCGCCAGCGACGCCGTTGCCCTCGGCGTGCTCGAGGCCGCGCGCCAGGTCGGCCTGCGCGTTCCCGACGACCTCTCGGTCGTCGGGTTCGACGACACCTTCGCCGCGCACGCGGCCTCACCCCAGCTCACGACCGTCCGCCAACCCCTCACCCAGATGGGGCGCATGGCGATGCAGGCGGCCGTCGAGGGTGCCCGCGACGGCTCCCGCGTCTCCCCTCCGGTGCAGCTCGCGACGTCCTTGGTCGTGCGGGGTTCGACCGCACCACCCGCCTCGCGGGAGGCGTCACGGTGACGGTCAGGAGGTCCCCGACGATCCGTCCTCATTCTCGCGTCCCAACCACAGGGCCATACCGATCGACAGATCCCGATCCTCGGTGAAGCCCAGTCGCGTGTAGAGGCCTCTCCCTGGCGGGTCGGCCATGAGCGAGACGAAGGCACCCGGCGGCGCCCCGTCCCGTACCTGGTCGAGCAACCAGGTGAGCACCGCGTTCCCGACACCCCGCCGCTGGTGAGCAGGCAGCACGGCCATGTCGACCACGTGGAAGTACCAGCCACCGTCACCGATGAGCCGCCCCATTCCCACTGTTCCGCCACCGCTGTCGATGACATGGCATGCGGACCAGCTGCCGGGCAAGGCTCGTTCTGCCTGCTCCACGGTGCGCGGCGTAAGGCCGGCATCGTTCCGCAGCCGCAGGTAGTCGGCCGTGCTGGGCACTCCCGCACAGAGCGAGTATCCAGGTGCCAGCCCTGTCACTGCGCCACCCCATGCCGGCTCTCGTCACCGGCCCGTGCGGCTTCGTCGATGTAGTGCGCCAACGCCTCCCGAGAACGAGTCAGCGCGTCGACCTGGTCGTCCAGGCGGCCCAACCGGGTCCGCATGGCCGCCAGCAGCTCCGGACAGCCGACGAGCTCGGGCGCCTCCCCGACTGCGCACGGCAGCAGGTAGGCGATGTCCTCGGTCGACAGTCCCGCCTCGAGGAGGTGCCGGATCTGCTTCACCGTGACGACGTCCGCCGGGCCGTACACCCGGTATCCGGCCCCGTTGCGGCCCGGCTCCAGCAGTCCTTGGGCCTCGTAGTACCTCAGCTGATGGGCATTGACCTCGGTCCGACGGCTCAGCTCTCCGATATGCACAGCTCCCCCTTGACCTTCACACCGGTCTCAACGTTCAGCATGCTGGTATGACTTCCCGTACCGATTCTGACGTGACACTCATCGGCCTCGGCCTCATGGGCACCGCCCTGGCGGGCGCACTGCTCGGAGAGGGGCACCGGACGACCGTGTGGAACCGCACGGCCGCCAAGGCAGAGGAGCTCGTGACTCAGGGCGCGCTGCTCGCCGACTCGGTCGAGTGTGCGTTGCAAGCGAGCCCGGTGGTCGTCACGTGCGTCTCCGACTACGCGTCGCTCCAGCAGGTCCTCACCCCGGTCGCCGACAGACTTGGCGGTCGAGTCCTGGTCAACCTGTCGTCGGGCGACTCAGAGCAGGCCCGCGAGATGGCTCGCTGGAGCGAGGACCGAGGTGCGGCCTATCTCGACGGCGCCATCATGGCTGTTCCCCCGACGATCGGCACCGCTGCGGCAGTGATCCTGCTGAGCGGCCCCGAGACCGCCTTCACCATGCACCAGTCCATCTTCGACGCGCTCGGCACCACCGCCTACCTCGGCGAGGACCATGGTCTGTCGGCTCTGTACGACGTCGCCGGCATGAGCATGATGTGGGGCGTTCTGAACGCCTGGCTCCAGGGCGTGGCCCTGCTGAGCACCGCCGGCGTCGACGCGGCCTCCTACACGCCGTTCGCGGCCCAGCTGGCGCAGGAGACGGTGGGCTGGCTCGCCGGTTATGCCGACCAGGTCGACCGTGGGACCTACCCACCCGACGACGCGACGCTCGACACCCACGCGGGCGGAATGACGCACCTCATCGAGGAGAGCGAGAGGCTCGGCGTCAACGCGGAGCTCCCGAGGCTCTTCAAGGCGCTTGTCGATCGAGCCATCGCCGTCGCCCAGGGAGGAAGGAGCTATCCCGTTCTGATCGAGCAGCTCGCCCAACCGCACGCAACGTCGAGATGATCGAGCTCACGGTGCGGCGTAGCGCTCGCGACACGGTGACGCGGAGCTCCACCGCGTTCCGTCGAGCGCAGGCGTCACGCCTCGCCCCGACAGTGGCTCAGGCCTACCGCGGGACGAGGCGCGACCGACCTCACTCAGCGTGGGGGCGGAAGACGCTCACGCGTCGCTCAGTCGACCACCGAGCGGACGATCTCGGCGATGCGCTTCTCCGTGTCGTCGTCCACGGTCTCGAAGAACCACGCAGCCGGCATCAACAGCCCGTCCGCGCCGCCTGCGGCTCGAAAGGCCGACTTCTCGGTGATCGCGAGATTCAAGCGTTCGTCGTTGCGCAGCGTCACGAGCGCGGGCGTGCTCGCCGACGTCGCGTAGGCGGGCATTCCGTACCAGATCCGTGGCTTCAGCGCGGGGGCCGCAGTCATGATGATGTCGTGCACACGCTGCATGGTTGACCGCCTCGGCTCGTCCATCTTCGAGATCTTGTCGACCACCTGTGCCAGATTCTTCTCGTCCTTCGACGTCACGTCATGTCCTCTCTCGTCAGCCGATGTCGAGCACCGGCGGAATGAAGTCGGCGCGAATGCGCCGCACCCCATCCGGACATGTCCTGAGCTGCTCAGGCCTCTCCGCGATGATTCACGTGGCCTTGCCACGTGGAAGCGTCGTCGGTGGCGTACCACCGAGGTCAGGGTATCGGACCGCAGACAGATCACACCACCGTCAGCGATCTCGCCCGACGCTCAGCGCAGCGGCAGCACTTCTCTCGAGGCATCCATGTCACTCGGCTGACCGGCGGGCCGAGGACAGAAACGTGGCGACGGCGGCCTTCACATGGTCTCCTTGGGCCGGTGTCGACGGGATGGCGTCGTCCCCCAGGAACATGGCGTCGTTGACCGGGGCGCCCATGACCAGCCAGTTGAGCTGGATGGCGGCCGTTGTCGGATCGGGCACGGACAAGAGATCGCGGGCGTCGAGGTCGGACAGGATCTGGGCAAGCACGGCGACAGCCCGCTGGGGGCCATGCTCGAACACGGCCCGCGCCAGCTCGGGGAATCGCGGGACTTCACCGATCACCAACCGGCGCAGCCTGAGCATGCGCGGCTGCAATACCGCCGCCAGCTGCCGGCTCAGTATCGACTCGAGCACCGGCGCGATGCGGTCGGCCGACTCGATCGGGAGAGCGTCGACCTGGTGCACGTCGTCGGCTGCCAGCCGGGTCATCGAGGTGACGAGCTCGATGAAGAGCTGCTCCTTGGTGCCGAAGTGCGCGTACACGGTCTGCTTCGAGACTCCGGAGGAACGAGCGAGATCGTCCATGGTCACGCTCTCGTAGTGGGCGGCGAGGAAGGCCTCCTCCGCGGCTGCCAGGATGGCTCGCCGTTTCGCCGCCGAGCTCGGGCGCATCCCGGCTGACCCTTGACTTATCACACCCACCAGTCTAACTTCTTAATTCTAGACGCACCAGTCCAGAAACTTACGAGGGGGCGACCATGACAGGTGTCAGCACCACCATCTCGCGTGACGGCACCAGGCTTGCCTACGAGGTGAACGGCGAAGGCCCGCCGCTCGTCTACGTGACGGGGGCCATCTGCCACCGGACGTTCCGCCCCGTCCAGAAGGGCGCCTCGGTGTTGTCACGGTCCTTCCGGGTGTTGTCCTACGACCGGCGCGGACGCGGCGACTCGACCGACACAGCGCCGTGGTCGCTCGACCGTGAAGTCGAGGATCTCGAGGCGCTCATCGACACGATGGGAGGACGATCGTTCATCTACGGCCACTCGTCGGGGGCGGTGCTGGCTCTGCACGCGGCCCACAGGCTCGCACCGAAGGTGCAGGGGGTCGTTCTCTACGACGCGTCCTGGGTCGCCGACCAGGCTGGGGCCGATCGCTACGCGACGGTGTGCGCCGGCGTGGAGGCCCTTCTCGACCAAGGACGCGACGCGGCCGCTATCAAGCGCTTCCTCGTCGGCATCGGCATGCCGAGGTTCTTCGCTGCGCTGCTGCCCTTCATGCCGGGGTGGCGTCGGCTCGTCGCGCTCGCACCCACGCTCCGCTACGACATGTCCCTCACCGCGGCACCGCCACCGTTGGACGTCGCCGCCACGGTGCGCGTGCCCACACACGTGATGGTCGGCGAACGCAGCCCCGAGGAGCTGCACCGTGTCGCCGACGCTCTGCAGGCGAGCATCCCAGGCGCCACTCGTGAAACGCTGGCCGGACAGGATCACATGGTCTCGGAGAAGGTGCTCCTACCGAGCCTGGTGCGCCACCTGCGTCCCGGCGAGGAGACAGCACGATCCCGCGACCCTCGCCCCGGCGGTAGTTCCTGAAGGACTGACGGTCTCGGCCTTCAGCGCGCAGCGGCTACCTCTGGCACGAGTTCGCGCGGACTGCGCACAAACGCACCGATTCACACGTTGAAGCGGAACTCCACCACGTCGCCGTCCTGCATGACGTAGTCCTTGCCCTCCATGCGGACCTTGCCCGCCGACTTCGCCGCGGCCATCGAGCCGGCGGCCACGAGGTCGTCGTACGACACGATCTCTGCCTTGATGAAGCCACGCTGGAAGTCGGTGTGGATCACACCGGCCGCCTCGGGTGCGGTCGCGCCCTTCTTGATGGTCCAGGCGCGAGCCTCTTTGGGCCCGGCAGTGAGGTAGGTCTGGAGCCCGAGGGTCTCGAAGCCCACACGCGCCAGCAGGTCGAGTCCGGGCTCGTCGATGCCCATCTCGGCGAGCATCTCGCGAGCCTCCTCGTCGTCGTCGAGCTCGACCAGCTCGGCCTCGAACTTCGCGTCGAGGAAGACGGCCTCTGCGGGCGCGACGATGTCGCGCATCCGCTGCTTGAGCTCCTCGTCCGCGAGCTCGTCGGAGTCGCAGTTGAAGACGAACAGCTGCGGCTTTGCCGACAGGAGGTGCAGCTCGCGCAGCGGCTCGGGATCGAGGCCGGCGGAGAACACGCCGGTGCCTGCCTCGAGGTGCGTACGCGCCTCCCTGACCGCCTCGGCGACGACGGCGACGTCCTTGTCCTTCTTGGCGTCCTTCTCCAGCCGCGGGAGCGCGTTCTCGATCGTCTGGAGGTCGGCGAGGATCAGCTCGGTGCGGATGGTCTCGATGTCGTCGCTCGGCGAGACCTTGCCGTCGACGTGGGTGACGTCGGGGTCGCGGAACACACGGGTGACCTGGCAGATCGCGTCGGACTCGCGGATGTGGCTCAGGAACTTGTTGCCGAGTCCCTCACCCTCAGAGGCGCCACGCACGATGCCGGCGATGTCGACGAACTGAACGGTCGCCGGGAGGATCCGCTCGGAACCGAAGATCTTGGCGAGCTCGTCGAGGCGCGGGTCGGGGACCCCCACCACGCCGACGTTGGGCTCGATCGTCGCGAACGGGTAGTTCGCCGCGAGGACGTCGTTCTTGGTCAGAGCGTTGAAGAGGGTCGACTTGCCCGCGTTGGGGAGTCCGACGATGCCGATGCTGAGTGCCACGAGGAACTAGCGTACGGGGCGGCCGCGACGCGCCGCCGCCCAGTGGTCTCGCGTCGTACGGAACAGGTGGCTGTCGCCCTCGTACCACGGGTCCTTCAGGATGCCGAGGTCCTCGAGCCCGAGGCGTACGGCGATCGCCGCGGACGGCTGGTTGTCCGGATACATGCCGCACCACACCTCGTCGAGCAGCGGCCGGTCCGGCGCGGAGCCGTCGAAGTGTGCGTACGCCACATCGAGCAGGGCCCTCGCCCCCTCCGTCGCGTAGCCGCGACCGGTCGAGTCCGGGTGGAGGTGCCAGCCGACCTGGAGGTCCGGCGGGTCGCTGTTGGGGCACGGCGTGATCATCACCGTGCCCGCGACGACTCCGGTGTCGCGCACCTCGGCAGCCAGACCGAGACAGCCCGGATGGGCCTCGGCCAGCTCATTGAGGTCGTCGATCCAGGCGCGGGCCTCGTCGAGCGACGCCATCGGCGTGAACGGAGGGTCGCCGAGCCACCGGATGACGTCGAGCCGGCTGTGGATGTCGAGCACCCGCGGCGCGTCTCCGTGCGCGTACGGGCGCAGCCGCAGGCGGTCGGTCTCGATCGGGAGCGGCCACGCAGACGGCGGGGTGGCGCGCGTCGGCTGATCGGTCATCCCTCGTTCGTACCACCCTCGGCCGACATCCGTCCTCCCCCGGCGACGAGCGCGTCGCCGAGCTCCGAGCGGAGATAGAGCACCGACCGCCCGTGCCGGGCGCTCGTGAGCAGCCCGGCGTCGCGCATCGCCCGCAGGTGCTGGTTGACCGCAGGGGTCGTCACTCCCAGCCGACCGGCCAGCTCCGTCGACGATGCCGGCACCTCGAGCGCGGTGAGAAGACCAGCACGTGTCACCCCGAGCAGGTCGCCGAGCACCGCCGGCGAGCGGCGCGGCTCGACCTGCCAGAGAGCGCCAGATCCACGGGCGCCGTAGAGGATCATCGGCGGCTCGTCCTCGCCGATCGGCACCGTCGCTCCCCTGGTGAACAGGCTCGGCACGAGCGTCAGGCCCTCGCCGCGAGTGCCTCGACGTCTTTGCAAGGGCGACGTCAGGCGGACCCGTACGACGTCGCCGTCGAGGCAGACGCGGTCGCTGATCCCGCCGAGCATCGCGCCGACGCCCTCTGCGGCCGCGACACGACCACGGTGCACGATGTCGGCCTGCAGAACGCCGCGCATCCGAGGCCACCACGGCGCGAAGCAAGAGTCCCAGTACGCCCGCAGCGCACGCAGCATGCGGCTGCGGACCGCCTCCGCGGACCCCCGAAGCGGGTACGGGAGCCCGTCCGGGTGGACCGCGCGGAGGTCGGCACCCAGGCGCTCGTCCTCCACCCTCGCCAGCGCCTGGAGCTCGGTGTCGACGCGGGTCAGAGGGCTGTGCGGCCGCGGGCTGAGGAAGTCCGGTGTCGACAGCGAATCGTTGCTGAGCGCGCGAAGCATCGTCGTGTCGAGCCGGTCGCGGGCGTCCTGCGTCTCGCGGAGCCACGGAAGGTGGACGGGGAAGCGACCGGGTTCTCGGAACGTGCGCAGCGACAGTGCCAGCTCGTTGATCGGCGAGATCGCGAAGCGGACATCGCCCAGATCCCTGCCGTCCACCTCGTACTCGAGAAGGCCGACCATGAAGCCCTACGCTATATCTCTTCGTGCTCCCCGCGCGATCGGCGAGAACTGACCCGTGATCGAGACGTTCTTGCCGCACGACCGGGTCGCCCGGGCTCTCACCCTGAGCACAGCGGCACACTCCCTGTCGAGCGGCGTCTTCTACACCGTGAGCGCGCTCTACTTCACCCGCGTGATCGGTCTGGAGGCCACCACCGTCGGGCTCGGGCTGGGCATCGCCGGAGGCGTCGGGGTCGTCGCCTCGTACGCGGGGGGCTGGTTGTCGGACCGGGTCGGCGCCCACCACGTGCAGTCGTGGGCGATGACGCTCAACGGCCTGGCGATGCTCGCGTACACCTTCGCCGCGGACGCGCTCGTCTTCGTCCTCGTCGCCTGCGTCGCGGTCGGCGCGCGCTCGGTGCAGGGATCGGCGAAGCAGGCGATCATCGCGCGCTGGTACGTCGGACCCGACAGGGTCACCCTCCGGGCGCGGATGCGCGTGGTCACCAACGTGTGCATCGGACTCGGCACCGTCACCGCAGCGGCGGCCCTCGTCGTCGACACCGCAGCCGCGTACCGGGCCGCGATGATCGCGGCGGGCGCCCTCCTGCTCGTGGCCGCTGTTCCGGTCGTCCGGCTCCCGTACGCGGTCCCGGCACTGGCGGCGACGATGACCGAGGCCTCTCGGAGGCCGACCGACGCCGGGCAGCCGACCCGCGGCCCGTCGCCCTGGCGCGACCGCACGTACGTCGCCAGCGTCGGCCTCAACGCCGTCGTCGCCATGCACTTCGGACTCCAGACGATCGGCGTCCCCCTGTGGATCGCGACGACCGCCGCGCCGACCGCGATGGTCTCGGTGCTGCTCGTGCTCAACACGGTGGTCGTCGTGGTGCTGCAGGTTCGGGTGTCGCGGGGCACGCACGACATTCGCAGGGCAGGCATCGCGGTACGGCAGGGGTCGTGGCTGCTCGCTGCGGCGTGCGTCGCCTACGCCGCCGCGGGATACGGCGACGTCGTGACCGCGTGCGCGCTGCTCGTCGTCGCGGCTCTCGTGCACGGGTGGGGCGAGGTCCTCGGCGAGGCGGGCGGCTGGGGCATGGCGTTCGGGCTCGCCGACACGCGTCGAGCGGGGGCGTACCAGGGACTGACGCAGACGGGCTACGCGGTCGCGGCCATGGTGTCACCGATCCTGGTGACCGCGACGGCGATCGAGCACGGCACGGCGGGGTGGCTCGTCCTGGGCGGTCTCCTGGCGGCGGCGGGGACAGGGGCGGCGTGGGTCGCTCGACGCGCGGCAGTTGAACGGGAGGGTGCCGCCGACAGCAGAACTGTCAGTGACCGCTGAGACGCTGACCCCATGCCCAGCCTGCTCCTCGTCGCCCTGCTCGCCCTGCTCGCCGGCCTCGCCGTCGGAGTGCTGCTCGGCAGCGGCGTGCTGCGCCGGCACGATGCCGCCACCGTCGACCACGTGCAGCTGTCCGCGCACGCGACGGCGCAGGCCGTCGGTCCGGTCAAGGAGAGCCTCGACCGCTTCGACACCCGGCTCCGCGAGATCGAGGCGGGACGGGTCTCGTGGCAGAGCCAGCTCCGGGAGCAGGTCGAGCAGGTCCGCACGACGAGCGAGTCCCTGCGACGCGAGACCGCCTCGCTGTCGACGGCGCTCCGCAAGCCGCAGGTCCGCGGCAGGTGGGGCGAGATGCACCTGCAGCGGGCCGCCGAGCTCGCAGGCATGGTCGATCGCGTCGACTTCGACCTCCAGACCACGGTCCGTGACGGCGGAGCCGCGCTGCGCCCCGACATGGTCGTGCACCTGGCCGGCGACAAGCACGTCGTGGTCGACTCCAAGGTCCCGCTCGACGCCTTCCTCGACGCCACCGAGGCCGATGACGAGGACGAGTACGCCGCTCACCTCCGGCGGCACGCGCGTCAGCTCCGGACTCACGTCGACGGTCTGTCGGCCAAGGCCTACTGGCGGCAGTTCACCACCGCGCCGGAGTTCGTGGTGCTCTTCGTGCCCGGTGAGGCGTTCCTGTCCGCCGCGCTCGACACCGACCCGTCGATCCTGGAGGACGCCGCCGCCAAGCGCGTCGTGCTGGCGACCCCTACGACGCTGATCGCGCTGCTGCGCACCGTCGGCTACGCCTGGACCCAGGCGCAGATCGCCGACCAGGCACGGGAGGTCCACACCCTCGCGCGCGAGCTGTACGAGCGTCTTGGCACCCTCGGCAAGCACTTCGGCAAGGTCGGGCGCAGCCTCGATGCGGCGGTGGGTGCCTACAACGGCGCCGTTGGGTC
This sequence comes from Mumia sp. zg.B21, assembly GCF_019550855.1. NCBI lineage: Bacteria > Bacillati > Actinomycetota > Actinomycetes > Propionibacteriales > Nocardioidaceae > Mumia > Mumia sp. zg.B21. The sequence goes on along the minus strand of NZ_JAHWCJ010000003.1, from coordinate 54,527 downwards.
GCTGGAGACGCGGGTCCTCGTCACGGCGCGTCGGATGTCGGAGCTCCACGCACCCGACGCCGACCTGCCGGCGCCCGAGCCGGTCGAGAGCCTGGCTCGTCCCGTCCAGGCGCCGGAGCTGGTCGACCGCATCGTCGAGGAGATCACGTCCGCTGAGGTCGAGCGCGCCGAGGACGGCGATACCGGCCTCGGCACGGCGCGCCGTACGGGCTGATCGAGCCACCACGCCATAGCGTGGAGACGTGCAGCAGTGGGCACGGCTCTCCCGCGGTCCTGGTCGGCGGCCGCCACGCCACCGCAAGGCGTGGACAGCGCGCGCCGCCCAGCACGACCTGTCCGCGCGTGGCGTGGTGGTCGTCGCCGTCGTGGCAGCTTTCGCCACCGCCTGGCTCGAGATCCTCACGACCGGGCGCCTCGGCTGGTTCTTCGACGTGATGTTCGTGCTCGTCTCGGCCACGAACGCCCTTGCCGCCTCGCGGCAAGCGCTCTACGCCCCGATGGTCGCGCCGCCGCTCGTCCTCGTGAGCGTGATGGCCGTGGCGGCGATCGCCCGTTCGAGCGCCCTCGACGAGCCCGGCACGCCACCCGACGCCTCGCTCGTGCAGCTCGTCGTGATCGCGGTCGTGCAGCACGCGGTCGCACTCGTGGCCGGGCTCGGCGCCGCCCTCGGCATCGTGGGCTGGCGCCGAGCCTCGCTCGGACGAGCGCTCAGCTGAGCGCTTTGGCCTTGAGCTGGTCGAACTCCGCCTGGCTGATCGTCCCCGAGTCCAGCAGTGCTTTCGCCGTCTCGATCTGGTGCGCCGGACTCGCGTGGCCTGCGGTCTGCTGGATGTACTGATCGGTCTCGGCCTTGGCCGCCCGCAACGCCGCCGCCTGCCGCTCGGCCATGCCTCCGCCGCGGGCGATCAGATACACCAGCGCCGTCAGGAACGGGAAGATGATCAAGAAGATCACCCACACTGCCTTCAACCAACCGCTCAGATGATGGTCACGGAAGAGGTCGGTCAAGATCTGGAAGAGCAGGATCAGGTACGCCACGAAGAAGAAGCTCCAGACCAGGAGCCAGAAGAAGTCCCAGAAGTCGTCCATGCGCGACCCTTTCCGTCATGCGGTGCCTCGGCGCGCCCATGCGCTCCAGCAGAACTGTCTCGCCGGACGGACGTCACCAGCATCGCCCGGGAGGGGTGATTCCGGTGGTGCCGCCGTCAGGCCGCGGTGGTGCCGCCGTCAGGCCGCGGTCTCCTGCTGGTGGGGGTAGTCCGTACGCCGCTCACGAACGGGTCGGCCGATCCCCTCGGCGATCACCCGGAGCTCGTGGACCGTCTTGGCCGAGCCGTGCTGCGACCCCGCCATGCGGCTGATCGTCTCCTCCATCAGCGTGCCGCCGAGGTCGTTCGCACCGCCGCGCAGCATCTGCCGCGTGCCGTCCACACCGAGCTTGACCCACGAGGTCTGGATGTTGTGGATCCGCCCGTGCAGCATGATTCGCGCGAGGGCGTGGACAGCCCGGTTGTCGCGCAGCGTGGGCCCCGGACGGGCGACGCCGGCGAGATAGATCGGCGCGTTGGTGTGGATGAACGGCAGCGCGACGAACTCCGTGAACCCGCCCGAGCGCTCCTGCACCTCCGCGAGGGTGCGCAGGTGCCCGACCCAGTGCCGGGGGTTGTCGACGTGGCCGTACATCATCGTCGAGCTCGACCGGATGCCGAGGCTGTGCGCGGTCTCGACGACCTCGATCCACTGCGCCGCCGGCAGCTTGCCCTTGGTAAGCACCCAACGGACGTCGTCGTCGAGGATCTCCGCCGCGGTGCCGGGGATCGTGTCGAGCCCCGCCTCCCGCAGCTCCGTCAGCCACTCGCGGATCGAACGGCCCGCCTTGGCCGCCGCAGTGACGATCTCCATCGGGCTGAACGCGTGGACGTGGACGTCCGGCGACGCCGCCTTCACGGCGCGAACGATGTCGGCGTAGGCCGAGGGTCCCAGGTCGGGTGAGATGCCGCCCTGGAGGCAGATCTCGCTCGCGCCGAGCGCGGTCGCCTCGCGGACGCGGTCTCCGATCTGCTCCAGAGAGAGCGTGTAGGCGTCGGCGTCGGACTTTCGCTGAGCGAACGCACAGAACCGGCATCCGACATAGCAGACGTTGGTGAAGTTGATGTTCCGGTTGACGACGTAGGTCACCTCGTCGCCGACCGCGTCGCGCCGCAGGTCGTCGGCGAGACGGCAGACCGCGTCCAGCGCCGGGCCCTCGGCGGTCATGAGGGCGAGGTAGTCCACGTCGGAGAGGCCCGCGGGTTCCTCAGAGGCGCGCGCCAGGGCCGTACGGACGTCGGAGTCGAGTCGCTCGGGGACCGACGGCAGACCAAGGGGTTCGGAGGTCCGGGACGCGTGCTCGCGCACCTCCTCCCAGTCGCCGTAGACACCCGCGAAGTCGCTGCGTCGGTCCGCACTCCGGCCGACCGTGTCGATCTCGGTGTGCAGCTCCGTACGGCCGCTCGCCTCCGGAGGTGTCTCGGGGTCCTGCCAGGGCCGACCCACGACCGGCGCTCCGGCGTCGGCGAGCCCGTCAGGATCCGCGAGAGCGGACACATGCGGGATCAACCGGCTGTCGAACCACGGGCGCTCCCCCGACAACGTCTCGCGCACGAACCGCGGGTGCACCGTCAGTCGCTCGGCCAGGGTCAGGCCCGACTGCGCGGTCCAGGTCGCGAGGTCGTCGATCTGCGGCCACGGGCGCTCGGGGTTGACGTGGTCGGGCGTCACCGGGGACACGCCGCCCCAGTCGTCGACGCCCGCCGCGAGCAGCGGGGCTATCGAGTCGGGGTCGGAGAGGTTGGGCGGGGCCTGCAACGTGACCCCCGGACCCAGCACGATCCGTGCGGTTGTCAGCGTGGCGAGGTATTCCTCGACCCCCAGATCGGGCTCGTTGCGCATCGCCGTGTCGTCCTTGGCGCGGAAGTTCTGGACGATCACCTCCTGGATCCCGCCGTAGGTGCGCGAGAGCCGCCGCAGCTCGAACAGCGCGTCGACACGCTCCTCCACGGTCTCCCCGATGCCGACGAGGATCCCGGTGGTGAACGGGATGCCGATGCGACCCGCGTCCTCCAGGACCCGGAGGCGCACGGCCGGGTCCTTGTCCGGCGAGGCGTAGTGCGGCTGACCGGGCTCCGACCACAGCCGTGTCGCGGTGGTCTCGAGCATCATGCCCATCGACGGCGCGACCGGCTTGAGCCGCTGGAGCTCCGCCCACGACATCACGCCGGGGTTGAGGTGCGGGAGCAACCCCGTCTCCTCGAGGACGCGGATCGCCATCGCGCGCACGTACGAGAGCGTGTCGTCGTACCCGTGCTCGTGCAGCCACTCGGCAGCCTGGGGCCAGCGGTCCTCCGGGCGGTCGCCGAGGGTGAAGAGCGCTTCCTTGCACCCCTGCGCCGCGCCCTGCGCGGCGATGGCGAGGATCTGGTCCGGCGACAGGAACGGCGCGTCGACACGGTTCGGCGTGGTCGCGAACGTGCAGTAGTGGCACCGGTCGCGGCACAGCCGCGTGACCGGGATGAAGACCTTGCGCGAGTACGTGACGACGCCGGGACGCCCAGCCGCGACCATGGCCGCGTCACGCACGCGCGACGCGACGTCACTCAGGCGCACGAGGTCGTCGCCGCGGGAGGAAGCGAGCGCTACCGTCTCCGCGTGGTCGAGGGACTTCCCAGCCTCGGCGCGGGTCAGCGCCCGTCGGATCTCGCGGTCGCTCGTCATGATCGCCTTATCGTAATCGTCTCCCGCCGTGCGTGAGACGATGCGTCGTGCTGCCGAACACACCCGGATCGAAGGACGTCATGACTCATCACATCGCCGTCGTCGGCGGGACCGGCCCGCAGGGCCGCGGGCTCGCGTACCGTTTCGCACTCGCCGGCCACACGGTCGTCATCGGGTCGCGATCGGCCGAGCGCGCCGCCGAGAAGGCCGAGGAGATCTCGACCCGCGCCGCTGACAACGGCGCGACCGTACGACTCGACGGCGCCACCAACGCCGACGCGGCCGCCGCGGCTGACGTCGTGGTGCTCGCCGTGCCGTGGGACGGGTACGACGCGCTCGTCGCCGACCTGGCACCGGCTCTCGACGCCAAGATCGTGATCAGCTGCGTGAACCCTCTCGGCTTCGACGCCGCCGGCCCGTACGGCCTCACGCTGGCCGAGTCGGCCGCCGAGGGGACGCAGAAGGCCGTGCCGGGAGCGCGGGTCGTCGGCGCGTTCCACCACCTGGCCGCCCTGTCGCTGTGGAAGACGCCCGATCCGCTGTCGCACGAGGACGTGCTGGTGTGCGGGGACGACGCGGAGGCCAAGGACCTGGTCGCCGACCTCGCGCGTACGGTCACCGGGCACCGCGGCATCGACGCGGGGGCCCTGCGGATCGCCCGTCAGCTCGAGCCGTTCACCGCGGTCCTGATCAACGTGAACAAGCGCTACAAGGTCCGCTCGGGCCTGCACCTGGCCGGCCTGCCGGACGACGCCCGCGCCTGAGGGCTGAGGTCCCGTCGGGGTCAGGCGGGCTGGCCGGCCTTGCGGAGGTCGCGGCGCAGCTCCGGAGGAAGCGCGAAGATGAGGCTCTCCTCGGCCGTGTGCACGGCGGTCGCGGTCGGGAAGCCGCGGTCGTTGAGGTACGACAGCACGCCCTCGACGAGCTCCTCCGGCACCGACGCGCCGGACGTCACGCCGACCTTCTCGACACCCTCGAGCCACTCCTCGCGCATCTCGCTCACGTCGTCGATCCGGTACGACGCCTTGGCGCCGGCCTCGAGCGCGACCTCGACGAGCCGGACCGAGTTGGACGAGTTCGCGGAGCCGACCACGATCATCAGGTCGGAGCCCTCCGAGATCTCCTTGACCGCGAGCTGCCGGTTCTGGGTGGCGTAGCAGATGTCGTCGCTCGGCGGGTCCTCCAGCTGAGGGAACTTGTCCCGCAGCGCGTCGACGATGTCCATCGTCTCGTCCACGCTGAGCGTGGTCTGCGACAGCCAGGACAGCTTGGTGCCGGCGGGGAAGGACAGCGCCTCGACGTCGGCGACGGTCTCCACGAGCGTGATCGCCTCCGGGGCCTCGCCGGAGGTGCCTTCGACCTCCTCGTGACCGGCGTGCCCGATCAGCAGGATCCGGTAGTCCTCACGGGCGAACCGCCTGGCCTCGTGGTGCACCTTGGTGACCAGCGGGCAGGTCGCGTCGATCGTCTTCAGCCCGCGAGCCTGGGCGTCGTCGTGGACGGCCGGTGAGACACCGTGCGCGGAGAACACCACCGTCGAACCGGCCGGGACCTCGTCGAGCTCCTCGACGAACACCGCCCCACGGTCCTCGAGGGTCTGCACGACGTGCTTGTTGTGGACGATCTGCTTGCGGACGTAGACGGGAGCGCCGTACAGGTCGAGCGCCTTCTCCACGGTGATCACGGCGCGGTCGACGCCGGCGCAGTAGCCACGCGGCGCGGCGAGCAGAAGGTCACGGTCTGCTCCGAGGGTGGGCATGCCGAGAGTCACGGAGTCCGAAGCCATGGCTCCATCGTAGGGGAGCCCTCCACAGCCTCCGACGGCGTCGCGTCCTGCTGTCGGCCGGAGCACCTAGGGTGGCGGCATGGCCCTCGAGACCAGCCCCGACTCCCCCGCGCCGCTGCGTGTGATCTCCCAGCTGATGGGCGACTACATCACGCGCCTCGGGGCCCAGTGGATCGAGGGCGAGGTCGCCCAGCTGACGCGACGCCAAGGGGTCTGCTTCCTCACGCTGCGCGACCTCGACGCCAAGATCTCCATGTCGGTCACCTGCCGCCGTGTGGTGCTCGACCGGTCCTCGACGCCGATCACGGAGGGCGCCCGGGTCGTCGTCCACGCACGGCCCGACTTCTATCCGACCAACGGCTCGCTGTCGCTCAACGCCCGCGACATCCGCCCGGTCGGCATGGGTGAGCTGCTCGCCCGCATCGAGCAGCGCCGTCAGCTGCTCGCCGCCGAGGGACTGTTCGACGTCGCCCGCAAGCGGCCGCTGCCGTTTCTCCCGCACCGGATCGGGCTCATCACGGGCAAGGGGTCGGCCGCGGAGCACGACATCCTCGAGAACGCGCGCCTGCGCTGGCCGGGGGTCGAGTTCGTCACCACCTATGCCCTGATGCAGGGCAACCAAGCCGCGGCGCAGGTCATCACCGCCCTGCGCGAGCTCGACGCGGACGAGACCGTCGACGTGATCGTCATCGCGCGTGGGGGTGGCTCCGTCGAGGATCTCCTGCCCTTCTCCGACGAAGGCCTGGTGCGCGCCGTCTCCGCAGCCCGTACGCCGGTGGTGAGCGCGATCGGACACGAGCCCGACACGCCGCTGCTCGACTACGTGGCCGACGTGCGTGCCTCGACACCGACCGATGCCGCGAAGCGCGTCGTGCCTGCCGTGGCCGACGAGCTCCATCACCTCACCCAGCTGCGGCGCCGTGCCTGGTACGCGGTCGATCAGCGGCTCGGACGTGAGCAGCACGGACTCGACGCGATCCGCAGCCGGCCCGTCCTCGCGCGCCCGAGCACCCTCATCGACGAGCAGACAGCCCGCGTCGAGGACCTGTGCGCTCGGGCCCGCCGCTCGCTGGGACACCGGCTCGACCTCTCCCACCACGAGGTCGCCGGACAGCTCGCGCGTGTGCGGTCGCTCTCACCGCTGCGGACCCTCGAGCGCGGCTACACCGTCGCCCAGGCGCCGGACGGCAGCGTCGTCACGTCCATCGACCAGCTGTCGCCCGACGACGAGGTCACGCTCCGAGTCGTCGACGGCCACGCCCGCCTCCGTACGCTGTCCACGGCGCCCGCGCCGCACGCCGACCTCGACGAGGAGTCCTGATGCCCGACACACCCGCCGGCGACACCCCGTCCGCCGCACCTGCGATCCCCTACGAGCAGGCCCGCGAGGAGCTCGCGGAGGTCGTCGGCAAGCTGGAGACGGGTGGCACGACCCTCGAGGAGTCGCTCGCGCTCTGGGAGCGCGGCGAGGAGCTGGCGGCGATCTGTCAGCAGTGGCTCGACGGGGCCCGTGCTCGCCTGCAGCGCGCGCAGGACCAGGCGGCGCAGCGACGTGACGGGGCCGACACCACGGAGTGACGCGCGGTCACTCCGTCGTCAGCAGCTCCAGATAGCGCTCGATGTCCGTGCGCGGCGCAGGCCCTCCGACGAGGAGGGTCATCTCGCCCTCCTCGCGGACGAAGGCAGTCTCGCCGTCGCCCGTCCAGAGCTGCCAGGTCTTGCCCGCGACCTCGACGTCGTCCTTCTGCGTGGCGCCGGACGCATACCGTTCGACCATGCGTGGGACCGAGTCGATCTCCTGCTCCAGGCCGATGTAGCGGTCGCCGTCGGTGAGCACCCCGAGATGCCAGCGGCCGTCGCGCCCCGGCTCGTACGTGACGCCGTTGGCGCGCCACCCGTCAGGTAGGGACGTCGGCGCGTAGACGGGGAACGGCGCGGACTTGCGCACTCCCTCCACCGTCTCCTCGTACGCGACGGCCGGACGCTCCTCTGGTGTGTAGCCCATGAAGAACTGACCCACGACGAAGAGCCCGATCACGATCGCCCCGATCACCAGCATGGATCGCGCGATGTCGGAGAACGCCGGGTTGCCGCGGGACGAGGACGGCTTCGCTGGAGGAGTCTGGTCCACAGGCCTGCCGGGTGCCGCCGGAGGAGTCGGGGACGGATCGGTGCTGCTCACGGTGCCATTCTCCCAGGCCCGCCCAGAGCGGGCTCCGGCACGCCGACGGGGCGTACGACGGCGTCCGCAGATGCGCCCTTGGCTCGCTATTGTCGGACGCACCTGCGGATGATGCGCTAGATTTTTGACGTGCCTGCGTATCGCTACTCCGAGGCGGCCGACCTGCTCGGCGTCAGCGACGACACCGTGCGCCGCTGGGGCGACCAGGGCCGGTTCACCCCGAGCCGGACGCCCTCAGGCGCGGCGGCCGTGGACGGTCACGACCTCGCGGCCCTCGCAGTCGCCCTGGCGGACGGCGACGAGACCAGCCGGTCCCGTGCCCGCAGCGCTCGCAACCAGTTCCGCGGCATCGTCACCAAGGTGGTCGCCGACACGGTGATGGCGCAGGTCGAGATGTGCTGCGGTCCCTTCAGGGTCGTCTCCCTGATCAGTGCCGAGGCGGTCCGCGACCTGGGCCTGGAGGTCGGCGTGGTCGCAGTCGCCGGGGTGAAGGCGACCAACGTCACCGTGGAGGTCGGCCCGTGAGCCGTTCGCCGCTCCTCCTGTCGGCCGCCCTCTTCGCGTTGATGGCTGCCACCGCCTGCGGCGGCGCAGACGACGGCGGCGGGACGCAGGACCGTACGCTCACCGTCCTGGCAGCGTCGTCGCTCACCGAGGCCTTCGACGACCTGGAGACGGTGTTCGAGCGGGAGCACGACGGGGTGGACGTCCGGCTGTCGTACGACTCCTCAGCTGTTCTCGCTGAACAGGTCATCCAGGGTGCGCCCGCCGACGTCCTCGCGACCGCCGACGAGACGACGATGCGCAAGGTCGTCGACGCGGACGCCGCCGACGGCGACCCGGTGCTCTTCGCGAGCAACACACTCGTCATCGCCACCCCGCCCGGCAACCCCGGCGACGTCCGTGGCGTGCGGGACCTGGGCCGGGCGACGTTCGCCGTCTGCGTACCGCAAGCACCGTGCGGTGATGCCGCCCAGCGGCTCCTCGCCCTCGACGGCAGCACCGCGAAGCCGACGACCGAGGAGCAGAACGTGAAGGGCGTCCTCGCCAAGGTGACCCTCGGCGAGGTCGACGCCGGACTGGTCTACCGCTCCGACGCCCAGGCCGCCGGCGACAAGGTCGAGACCGTCGAGGCGCAGAACGCCTCGGAGGTCGTCAACGTCGATCCGATCGTGGTCCTCGTCGACTCGCAGGCCACCGAGCTCGCTGTCGACTGGGTCGACCTCATCGTCAGCGAGCAGGGGCAGAAGGTCCTCGCGCGGCACGGGTTCGGGCCAGCCGCGTGACCAGGCAGGGCGGCGCCGCCCTCGGACGGGTGCCGGTCACGCTCGTCGTCCCGTCCGTCGTCGGCCTCCTCCTCCTGCTCCTCCCCCTCGGAGGACTGCTGCTTCGGGCCCCCTGGGGGACGTTCGTCGAGCGCCTCGGCGAGCCGGAGATCCTCGACGCGCTGCGCCTGAGCCTGCTGACCTCGACGATCGCCACGGCCGTGTGCCTCGTGCTCGGGGTGCCTCTGGCGTGGGTGCTCGCCCGTACGACCTTCCGCGGGCGAGGTCTTGTCCGGGCGCTGGTGAGTGTCCCGCTGGTCCTCCCGCCGGTGGTCGGTGGCGTCGCCCTGCTGATGGTGTTCGGGCGGCGGGGCGTCCTCGGGCAGTGGCTCGACGACGCGTTCGGGATCACGGTGCCGTTCACCACCGCCGCCGTCGTGCTGGCGCAGGCCTTCGTCGCAATGCCGTTCCTCGTGATGGCCGTGGAGGGCGCACTCCGTACGGCTGATCCCCGGTACGACGAGGTCGCCGCCACCCTCGGCGCGCGCCGCCTGGTGACGTTCTGGCGCGTCACGCTGCCGCTCGCCGGGCCGGGGATCGCCGCGGGCGCCGCGCTCGCGTGGGCGCGGGCACTCGGCGAGTTCGGTGCCACGATCACCTTCGCCGGCAGCGTCCCTGGCGTGACCCGCACGATGCCGCTGGAGATCTACGGCGCGATGCAGTCCGACCCCGACACGGCGATCATGCTGAGCGTCATCCTGCTGGCGATCAGCGTCGCGGTGCTGGTCGGCCTGCGCGGTTCCTGGGCAGGGCGCACATGACCGAGAAGGGTCTCGACGCACGTCTCGTCCTGCGCCGTGGCGCGCTCACCATCGACGTCACGCTGCAGGTCGCACCCGGGGAGGTTCTCGCCCTGGTCGGTCCGAACGGAGCCGGCAAGAGCAGCGTCCTGCGCGCGGTCGCAGGACTGAGCGCTCTCGATTCGGGCCGCGTCGCTCTCGGCGGCACCGTTCTCGAGGACACCGCCACCGGCGTACGGGTCCCCACCCCCGAGCGCGACCTGACGATGGTCTTCCAGGATCCGCTGCTCTTCCCTCATCTCACCGTGCGCGACAACGTCGCGTTCGGCCTGCGCCACCACCCCTCCGCGCCCTCGACGAGCCGACGGCCAGCCCGTGAACGCGCCACGGCGGCCCTCGAAAGGAGCGGCCTCGCTCCGCTCGCCGGGCGTCGGGCGACGCGCCTGTCCGGCGGCCAGCGACAGCGGGTCGCGATCGTCCGTGCGCTCGCCTGCGATCCAGGGCTCCTCCTGCTCGACGAACCGACCTCCGCGCTCGACGTCGCCGTCACCGCGCAGGTCCGGGCGTTCCTGCGGCGGCACGTCCGCGACTTCGGCGGCGTGACCGTTCTCGTGTCACACGACCCCCTCGACGCGTTCGTCCTCGCCGACCGCGTCGCCGTGCTCGAGGAGGGACGGATCACCCAGGCGGGGACCCCCGACGAGGTCGCTCGTCGCCCACGCACCGACTACGTCGCGCACCTGATGGGGATGAACCTGCTGCGCGAGCGCGACACCTTCCGGACGTTCTCGCCGACCGCCGTCACGTTGTACGGGGAGGAGCCGGTCACGTCCGCGCGCAACGTGTGGCGGCTCGAGGTCACCGGTCTCGTCCCGCACGGTGACGCGGTCCGCGTCCAGCTGCGCGGCGAGGTGTCGCTCCTCGCCGACGTCACCCGCGCGGCCGTGGCCGATCTCGACCTGCACGAGGGTGTCTCGGTGTGGGCGAGCGTGAAGGCCACCGAGGTGACGACGTTCGAGGACTGACGCCGCCGATCCGCAATTGTGGTGGCACCCACGAAAACGCCGACCCCGAGGCCGCAGCGACTCGGACGTAGGATGCGGCCATGACCGACAGCGCGCAAGGATCCAAGCTGCCAGGCCCTCTCACCCCCGCCAAGGCCGCGCCTGACCGCAACCTCGCCCTCGACCTGGTCCGCGTGACCGAGGCGGCGGCGATGGCGGCAGGCCGCTGGGTCGGCCGGGGTGACAAGAACGGCGCGGACGGTGTCGCGGTCAACGCGATGCGATCCCTCATCAACACCGTCGGCATGAGCGGCGTCGTCGTGATCGGCGAGGGCGAGAAGGACAACGCCCCGATGCTGTTCAACGGCGAGGAGGTCGGTGACGGCACCGGACCCGAGGCTGATGTGGCGGTGGACCCGATCGACGGCACCACGCTGGCGGCCAAGGGCATGCCCGGAGCGGTCTCCGTGCTCGCCGTCGCTCCCCGCGGCGCGATGTTCGATCCGTCGGCCGTCTTCTACATGGACAAGCTGGCGGTCGGCCCCGAGGCCGCCGACGTGATCGACATCCGGCTCCCCATCTCGGAGAACATCCGGCTGGTCGCCAAGGCCAAGAGCCTCTCCGTCTCATCGGTCACGGTGTGCGTGCTGGACCGCCCGCGACACCAGGGTCTCGTCGACGAGATCCGCAAGACCGGCGCACGCATCAAGTTCATCAGCGACGGCGACGTCGCAGGCTCGATCTACGCCGCGCGCCCCGGCACGGGCGTCGACATCCTCGCCGGTGTGGGCGGTACGCCGGAGGGCATCATCACCGCCTGCGCGATGAAGGCGCTCGGCGGCGCGGTCCAGGGCACCCTCTGGCCGACCGGTGACGAGGAGCGGCAGAAGGCGGTCGACGCCGGCCTGGACGTCGACGCGATCCTCACCACCGACGACCTGGTCAAGGGCGACGACTGCTTCTTCGTCGCGACCGGCATCACCGACGGCGAGCTGATGCGCGGAGTCCGCTACGGATCCGGCTCCGCGATCACCGAGTCCCTCGTGATGCGCTCGCGATCGGGCACCTACCGCAAAATCATCTCGGAGCACCGCATGGAGAAGCTCCGCGCCTACGCCTCCATCGACTACGAGAGCTGAGCCGACGATGCCCGCGGTCACCGACCGCACGCTGGTCGTCGGGGAGGCGCTGGTCGACCTGACGCGTGACTCCGGCGGCCACGAGTCGGCGCACCCTGGCGGCTCTCCGCTCAACGTCGCCGTCGGGCTCGCGCGTCTCGGCCTCCCGACGGTCCTCGCCGCGCAGGTCGGCGACGACGAGTACGGCGAGCTGCTGCGCGACCACGTCGACGCCTCCGACGTCGACCTGCGCTCGCTGCCTCCGCACCACGGAGACAGTGCGGTCGCGGTGGCCCAGCTCGACGACCACGGCGTGGCGACGTACCACTTCGAGCTGACGTGGGACCCGTCCGAGATGCCGGGCCCGGCCGGCTTCGCGCTCCTCCACGTGGGATCCATCGGCGCGGCGCTCCGACCCGGAGCCGACGCTGTCGAGCGCCTGGTCGAGGAGGCGGTCGCCGCGGGCGTCCCGGTCTCGTACGACCCCAACGTCCGACCCGCCATCACCCCCGACCTGTCCGACGTCCGCGAGCGCGTCGACCGGATCGTGCCGCGGGCCGCGTTCGTCAAGCTCAGCGACGCTGACGCCGCCGAGCTCCGCCCCGACCTGGACCCCGCCGCCTACGCCGCCCGGATCGCAGGTGAGGGTCCCCGGCTCGTCGCACTCACCCGCGGCGGGGACGGGGCGACCCTCTACAGCGGCGGCGAGTCCGTCGAGGTGGCGCCTCCGCCGATCACGGTCGCTGACACGATCGGTGCCGGCGACTCCTTCATGGCGGCCCTGCTGGCCGGCATCCTCGTCCGCGGCTGGACGGAGCGGCCGGCGTTCGACGAGGAGGCGCTGACGTGGCTCGGCGAGCTCGCGGTCCATGCCTCGGCCGTCACCTGCTCTCGCCCGGGCGCGGACCCTCCGCACCTCAAGGAGCTCCCCGAGCTGCTCGCGTGACCGGGACGTCGCAACGCCTGCCTACGATGGAAGGGTGACCGACCGGATCGCCAGGCTCGACAGCGGACTCAGCCTCGCCTACGAGACGTTCGGCGATCCGGACGACCAGACTCTGCTCCTCGTGATGGGGCTCGGCTGCCCGATGAACTGGTGGCGGACCGAGTTCTGCGAGTCCCTCGCCGACCACGGCTTCCACGTCGTCCGGTACGACTCCCGTGACGTGGGCCGCTCGACCCGGTTCGACCGCGCCCCCGTGACCCGCGCCCAGGTGGTGTCGACGTTCACAGGGCTGCGGCGTGACGTGCCGTACGCGATGACGGACCTCGCCGCCGACGCCGTCGGCCTCCTGGACGCGCTCGGCGTCGACGCCGCTCACGTCGTGGGCCAGTCGATGGGAGGGATGGTGGCCCAGACGGTCGCCGTCGAGCACCCCGACCGCCTGCGTTCGCTGACCTCGATCATGTCGACGACCGGCCGCCGTACGGTCGGGTGGCAGCACCCTCGACTCCTCGGGATGCTGCTCGGTGCCCCCGGTGAGGGCGAGGAGGCATACGTCCGGCGCTCCGTACGCAGCGCTCGTGCGATCTCGAGCCGCCAGTTCGCTCTCGCGCCCGAGGCCGTCGAGGCGCGCGCCCGCGAGACGTACGCCCGGGGTTGGTCGGTCGAGGGCACAATGCGTCACATGCTCGCCGTGATGACCCAGCCAGACCGCACCCGCGCGCTCGCCTCCGTCGCCGCACCCACGTTGGTGATCCACGGCAGCGCGGACCCCATGGTGCACCCGTCCGGCGGCCGCGCGACTGCCGCTGCCGTCCCGGGCGCCGAGCTGCTGATGGTTCCCGGCATGGCGCACGAGATCCCGGTCGATCTCGAGGGACTCTTCGCCGCATCGATCGCCCGGACAGCGCGGAGGGCTCATGCACACGCGCGGTGATGCCGTCGTCCGCCGGCGTGAGGACGGCGCGCTGGAGCTCCGTGTCAACGGCGTGTTCGTCATGGACGACGTCGAGACGACCTCGGAGCGTCTGCTCGCTCGTACGGCCCTGGCGGGTGCGGCCGACCCGCGCCACGTCGTGGTCGGCGGCCTCGGCATGGGGTTCACGCTGCGGGAGATCCTCACCGACCGACGGGTCAGGCAGGTGACGGTCGCCGAGCTCGAGCCGGCGATCCCCGCGTTCATGCGCGAGGGGACGTTGCCGGGAGCCGATCTCCTCGACGACCGACGGGTGGGCCTCCACGTCGGGGACGTGCGCGACGTCGTCGGCGACCTCGCGCCGCGGAGCGTCGACGTGATCCTCCTCGACGTGGACAACGGTCCCGACTTCCTGGTGAACGACAGCAACGCCGACCTGTACGGAGCGCCCTTCATCGCGACCTGTGCCGAGCGTCTGCGCGACCTCGGCGAGCTGTGCATCTGGTCGATGGACGACTCGGCCGCGGTCCGCGAGGCCCTCGCGGCGTCGTTCGCCCACGTCTACGCCGAGCGCGTCCCCGTACGCCTCCAGGGTCGCGCCGAGGCGTACTGGCTCCTGAGGGGCCGCGTCCCACGACGGTGACCCCGCGCCCGCCCGTACGTCGGGCCGGATAATCTCGCTCTCATGAGCACTGAGACCGAGTACCGCATCGAGCACGACACCATGGGCGAGGTCAAGGTGCCCGCCGACGCTCTCTACAAGGCCCAGACCCAGCGCGCCGTCGAGAACTTCCCGATCTCCGGCAGCACGCTCGAGCCGCAGCACATCCGCGCGATCGCCCTGGTGAAGCTGGCCTGCGCGAAGGCGAACGCCGAGCTCGGTGTGATCGACCAGGACGTCGCCGACGCGATCGTCGCCGCGGCCCAGGAGGTCGCCGCCGGCGACCACGACGACCAGTTTCCGATCGACGTCTTCCAGACGGGGTCGGGCACGTCGAGCAACATGAACATGAACGAGGTGCTCTCGACCCTCGCGACCCGCCGCCTGGGCCGCGATGTCCATCCCAACGACCACGTCAACGCGTCGCAGTCGTCCAACGACACGTTCCCCACCTCGATCCACGTGGCCGCGACCGAGGCCGCGATCAACGACCTGATCCCGGCGCTCGACCACCTCGCTGCCGGTCTCGCCGCGAAGGGCTCGGAGTGGTCCGAGATCGTGAAGTCCGGGCGTACGCACCTCATGGACGCGACGCCGGTGACTCTCGGCCAGGAGTTCAACGGCTACGCCGCCCAGGTCCGTCGTGGCATCGAGCGCGTCGAGTCCGCTCTCCCCCGCGTGGCGGAGGTCCCGCTCGGCGGGACGGCCGTCGGCACCGGGATCAACACGCCGGCGGGCTTCCCGCAGCGCGTCATCGAGATCCTCGGCGAGGAGACCGGCCTGCCTCTTACGGAGGCGGTCGACCACTTCGAGGCGCAGGGCGCGCGCGACGGGCTCGTCGAGCTGTCCGGCCAGCTGAAGACGATCGCGGTCAGCCTCGTCAAGATCAACAACGACCTGCGCTGGATGGGCTCCGGCCCGCGCACCGGTCTCGGCGAGCTCAACCTCCCCGATCTCCAGCCGGGCTCGAGCATCATGCCGGGCAAGGTCAACCCGGTCATCCCCGAGGCCGTGCTCATGGTGTGCTCGCAGGTGATCGGCAACGACACCGCGATCACGTTCGCGGGCCAGTCGGGCTCGTTCGAGCTCAACGTCCAGATGCCGGTGATGGCCCGTGCGCTCCTGGAGTCGATCCGCCTGCTCTCGAACTCGTCGCGCGTGCTCGCCGACAAGTGCATCGCCAGCACGGTGCCCAACGCCGAGCGCTGCGCGGAGCTGGCCGAGTCGTCGCCGTCGATCGTGACGCCGCTCAACAAGTACATCGGCTACGAGAACGCCGCCAAGGTCGCCAAGACGGCGCTCAAGGAGCAGAAGACGATCCGCCAGACGGTGCTCGACATGGGCTACGTGGACGAGGGCCTCGTGACGATCGCGCAGCTCGATGCAGCTCTCGACGTACTCTCCATGACGCATCCCTGAGCTGGCCGGGTGACCCGCGGGCGCCAGAGGGCGACCCGCGGACGCCAGAGGGCGACCCGCGGGCGCCAGAGGGTGACCCGCGGACGCCAGAGGGTGACCCGCGGACGCCAGAGGGTGACCCGCGGGCGCCAGAGGGTGACCCGCGGGCGCCAGAGGGTGACCCGCGGACGCCAGAGAGTGACCCGCGGACGCCAGAGAGTGACCCGTGGTCAGTCGATGCGGCGCGCGACCTGGTAGCCGTCGCGGTCGAGCACGGTCTCCCAGCTCGTGCCCGGGTGCCGCTCTTGTGCGTACGCCGCAGCGTCTGGCGCCTGCCCGCCCCAGCTCGTGAAGGCGTCGATCACCATCCAGTCGGGGACCGCGTCACCTACGGTGCCGGTCCAGTAGACCGTGCGGTCGCTGGTCAGGTGGGTGATCAGGCCGATGTCGGTCTCGACCTTCGCCCCCTCCGGCACGAGCGCCAGGACCTCCTCGGCGGCGGCGGCGCGCGGACTCGCCTCGTAGGTCTCCGCCTCCGCCAGCCGCGCCAGGGGGAACTGTGACACGAGTGCCAGGGCGACGCCTGCTACCAGTGCGGGGACGTGGGTGGCGTAGCGGCGGAGCCAGGTCGGCGACGCCCAGGTCCACCGACTCCTCTCCTCGGCCTCTTCCGCGGCCCGCAACCGCGCGATCGCGTCGAGCATCGCCACGAACACGATCGGCATGATGACCAGGCCGTAGTGCCAGTCGGTGCCCCAGTAGTACTCGTTGTCCCCGACGAAGCGCCACAGCAGCGTAGGCCCAGCCACGAGGACCCAGGGCGACCTCAGCGCGAGGAAGCCCGTGACGCCGAAGGTCGCGATCAGCGTCGGGAGCTTGAGGTCCCACCCCGCCCAGAACGTCGCCCACGGCCCCGGGCCGCCCTCGCCGCCCGCTCCGATCACGCCGACGTAGTCGTAGCCGCCGCCGGGGTTGAACGACGGGATCACGACCAGGAGCGTCAGCGCGAACCCGCAGAGCCCGATCACGGCCGTCGCGGCGCCGATCCGGCGGGCACCGGAGAGGGCGAGGACGATCCCGACCGCGAGCACGGTCAGACCCAGGTCTTCCTTGACGAGCAGCAGCGGCAGGGACCATGCGGCCGCTGTCCACCACCGGCGCTCGAGATAGGCGACGCCGGAGAGGGCCAGGAAGACGGCGGCGAAGGCCACCTCGTGGAAGTCGACCCACACCGCGGAGGCGATGCCGAACGACACCCCGTACGCCAGTCCGACCGCGAGGCCGGCGGCAGAACCGAGGAGGCGGACCGCGCCGCGCGCGATCACCCACACCGACAGCGCGATGAGAACGGCCTGCGCGACGAGCAGGGTCCGGCCGTCGGGGAAGACGCGGTAGAACGGGGCTACGAGCGCGGTGACGGGCGAGAAGTGGTCGCCCAGGATGTTGTATCCGGGAGCCTTGATGTCGACGATCGGCGCCTCGAGCCTCGAGTAGGCCGCGATCGCCTGCTCGAAGATGGCGTTGTCCCACGACGGCGTCTCGAAGCGTCGGAAGCGGAGCAAGGACACCGCCGCGTACGCCGTGCCGCAGACGACGGCCAGCAGAGCGGGGCCGAGGATGCCGACTGCGCCGGAGCGTCTGCGCGCGCCGACGTCGTCCTCGGTCGAGGGGTCGGTCATGCCGACACGCTATCCGGCGGGGCCAGCGGTCCACCGCGGTCTCCCCGTGCCGATGCCGCGAAGTGGTCACCGAGGAAGGCCAGCTGGCGCGGGGCCATCCGCCGCCAGTAGCCGACGGTGTGTCTGCCGGGTTGGAACCCGCCCGCAGGGCGCCGCTCGAACCCACGCGCGTAGTCGCGGGTGGCGGCGGCGAACGGGTCCGACCGTCCGCAGTCGATCCGCACCGGGATCCCTCGCAGGGACTCCTGCCGCGAGGTCACGTCGACCGCAGCGAAATCGTCCGCGTCGTCGTACGCGCCCGGCGCCGTGTCGGCGTAGTCGCGCCACAGCGCTGGACTCATCACGGCCACGGCGGCGACTCGATCGGGCCCGAGGGAGCCAGCCAGGTGAAGGGCTCCGAACCCGCCCATCGACCAGCCGAGCAGCCCGACGCGGTCGGTGCGCACACCATGGCGGGCCACCAGCGGGAGGAGCTCGTCGACGATCATGGCGGGGGCGTCGTCACCGTCGTCGCGCGCATGCCAGTAGCTCTCTCCGCCGTCGACGCTCACCAGGGCAAAGGGTGGTGTCCGTCCGGCGACCGTTGCCGCGAGAAAGCGATCGAGGCCCAGGTATCCGGGGCTGAACGCGGAGGCGTGGTCGTTGCCCCGGCCGTGCAGCACGACGGCTACCGGCAGGTCCCGGGAGCGCCCTGGCGGCAGTGCGAGGGCCCAACCGCACCGCTGACCACGGCGCGCTGCGGAGCTGAAGGAGCCGGTGAGGAGGCGTCCAGGGCGTACCTGCGGCACGACACCGTCCGCGCCGTCGTCCTCGAACGCGCGGGAGGCGACGGCACCACCGGCGACGAGGCCGACGGTGGCCACACCGCCGATGACGAGACGGCGTCGTGTCAGGTGACGGGCGACGGCGGAGTCCGGCGTACGGCGCATGCGGACATCCTCACGGCTCACGACACCGGTGTCCGGCGAATCAGGATCGGCGTCAGTACCAGCCGTTGGCGTTCTTGAACGCCAACGCCGAGCACGGGTCGCCGAAGCGGTCCTTGATGTAGCCCAGGCCCCACTTGATCTGGGTCGCCGGGTTCGTCTTCCAGTCCGCCCCGGCCGAGGCCATCTTGGAGCCGGGCAGGGCCTGCGGGATGCCGTACGCGCTGGAGGTCGGGTTGTCGGCGTTCCAGCGCCAGTTGCTCTCGCCCACCCACAGGTCGTTGAGGCACCCGAACTGGCCGCTGAAGCCATAGTCGGGGAGCATCGCCTTCGCGATCTGGCGCGGATCGCGGTCCTTCATGCGCGCGGTCCTGGTGGCCATCCGGGCGGCGCGGGCGGTCTTTGCAGCCTGCTGCTTCTTCGCGTCAGCGATCGACGGGCTCGGCGCGGCCTTCTGCGGGGCCGGCCGCTCCCCGGATCGCGAGACCTGGGCGTCGTCACGCTCCGCGGCCCTCGAGGGGCTCGAGCGCGGGTCCAGCTTTTCCAGCCCGGTGACGGACTCCACCTCGGTCGCCGGCGGTGCACCGGTCGCACCGACGGCCGCGCCACCGACGATCGCCGCCGAGGCAGCGACCGCCGCGGCCACGGCGATCCGACCGCGGGGCGTACGGGCGCGGGTGAGGAGCCGTGTCGTCAGCGGTTTGCGTTCGGCCTTGCGTCGGCCGTCCTGGGCACCAGAACGGCGCACGGGCATGCGGGGGTCGATCACTCGTGGTCCTCCGGGGGAAGGAATCGCGGTAAGCGCAACCCCCAGGATGCGCGGAGAACATCACGGGATCAAACAGACAACCAGTGAAAATCCGGTCAGATCGCCCTCTGACCTGCACGAACGGACTTTCCTGAGAATCTGGGCCTACTCCCTCGCGACGGACTCCGCGGCGTGCGCCCCACCCGTGGCTGCGCCCGACGACCCGTCGGCGTCGGACGACGTGTGAGCCCCCGCACGAGCGCTCAGCATCAGGTTGTCACCGGTCTCGGGATCGAAGAGGTGCAGCTTGGAGACGTCGATCGTGAGCTGCGCCTCGTCACCCTCACGCACCCGGGTCGTCGGGTCCAGCGTCACCACGATCTGCTGCTGCATCCGCTCGCCGTCGAGGTCCTTGGCGAGCTGGTCCAGCGTCGACCTGACCTCGGACGGGGCCTCGAACGGGATGTAGGCGTACTGCTCGTTGCCCAGCCACTCAACCACGTCGACCGTGGCCGAGAACGGCACGCTCGCCTCGGGCACCTGGGGCCCGTTGGCGTCTGTGAAGTGCTCGGGACGCGCACCGGCGATGAGGAGCTCGTGCCCCTCGGCCGCCTTCGCCATCTCCGGCGGCATCGTGAACGAGACGAAGGGCAGCTCCAGCTGGTCCCCGTTGGGGCGTGCCGGAAGCATGTTCATCGGCGGCGAGCCGATGAACCCGGCGACGAACAGGTTGACCGGGTCCTCGTACAGCTCGCGCGGCGAGGCCACCTGCTGGAGGACGCCCTTCTTGAGCAGAGCGACGCGGTCACCGAGCGTCATCGCCTCTGTCTGGTCGTGAGTGACGTAGACCGTCGTCACGCCGAGCTTGCGCTGCAACCGGGCGATCTCGGTCCGCATCTGCCCGCGCAGCTTCGCGTCGAGGTTCGACAGGGGCTCGTCGAAGAGGAACGCCTGCGCCTCCCTGACGATCGCCCGCCCCATCGCGACGCGCTGGCGCTGGCCGCCGGACATGTTGGCCGGCTTGCGGTCGAGGAACTCGGTGAGCTCCAGCGTCTGCGCGGCATCGCGCACCCGCTTGTCGATCTCTTCGTCCTTCATGCCCTTCTGAAGGCGCAGCGGGAAGGCGATGTTCTCGTAGACGTTGAGGTGGGGATACAGCGCGTAGTTCTGGAAGACCATCGCGAGGTTGCGGTCGCGCGGCGGCTCGTCGTTGACCCGCCTGCCGCCGATCATCATGTCACCGGACGTGATCTCCTCGAGGCCGACGATCATCCGCAGCAGCGTCGACTTCCCGCAGCCGGAGGGACCGACAAGGATCATGAACTCCCCGTCGGCGACCTCGAGGCTGACATCGTTCACGGCCGGCGCGTTGTCGCCGTACTGCTTGACGATGTTCTTCATCTCGATGGTGGCCATGGTGATCAACCCTTCACTGCACCGGAGGTGAGCCCGGAGACGATCTTGCGCTGGAACAGGAGGACGATGATG
The DNA here is from genome assembly GCF_019550855.1 of Mumia sp. zg.B21. Classification (NCBI taxonomy): domain Bacteria; kingdom Bacillati; phylum Actinomycetota; class Actinomycetes; order Propionibacteriales; family Nocardioidaceae; genus Mumia; species Mumia sp. zg.B21. The sequence goes on along the minus strand of NZ_JAHWCJ010000003.1, from coordinate 33,860 downwards.
AAGATCGGCACCGTCACCACGACGGAGGCCGCGGCGATCGCTGCGATCGGCTGGTCGAACTGCGACGCACCGGTGAAGAACGCCAGTGACGCCGGCACGGGGATCGCCCGTGTCGTGGAGGTCAGAGATATCCCGAAGACGAAGTCGTTCCAGGCGAAGAAGAACGTGATGATGGCCGCCGTGAAGACTCCGGGCGCCGCCAGCGGGACGATCACCTTCCGGAACGCCTGCCACGACGAGGCACCGTCGACCTGGGCCGCCTGCTCCATCTCCCACGGGATCTCGCGGAAGAACGCCGACAGCACCCAGATCGACATCGGCAGGGTGAACGACAGGTACGGGATGATCAGACCGAGCCACGTGTCGTAGATCCCGATCGCGCGCCACATGTCGAAGAGCGGGCCGACCAGGGCGACGACCGGGAACATCGCGATCGCGAGCGCCATCGAGAGCACGAACTTCTTGCCCCGGAACCGCAGCCGCGCGATCGCGTACGCCGCGAACGTGGCGAGCACCACCGAGATGGTCGTGGAGATGACCGAGATGCCGAACGAGTTGACCAGCGCGCTCTGGAAGAGGTCGAACTTGAAGACCGTCTCGTAGTTGTCGAGGCCGGGGTCGTGCGGGAGGAACCCGCCCTGGTTGACGTCGGCGTTGCCACCCTTGAGGGAGAGCGAGAGCAGGTAGACGACCGGTGTCAGCGTGTAGAGCACGATCAGCTCCGCGCCGACGATGGACGACCACGAGACGTGCGGCGCGGTGTCGCCGAGCAGGAGGCCGACGGCGCCGGTGAGCACGAACACGGTGGCCACGATCAGCCAGAGCCAGAGGTCGGGCCGGTCGATCAGGACGAGCCCGGCACCGGCGAAGATCAAGCCGATGACGATCGCGACCAGCGACCACACCACCCGGGACTTCCGTCGCGGTGACATGTCAGTCTCCTCTCACCTGGCTCAGGTCCACCCGGAACAGCTTCATCAGCCCGAAGGCGATGATGAGGACCGAGAGGAACAGCAGCACCGACATGGCCGACCCGAGGCCGAGCTCGACGCGTTGGATCATGGCGTTGTAGACCAGCCCCGACGGCGGGGCGGTGCCGTTGGCGAAGCCCGTCATGATGAACGGGCTGTCGAAGATGCGGTAGGCGTCGAGCGCACGGAAGAGCACCGCGACCATGATTGCGCCGCGCATGGACGGCAGGATGACCCTGGTCAGCCGCTGCCACGCGGTCGCCCCGTCGACCGTCGCCGCCTCGATCGCGTCGTTCGGGACCTGTGAGAGGCCGGCGAGGAGGAGCAGGGAGACGAACGGCGTCGTCTTCCAGATCTCGGCGAGGCAGATGACGAAGATCGAGCCCCAGAAGTCGTCGAACGGGTTGGTGCCTGGGTCGAGGTTGAGCCACTGGTTGACGAACCCGGTCGTCGGCTGGAACGCGTACAGCCATGCGTACGCCGAGACCACCGTGATGATGCCGTACGGCACGAGGATCGAGGCTCGGACGATGCCGCGGGCGACGAGGATGTTGTTCATGACCATCGCGAAGCCGAAGCCGATGACGAGCTCGACGGCCACGGTGACGACCATGATGAACACGGCGACGCCGACCGCACGCCACCACAGCGGGTCGGACAGGACCACGCCGTAGTTCGAGATGCCGACGAGCTCACGGTTGTCGGGGTCGGTCAGCCGGTAGCTGAACAGCGAGAGGTAGAGCGCCCGCAGCATCGGCCACGCGGTCACCAGCAGCATCACGGCGACCGCCGGACCTGCGAGCTTCCAGCCGAGACGGTTCTCGGAGCTCTCAGCCGTGCGTGCCTTCGCCGGGCGACCCTTGTCAGGCGCCGCCTTGGTGGGTTCCAACGTCGTGGGGCTGGTCATCCTCATCGCCTCCCGCTCACAGCAGCGCCTTGCCCTGAAGGACGTCCTCGATGTATCTCTTCGACTCCGCCGGAGTCTTGTCGGGGTTCACCGACGACGGCGGGTGCCAGCTCGAGTAGAGCGCGGTGCTGATGTCGCTCCAGTACGGCGTCATCGGCCGCGCGGCCGCGGCGTCGATGCTCTCGCGCCACAACGGCGCCATCGGGAAGGCCTTGCGCGTCTCCGGCTCGTCATAGATCGCGGAACGTGCCGGCTGGTTGCCCGAGGCCTGGGCGTACGTCTTCTGGCTCTCCTCCGACGTGAGGCACGCGGTCGCCTCGTACGCCAGCTCCGGGTGCTTTCCATAGCTCGACACGCCGATGTTGATGCCACCGATCGGTGGACGGCTCTCCTGGTCGGCGACCGTGCGCGGGTAGCGGACCCAGGCGAGGTCTTCCTTGAAAGGAGCCACGTTGGGATCGGAGTAGAGGTAGGTCCAGTTCACGAGGAAGCCGCCGTCGGCTGCCGAGAACGCGGCGACGGACCCACCCTCGTCCGCGTTCGACAGGGCAGGCGGTGCGGCATCGGACTTGCCCAGCGTGGAGACGACCTCGGCGGCCGCCTTGCCCGCCGGGCTGTCGATGGTGATCTTGGCGTCCTTGCCAGCCTCGGGATCCTCGACGATCTGTCCACCGGCGCCTGCGACGAGGGAGTTGATCCACACGGAGTAGCCCTCGTAGCGCTTGGCCTGGACGCTCACCGTCGTCCCGGTCTTCTCGGCCGCGGCGATGACCTGGTCCCACGTCACCGGTCCGCTCGTGTCGAGGCCGGCCTTCTTGGCGACGGACTTCTTGTACCAGAGGATCTGGGTGTTGGACCAGAGCGGCACGGCGACGAGGTTGTCGTCGTAGGTGGCCGCCTCGATCGCGCCGTCGAGCATGCCCTCAGAGAGCTGGGACTGCTGCTCCTCGCTCATCGGCTCGAGGAAGCCGGCATTGGCGAACTCGGCGGTGAAGGCCGGGTCGAGGCTCATCAGGTCGATCGACGTGTCCTTCGCCGCCAGGCGGCGTACGAGCTGCTCACGCTGCTGGGAGGCGTCGTTCGGGAGCAGCTGGACCTTGATGTCGTAGGCGCCGTTGGACTCCTTGGCGCACTTCATCGCCAGATAGGCCTGGCCACCGGGGGTCTGCTTGCCGTCCTCGCCGGTGACGTACGGGTCGAGGTTGGAGACGTCGGGGTTGATGTACCACGTCAGGGTCGGCGTACCGCTGTCGGAGCCGCCTCCTCCGCACGCCGCGAGAGCGCCAGCCGTGATGACAGTGGCGGCGAGCACCGCGGCCCGCCGTCGAGCCCTCATCCTCATCGACAGCTCCCGTCGTCAAGGGCGCTCGGACGCCTGCGTACGTGACGTCAATACTGAACCACAGCGGTGGGACTTTCGCAGACCGAGAGACCCGGACTTCGCTGCACCAAGCCCGGGCCGCCCGCCAGGTCAGAGGGTCGGATCCTCCAGCATCTCCGTGACCAGCGCCGCGACCGGCGAACGCTCCGACCGGGTCAGCGTGACGTGGGCGAAGAGCGGGTGGCCCTTGAGCTTCTCGACCACTGCCACCACGCCGTCGTGGCGGCCGACGCGCAGGTTGTCCCGCTGAGCCACGTCGTGGGTGAGGACGACCCGCGAGTTCGCGCCGATCCGCGACAGCACGGTCAGGAGGACGTTGCGCTCGAGCGACTGCGCCTCGTCCACGATCACGAACGCGTCGTGCAGCGACCGTCCCCTGATGTGGGTGAGCGGGAGAACCTCCAGCATGCCGCGCTCGATGACCTCCTCGAGCACGTCACCGGAGGTGACCGCACCGAGGGTGTCGAAGACGGCCTGTCCCCACGGGCCCATCTTCTCGGCCTCCGACCCGGGGAGGTAGCCGAGCTCCTGACCTCCGACGGCGTACAGCGGGCGGAAGACCACGACCTTCTTGTGGAGGCGGCGCTCCATCACCGCCTCCAGCCCCGCGCAGAGCGCCAGTGCGGACTTGCCGGTCCCCGCGCGCCCGCCCATCGACACGATCCCGATCTCGGGGTCGAGGAGGAGGTCGAGCGCGACCCGCTGCTCGGCCGAGCGGCCGTGGATCCCGAACGCCTCACGGTCGCCGCGGACGAGCCTGACCCGCTTGTCGGCGGTGACCCGGCCGAGGGCGCTCCCCCGCGACGACAGCAGCACGAGGCCCGTGTGGCACGGCAGCTCCCGCGCGTCGGGGAGGTCGGCGACGCCCCGGTCGTAGAGGTCGGCAACATCCTCTGCGGGGACCTCGAGCTCGACCATGCCCGTCCACCCGGACTCCAGCGCGAGCTCGGCGCGGTATTCCTCGGACGCCAGCCCGACGGCTGACGCCTTGACCCGCATGGGCAGGTCCTTGGAGACGAGCGTGACGTCGCGGCCCTCGTCGGCGAGGTTCTTGGCCACCGAGAGGATGCGCGTGTCGTTGTCACCGAGCCGGAACCCTGACGGCAGCGAGCTGCAGTCGGTGTGGTTGAGCTCGACGCGCACCGTGCCGCCCTCGTCGTTGACCGAGATCGCGCGGTCGAGCGTGCCGTGGCGGACCCGCAGCTCGTCGAGGAGACGCAGCGCGCCGCGGGCGAAGTAGCCCAGCTCGGGATGGGCTCGCTTCGCCTCGAGCTCGCTGATCACGACGACCGGGATGACGACCTCGTGCTCGGCGAAGCGGGTCAGAGCCCGGGGATCGGCGAGAAGCACGCTGGTGTCGATCACGTAGGTGGTGGGGATGTCAGCAGCCACGGCAATCTCCTCGTACGAGCCCACGCGCATCCCCGCGCCGGCTCACTCTCTCGCAGATGGAGCCGGTTGCGGAGCGGCGGGCCCGGGGGCGGGCCGACCTCCCGCCGTGCGCACGGGACCGGCTCCTGTGACGAGCGGTCGGTGGTGCACGGAGGGCCTCCCGGTGCCGTCGGGAGGTGGTCCCGTCGACGAGACGACGGTACGACGCGGGCGGTCCCCTTGGACAGCGACACGCCACCAGGTGGACAGGTCCTGTCAGGCGGGCGGGCGACTCACTGTCCGAAGCGGCGCTCGCGCTCGGCGTACGAGCGGATCGCACGCAGGAAGTCCACCCGCCGGAACGCCGGCCAGAGCGCCTCGCAGAAGTAGAACTCGCTGTGCACGCTCTGCCAGAGGAGGAAGCCCGACAACCGCTGCTCGCCGGACGTCCGGATGACGAGGTCGGGGTCGGGCTGACCCTTGGTGTAGAGGTGGTCGGCGATGTGCTCGACGTCGAGCACCTCGGCCACCTGGTCGATCGTCCGACCCTGCTCGGACTGCTCGCGGAGGAGCGAGCGCACGGCGTCGGCGAGCTCCTGGCGGCCGCCGTACCCCACGCAGAGGTTGACCTCCATCCCGTCGACGTCGCTGGTCGACGCCACCGTGTCCTGCAGGGATCGGGCGATGTCGGGCGGCAGGAGATCGAGGTTGCCGATGAGCCGCACGTGCCAGCGCCGGGAGGCCGTGAGCTGGTCGACGAGGTTCGCGATCACGGCCAGCAGCGCACGGACCTCGGGCTCGGGACGCAGCAGGTTCTCGGTGGACAGCAACCACAAGGTGACGACCTTCACCTCGAGGTCGTCGCACCAGCCGAGGAAGTCGACGATCTTGTCCGCACCGGCCTGGTAGCCGCTCGAGACGTCACCACCGGCGCCCCTGGCCCAACGGCGGTTGCCGTCGACGATCACGCCCACGTGCGCCGGGACCTGGTCGGGGCGCAGCCTGCCGAGGAGCCGGCGCTCGTACGCCGTGTAGAGCAGGTCGCGGACCGACACCGGTTCGTCCTCCCGTGAGGAGTGTTACCTACGCTGGCGTAGGTGCGTTGGCTAGGGTCGACTCGTGACTGAGCACGAGAGACATCCCGGGGCAATCGACGTCGGCGATCGTCTTCGCGATGCCGTCGACGAGATCAAGCCTAGACTGCGCGGCTGGCTGCACGCCGCCACCTGGCCCCTCGCGCTCGTCGCCTTCGTGGTGCTGCTGGTCCTCGCCCCCGGAGCCAGGCCCAAGACCGGCGTGGCCGTCTACATGGCGAGCGCGCTGCTGCTCTTCGGCGTCAGCGCCGTCTACCACCTCGGGCGCTGGGGCCCTCGTGCCGAGGTGCTGCTCAAGCGCCTCGACCACGCCAACATCTTCCTGCTCATCGCGGGCTCCTACACGCCGTTCGCCCTCATCCTTCTCGAGCCCCGCGAGGCGGCCCTGCTCCTGACCCTGGTGTGGACGGGTGCCATCGGGGGGGTGCTGTTCCGGGTCCTGTGGGTCCACGCGCCGCGGTGGCTCTACACCCCGATCTACGTGCTGCTCGGATGGGCGGCGCTCTTCTGGCTCGAGGACTTCGCCGCAGCCTCCTCGACGGCCGTGCTGGTGCTGATCATCGTCGGCGGGGCGCTCTACTCGCTGGGCGCGCTCGTGTACGGGTTGCGCTATCCCGACCCGTATCCGCGCTGGTTCGGGTTCCACGAGGTGTTCCACAGCCTGACGATCGCGGCCTTCGTCGTGCACTACATCGGTGTCTCGCTGGCCGCCTACTCGGTGTAGGCGCCTAGGCTGGCGTCATGACGCACCCCATCGGCCTTCCACCGGGGAGGCCGCTGACGCGTGCCGACCTGGACACGCTCCCCGACGACGGTCGCCGCTACGAGCTCATCGACGGCTCACTGATCATCACTCCCGCGCCCTCTCCGGAGCACCAAGAAGCCGTGCTGGAGCTGACCGTCCTGATGCGGGCGTCGTGCCCGCCGGAGATGAAGGTCTTCGTCTCGCCCCTCGACGTCGTCCTCGCCGAGGACTCGGTGGTCCGGCCCGACGTGGTCGTGGCACGCCGCGCGGACGTCGAGGGCAGGGTCCTCTCCGCGCCCCCGGTGCTCGCCGTGGAGGTCATCTCGCCGAGCACGCGCAGCATCGACCTGCTGCTCAAGCGGTCGCGCTACGAGTTCGCCGGCGCCGGCTCGTACTGGGTGGTCGACCCCGACCCGTACGAGCGGTCGCTGACCTGGTGGGAGCTCGAGGGCGGCGAGTTCGGCGAGATGAAGCGGATCGTGGGCGACGAGTCGGCGACCTTCGAGCGCCCGTTCCCCGTGACGCTGTCGCCGTCGGACCTCCTCGGCTGAGCACCCGGAGGAGTCAACCGCGCAGCTGGGACGGATCGGTCACGGGCCGCTCGCACGCGAAGCCCTGGCACACGTAGGCCGCCGGCGTTCCGTCGACGAGGTCCTTGTACGCGAACAGCGGCACCGGCGTACCGACCGGACCCGCCACCACCACGGCTCCCGGTGACGGGAGCGAGAGAGCGGCGCGGTGGAGCCGCGCCGCCGCCTCGCCCTCGCCCACGACGGCGATCTCCAGCGGGCCGGCCAACAGCGCCTCCGCGGCCGCCAGCGTCCAGCCGGCGAACCGCGGCGACCCGGTGGCGAGGGCGGACGCCGACCGCACCGCGTCCTCGGCGCCGCTGCGGTAGCGGTCCTCCCCCGTGACGGCGGCAGCCGCCACGAACGCCGCCGCCGCCGACGACGTCCCTGACGGCGCGGCGTTGTCCGCGAGGTCGCGAGGGCGTACGACCAGCCGCTGCGCGTCGTCGGCGGTGTCGTAGAACCCGGTCACGCCGGCATCCCCGGGGACCCGGAAGTGGTCCAGCACCGTGTCGAGGAGGCCGGTGGCCCGCTCCAGCCAGACGGCGTCGCCGGTGATGCCCAGGACCGCGAGGTAGGCCTCCGCCACGCAGCCGTAGTCGTCGAGCACGCCGGCGTTGGTCGACGGCACCCCGTCGCGCGAGGTCCGCAGCAACCTGTCGGCAGCATCGGTGTGCACCGTGGCGAGCAGCGTGGCCGCCACGACAGCGGCGTCGCAGTAGTCCGGCTCCTCGAGAAGCACACCGGCCTCGGCCAGCGCAGTCACGGCGAGACCGTTCCACGCCGCGACGACCTTGTCGTCGCGGGCGGGCGCGGGCCGGGTCGCCCGGGCGGTGACGAGACGCTCACGGACCGACGCCCAGCGAGCCGGGTCGTCGGGGTCCTCCCGCAGCTGCAGCGTGGAGGCACCGTCCTCGAACGTGCCACCGGTCGTGACCGACAGCAGCCGGGCGGCCCAGGCGCCGTCCTCGTCACCGAGCACCTCGACGAGCTGCTCCGGGGTCCAGACGTACGTCGCCCCCTCGACGCCCTCGGTGTCGGCGTCGAGGGCCGAGGCGAACCCGCCCTCGGCCGTCGCGAGGTCGGTCAGGAGGAAGTCGGCGGTCTCCCGTACCACCCGCAGGGCCAGCGGCGAACCGGTCTGGCGCCACAGGTGCAGATAGGCGCGCAGCAGGAGCGCGTTGTCGTACAGCATCTTCTCGAAGTGCGGGACGACCCACCCTGCGTCGACGCTGTAACGCGCGAAGCCCCCACCGAGCTGGTCGTACATGCCGCCGCGTGCCATCGCGTCACAGGTGTGCTCGGCCATCGCGAGGGCGTCCGCCGACCCGGTCCGTGCCGCAGCCCGCAGGAGGAACTCCAGGCACATCGACGGGGGGAACTTCGGCGCGCCGCCGAACCCGCCGCGGGCGGCGTCGTACTGCCCGGCGAGGCCGCGGACCGCCTGGTCGAGGGCGTCCGCGTCGAGCGCGGGACCGTCCCCCGCCTCGAGCGCACCGAGGTGGGAGACGACCTGCGCACTGATCCGGTCGACGTCGCCGCGGCGCTCCTCCCAGACGTCGACGACAGCCTCGAGCACCTGCCGGAAGGCCGGCATCCCGTGCCGGGGCTCGGGTGGGAAGTAGGTGCCCGCGAAGAACGGGTCACCCGCCGGGGTGAGGACGACCGTCATCGGCCATCCGCCCTGACCGGTCATCGCCGTCGTGGCCCGCATGTAGACCGCGTCGACGTCGGGGCGCTCCTCGCGGTCGACCTTGACCGGCACGAAGTGCTCGTTGAGATAGGCCGCGGTCGCCTCGTCCTCGAACGACTCGTGGGCCATCACGTGGCACCAGTGGCACGCGGCGTAGCCGACGCTGAGCAGCACGGGCACGTCGCGCTCGGCCGCGAGCGCGAGCGCCTCGTCACCCCACTCGTGCCAGTCGACCGGGTTCTCGGCGTGCTGCAGGAGGTACGGGCTGGTGGCTCGGCTCAGTAGGTTCGCCATGCCCTCAGCCTAGGCACGATCCAGGATGCGCGGCCGCCGATGCTCCGTAGCGTGGGGCATCCAGCACCACCGAAGGAGACCCGATGGCACTCGACACGATGATGGTTCTCGCCGCGAGCTACGACAGCGAGGACGACGCGGTCGCCGACTACGAGGCGGTCAAGGAGGTCTATCGGGAGAGTGGTCTGATCGACACCTACGACGCCGCTGTCATCTCCAAGCACGACGACGGCACGGTCAAGATCGTCAAGAAGCACGAGCAGCCGACGCGCCGCGGAGCGTGGGGCGGGCTCGGGATCGGTCTGGTCGGCGGCGCGCTGGTGGCGCTCTTCCCGGCGGTCGCGCTCGCCGGCAGCCTCCTCGCCGGCGGCGCGGCAGGGGCGGGGGTGGGCGCGCTCGCGGGCCACGTCTCGCGAGGCATGAGCCGCGGTGACCTCAAGGACCTCGGCGAGCTCCTCGACGACGGCCAGAGCGGGCTCGTCGTGGTCGCGGCCACCGACATGGAGGCGCACGTCGAGCGCGTGGTCAAGAAGGCCGCCAAGACGATGAAGAAGGAGCTGCGCGCGGACGAGAAGGCGATCGAGGCCGAGATCGACGAGGCCAGCAAGGCCTGACGGAGCGGCCTCTCGTCGCGTCGGTCACCCGTCGAACGACTGGCCCCGCGAGGCGAGCTCCTCGCCCAGGATGCGCACGGCCTTCGGCCCGACGCCGTGGATCGCGAGCAGGTCCTTGCGTGAGACCGTCGTCAGCTGGTCGTACGTGGTGTAGCCGCTCGACGCCAGCTGGCGTCGAGCCGTACGGCCGATCTCCTCGGGGTACTCGGTCGGGACGGGCGAGTCCTGGGGCGGCATCGCTGAGCTCCTCTCAGGGCCGCGCGTCCCTGACGTCCTCGCGTCCGTGCTGGTGCGCCAGGCGCGCGTGGCGGTGGCCGTACCCGAAGTAGACCACGAAGCCCAGCAGCAGCCAGACGAGGAACCGCAGCCAGGTCTCCACGGCGAGGCTCGCCATCAGCCCGAGGCAGCAGACGACCGCGACGACCGGCACGAGGGGAACCAGCGGCGTACGGAACGGACGTGGCATGTCCGGACTGGTACGACGCAGGACCACCACCGCGATCGAGACGACCACGAACGCGAAGAGCGTCCCGATGCTGACCATCTCCGCCAACACGGAGATGGGCACGAGGCCGGCGAGGAGCGCCACCGCGCCCACCGTGACCCCGGTCATCAGCACCGGGGTGCCCCACCGTGGGTGCACACGCCCGACGACCGGTGGCAGCAGTCCGTCGCGGGCGAGAGCGAACCCGATGCGCCCCATGGCCACGAGGTCGACGAGGATCACCGAGGTGAGACCGGCGACGGCGGCGATCCCGATGAGCAGACCCGCCCACTCCAGGCCGACCTGGTCGAACACGTCGGCGACCGCATCGCTCTCGCTGAGGTCGCGGTAGTCGACCAGCCCGGTGACCACCAGGCACACGCCGACGTAGAGGACGGTGCAGATCCCGATCGTCCCCAGCAGACCGAGGGGCATGTCGCGGGCGGGCTTGCGCGTCTCCTCGCCGAGGTTGGCCACCGCCTCGAACCCGGAGTAGGCGAAGAAGACCACGGCCGCTGCCACAAGCACGCCGGCGATGCCGAACTGCGTCGGCTCGACGCCGGAGATGAACTGCCAGAGCGGTGCGCGGATCCCCTCTGCCGTCCCGTCGGAGCTTGGCTCGGCCGGCGGGACGAAGGGCACCAGGTTCTCGGGCCGGATGTGGAACGCTCCGACCGCGATCACGAAGACGCAGATCGACACCTTGATCACCACGAGTCCGTTCGTGAGCCACTTGGACTCGCGGATCCCGCGGATCGCCACCCAGCCGAGCACCAGCACGATGCCGATCGCTCCGACGTTGACGACCGACCCCTCCTCGGCGAACCACCGGTCCGGCAGCTCGAACACGCCGGCGAGGTAGCCCGACCAGCCTCGTGCCACCACCGCCGCGCCGAGCGCGAACTCGAGGACGAGGTCCCAGGCGATCACCCAGGCGAAGACCTCCCCGATGGTGGTGTAGGCGTACGTGTAGGAGCTGCCCGCCGTCGGCACGGCTGCCGCGAGCTCCGCATAGCAGAGGGCGGCGAGCAGGCTCACGAAGCCGGCGATCAGGAACGAGACCATCACGGCGGGTCCGGCGTTCTCCTTGGCCTGGAGCCCGGTGAGGGTGAAGATGCCGGTGCCGATGACGATCCCGATGCCGAAGCCGATGAGATCACGGGCCTGGAGGTTCTGGCGCAACCTGCCCTCGGAGGCGGTCTGCGCGCCGGCGCTGCCGTCGGCGGTGCCGTCGGCGGGCGGGGCGTCGTTCTGATGGACGACGTCCTCGACCGCCTTCCTCCGTGTGATGCTCATCGCTCGACGGTAGAGTTCCGTCGCCGTTCTGTCAGGGAAGCTCCCTCGTCCTGACAGCCCGTGCGCGAGGTGGCAGGCTGCGTCCGTGCCAAACATGACCAGCAACACCAAGCAGGCGGGCCGCGGCGTCCGCAACAGCAAGGCCCTCGAGACCGGCGCCAAGATCGGCCTCATCGCCTACGGGATCGTTCATCTCCTCATCGCATGGATCGCGATCCAGGTTGCGCTCGGCGGTGGCGGCGAGGCCAGCCAGGGCGGAGCGATGAAGACGCTGTCCGACGACCCGGTGGGCGTCGTCATCCTCTGGATCACCGCGGTCGGGTTCGTGGCGCTCATCTTCTGGAAGCTCTCCGACGCCATCTTTGGCTTCCAGGACGAGGACGGCACGAAGAAGATCGTCAAGAAGGTCGAGGCGGCGGCTCTCGCTGTCCTGTACGGCTTCCTCGCCGTGCTCGCGTTCAAGTCGGCCAGCGGTTCGGGCGGCGGCGGCGGCAACAGCGAGGAGGGCTTCACCGCGCAGGTGATGAGTGCCCCCGCAGGCCGCTGGCTCGTCGGTCTCATCGGTCTCGCGATCATGGCCGCCGGCGCCTACCAGATCTACCGCGGTGTGACCCGCCGGTTCGAGCACGACCTCAAGCCGCAAGCGACGAGCGGCAGCAGCGGCACCGCGCTCGTCCGGCTCGGCCAGGTCGGCTACACCGCAAAGGGCATCGCCCTCGGCATCGTCGGCCTGCTGTTCATCATTGCCGCCATCGACTACGACGCCGACAAGGCGGGCGGTCTCGACGATGCGCTCAAGACGCTCCGCGACCAGCCCTTCGGCCCGGTCCTGCTCATCCTCGTGGCCCTGGGCCTCGCGGCCTTCGGCGCCTACTGCTTCGGCTGGGCGCGCTACGTCAAGCGCCGGTGAGTCCGGCTGCCTAGGCTGCGGGGATGGACTCGCACGCCTGGGACAGCCGCTACACCGAGCAGCCGTCTCCGTTCGGCGACGCCCCCAACGCCACGATCGCCCAGGCGTTGGGGGCGTTGACGTCCGGGGACGCACTCGACCTCGCGTGCGGCGACGGACGTCACGCCGCCTGGCTCGCCGGGCAGGGCTGGCAGGTCGACGCGGTCGACTTCTCCCCCGTCGCGATCACCGCCGCACAACGACGGTGGGGAGACGTCGGTGGTGCGGTGCGGTGGATCGTCGGCGACGCGCTCGCCTGGGAGCCCGGCCGACGGTACGACCTCGTGCTCATCGCCTACTTCCAGAGCCAGCAGCTGCGCACCGTCCTCGACCAGGCCCGGACGTGGTTGACCCCGCGAGGACGGCTCGTCTATCTGGGGCATGCTCGGGAGAATCTCGCCTACGGCGTCGGCGGGCCGCGTTCGGCGGCGGTGCTTCCGACCGTGGCCTCGCTGGCCGGCGCGCTCGACAGCCTGGAGGTGCTCGACCTGCGCCACGTCGAGCGCATCACGCCCGACGGCACCGCGTACGACGTCCTCGCGGTGGCCCGCGAGTTCCCGGCCTAGGACACCTCGTCGGGGCGCTGGACCTGGGCGACGAGCCGAGCGGGCGCCTGCACGCAGTAGGCGTCCACGAGGAGTTCGCTCAGCTCGTCCCAGTCGGTCTCGTCGTCGAGGAGCATCCCGACGACGTTGTCTCCCCACTCCCCGCGGAAGTAGGGCGGGCCGAGTCGCTCGAAAGCCATCAGCTCGTCGCGCTCGGCCCGGAAGGTGATGCGGAACAACCCGTCCTCGCCACCGAACACGTGGGCGACCGTCGCGGAGCCCACGCGCCAGCGGACTCCCACCCAAGCGTCCTCCTCGACGCACGACGGGAGACCTGAGAGCGCCTCACGGATCCGGTCGAGCATCTCGAGGGGGACGTCGGGTCGGGCAGCCACCGCATCACCTTCTCCTACGGGACTGACACTCCGCACTGCCAGTCCCGCACCACCTACGGCGTGAGCCTCCACACCTGCCCGGCGGGAGACCCCGGCGGGTACGACCGACGCGTGTTCCACGCATACGCCGTCGCGTAGAGGCGCGTGCCGCGAGCAGCCAGCGAGCCGGAGCTCGGGACGGCGAACGACGGGCCGGCCCCGTCGACGCGCCGGATCGGTCCCTCGATCTCGTCGACCCACATCACGCCGTCGGACGTCGCCGTGGCTTCGCTGACGGGCCGCGGGGTCACCCAGGTGCGCAGCACCCGTCCGGCGGCGTTGAGCCGGACGACGCGCGTCGGCGCGTTGGTCGACGAGTCCTCGGCGATCACGGCGTAGACACGGCCGTCCGCGCCGTGCGAGAGGGCGTTCACGACGGGAGCGTTGGGCGCGCCGGCCGGCCGCGGGGCGCGGTAGTAGGTGCGCAGCCTGCCGTTGCGGAGCCGGAGCACCGTCTTCGACAGGTTGTCGAGCACGAGGACCTGGCGGCGCAGCGCCACGACGTCACCGGGGTCGGCGCGTCGTCCGTCGAACCTCGGTCTGGCGACGACGCGCAGCTTCCCGCGCTTGGTGACACGGACGACCTTGCCCGCGTACTTGCCGGGGGCGTACGTGCTGAACGTGGCGTAGACCGAGCCACCGGGCCGCCGATCGACCCCCGCGACACCGGCGGCGAAGGTCTCGAACGCCGTGCGGTTGGACGGGAGGCGGCTGGCGACCGTGCGCCGCTTCGTGCCTGCGGCGGTCATCGACCGGATCCGCCCGGTGCGTCCGATGCAGTCGGCATCCGAGGTCCCGCCCGGGGCTGGCGGAGATCGGCAGGCGACTCGACCATCGCGCACAGGAGAGGGTCAGGGACCGCGCGGCTGTTGCCCGGGATGACCCGGGCCGACGGTCAGGCGTCGTCGCGCGGCTCCTCGGCCGACGGGCGAGGACGCTCCGTGGCCGACTCGTCGAAGTCCACCTTCTTCATCTGGTGCGACATGCTGCGCATGAGGAAGTAGAGGCCCACGCACAGCGCGAGGATGATGAAGAGCGCGACCCAGCCGGCAGGCTTGAAGTTGATCTGCTCGGCGGCGGCGAGCACAGCGGTGGACATGCCTCCAGCCTACGCCCGCCCTCAGCGCAGACCGGCGAACAGGTCGTCCTCGGGCACCGACGTCTCCACGAACGACGTCACCAGCTCGTAGTCCTCGGTGGGCCACGCCTCGGCCCGGACCTCCCGGGGGATCGCGAACCAGTGGCCGTCGGGGTCGATCTGGGTGGCGTGGGCCCGCAGCGCGTCGTCGGCGACGCCGAAGTAGTCCGAGCAGGGGACGCGCGTGGTGAGCCGCTGGTCCTCGTCCGGGTCGAACGTCCACTCCTTGAGCCGCTCGCGGTAGACCGGCTCGAGCCCGTGCCGCTCCAGCGCCGAGTCGATCGCCTCGGCGCGGGCCCGGGACCAGCCCCGGTGGTAGTACAGCTTCTGCGGCTGCCAGGGCTCGCCGAGCTCGGGATAGGCGTCGGCGTCTCCGGCCTTCTCGAACGCGTACACCGAGATCTTGTGGCACATGATGTGGTCGGGGTGCGGGTAGCCCCCGTTCTCGTCGTACGTCGTCACGACGTGCGGGCGGAACGACCGCATCAGCGCGATCAGTGGCTTCGCGGCCTCCTCGACCGGTACCAGGGCGAAGCATCCCTCCGGCAGCGGAGGCAGCGGGTCGCCCTCGGGCCACCCGGAGTCGACGAAGCCCAGCCAGTCCTGCTTGATCCCGAGGATCTCTCGCGCCCGGTCCATCTCCTCGCGCCGGATCTCGACGATCAGCTCGGGGTTCTCGAGGATCCCGGGGTGGTCGAAGCTCGGGTTGAGGATCGAGCCGCGCTCACCGCCGGTGCACGTGGCGACGTGGACGTCGACGCCCTCGGCGACGTACCTCGCCGTCGACGCCGCCCCTTTGCTCGATTCGTCGTCGGGGTGGGCGTGGACGTGCATCAGGCGCAAGTTGTCCGGCACAGCAGTCCTCCGGTGGGTCGTGTGGGTCGCTCGGTCACAATGGTGGCATGCCCGTGACCGACCCCGCTCTCTCCACCAGCCGGTACGGAGAACGCCGGACGCTGAGCCGCCGCACCTGGACGGTCATCGCCGCCGTCGGCGTGACGCTCGGCGTCATCGCGGCGTGGTTCGTCGCGCAGGCCCAGGCCGGTGACTCCTTCCAGGCCGACGTCGTCGCGTACAAGGTGCTCTCCGACCACGAGATCTCGGTGACGGTCCGCGTGCTGCACCCCTCGGGCGACCCTGCCTTGTGCGAGGTGGCCGCGCAGGCCGAGGACCACTCGTACGTGGGCGAGGCGACCATCCGCGTGGACCGCACCGATACCGACGAGATCCAGGTCAGGGACGTGGTCGCGACCGAGCGCCGTGCGGTGACCGCGACGGTCGTGAGCTGCCGCCTCGCCGACTGAGGATGCTTGGCCGAGAGCCTGGCTGTTGCTAGGCTCAAGGTTCAGCCCCAGGCGTGACGTCTGGGGTTTGTTACATCCAAGGAGCTTTTCCCATGACGACGTCGAACGAAGAGAAGAACACGGTCTGGCTCACCCAGGAGGCGTACGACCGCCTCCAGGCGGAGCTGGACCATCTTCGTGGCCCCGCTCGCCAGGAGATCACGACGAGGATCGCCGACGCCCGCGAGGAGGGCGACCTGCGCGAGAACGGCGGCTACCACGCGGCTCGTGAGGAGCAGGGGAAGTCCGAGGCCCGGATCCGCCAGCTCGAGGACATGCTGCGCCGCGCCGAGGTCGGCGAGGCGCCCGCTGACGATGGTCTGGTCGAGCCCGGCATGGTCGTGACCATCACGTTCGCCGGTGACGACGACACGGAGACGTTCCTCCTCGGTTCCCGCGAGATGCTCGGGCTCGACGCCTCGGTCGAGATCCAGGTCTACTCCCCGCAGTCGCCGCTCGGCTCGGCGATCAACGGCAAGAAGGCCGGCGACTCCGCGACGTACGCCGCGCCCAACGGGCGCGAGCTGACGGTCGAGATCGTCGACGCCAAGCCGTACGTGGCCTGACCCGCGACCGGCCTCCGACAGAGCCGACGGCACCCGTCGCCCCAGGGCGCGGGTGCCGTCGGCGTCTCCCCACTCCCCGGCTCAGGTGTAGGTGATCACGTAACCCTGGTCGCGCAGCGCCTGCTCGACGGCGAAGCGGTGCTCCGGCCCGCGAGTCTCGACGCTCAGCGTCACCTCCACCTCGTCCATGGCGAGGGTCGAGGACGTCCGCTCGTGGATCACGTCGAGGACACTGACCGCCATCTCGGCGAGGACCCTCAGGAGGATCTCCAGCGAGCCCGGCCGGTCGGAGATCCTCACCCGGAACGACAGGAAGCGTCCCGCCGCGGCCAGGCCGTGCCGGACCACGTTCATCAGGAGCAGCGGGTCGATGTTGCCGCCGCTGAGCACGCACACCAGCGGGCCTTCGCTGTCGTCGGCGAAGAGCTCGGGATGCTGCATGATCGCGGCGACGCCGGCGGCCCCCGCCGGCTCGACGACCAGCTTGGCGCGCTCGAGCAGGAGCAGGAGCGCCTCGCTCAGCGCCTCCTCGGTCACCGTGACGATGCGGTCGACGTAGCGCGCGATCTCCTCGTACGGCACGTGGCCGGGCAGCGAGACCGCGATGCCGTCGGCCATGGTGCGCTGCGCGACGACCGACGTCGGCCGTCCCTCGGCGAGCGACACCGGGTACGGGGCGACGCGCTCGGACTGG
The DNA here is from genome assembly GCF_019550855.1 of Mumia sp. zg.B21. Classification (NCBI taxonomy): domain Bacteria; kingdom Bacillati; phylum Actinomycetota; class Actinomycetes; order Propionibacteriales; family Nocardioidaceae; genus Mumia; species Mumia sp. zg.B21. The sequence goes on along the minus strand of NZ_JAHWCJ010000003.1, from coordinate 16,772 downwards.
ACCCCGACGATCCGGACGTCGGGTCGTAGCGTGCGGACGGCGAGCGCCACGCCGGCGATGAGTCCACCACCGCCGACCGGAACGACGATCGTCGAGGCGTCAGGCACCTGCTCCAGCAGCTCGAGTCCGAGCGTGCCCTGTCCGGCGACGATGTCGGGGTGGTCGAACGGGTGGATGAGGACGGCCCCGGTGCGCTCGGAGTAGGCGCGGGCGGCCTCGAGCGCCGACTCGACCGACGTTCCCGCGAGCTCGATCCGGGCTCCGTAGTCGCGGGTCGCGGCCAGCTTGGGCAACGGCGCCCCCTCCGGCATGAAGACGGTCGCGGTGGTCCCGAGCAGCGAGGCGGCGAGAGCGACGCCCTGCGCGTGGTTGCCCGCGCTGGCGGCGACCACGCCGCGAGCCTTCTCCTGGGCCGAGAGGTGGGAGATCCGGACGTACGCGCCACGGATCTTGAACGACCCGGCCCGCTGGAGGTTCTCGGCCTTGAGCAGCACGGGTCGTCCGAGGAGCGCGCTGAGCGGGCGCGAGGACTCGATCGGCGTGCGTACGGCCACGTCGGTGAGGAGGGCCGCAGCCGCGCGGACGTCGTCGAGGGTGACGGTCATGGCCTCCACCCTAGGACGGGCACCAGGGCGGCGGACGGTCGACCGCTACTCGGCGACGAGCGGCGGTGAGCCGCTCGCCGGCGCCACCCTGGCCGGGTCGCCACGCTCCGAGAGGTGGCGTACGACCGCATTGACGCAGGCCGCGAGCGGGACGGCGAGCAGCGCTCCGACGATCCCGGCGACGGTCACGCCGGCGGCGATCGCGAGGATGATCGCCAGCGGGTGGAGCTGCACGAGATGCCCCATGAGGAACGGCTGGAGGATGTGGGCCTCGACCTGCTGGACCGCGATCACGCCCAGCAGCATGAAGATCGCCGTCCACGGACCCTGGGCCACGAGCGCGACGAGGACCGCCACGAGCCCGGAGACGAACGCGCCCACGATCGGCACGAACGCACCCAGGAACACGAGGGTGGCGATCGCGAGGACCAGTGGCACCCCGAGGCCCCACGCCACACCGGCGATCCCGATCGCGTCGACGAGCGCGACCAGCACGGTGGCGCGGACGAAGGCCGTCAGCGAGGCCCAGGCGACGCGTCCGGAGGTGTCGACGGGGCTGCGGGCGTTGCGCGGGAAGATCCGGACGACCCAGTCCCAGATCCGACCGCCCTGGTAGAGGAAGAAGTACGTCGCGAACAAGACGATGAAGAACCCTGCGAGCAGGTGGGTCACCGTCGTCCCCAGCTCGGTGACGCGGTCGACGACCCCCGTGCCGCTGCTCCCCCACGCCTCGATGGTGCCCGTGACGCGGTCGATCCCGGCGTTGAGCTGGGCGTCGCTGAGTCCGAGTGGCCCGGTGCGCGCCCAGTCCTGGATCTCTTCCAGGCCGTCGACCACCTTGGTCCGCAGGTCGTCGAACTGCGCGGAGACCTGCTGCCCGACCAGGGTCAGCATCCCGACGACGGCGCCGATCCCCAGGACCATCACCAGCAGCGTCGCGAGCGCCCGAGGCACGTGGAGCCGCTCGAAGCGGTCGACGAAGGGCCTGATCAGCGCGGTGACGAGGATCGCGATCGCGACCGGGATGGTGATCTCGGAGAAGAAGCCGAGCAGCCACATGAGCCCCAGCCCTGCGGCGGCGATGATGATGAGACGCCAGCCCCACGAGGCGGCCAGCGCGATGCCGTACGGGACGTTGGGAGGGGTCGCGTCGGCAGGTGTGGCCGGAGGGAGCGCGGCGTACGGGCTCGAGGTCGGGACAGGATCGCCGAGGACGCCTGCCCGGTCGTCCCGCGCCGCGAGATCGCGCCGTGCGGTCGCTCGCATCCGCTCCACGAGCTCGTCGAGGCGGTCGCGACGGGACGGGGAGGACGAGATGGCGACCGACGGCCCGTCGGACAGCGACGCGTCGGCCGCGACGGTCTCCCCGTTGCCGTCGGCGCCTCTCCCGTCGCCTACCGGGCCTCTCCCGTCGCCGACAGCGCCGTCGTCACCGTCGGGCGGGAGCCCGTCCTTCCGGCCCGGAGTCATCGCGCCAGCCGCTCGAAGGCCGTCGCGAGGTCCGCGACGAGGTCGTCGGCCGTCTCGATGCCGACGCTGACGCGCACCAGGTCGGCGGGCACCTCCAGCGGGGAGCCGGCCGCGGACGCGTGGGTCATCCGACCGGGATGCTCGATCAGCGACTCGACGCCGCCCAGCGACTCGGCCAGCGTGAAGAGCTGGGTGTGCTCGACGACCTCGAGGGCGGCACCCTCGCCCGCAGCCATCCGGAAGGACACCATGCCGCCGAAGCGCTTCATCTGCCGGGCGGCCACCGCGTGGCCGGGGTGCTCGGGAAGTCCGGGGTAGATGACCTGGGACACCTCGGGTCGGCTCTGGAGGAAGGCCACGACGCGCTCCGCGTTGTCGCTGTGCCGGTCCATCCGGAGGGCGAGCGTGCGGAGCCCGCGCAGGACCAGCCACGAGTCGAACGGCCCGGCGACTGCACCCATGGAGTTCTGGTGGAAGGAAATCTGCTCGCCGATCCCCGCGTCGCGCACGACGATCGCGCCACCGACGACGTCGGAGTGACCGCCGGCGTACTTGGTCGTCGAGTGCACGACGATGTCGGCACCAAGCTCGAGCGGCTGCTGGAGGTAGGACGACGCGAACGTGTTGTCGACGACCAGCAAGGCGTCGGCGGCGTGCGCCACCTCGGCGAGGGCCTGGATGTCGGCGATGCCGAGGAGCGGGTTGGTCGGTGTCTCGACCCACACGATCCGGGTCGTCCCCGGGACGACGGCCGCGCGGACCGCCTCCACGTCGGAGATCGAGACCGGGTCGTACTCCAGGCCCCAGCGGGCGTGGACCTTGTCGAAGAGACGGTAGGTCCCGCCGTACGCGTCGTCGGGGATCACCACGTGGTCACCGGGCTGGGTCAGGGCGCGCAGCAGGGTGTCCTCGGCCGCGAGGCCGCTGGCGAAGGCGAACCCGCGCTCGCCGTGCTCGAGCGCGGCGAGGCACTCCTCGAGGGCGGTACGGGTGGGGTTGGCGCTCCGCGAGTACTCGTAGCCCTCGCGGAGCCCTCCCACACCGTCCTGCTTGTAGGTGCTGGTCGCATAGATCGGGGGCGTCACCGCGCCCGTACGGGGATCGGGGTCCTGGCCCGCGTGGATGGCCCGTGTCTCGAAACCGAAGTCGCTCACACCCGCGAGCGTATCCGTTCGTGGTACGGCGCATGGATGGCCGGATCAGGCGCTGTCACCTCATCGGTGAGGCAGCGCACCCTGCCGCGATCGTGCGGCGACGGCCACGTCGGGGAAGTCGGTGAAGACCCCGTCGACCCCGGCGGCGTAGAAGGTCCGCAGCTCGCCGCGGAGGTTGCCGCGGGCACGGGGATCGGTGCCCCGGCGGAAGTCGGCCGGAAGGAACTGGTTCTCCGCCCGGAACGTCCAGGCGTACACGTCCAACCCGCTCCGGTGGGCGTCGCGCACGACGGTCGTGGGATCGGCGAGCGCGCCGTCCGCGGTCCGCGGGATCAGTACGTCCTTCTCCGCGCTCAGGATGTCGGCATAGCGGGAGAGGGCACGAAGTCCCTTCGGGGTCACCATGTCGGCGTACGTCGTGGGGTCTCCCGACGCCACGTGGTCGTACGGAGATCCCGACGCACTGACGTTCTGCGCGAGCGGGACCCGCAGCCGCCTCGAGAGCGCCTGCAGGTTCGCGGTCTCGAACGACTGGACGGTGACCGGCGACCGGCGGTGGTTGAGACCCCGACGGTCCAGGGTTCGGACGAGCGGGTCCTCGAGGTTCTTGCCGATCGAGCGGAAGTACGTGGGGTGCTTGGTCTCGGGGGCGACACCGATGGGGCGGCCTCGGCGGAGGCTCTCCCTGCGCGCCAGGTCGAGCACCTCGTCGAAGGTGGGGACGGTGAACCGACCGTCGTAGACGGTGTTCCCGGGTCGGACGAGCGGCAACCGCTCCTTGGCCCGCAGCGTCTTCAGCTCTGCGAGGGTGAAGTCCTCGGTGAACCATCCGGTGACCGGGCGGCCGTCGATGGTCTTGGTCGTGCGGCGAGCGTTGAACCGCGGGTGGTCGGCGACGTCGGTGGTGCCCCCGATCTCGTTCTCGTGGCGGGCGACGAGCACCTTGTCCTTGGTGATCACCAGATCGGGCTCGATGACGTCCGCGCCCTGCCGGATCGCGAGCCCGTAGGCGGCGATGGTGTGCTCCGGGCGGTAGCCGGACGCACCGCGGTGCGCGATCACGACAGGCAGGCGGGCCGTGTGGTGGAACGCGCCCGCCACGCGGTCGGGTCGGTCGGTGGCCGTGCCGGGGGTGCCTGCGGCGGCGGGGCCGCCGGCGACGACGATCGCGGGCGCGACGAGGGAGGCGGCGATCCCCAGGAGGATGGTCGTGCGACGTGTTCTCATGGGGACATCGCAGCGTCCCCGGATGGCGTCGCGGCAGCTCCCCGAGGTGGTGCGCATGAACGGTGGACGAACTCCGGAGGGCGGAGGCGGAGCCCGGGACCTGCCCGACGTGATGCGTGCGTGGCGGGTGACGTCGCCGGGGCCGGTGGCCGGTGGCGGCGACCCACCGCTCGAGCTCGTCGAGGTTCCGCTGCCCTCCCCGCTGCCGGGCGAGCTGCTCGTCCGGGTCGAGGCCTGTGGCGTGTGCCGCACGGACCTTCACGTGGCGGAAGGGGACCTGCCCGTCCATCGTCACCGCGTCGTCCCCGGGCACGAGGTTGTCGGTCGGGTCGTCGGGGACGGCGGCGGGGTCCACGGCGGTGCCCTCGACGGCTGGTCGACCGGTGACCGGGTCGGCATCGCGTGGTTGCGGCACACCTGCGGGCGTTGCCGCTGGTGCGTGCGGGGAGCGGAGAACCTCTGCCCGTACGGACGTTTCACCGGCTGGGACGCCGACGGCGGCTACGCCGAGTTCGCGACGGTCCCCGCCGCCTTTGCCTACCGGCTCCCCGACGACGTCGCCGCCGTGTCGCTGGCACCGCTGCTCTGTGCCGGGATCATCGGCTACCGCGCCCTGCGCCGCGCCGCGCTCCCCGAGGGAGGAAGACTCGGCCTGTACGGCTTCGGCGGCAGCGCCCACCTGTGTGCTCAGGTCGCGATCGCTGCCGGGGCGACGGTCCACGTGCTGACGCGCGACGCCGCGGCGCAGCGGCTCGCGCTGGACCTCGGGGCGGCCTCGGCCGGTGGCGCGTACGACGCGCCGCCGGAACCCCTCGACGCCGCGGTCCTCTTCGCGCCGGTCGGCGATCTCGTCCCTGTGGCGCTGCGTGCCCTGGACCGTGGCGGGGTGCTCGCCGTCGCCGGCATCCACCTCTCGGACACGCCCCCTCTCGTCTACGAGTCGGAGCTGTTCTACGAGAAGGAGCTGCGCTCGGTCACCGCCAACACGCGCGACGACGGACGGGCCTTCCTCGATCTCGCCGTCCGTCACGGGGTCCGAGCGACGACCCACCCGTACCCCCTCGAGGAGGGACTCTCCGCGCTGCGAGACCTCAAGGCAGGTCGCTTCGACGGCGCGGCGGTGCTCGTGCCGTGAGGTGGCTGCTGCACCTGTCAGGTCCTGGAGACGGTGACGAGGTGCCGTAGCCGGTCCTCCATCGGAGACCACCGGTCCTCACCAGGGCCGAATGGCCTGACCGGACCGCCCACCGCGCCCGCGGACACATAACGCCGACCCGTGGGCGTCGTCCAGGTAAGGCTCCTGGCGTGGTCGCGGTCGACCCGCCACCCTCGCGTCTCCTTGAGGAGGTTGTCGGTGCGGCAGACCCCCTGCGCGTTGTCGAGCACCGTCTCTCCGCCGCGTGCATACGGGGTCGTGTGGTCGATCTCGCGCACACGGCACTCGCACCACGGACGGGCGCAGAGCTCGTCGGTGGCCCGGACCAGCCGAGCGACGCCGGCCGGGAAGCGACGCCGACGGGGATCGACGGCCTCAAGGCCGTGACCGTCGGGTCGCGTGAAGAATCGGCGCACCCACCCCTGCTCTCCCGAGGCGAGGCGACGCGCGAGCTCACCGGGCACCGGCCCGTAGCCCCGGAGCACCGCGGCCACGTCGTCGGTGCCGTACAGCGTCTCCGGGCGCATCAGCACGCCGATCTCGGTGACGATGGCGAGCGCGCCGTCGGCGGTCACCGAGGCCCCGGCGAGCCGCTCGACGGCAAGGTCGGAGGTGAGCTGCGCGATGGTGCGGGGATCTCCGTCGGAGTGACGGGCCGACGCCTCGTGGTCGAGCCGCTCCCACACGGGGGCGAGCTGTGCCGCAGGTGCGCAGATCGACAGGGTTGCCATCGCGTCGAGCTCCGGTCGCAGCCGCACGTGGCGCTCGTCGCGAGCGCGCACCGTCCGCACGAACGCAGCATGCGGGTCCTTCTCGATGACCAGCCGCCGGGCGGCCGCGGCGGCACGCCGAGGACCCAGCACGGCCAGGAACGGCGCCAGCTCGGCGTCGACCTCGGCGCGCTGGTCCGGAGCAAGGTAGACCGTCTCCCGGCAGACCGCGGCGACGACGGACTGGTTGACGACGCCGTCCTGCAGGAGTCTGCGGGCTGCCGGATGGTGCTCCAGGTCGCGGGTGAGCCGGTAGGTGGACTCCCCGGCGGTGGCCGAGGCCTGGCGCGCGAGCCCGATCTCGGCGAACAACGACCGGCAGACCTCCCGCTCGTCGGTGTGCGGACCGAGCACCTCCCGCCGACGGACGTCGAGGTCGGCGACCGCGTCGGTCTGGCACGCCTGCGCCATGCGCACGATGACCTCGCACAGGGCCACCGCCTCCACCGCACCGGCACCCGCGGCCACCGCCTCCTCCTCGGCGGCGTCGATCCGTGCGAGCGCGGCCGCGACCGCCTCACCGACCCGCTCCAGCAGGCCGGTGAGCAGGAGCTCTGTCATCGGATCGCTCATGTGTTCGATTCTAGCGCGGACGAGCGACAAGGGTGAGGACGTTGTCCACCGGTCAGATCGGGAACACTGAAGCGGCAGGCATGGTTGTAGGTGGAGCACCCGAGGAGGAAACAGATGTTCTCGTTCAAGACTCACCTCATCTCCCCCGACCAGGCCCTTCCCGGCCGCGAGGCCCGTCCGTTCTCGGTCGGTGACGAGCACCTCGTGCTCGGCACGCCGATCATGACCGAGCCACCGGAGGGCTACGAGGCCGTCGTCTTCGGTCTCGGATGCTTCTGGGGTGAGGAGCAGACCTTCTGGAACGTGCCGGGAGTCTGGTCGACATCGGTCGGCTACGCCGGCGGCTTCACCAAGAACCCCACGTACGAGGAGGTCTGCAGCGGCCGCACCGGGCACGCCGAGGTCGTCCGCGTGATCTACGACCCGGCCAAGGTCTCCTTCGACGACTTGCTCAGGGTCTTCTGGGAGAACCATGACCCCACCCAGGGGATGCGGCAGGGCAACGACCGTGGCACGCAGTACCGCTCGGTCATCTACACGACCACGCCGGAGCAGCTCGAGAAGGCCGAGGCGTCGCGCGCGGCGTACCAGAAGCGGATGACCGCCTCCGGCTACGGCGAGATCACCACCGAGATCCGGCCGCTGGGCGACTACTGGTACGCGGAGGACTACCACCAGCAGTACCTCGTGAAGAACCCGTTCGGCTACTGCCCGAACCACTCCACCGGCATCGCGTACGCCACGAGCTGATCGCATGCAGGGAGCGCCGGTCCGCACGGTGGTCGCCGCGGTCGCCCTTGTGGCGGCCGCGGCGTGCACCAGCGAGCGGACGACCGGCGACACGGCTCCGTCGTCACCGCCCGGCGCCACGACGGAGCCGGTCTCCGAGCCGTCGGTCTCCGAGCCGTCTGCCGCCGACCGGCCCGACCCCACCGCGACGCCCGCACTCCCCGCCGCCGGCAGCCCGGTGTCCCTCCCGGCGCTGATGGCGAAGGAGTACGACGGCCGAGCGCTGCGTCTCGGGGAGACGCTCGCCACCACCGAGGCCTACACGCGGCGTGCGGTCACCTACCGCAGCGGCGACCTCCGGATCTCGGGGATCCTCGTCGTCCCCCGGGGTCGTGGCCCGTTCCCCGTGCTGATCCTGGCGCACGGCTACATCGACCCGGCCGTCTACACCAGCGGCCGCGGGATGACGCGCGAGCAGGACTACCTCGCGCGCGCGGGGTATGCCGTCCTCCACGTCGACTACCGCAACCACGCCGGCTCGGACGACGACCCGACCGCCGAGCGCGACCTCCGGCTCGGCTACACCGAGGACGTCATCAACGCGGTCCTCGCCGTCCGCCGCTCCGGCGACCCGCGCCTCGACGGCGACCGCGTCGGCCTCGTCGGCCGTTCGATGGGGGGAGGCGTCGTCCAGAACGTCCTCGTCACGAAGCCGGGGCTCGTCGACGCCGCGGTCGTGTTCGCGTCCGTGAGCAGCGACACGGTCGACAACTACGAACGCTGGACGGCCGCCGAGCGCCCGGAGGTGGCCCGCCAGATCGTCCGCCGGCACGGCTCGCCGGAAGATGCCCCGGGCTTCTGGAAGCAGGTGTCTCCCCGGACCTACGTCGACCGCGTGACCGAGCCGCTGCTGATGCTGCACGGGACCGCCGACGACACCTGCCCTCCGCGCTGGTCCGAGCAGACCGCCGCGGCCTTCGAGCGCGCAGGCAAGGATGTCGAGCTCGTGACGTACGCCGGAGAAGGACACGCCTTCGGGCCGCAGTGGCCGCAGTCGATGCGGCGCACGGTGCGCTTCCTGCGGACCGAGATGGGCTAGCCCGCCATCGAGGCGTAGCGCTTGGCGGCGCGCGCCTTGGCCTTCTCGGCCTCGACCTCGCGGTCCTTGGGCGGCGCCTGCGTGACCAGGTCGGCAAGGAGGTGCTGGGTGACGTGCGCGACCTCGCGCACCGCCTGCTCGAACACCTCGGCGTTCGTCTGCGACGGCTTGGTCATCCCGCTGACCTTGCGGACGTACTGGAGCGCCGCGGCCTCGATCTCGTCGTCGGTCGCGTGCGGCTCGAAGTTGTGGAGGGTCCGGATGTTGCGGCACATGTCGTCCACGCTACGCCGCCGGGCGGACCTCGTCACGGCCTCGGCGCCACCCGGTGCCGTAGAGTCGCCCGCCATGGTGAGCGACGGTGCGACGCGATCGTGGTGGGGATGGGGCACGCTCGAGGAGGCGCTCGACTCGGGTGAGACGGACGCGCTGGTGAGCCGTACGGCCGCGCTGATGCCGTCACAGGACCTCACCGTTCACGCCCCACCTGTCGTCGACGACGACCTCCTCCCCGCCCGGCGGGTGACCCCACCGCCGTCGCTGGACCATCTCTGCTCCGTCGACCCCGTCGACCGCGCCGCGCACACCCACGGCAAGGCGTTCCGTGACATCGTGCGCAACCTCCGGGGCGACCTCGCGAACGCGCCCGACCTCGTGCTCCGGCCGCGCACCGAGGCCGATGTCGTCGCCATCCTCGACTGGTGCTCGGGCGCGGACGTCGCCGTCGTCCCGTACGGGGGCGGCACCTCCGTGGTCGGCGGCGTCGAGCCGCGGCTCGACGGTGACTTCGCCGGCGCGGTGTCGCTCGACGTGAGCGCGATGGACCAGGTGCTCGAGGTCGACCGGACCAGCCGTGCCGCCCGGATCCAGGCCGGCGTCCTCGGCCCGCACCTCGAGGACCAGCTCCGGCCGTACGACCTGACGCTCCGGCACTTCCCGCAGTCCTTCGCCTACTCGTCGCTGGGCGGCTGGCTCGCGACCCGCGCGGGCGGACACTTCGCGACGCTGCACACCCACATCGACGACCTGACCGAGTCGATGCGCGTCATCTCGCCGTACGGGACCGGTGAGTCGCGACGACTGCCGGGCTCGGGTGCGGGACCGTCCCCCGACCGGTTGTTTCTCGGGTCCGAGGGCACGCTCGGCGTCATCACCGAGGCATGGATGCGTCTCCAGGACCGGCCGCAGTGGCGCGCCGGCAGCTCGGTGCACTTCGCCGACTGGGCGTCGGCCGTCGAGGCGGTGCGCCACCTGGCGCAGTCGGGCCTGCACCCGGCGAACTGTCGTCTCCTCGACCCGGCCGAGGCCTTCCTCAACGCCGGCGTCTCGGTGGGCGGTGGCGTCCTCGTGCTGGGGTTCGAGTCGGCGGACCACCCGGTCGACGCCGCGCTGGAACGGGCGGTCGAGATCTGCCACGACCTGGGCGGCATCCTCGCCGGAGCGTCTCCGCCGGGCGGCGCGCGCGACGCCTCGGCGTCGACGTGGCGCTCGTCGTTCCTGCGGATGCCCTACCAGCGTGACGCGCTGGTGCAACGCTCGGTGATCGCCGAGACGTTCGAGACCGCGACGACGTGGGACCGCTTCCCCGCGCTGCACGCGGCGATCACGACCGCCGCCACGGACGCCGTTCGGGAGGTCTGCGGCGTGGGGGTCGTGACCTGCCGGTTCACCCACGTCTATCCCGACGGCCCCGCGCCGTACTACTCGGTCTACGCCGCCGGGCGCTGGGACGGCCTCGTCTCCCAGTGGGACGAGGTGAAGGCCGCCGTGTCGGAGGCGATCGTCGCCCACGGCGGCACGATCACGCACCACCACGCGGTCGGACGCGACCACCGGCGCTGGTACGACGAGCAGCGGCCCGAGCCGTACGCCGCCGCGCTCGCCGCGGTCAAGCGCGCCCTCGACCCGGCGGGGATCCTCAACCCCGGCGTCCTCCTGTGAGGACCGGGCCGGCCCTCAGCGCCGCGTCCACGCGAGGAGCTCGTCGAGAGGCCACGTGTCGACGACGCGTTCGGCGGTGATGCCTGCCGCCTCGGCACGCATGCAGGCGAGCCCCTGCCAGGAGAGCTGACCAGGCGCGTGCGCGTCGGTGTCGATCGAGAAGAGGCACCCGCGCTCGACCGCGACGTCGAGCAGCCGCGACGGCGGGTCACGGCGTTCGGGTCTGCTGTTGATCTCGAGCGCGGTGTCGAACTGCTTGCACGCCTCGAACACGATCTCGGGGTTGAAAGCCGACTCCGCCCGTGTGCCCCGCGATCCCTCCACCAGCCTCCCTGTGACGTGGCCGAGGACGTCGGTGTGGGGATTCGCGACCGCGGCCACCATGCGCCGGGTCATCGTGTCGGCATCGTCCTTCAACCGCGAGTGCACGCTCGCGACGACCACGTCGAGGCGCTCCAGCAGCTCAGGCGCCTGGTCGAGGCTCCCGTCGTCGAGGATGTCGACCTCGATGCCGGTGAGGACCCGGAACGGCGACAGCTCCTCGTTGAGCCGCTCCACGACGTCCAGCTGCTCACGGAGCCGCTCAGGAGAGAGCCCGCGGGCCACCGTGAGCCGGGGCGAGTGGTCGGTCAGCGCGCAGTAGTCGTGGCCGAGCCGGACCGCGGTCCGCATCATCTCCTCGATCGACGCTCCGCCGTCGGACCAGGTGGAGTGCGTGTGGAGGTCGCCGCGCAGGGCCGCACGCAGGGCGGTGTCGTCACCAGGGACCGGCTCGTCCTCCTCCCGCAGCCGCGCGAGGGTGTCGGGCACCCGGCCGGCCGAGGCCTGCGCGATCACCGCCGCCGTCTTGGCTCCGACACCGCTCAGCTCCGACCAGGAGTCCCGCTCGGCCAGCTGCGCCCGACGGTCCTCGTCGAGGGCGTCGTAGACGTCCGCGGCCTTGCGGTAGGCCATGGGCCGCCGCGGCTCGGAGCGAGAGCGCTCCAGCAGGTAGGCGATCTCACGCAGGGCAGCAGAAGGCCCGGTGTCGGTGAGATTCATCCCCGGCACCGGGCCGTCGCTCGCGACGCGGCGGTCGTACGACCGCGGTCAGACCCGCATCTGGTAGGTGAGGCAGTCGGCCTTGTCCTTGCCGGGCCCGACCCGGATGGCGTCGGCGGTGCACTCGAGCTCTGCGTTGTGAACACAGTCCGTACGGTGGCACGCTCCGACGCGCGCCACCACCTTGGAGAGGCCTCCGCTCGGTCCGATGTCGAGGAACGTGCCGCACAGCGGGTCGTCCACCGTGCCGGAGATCGTGATCGCGCCGGCGTGGCACTCGTGCTCGTGGTTGTAGGAGCAGCCTGCCGCTGCGCACCCGTTGACCGCGGGAAGATCCGTGACGCTCATGCCGTGCCCCCTGCTCGATGGCCAGTGCCTCAGGCTAGAACGGGGTCCCCGCCGTAAGGCAAGACTCAGCGGCCGTCACCTTAGGCGAGGCTTCCCCCGGAGAACGACCCCTGGACACGACACTGGGTCCGGTGCCGTCCCTCCCGGACACCGGACCCAGTGGTCTTGCGGGCACCGGCGCGTACGTGGGCGTGACGCGCGCGGTGCCCGGCTCGAGGCGCTCAGAACTGGATCGGACCAGCCTGCAGCGTCATCTTGTTGCCGCTGCCCGAGAGCAGCGAGGTGAGGAGCAGGTCGCGACCGCTGGTCGGACCGATCTTGTAGCCGCAGCCCTGGAACTTCGGGATCGTGTACTCACCCTCGAGCTGCACCGGCTCGGTGAGCGAGAAGGGCGTTGTCGAGCGGAGCGTCGTGGTGATCTCACCCGTGCCACAGCCGCTGCGGACGATGTTGAGGAACGGCAGGAGGTCGGAGGAGACCCGCGGGACAGCCAGCCGGAACGAGAGGTCGACGCTGACCACGCCGTCTTCACCGACGGTGGCCGCCGTCGGGCTGGTCTGGACCAGCTTCACGGTGGAGGTCGTGTCACCGAGCCCGGGGATGCCGAGGAGGCGGATGTGGGCCTCGATCGGGGGAATGTTGACGTCTCCGACGACCGTGATCGGCGGGCCGAAGTTGAAGTCACCGTCGAGCGAGGCACCCTCGGGGATCTGCAGGGTGGCGTTCTGCTTGGCCACGGTGGCCGTGCCCGTGATCGGCAGCGTGACGGGCTGTGCGTTGGCGGGCGCGGTCGTGGCAACGAGGCTGCCGAGGACCAGGGCCCCGACGGCGGCGAGGCCACCGAGCTGCTTGCGGATGGACATGGGTCTCCCTCCCATTGGACGGCACGCTCGCGGGGTCGCCCTCGGGGGTCGGGCCGTCTGTGTCGTAGATCACGCAGACTACTGAGAGGTAACGTCGACTGCAACCCTGGGTTACAGACGTGACGGCACCCTCAGGTTGTGTGAAGCGGAGCCTCAGCCGACGAGGCGGGTGCGCAGGCCGTCCACGACCCGCGCGGCGGCCCCGGCGTCGTACAGCCAGCCCGCCGTCCCACCGGGATGGGCGTCCCAGACGTCGAGCACGGCGTCGATGGCGTCCTGCGGGATCGCGAGGTAGGAGGAGGGGGCACGTCGCGACGGATCGATCTGCGGTGCGATCCGGAGCCGCTGCAGCACCGCGTCCATCGCTGCGCCGGTCGCCAGGTAGTCCTTCACCACCGCGTCGCGCGAGACACCCGCCGTACGCAGCAGCATGGCCACGGCCACCCCCGTACGGTCCTTGCCCGCCGCGCAGTGCAGGAGCGTCGCGCCGTCGTGGTCGGCGACCAGCGTCGCGACCTGCACCAGCTCGGCGCGGGCCACCTCCAGCATGCCGAGGTACAGCGCCTCCAGCCCGCCGGTGGCCATCCGCGCCACGACCTGCGGGCTCGCCGACTGAGGGCCGTCGGGACGCAGAGCCTCGAGCAGCGAGATCTGACGCACGGTGGCACCGGTGGGGGCGAGAGGGTGCTCGGGGCCGGACTCCGCCGACGAGCGCAGGTCGAGGACCAGGCTCGGCGGCCACGGCAGCCCTCGAGGGTCACGGTCGTCGATGCTCGGCATGGCCGAGCGCAGCAGGACACCGTGCACCGTCGTGGCGCCGTCCTCGGTCGGCAGCCCACCGAGGTCGCGGAGGTTGGGCGTGGTCGTCGCGTCAGACATCCGCCACCTCGGGGAGCACCTGCTCGCCGAGCAGCGCGAGGTGGTCGAGGTCTGCGAGGTCGAGCACCTGCAGGTAGATCCGCTGCGACCCCTCGCCGGCGAAGGTCGCGATCCGGTCGACCACCTCCTGCGGCGTCCCGCAGAGTCCGTTGGTGCGCAGGTCGTCCACGTCGCGCCCGATGGCTTCCGCCCGACGTCGGATCTCCGCCTCGTCGCGACCGCAGCACACCACGAGCGCGCTCGAGTAGGTGAGGTCGTCGGGGTCGCGGCCGATCTCCTCGCACGCGGCACGCACGCGGTCGTACTTGGCCCGGTGCTCCTCCGGCAGGGTGAACGGGAGGTTGAACTCGTCGGCGTAGCGAGCCGCGAGCGCCGGGGTCCGCCGGCGCCCGTGCCCGCCGACGAGGACCGGGGGACGCGGCGTCTGGGTCGGCTTCGGCAGCGCCGGAGAGTCGGTCAGCGTGTAGTGGTCTCCCGCGAAGGAGAACCGCTTGCCCGTCGGGGTCTCCCACAGCCCGGTGAGGATAGCGAGCTGCTCCTCGAACCGATCGAAGCGTTCGCCCGTCGACGGGAAGGGGATGCCGTACGCCTCGTGCTCCTCGGCGAACCAGCCCGCGCCGAGCCCGATCTCGACCCGGCCCCCGCTCATCTGGTCGACCTGCGCGACCTGGATCGCAAGCACGCCGGGGTGCCGGAACGTGGCCGACGTCATCAGCGTGCCGAGGCGGATGGTCGACGTGTCGCGGGCGAGACCGGCGAGCGTCGTCCAGGCGTCGGTCGGCCCCGGGAGCCCGTCACCTCCTCCCATCACCAGGTAGTGGTCGGATCGGAAGAAGGCCCCGAACCCCTGCTCCTCGGTGGCCAGCGCGACCGCCAGCAGGTCGTCGTACGTGGCGCCCTGCTGTGGCTCGGTGAAGATTCGCAGCTCCATACACCCACTCTGCCATCCACGGCGAACGCCCGGTGCCGGGGCGATCCACAGGCCCACTCGCAAGACTGTTGCGTTGCGCCCTTTGTGCCCTAGTGTGTAGCGAGCCGTCCTGGAACATATCCAGTTCGGCCTGTGACAACCCCCCGGACCGACCCCTCGCTGCTTACCCCCGCGGCGTGACGGGTCGAGGAAGAAGTCAAACCACCGTGCGCGCTGCAAAGAAGCTCGTCGCGGCGGCGGGACTGGTGCTGCTGCCTGCGCTCCTGATCTCCGCCCCCGCCCACGCCACTGTCTCCACCACCTATGGTCACACCTCGGTCTGCAAGGACCTGGACACCGGCAAGCTCGAACCCACGGGCGACAAGAAGTACGTGAAGATCACGGCGCCCGAGGGCAAGCTCATCTCCGGCTACTGCGTGAAGACCGACTCCAAGCGCGGCGTCGAGTACGTCAAGGTCAACCCGCCGGCCGAGAGCGTGAAGATCAGCCACGCGTGCAAGGACGTGGTCCACTACTCGGTCACGTACGTGCCGGCTGGCAAGCCGACCCCCTCGCCCTCACCGTCGCCGTCGGCGCCCCCCCCGCCGTCTGAGACTCCGACGACCGAGCCGACGACCGAGCCGACCCCGACCCAGCCGACCACGGAGCCGACCGAGACGGAGCCGACCAGCCCCGCCACGGAGCCGACGACCGAGCCGACCGAGACGGAGCCGACCAGCCCCGCCACGGAGACCTCTCCGACGCCGTCGGAGGATGTCGCCCCGGCGACCGAGACCGCTCCCGGTGACGATGACGACAGCGACAACGGTGTCGCAGGCGATGACGAGACCGCCCCGACTGCTGTCGACGCCGGTCTGACGAGCAGCACCACGCCGGGGTCCACCACCTGGATGGCCACCGTCGCGGGCCTCGGAGGCGCCGTCCTCCTCGCCGCCGCGGCCTACCTGATGCGGATGCGCAAGCGCGGTGACCACCGAGCCTGATCTCGTCACCGTCCGCCGCGAGGCGCGTGCCCGTCGCCGGGCACGCGCCCGCGTGCGGATGGCGGTCGCCGTCGTTGCAGGCGCCGCGGGCCTCCTCTGCACCTGGGTGGCCTTCGGCGCCTCTGCGTCGTTCAACGACGAGGACGGCTCCGGCACACCGACCGCGGCCGCTCCGGTCGCCTCCGAGAGCGCTGAGGCCATCCTTGCCGAGACGCCCGCCCGCAAGCTGCCCGCCGGACGCGCCGCCAAACCGGTCCTCGTGCGGGTGCCCGCACTGGAGGTTGTCGCCCCGGTCGCGCCGATGAGCGCCGTCGACGGAGTGCTGACCCCTCCCGCCGACGCCTCGATGGTCGGCTGGTGGGACGACGGCGCACGACCGGGAGCCTCCAAGGGCACGGTCGTGGTCGCCGGACACACGGTCCACACAGGCGGAGGCGCTTTCGACGACCTCGGCCAGCTCGAGCCCGGCACGAAGGTCGCCGTCAGGACCAAGCGCGGAGTCGTCCGCTACGTCGTCCGCCGGGTGGAGACCTACGACAAGGCGACCCTCGCCGAGAAGTCCGCACGACTCTTCCGACAGAAGGGCCGCCCGCGTCTCCTCCTCATCACCTGCGAGGACTGGGACGGCACGGGCTACCGCTCCAACACCGTCGTCTTCGCCACGCCGGTGCCGCGCCGCTGAGACACCCCGCCGTCAGTCCTCAAGTCCCTCCTCCTCGCGACGACGCCGCGCGATCAGGAACGAGCCGGCAGCGACCAGCAGGAGCGCCACCGCCCCGATCCAACCGGCAGGACCACCCGTGCCGGGGAGATCCGGGAACCCCGGACCGGCAGGTGTGCTCGGACCACCAGGACCACCAGGCCCATCGGGACCACCGGGACCCGGTGGCGACGGCTCGGTCGGCGTCTCGTGGGTCGTCGTCCGACAGTCGTCCTCGTCCGCCGGCGCCGCCGCACGGGCGGCAGGCAGGTCCGGACCCTCAGGCGGACACGGCTCAGCCCC